>NZ_JBXAQU010000017.1:0-185718 GCF_058807535.1 Bradyrhizobium sp. GW821-FHT12B03
ACCCTAGGTTGGAAAACACCGGCGGAAACTCTCGACCAATTGCTACGAGTGAGCGATACACAGGGTGTTGCGACGAGTGATTGAATCCGCCCTGGATCGCCCGATCAAGTCGGGCGATGACACCGAGGGTGAGGAGCAAGCTTCGCGGACGGCGACGGCGGAGAAGAATTGGGAGCGCGCCACGCAAAAAGAAAAAGGCCGGGATTGCTCCCGGCCTTTCGTCGTTACGAGGCGTGCGTTACTGCAGCGAGGCGCGCTTGGGCGGGGTGGCCGGCCACGACTTGATCAGCGTGTCGTAGTCGACCGTCTCGCCCTTCGGCTTCTCGTTGGCGAGCTTGCGCTGCGGAGCAATCGTGCCGTCCTTCTGGGCCTTGGCGAACCAGTACTCGGCCGACTCCTTCTTGTGCAGCTTCGGACCGCAGGCACCCTGCACGCCGGACTTCTCGAGGCGCTCCATGACGGAGTCCTGAGCGGCCGCGAGTGCATCCATCGCCTGCTGCGGCGTCTTCGTACCGGACGACGCATCGCCGATGTTCTGCCACCACAGCTGCGCGAGCTTCGGATAGTCGGGCACGTTGTTGCCGGTCGGGGTCCACTGCACGCGCGCGGGCGAACGGTAGAACTCGATCAGGCCGCCGAGCTTCGGCGCACGCTCGGTGAACGACTTGTCCCAAATGTCGGATTCACGGATGAAGGTGAGACCGACATGGCTCTTCTTCAGCGACACCGTCTTGGAGACGATGAACTGGAGATAGAGCCAGGCCGCCTTGCGGCGATCCGCCGGGGTCGACTTCAGAAGCGTGAGCGAGCCCGCGTCCTGGTAGCCGAGCTTCATGCCTTCCTTCCAGTACGAACCGTGGGGCGAGGGAGCCATACGCCATTTCGGCGTACCGTCCGCGTTCATCACGGCGATGCCCGGCTTCACCATGTCGGCGGTGAAGGCGGTGTACCAGAACATCTGCTGGGCGATGTTGCCCTGCGCCGGCACCGGACCCGACTCGGAGAAGGTCATGCCCTGAGCCTGCGGCGGAGCATACTTCTTCATCCACTCCAGGTACTTGGTGATCGAGTAGACCGCGGCCGGACCGTTGGTGTCGCCACCACGCTCGACCGAGGAGCCGACCGGACGGCAGCCTTCCATGCGGATGCCCCATTCGTCGACCGGCAGACCGTTCGGAATGCCCTTGTCGCCGTTGCCGGCCATCGACAGCCAGGCGTCGGTGAAACGCCAGCCGAGCGAGGGGTCCTTCTTGCCATAGTCCATATGGCCGTAGACCTTGACGCCGTTGATCTCCTTGATGTCGTTGGTGAAGAACTCGGCGATGTCCTCATAGGCGGACCAGTTCACGGGCACGCCGAGTTCGTAGCCATACTTGGCCTTGAACTTGGCCTTGTAGTCGGGGTTGGTGAACCAGTCGTAGCGGAACCAGTAGAGGTTGGCGAACTGCTGGTCGGGCAGCTGATAGAGCTTGCCGTCCGGCGCGGTGCCGAACGACTTGCCGATGAAGTCGTTGACGTCAAGCATGGGATCGGTGACGTCCTTGCCCTCGCCGGTCATGTAGTCCGACAGCGCGATGGTCTGGCCGTAACGGAAGTGCGTGCCGATCAGGTCGGAATCGTTGATCCAGCCGTCATAGACGTTCTTGCCGGACTGCATCTGGGTCTGCAGCTTCTCGACGACGTCACCTTCCTGGATGATGTCGTGCTTGAGCTTGATGCCGGTGAGCTCGGAGAACGCCTTGGCCAGCGTCTGCGATTCGTATTCGTGGGTCGTGATGGTTTCGGAGACGACGTTGATCTCCATGCCCTTGAAGGGCTCAGCGGCCTTGGCGAACCACTCCAGCTCCTTCTTCTGGTCTTCCTTCGACAGTGTCGAGGGCTGGAATTCCGCAATCCACTTCTGGATCGCGGCGTCGTCTGCGGCGCGGACCGGCGCCGAGACGGCGAACGACACCGCAACAAGCGCGGCGACGCTGGACATGGTCAGAAAGCTATTCTTGGTCAATGGACCTTTCCTTCTCCTAAACTGTCGCATGTTGTTCCTCCGTTGCAGCGACAAAATTTTTACAGGCCCGGGTTGGTCCCGGATCTGGCCGTCCCTTCGCGAGCGTCAGACCGTGCGGAAAATGAGCACGGCCGTGGCCAGCGAAATTCCTGATGCGAGCCACAGGCTCGAGATTTCAAAACCCTCCTCGCCGATCGGCAGCGTGGCGAGCGCGTCGGTGCCGACGAAGGCGATCCACAAGAGATGGATCACGGCGGCCGTGATCAGCGAGATGAACAGGCGGTCGCCGCGCGTGGTCGGAATGCTGAGCACGCCGACACGCTCGGCTTCGGGATAGACCGCCGCGAGCCAGGTCATCACGGCCAGCGTGCAGGCCAGCGCGGCGAAGAAGATCGCCGTCGGCAGCGTCCAGGCCATCCATGCGATGGATTCCATCAGAGCCTCCTTACACGCGCCCGAGCGCAAAACCGCTCGCGATGTAATTGCGGACGAACCAGATCACGAGCGCGCCCGGAATGATGGTGAGCACGCCGGCCGCCGCCAACAGGCCCCAGTCCATGCCGGCCGCCGACACCGTGCGCGTCATGATCGCCGCGATGGGCTTGGTCTGCACCGAGGTCAGCGTGCGCGCGAGCAGCAGTTCGACCCAGGAGAACATGAAGCAGAAGAAGGCGGCAACGCCGATGCCGCTCGCGATCAGCGGCACCAGGATCTTGATGAAGAAGCGCGGGAAGGAATAGCCGTCGAGGAATGCCGTCTCGTCGATCTCGCGCGGCACGCCGGAGACGAAGCCTTCGAGGATCCAGACCGCCAAGGGCACGTTGAAGATGCAATGCGCGAGCGCAACCGCCCAGGGCGTATCGAACAGCCCGATCGCCGAATAGAGGTTGAAGAACGGCAGCGCATAGACCGCGGCCGGCGCCATGCGGTTCGACAGCAGCCAGAAGAACAGATGCTTGTCGCCGAGGAAGCGGTAGCGCGAGAAGGCGTAGGCCGCAGGCAAGGCCACCGAGATCGAGATGATGGTGTTGAGGACGACGTATTCCAGCGAGTTGATGTAGCCGGAATACCAGCTCTCGTCGGTGAAGATGCGCCTGTAGTGCTGCAGCGTCGGCGTGTGCGGCCACAGCGTCATCGTCGAGACGATCTCGGCGTTGGTCTTGAAGCTCATGTTGACGAGCCAGTAGATCGGCAGCAGCAGGAAGATCAGGAACAGCCCCATGATGAGGCGACGGCCGGGAATCGAGTGCATCACGCGGCTCCTTCCTGCGGCTTACGTTCAGCGCCCGCATTGGTCATGACGGTGTAGAAGATCCAGCAGACGATCAGGATGATGAGGTTGTAGACCAGCGACAGCGCGGCGGCCTTGCCGAGGTCGAACTGGCCGAGCGCGATCTTGACGAGCTCGATCGACACGAAGGTCGTCGAGTTGCCGGGCCCGCCGCCGGTGACGACGAACGGCTCGGTGTAGATCATGAAACTGTCCATGAAGCGCAGCAGCACCGCGATCAGCAGCACGCGGTTCATCTTCGGCAACTGGATCGCCTTGAACACGGCCCAGCGCGAGGCCCCGTCGATCTGCGCTGCCTGGTAATAGGCCTCCGGGATCGACTTCAGGCCGGCATAGCAGAGCAGCGCAACCAGGCTGGTCCAGTGCCAGACGTCCATCACGATGACGGTGACCCAGGCATCGATGTCGTTGGAGACGTAATTGTAGTCGAGGCCGATATGGTTGAGGACGTACCCCATCAGACCGATGTCGGGCCGGCCAAAGATCTGCCAGATCGTGCCGACCACGTTCCACGGAATCAACAGCGGCAGCGCGAGGATCACGAGGCAGGCCGCCACCGTCCAGCCCTGGCGCGGCATCGACAGTGCGATGACGATGCCGAGCGGCACCTCGATGGCGAGGATCACCAGCGAGAAGAACAGGTTGCGGCCGAGCGAGGCGAGGAAGCGGCCGCCGAGATCGGTCGAGGGATCGAGCAGCTCCTTGAACCAGCCGACGCCGTTCCAGAAGAACTGGTTGTTGCCGAAGGTGTCCTGCATCGAATAGTTCACCACCGTCATCAACGGCAGCACCGCGGAGAAGGCGACGACCAGGAACACCGGCAGCACCAGGAACCAGGCTTTTTGGTTGACGGTCTTGTCCATCAGGCGGCTCCCTCCACCAGAAGGCTGTCGGCATAGACGTGGACATGCGACGGATCGAATTTCAGCCCGGCGGTGCCGTCCGACGTGAAACCGCCCGGCGCGCGCGCGGCGAGCTTGGCGTCGCCGAGACGCGCACGCGCAAAGCGGATGCGGCCGAGGTCGTCGATGCGTTCGATTTTTGCGGTGAGCAGGCCGGACGCGGGCGCAACCACCTCCACGAATTCCGGACGCACGCCGATCTCGATCTTCGCGCCCGCGGGAAGCTTGTCGTAGCTGCGGCCCAGCGCGATGACGTGACCGTCGATCCTGGCCTCGCGTCCCCTCACCTCGGCCGGCAGGATGTTCATGCCGGGCGAGCCGATGAAATAGCCAACGAAGGTGTGCGCCGGCTTGTCGAACAGCTCGGCCGGCGTGCCGCTCTGCACCACGCGGCCGTCATGCATGACGACGACGGTGTCGGCGAAGGTCAGCGCCTCGGTCTGGTCGTGGGTGACGTAGATCATCGTGAGGTCGAGCTCGCGATGCAGCGCCTTCAGCTTGGAGCGCAGCTGCCATTTCAGCTCGGGGTCGATCACCGTCAGCGGCTCGTCGAACAGCACGGCGGCGACGTCGGAGCGCACGAGGCCGCGGCCGAGCGAGATCTTCTGCTTGGCGTCGGCGGTGAGCCGCGTCGCCTTGCGGTTCAGATAGGGATCGAGATCGAGCAGGCGGCCGATCTCGGCGACGCGCTTGTCGATCTCGGCCTTGGGCACGCCGCGGTTCTTGAGCGGAAACGCCAGGTTCTGCCCCACCGTCATGGTGTCGTAGATCACCGGAAACTGGAACACCTGGGCGATGTTGCGCTTCTGGGTCGACAGCGGTGTGATGTCCACCCCGTCGAACAGGATTTTCCCCCGCGACGGCGTGATGATGCCGGAGATGACGTTGAGCAGCGTGGTCTTGCCGCAGCCGGACGGCCCGAGCAGCGCATAGGCGCCGCCCTGCCGCCAGGTCATGGTGACAGGCTTCAGTGCAAAGCTCTCCTGCGGCGCATCATTGCCGCCGTAGGAGTGGGCGAGATCGACGAGGTCAATGCGGGCCATGGCGCATCCCCTCACGAATTGCCGGGTGCCGCGACCAGCCGGTCGGCAGCATCAAAGACAAAAACATCGTTGGGATCGAGCACGGCATCGATGGTCTGGCCGGGCTCGAACTCGTGCACGCCGTGCAGCACCGCCACCCAGTTCGATCCGTCGCGGGTCAGATGCACGAAACTCTCCGAACCGGTGATCTCGGTCACCGTGACAGTGGCGTGGAAGGCATGGCGATCGGTCTCGCCATTGGCGAGCGCAAGCTGATGGGCGCGAAAACCGACGCGATAGGCGCCGTCGGCAAGAGAGGAATAGAGGCCGGACGCCGGCGCGGCGATGCCGCCCGCATACTGCACGGAGCCGTTCCTCTTCTCGATGCCGACGAGATTAAGCGGCGGATCGGAGAACACCTGGGCGACACGCAGCGTCTGCGGCCGGCGGTAGACCTTCGGCGTCTCGCCGATCTGGAGCGCCTGCCCTTCCCACATGCAGACCGTGTTGCCGCCGAGCAGCAGCGCCTCGGTCGGCTCGGTGGTGGCATAGACGAAGATCGCGCCAGACGCCTCGAAGATGCGAGGCAATTCTGTGCGCAGCTCCTCGCGCAGCTTGTAGTCGAGATTGGCGAGCGGTTCGTCAAGCAGCACGAGATCGGCGCCCTTGACCAGCGCGCGCGCCATCGCCGTGCGCTGCTGCTGGCCGCCGGACAGCTGCAGCGGCGTGCGCTTCAGGAACGGCTCGAGCCTGAGCAGCTTTGCGGCTTCCGCGACGCGCGCCTCGATCTCCTCGCGCGGCTTGCCCTGCACGCGCAGCGGCGAAGCGATGTTCTCGTAAACCGTGAACGAGGGGTAATTGATGAACTGCTGATAGACCATGGCGACCGAGCGCTGGCGCACGTCGACGCCGGTGACGTCCTTGCCGTTGACCAGCACCCTGCCCGCGGTCGGCTTGTCGAGGCCGGCGAGCAGCCGCATGATCGAGGTCTTGCCCGACAGCGTCGGTCCGAGCAGCACGTTGAGCGTGCCGCTCTCGAGCGTCAGCGAGACGTCACGGATGTGCTCGACACCGTCGACGGCCCGGGTCACCTGATCGAGCGTGACGGTCATGAGCGTCCTCCCGCTTCCAGCAGGGGACTCTGCGGCACGGCGTGAGTCCTGATCCAGTCGTCAAGCGCCGCGATTTCGTCGGCACTTAGTCGCAGGCCGAGCTTGGAGCGGCGCCAGACGATGTCCTCGGCGGTGACGGCCCATTCATTGACCATGAGGTAGCGGACCTCGCGCTCGGTCAGCGTCGCACCAAAGTCCTGACCGAGATCGGCGGCCGATTTCGAGTCACCAAGCAGCTTGATGGCGCGGGTGCCATAGGCGCGCGCGAGGCGCCGCGCATGTGCGTGGCCGAGGAAGGGATAGCCGCGCTGGAGCTCGGCGATCAGGCCGTCGATATCGGACACATCCATGTCGCCGCCGGGCAGCGGCCATTTCCCGGTCCACCCCTCGCGCGCTTTCGCGCTACGCAGATAGGGCGAGAGCCGCTCCAGCGCCTCTTCGGCGAGACGGCGATAGGTCGTGATCTTGCCGCCATAGATCGAGAGCAGCGGCGAGCCGCCGGGCGTGTCGAGCTCGAACACGTAGTCGCGCGTTGCGGCCTTGGCTTCGCTGGCGCCGTCGTCATAGAGCGGGCGCACGCCGGAATAGGTCCAGACCACGTCCTCCAGCGTCACCGGCTTGGCGAGATATTCGCTTGCCGCGGCGCAGAGATACTGGATCTCCTCGGGCGTCGCCTTCACCTTGGCGGGGTCGCCGTCATAGTCGCGGTCGGTGGTGCCGATCAGCGTGAAATCGTCCTGGTACGGGATCACGAAAATGATGCGGCCGTCGGCGTTCTGGAACATGTAGGCACGGTCGTGGTCGTAGAGTTTTTTCACGACGATGTGCGAGCCCTGAACCAGACGCACCTTGGCCTTCGCGTTGACGCCGGCGCCGCGGCCGAGCACATCCTCGACCCAGGGACCACCGGCATTGACCAGCGCCCGGGCCTGAATGGATGAGCGCTCGCCGGTCAGCGTGTTGACCATGCCGACGGTCCAGACGCCATCGGACTGCTTGATATCCGTGGCACGGGTGCGGGTACGGATCTCGGCACCCTTGTCGGCGGCATCGCGCGCATTGAGCACGACGAGCCGGGCATCATCGACGAAGCAGTCGGAATATTCGAAGGCGCGGCTGTAGCGATTCGGGATCAGCGGCTTGCCGACCTCGTCACGCCCAAGATCGACCGAACGCGTCGCCGGCAGAAGGTGGCGACCACCGATGTGATCATAGAGAAAGAGGCCGAGGCGAAGCAGCCAGGCGGGGCGAAGCCCTGCGTGATGCGGCAAGACGAAACGCAAGGGACGGATGATGTGGGGCGCGATGCCCCAGAGGATCTCGCGCTCGATCAGCGCCTCGCGGACCAGCCGAAACTCGTAATATTCGAGATAGCGCAGGCCGCCATGCACCAGCTTGGTCGACCAGGACGACGTCCCGCTCGCCAAATCATTCATTTCGCACAGGAAAACCGTGTTGCCGCGGCCCACCGCATCGCGCGCGATGCCGCAGCCGTTAACACCGCCTCCAATGATGGCGAGATCGAAAATACGCTCCAACAGACGCATCCCCCGGCGGCCACTCGTTCCTTCGAGCGGTTACTTTCGTTTTTGATTAGATCACACCGAAAAACGAAAGCAAGATGAAAGAGAGGCCAAGAGAAGTGAAAGCGGAACTTTCTTGTCACCAGTACGGCTGAGAAATCGGCAGGAGAACAGGCAAGTCTAGAGGCAAACGGCTCGATTGAACGGCACCGGGCACAGTCCGCACCAGCGAATACTTGATTGTAGCAACATGCCTACATATAATTTTGACCAGTAAGGCGTTGCTACGGCGATGAGGTGCTGACGATGGTGACCACCCTGACCAGCCGAGAATTCAACCAGGATACGAGCGGCGCCAAGAAAGCGGCCTCGCAGGGGCCAGTCTTCATTACGGATCGCGGCCGCCCGGCCCATGTCCTGCTGACCATCGAGGATTATCTGCGCCTGAGCGGCGGGCACGTGAGCCTTGCCGAAGCCCTGGCGCAGGCGAACGCGGACTTTGATTTCGATCCGCCTCGCATTGCCGGCGGTATCTCCAGGGCCGCCGATCTCGACTGATGTTTTTGCTGGACACCAATGTCATTTCCGAACTGAGGCGACCGGATAAGGCCGATCACAACGTCCTCGCTTGGGCCAATGCAGTGCCCGCGGCGAATTTTTTCATGTCCGCGATCTCGATTCTCGAAATCGAGCTTGGCGTGCGCCTGATCGAGCGAAAAGACGCGGCGCAAGGCGCCGTCCTGCGCGCGTGGATCGACGGCCAAATTCTGGCTCGCTTCGAGGGGCGGATCCTCGCTATCGATACGGCCGTGGCGCAGCGCTGTGCGCAACTTCACGTTCCCAACCCGCGGGCTGAACGCGACGCCCTCATTGCAGCGACCGCGCTTGTCCACGGCTTGACCGTTGTTACGCGCAATGTGGGGGATTTCGAACCTACGGGCGTGCCGCTGATCAATCCGTGGAGCGGCACATAAGCTCTTAGCGCAGCAGCACCAGCGGCGCGGCCTCTTGCGCCGGTTCAATCGCATCATCGATATCCGCGCCCTTCGGCATCGCCTCCACCACCTCGATGCCCTTGCCGTGGCAGGTGGTGGCGAGGCGCTCGGGCAGTTCCTGGTCGGAACGCTGAGGCCACCTGACGGCGCAGAGCTGCCGCAGTGGCGTCGCGCTGTCCGTCATGGATGGCTTCCTTGCCGCAACCGCGCTCGCAAACAATCTCGCGCTCGTCACGCGCGACGTGAGGGATCTTGCGAGCTTCGGCGTGCCGCAACTCAACCTTTCGGTTGATGGACGATCGATCTCGGAATGTTACCGTTGGTTGCTGAATGCAACTAAAAACTGCACGGCACGCCTACTCATCTCAATTAGGAATGCTTGAATGCAGCGTCGGGCCTGGTTGCTCGCCTTTACGGCCCTGACCGCCATCGGGGTGCCGACCGCATCAACGGCCCAATCGGTCTGGACGGCTGGAAGCAATTCCAACGATTGGTTCACTTCCGGCAATTGGTCGCCGAGCGGTGTGCCAGCCGCCGGCACGAACGTGGTGGTCGACACGACTTCCCCGTTCCCCACCGTGATCTCGGGTGGACCTGCGCTATCAGGCATAACCACCATCGGCACGGCGGCCGGCTCAACCGGCAATGTGACGGTGACCGGCGCAAGCTCGACATGGGTCAATTCCGGCGCGCTCGATCTCGGCGTGGACGGCAGCGGGACACTGAACGTTCTGAACGGCGGCCAAGTCAGCAACACCGTGGGCAATTTCGGCCTTAATGCCGGTTCAACGGGAACTGCAACGGTCAGCGGAACCGGGTCTACCTGGACCAACTCCAATCTTCTCACCATCGGTTTTAGCGGCAATGGCGCGTTGAACGTGGCAGCAGGCGGTTGGGTGTCCAACACGATTGGCGTCATAGCCGCAAATGTCAGTTCGACCAGCACGGCGACGGTGACCGGCGCAAACTCCTGGTGGACCAATTCCGGCGGGCTTGTTGTCGGTCAATCCGGCCACGGCACGCTCAACGTCCTCAACGGCGGCACGGTGACCGATACGGATGGCACACTTGGTGCGAACGCCGGTGCAACCGGCGTTGCCATTGTCAACGGAACAAATTCAAGATGGACCAATTCCGGTCTTTTGCTCGTCGGCTCGAGCGGCACCGGCACACTGACAATTCAGAGCGGTGGTGCGGCGAGCGGCAATGTGGTCACCATCGGTTCCAACGCGACGGCAGACGTGACGGTCGATGGTGTCGGCTCAACGCTGACGAGCAACCAGCACATCAACATTGGCTTGAGCAGCAGCGGTACGCTCACTGTCCAGAACGGCGGGGCGGTCAGCAACACATTCGTTGTTGTTGGCGGTTCTGTCGGGGCAAGCGGCACAGCGACGGTGACCGGCGCGAACTCGATATGGACCAATTCCAGCACGCTTGAGGTCGGCCAATCGGCCAGCGGCACGCTCAACGTCCTCAACGGCGGCACGGTGACCAACACCGACGGCACCCTCGGTTCAAACGCCGGCGTGACCGGCATCGCCACCGTCAGCGGAGCAAATTCAAGGTGGACCAGTTCCGGTCTTCTGTTGATCGGCAGAAACGGCACCGGCACCCTGAATATCCAGAACGGCGGTGCGGCGAGCGGCAATGTCGTTACCATCGGATTCTCCGGAACGGGAGACGTGACGGTCGACGGCGCCGGCTCAACGCTGACAAGCACTCAACATATCAATTTGGGTAACGGTACACTCACCGTCCAGAATGGCGGCTCGGTCAGCAACACATTCGCTTCTTTGGGCACATTCGGCGCGCCCGCCACGGCGACCGTGACCGGTGCGAATTCCACATGGACGAATTCCGCCTATATTCGTGTCGGCGAGGCCGCCACGGCCACGCTGAACATCTTGAACGGCGGCAGGGTGAGCAACACGGCCGCCGATATCGGCATGGGCGCTGCCGGCACAGTGACCGTCAATGGCGCAGGCTCGACATGGGTGAATGCCGGGGTTCTGTCGGTTGGTGTCAACAGCACTGGCATTCTGAACGTTCAGGACGGCGGCGCGGTGAGCAGCACCGGAACCGCCCTTATTGGTACGAACGGCGGCACGACGGGCATCGTGAACGTGACGGGGCCGGGCTCGACGTGGACAACGACCGGCCATGTCAATGTCGGCGCTTTCGGCACCGGCACACTGACGATTGCGGATGGCGGTACGGTGAGCGGGACCGCCATCGTGATCGCAGCGGCGCCAGGTTCGACCGGCACGCTGAACGTCGGTGCAGCAGCGGCCGCACCCGCGGTGGCGCCGGGCACAGTCAATGCGCCGATTGTGACGTTCGGCGACGGCACCGGCCAAATCGTGTTCAACCACACCGCAGCCAACTACACATTCGCGCCGCTGATCTCGGGCGTCGGCACGGTACTGGTCGAGAGCGGGACCACCAGCCTCACGGCAATCAATACCTACACGGGCAACACGACGGTGACCGGCGGCACGCTGGCGGTCAACGGTTCGATCGCCTCGTCGCCGCTGACCACGGTGAGCGGCAGCGGCACGCTCGGCGGCAACGGCACCGTCGGCAATACCACCTTCACGGGCGGCACGCTGGCGCCCGGCAACTCGGTCGGCACGCTCACGGTTCAGGGCAATCTCGTTCTGAACGCAGCGACGACATACATGGTCGAAGTGGGCTCGGGTGGCGCGGATCGCACCAACGTAACCGGCACAGCGACACTCGGCGGCGCGACGGTGCAGGCGATCTACGCCAACGACGCGTTCGTGACACATCGGTACACGATCGTAAACGCGGGCGTACGGATCGACACGTTCGGCACGCTGGTCAACACCAACCTGCCGGCAAACTTCTCGACCGCGCTGAGCTACGACGGGAACAACGCCTACCTCGATATCACGCTGAATTTCGTGCCTGCGCCGGGGTTCGGCAGCGGTCTCAACATCAATCAGACCAACGTGGCCAATGCCCTGATCAATTCGTTCAACACCGCGGGTGGCATCCCGCTGGCGTTTGGCGGTCTGACCCCACAGGGGCTGACGATCGCGTCGGGCGAGGCCGCGACAGGTACGCAGCAGACGACGTTCGATGCGATGGATCGCTTCCTCAATATCATGACGGATCCGTTCATGGGTTCGCGCGTCAGCGGGATGCCAGCGGCTGGCGCGATGGGCTATGAGGAGGAGGCTGAGGCGACCTCCTACGCAGCGGTGAGCAACAGCAAAGCGCGGAACGCGCATGCGGGCATCGTCGGCAAGGCGCCGACGCCGCTATTCTCGCAGCGCTGGAACGTCTGGTCTGCGGGTTATGGCGGCTCGCAATCGACCGAGGGCAACGCCGTGGTGGGATCGAACGGCTATGCCACGCACATCTATGGCGGCGCGGCCGGCGTCGACTACCGCCTCTCGCCCGACACGCTGGTCGGCTTCGCGCTCGGCGGCGCGGGCACGAGCTATCATCTGGCCAATGGTCTCGGCGGCGGACGCTCCGATATGTTTCAGGCCGGCATCTATGCTCGCCACAACGTTGGATCGGCCTACATCGCGGCTGCCCTGGCCTATGGCTGGCAGGACATCACCACTGACCGTACCGTACTGTCCAACCAGCTGCGCGCCAACTTCGATGCGAATGCTGCCGCCGGCCGGCTGGAGGCTGGTTATCGCTTTGCCACCGGGCTCGGCGGATTGACCCCCTACGCCGCCGGCCAGTTCACCACCTTCTTCGTTCCCGCATACGCCGAACGGACGGTTGCCGGCATCGACAACTTTGCCCTGTCCTATTTCGCCAAGGATGTCACCACATCGCGCAGTGAGCTCGGCCTGCGCGCCGACACTTCGTTTGCCGCGCAGGACGCGGTGATCACGCTGCGCGGTCGCGCGGCGTGGGCGCACGATTTCAACACTGAGCGCAGCGCCACGAGCTTCTTCCAGACGCTTCCGGCATCGACTTTCATCGTCTACGGCGCCGCGCCCGCTCGTGACACGGCACTGGTGTCGGCATCCGTCGAGAAGAAGTGGCTCAATGGCCTTTCGGTTGCCGCCGCGTTCGAAGGCCAGTTCTCTCACGTCACCGAAAGCTACGCCGGCAAAGGTGTGGTTCGCTACGCCTGGTAGTTGGCGACTTCGCCCTGCCTCAAGCGCATCGGAGATTCACACGCTCCGGAGCGTGACCGGGGTGGTCTCCGCCGCCGCATCGTCGATATCCCCCGCCCCCTTCGGCATCGCCTCGACCACCTCGATGCCCTTGCTGTGGCAGATGGTGGCGAGGCGCTCGGGGAGTTCCTGGTCGGTCACGAAGGTCTGGATCTGGCTGATATGGGCGATGCGCACCGGGGCGCTGCGGCGAAGCTTCGTCGAATCGGCGACCAGCATGACGCTGCGGGCATTGGCGATAATGGCTTGCGCGACCTGCACCTCGCGATAGTCGAAGTCGAGCAGCGCGCCCTCCTCGTCGATCGCGGATGCACCGATGATGGCGTAGTCGACCTTGAACTGGCCGATCAGCTGCGTCGCGGTCGAGCCGACCACCGCGCCGTCGGCGCGCCGCACCGTGCCGCCGGCCACCACCACCTCGATGCGGGGATGGCGGTAGAGCAACATGGCGACGTTGAGATTGTTGGTGATGACGAGGAGATCCTCGTGCGAGGTCAGCGCGCTCGCGACCTCCTCGGTGGTGGTACCGATGTTGATGAAGAGCGAGCAACCGTTCGGGATCAGCGAGGCGGCGGCGGCTCCAATCGCCTTCTTCTCGTCGGCGGCGACGAAGCGGCGCGCCTCATAAGCGAGGTTTTCCACGCCGGAGGCGATGATGGCGCCGCCATGGATGCGCGTCAGCGAGCGCCGCTCGCAGAGATCGTTGAGATCCTTGCGGATCGTCTGCGCCGAGACCTCGAATTTGCGCGCAAGCTCCTCGACCATGACGCGGCCGGAAGCGCGCGCGATGTTGAGGATTTCGGCTTGACGATGGGTCAGTCCAGTCACGGCAATGGCCTCAAATCAGAATGCCGCATGGTGCGGCGGTTCGCGCGATCGGTCAATCCGCCCGCCAATCACAGTTAACGGACGAGGCCTCTCACCACGCCATCGCAGCAGCCAGAGGCGCGAGCAGGTCCGGATCATCGAAGGCGCTCACGGAGGTGACCGCGCCTGCTGCGACCAGGTCAGCATGGCTGAGGCTGGTCCGGATGCCGATGGTCGGAATACCCGCCGCAGTGGCCGACTGCACGCCGGTGCGGGAGTCTTCGAACGCGATCGAGGCTGTCGCGCTGGCGCCGGCAAAGCGCAGCCCTTCCTGATAGGGCAACGGATGCGGCTTGCCGTGCGGCAGCTCGGCGCCGATCACGAGCGCCATGAAACGATGCGCGATGCCGAGGCCGGAGAGCAGTAGCTCGGCGTTGAGACGCGGCGCATTGGTCACGGCAACCATGGGAACGCCGGCCGCGTCCGCCCGGTCGAGCAACGCCATCAGGCCCGGCAGCGGCTCGATCTGCCCGGCCACCAGCGCGCGGAAGACTTCCTCCTTCTCATCCAGGATCGAGGCGCGCCGTTCCGGCGCCTCGTCGGGCAGAAAGCGCTCGCCGATCGATACATTGGCGAAACCTTGCAGCTCCCTGGAGAAGCGCGCGTGATCGAACACATGGCCGCGAGGACCGAGCACCTGGTTGAAAGCCCTCAAGTGCAGCGGGTCGGTGTTGGCGAGCGTGCCGTCGATGTCGAACAGCAACGCCCCGCCCATTGCACCGTGCCTGGTCTCGATCATTTCCGTACTTTCCCAAATGCGCGACGCATCGATGCGCGAGACGTATCAATATGGCTGCGATCACGCAATGAGGCATGCACATGACGACGACGTGACCACTCGACAAAGCCGCGCGCGGCTGCAACACTCTCTTCAAGATCAAAAAGGAGGAAACGATGACGATCAACCGACGCGATCTGGCTCTCTCGACCCTTGCCGTTCCGGCTCTTGCCGTCTCCGCGCTCGCCCTCACGACGCCGGCGCTGGCCGCCTCAGCGGACGAAGAGGCCGTGGCGAAGAAGGTCGAGGCCTTCCGCCTCGCCCAGATCGCGGCCGATCCGAAGGCGCTCGGCGCGCTGTGTTGGGACGATCTGAGCTACAGCCATTCCAGCGGCAAGGTGGAGGACAAGGCGACCTTCATCACCAACGCCACCGACGGCAAGTCGAAATTCCTTTCGATCGAATACAAGGACCCGACCATCAAGGTCGTCGGCCCCGCAGCAATCGTGCGCTTCCACTGGGTCGCGGAACAGGAGATGGCGGCCGATGGGAAGAAAGTGCCGACCAACCTTCACATCCTGATGAACTGGCAGAAGCAAGGCGACGACTGGAAGCTGCTGTCGCGGGCGGCGACGAAATTGTGATGACGTCTCTTCCCTCTCCCCTTGTGGGAGAGGGTGGATCGCCGCGTTAGCGGCGAGACGGGTGAGGGGTTCTATCCGCGAGTGGATCTCTCACAGTTGAATTCGCCGAAACAACCCCTCATCCGGCGCTTCGCGCCACCTTCTCCCACAAGGGGAGAAGGGAAGGCAGCCGTTCATGCGGCAATATCTTCCGGGCTCGCGCTTCGCGCGCCCCGGAACGACAGCGGCAGTTACGCCGCTTCCTTCACATCGCCGTTAATCAGCTTCCGCGCGGCGCGCTCGGCTTCGCGGGCGTTGCGGAAGACCTGGCCTTCGAGGCGATTGAACTGGTGGGACGACGCGAAGAAGCAGTAACCTCCCTGGCCGCGAACGACGATACCTGCGGTTTGCGAGTTGACTTCGATAATGTAGCTATCCGGCATGGCCCGTGGATTCCTCAAGTGCGGGCAAATAACGGCACTTCTGCCCAAAGGTTCCTGGGCATTTGAGGCCGTTTCCACCCCGAATCGACACGCAATTGAGTACGCCGGGACCTCATCCGTTTTATGACTTGTTCTTGGCGAAGACGCGATGACTGCGGTTGCAACGCGGCGCGGTCATACGCCGCGCGCGATTACGTCGCGATCGGCGTATCGGTGCGACTTATCGACTGCGGACGGCCGTGGTCGTCGATCGAGACATAGGTGAAATTGCCGTCAGTGACGAGAAACGGATGTTCCTCTCTGCGACGCAGCGCCCACGCTTCGAGATGCACGGTCATGGATGTACGCCCGACACGCACGAGATTGGCATAGACCGAAACGAGATCGCCGACATAGACGGCTTTGCGAAAGTTCATCGCCTCGATCGCGACGGTCACGGTGCGCGACTTCGCGACTTTCGAGGCAAACACGCCGCCGCCGACGTCCATCTGGCTGAGCAGCCAGCCGCCGAAGATGTCGCCATTGGCGTTGGTGTCGGCGGGCATCGCCAGCGTGCGGATGCAGAGATCGCCGCTCGGCCCGGTATTGACCTGTTCGTTCATGCCCCTCTCACTTAAGATCGCTCACTTGAGATCGCTCACTTGAAATTGTCCCAGCCCGCATCGGGGGCGAACCGTCCGCCGAATCGATCGGCGAGATCGCGCAAGGTGGACACGACATTATCCACGCCGCGCGTGCGCGCATAGTTCAGCGGACCGCCGCGAAACGGTGCGTAACCCGTGCCGAAGATCATGGCGCCATCGACCGCATCGGGATCGTCGACGATGCCTTCGCGCAGCGCGGCGACGCAGACGTTCGACATCGGCAGCACCAGGCGGTCGATCATCTGGTCGGTGACGCGCGGGCCGGTCTCGGGCAGCGGCGCTTTCTCGGCCTTGCCGTCCTTCCACGTGTAGAAGCCCTTGCCGGTCTTGCGGCCGAGTTCGCCCTTGGCGACCTTCTCGCGCAGCCAGGCCGGCGTCGGCGGCAAGAGATCACCGAATTTGGTGCGCAGCATGTCGCCGACATCGAGGCAAATGTCGAGCCCGACCTGATCGGCCAGTTCGATCGGCCCCATCGGCATGCCGAACTGCTCGGCTGCGGCGTCGATCAGGCGCTGGTCGGTCTTCTCGTCCAGCATCACCATCGCTTCCAGCATGTAGGGCGTCAGCGCGCGGTTGACGAGGAAGCCGGGCGAGCTCTTCACGGATAGCGGCAGGCGGTCGATCGCGCCGACGAAGGCGAGCGCCTCCTTCAGCACTTGCGGATCGTTGCCGTCATGGCTGACGACTTCGACAAGTTGCAGCCGCGACACCGGGTTGAAGAAGTGCAGCCCGATCAGGCGCTCGGGCCGCGCCAGCGTCGTGCGCAGGTCCTGGAGCGGGATGCTCGAGGTGTTGGTCGCGAGGATGGCGCCCGGCTTCATCCTGGGCTCGAGACCGGCATAGACCTTCTGCTTCAACTCGAGCTTTTCCGGCACCGCCTCGATGATGAGATCGGCGTTGCGGACGCCCTCCCCGTCCATATCGGGGATCAGGCGATCGAGCGCGTCGCGCACATCGGTGGGTTTGCGGATGATCTTTCCGTAAAGCTCGGCCGCACGCTTCACAGCGCCGGCGATCGGCTCCGCCTTCATGTCCGCGAGCGAGACCCGCAGCCCCTGCCCGGCTACCCAAGCCGCGATGTCGCCGCCCATGGCGCCGGCGCCGATGACATGGACGTGCTTGATGGTGTTGCCGCTTCCTGCCGTCTTCTTCATCTGCTCGCGCAGGAAGAATACGCGGATCAGATTCTGCGCCGTCGGCGTCACCATCAATTTGGCGAATGACGCTTGCTCGGCCCCCAGCATCGCAGCCTTGCTGCCGCCGTGCGTCTCCCAGAGATCGATCAGCGCGTAAGGCGCGGGATAGTGCTCGCGCGGTGCGGCCTTCCCAGCCTCCGAGCGCATGCGCTTGGCCAGGAGACCGCGCACGGGTCCGAGATTGGCGGCGCGGGTGAGAAGACCGGGCTTGGTCCGCTTCAGCCGGCCGAACAGCACGTCCTTCACCGCACCTCGGACATGGCGCTCCTGCGTCACGGTATCGACGAGGCCGAGCGCTTTGGCGCGGCGTGCATCGATGGTGCGGCCGGTCAGCATCAGCGCCATCGACTGGGGCGGATTGACCAGCGCGGTGAAGCGCGCGGTGCCGCCGAGGCCCGGATGCAGGCCGAGCATCACCTCCGGGAAGCCGAAGCGCGCGCCATCAATGGCAATGCGCGACTGGCAGGCCAGCGCGACCTCGAGCCCGCCGCCGAGGCAGAAGCCGTGGATGACCGCGACCGTCGGCAGTTTCAGCGCTTCCAGGTGATCGACCACCGCATGGGCGGCGCGGATACGCGTTTCCACCATCTCGGGATCGCTGGCGCCGCGGAATTCGTTGACGTCGGCACCGGCGATGAAGCCGGACGGTTTGGCCGAGCGGATCACGAGACCTGCCGGACGCTCGGTCTCGATCGCCGCGAGCACGGCGTCGAACTCCTCCATCACGTCCGACGAGAGCGTGTTGGCACTGGAAGCGGCGCGGTCGAACAGCAGCCAGGCGACACCGTCGGCATCGCGCGTCAGCTTGAAGTGCCTGTAGGGGCTGTCGGCCGCAGGCTTGGGCCCGAGCTCCAGCACGCGGTCGCCGAGCGCGGTCATGATCTTCGACTCCATGATCACACCGCCTCGATCAGCATGGCGCCGCCGAGCCCGCCGCCGATGCACTCGGTGGCAATTCCGCGCCTTGTGCCGAGCCGCTTCATCGCGTTGACGAGATGCAGCACGATGCGGTTGCCGGAGGTGCCGACGGGATGGCCGAGCGAGATCGCGCCGCCGTCGACGTTGAGCTTGTCGCGGTCGATCTCGCCGGCCGCGCCGTCGAGGCCAAGAATCTCGCGGCAGAATTTGTCGTCGTTCCAGGCGGCAAGACAGCCGAGCACCTGGGTCGCGAACGCCTCGTTCAGCTCCCAGGTCTCGACGTCCTGAACCGTGAGGCCGTTGCGCCGAAGCAGCGGCGTCGCCGACATCACCGGGCCGAGCCCCATGATACTGGGATCGAGCGCAGCCCAATTGCTGTCGACGATGGCGGCCTTCGGTGTCAGCTTGTGCTTGGCGACCGCCGCGTCGGAGGCGAGGATCACCCAGGACGCGCCGTCGGTGATCTGCGAGGAATTTCCGGCGGTGACCTGGCCCCACGGGCGCTCGAACACCGGCCGAAGCTTTGCGAGCGTCTCGGCTGTCGAGTCTGGCCGCACGCCGTCATCGTGATCGAAGAATTTGCCGTCGCGAGAGAACGCGGTCTCGACTTCGCCCTTCAGAAAACCTTCCGCCTGCGCGTGCGCGAGGCGGCGGTGGCTCTCGGCGGCATAGGCGTCGGACTGCGCGCGGGTGATGCCGAACAGGTGGCCAACGACCTCCGCGGTCTGGCCCATGTTCAGGTCGGTGATGGGATCGGTCAATCCCCGTTCAAGCCCGATGATCGGCTTGAGATGGCGCGGACGCAATTTGAAGGCGGCGGCGAGCTTTGCGGCCACGCCCTTGGCGGTGGCGAGACCGGCAAACCAGCGCACGCCGGAATTCGGCCAGACCAGCGGCGCGTGGCTGAGCGCCTCGGTGCCGCCGGCCAGGATCATGTCGGCATGGCCCTCGCGGATGTAGCGGTAGGCGGTGTCGATCGACTGCATGCCGGAGCCGCAATTGATCTGCACGGTGAAGGCGACCATGTCCTCGCCCATGCCGAGCCGGAGCGCTGCGACGCGGGCCGGGTTCATCTCGTCCGCGATCACGTTGACGCAGCCGAGGATGACCTGGTCGAAATCATCAGGCGAAAACGGCTGGCGCGCCAGCAGCGGCCGGCCGCATTGCACGGCGAGATCGACCGGGGTGAACGGGCCGGGCCCCGAGCGCGCCTTCAGAAACGGCGTCCGGCTGCCGTCGACGATGAAAACCGGTCGTGCCATCAGCTCGCCGCCCTCTGTTCACCGAGTTCCTGGAAGAACTGATGCACATCTCCGGTTTTCTTGTAAATCGGCGACAGCGCCTCCGGCGCAAAATCATCGACCTCGATCACTTTTGTGACGGCTTCATGAGCCGCGGCGAGCTGCTCGCCCTCGGCCTGCGTGATCACGCCCTTGGCCACCGCTTCCTTCCAGTCGCGGAGGTGCGCCGCACGGATGCGCTTGGCGATCGCGTCGGTGCTCGTGACCAGCTTGAACGCACGCTCCAGCCGCGCAAAGCCGCCGTCATCATCGACATAAGCAAGATCGGGCGTGAGACGGTCGCGCGCGGCCGACGGCTCCAGCACGATGCCAGCGCATTGATGCACGACGCGGTCGGACGGGCCGAGCACGCGCGCGCCGAACGGCTGGACCACGAGCTTGAGGATGACAGCGACGAAGCGGTTCGGCAGATTGGCGAGGATTTCGGCAAGCCTGTTCTCGATGGTCTTGAAGCCGGTCGCCATGCACCATCCCAGCGCGGCAAAATCCTCCTTTTGCCGGCCCTCGTCCTGCCAACGCTTCAGCACGGCCGACAGCAGATAAAGTTCGGACAGGATGTCGCCGAACCGCGCCGACAGCATCTCCTTGCGCTTGAGCGCGCCGCCGAGCGTCAGCAGCGCCATGTCGGCGCAGAGCGCGAACGCCGCCGAATAGCGCGAGAGCTGGCGATAGAATGGCGTGGCATCGCCCGCGTTCGGTGCCGGCGCGAAGGCGCCCAGGGTCCAACTGCGGCCGAAGGCACGCAATAGCGTCTCGAAGCTGTGACCGACATGCTTCCAGAACGCCTTGTCGAACGCAGTGAGCCCGCGTTCGCGGTCGGTGTCGGCGAGCGCGTTCATCTCGTCGAGCAGATAGGGATGGGCGTGGATCGCCCCCTGCCCGAACACGATGAGATTGCGGGTCAGGATATTGGCGCCCTCGACGGTGATGCCGACGGGGACGGCGCGGTGCAGATTGCCGAGATAGTTTTGCGGACCGTCGATCACCGCCTTGCCGCCGTGGATGTCCATGGCGTCGTCGACCGCAGTGCGCATCCGCTCCGTCGCGTGCAGCTTCATGATGCCCGAGATGACGGCGGGATGGACACCGGCATTGAGCGCCGCGCAGGTCAGCCGCCGCGCCGCGTCGAGCTGATAGGCGGTGGCAACGATGCGCGCGAGCGGCTCCTCGACGCCCTCGAATTTCGAGATGGAGATGCCGAATTGCTCGCGGATGCGGGCATAGGCGCCGGTGGTGCGCGCCGCATAAGCGGCACCGGCCGCCGACAGCGACGGCAACGAGATGCCGCGGCCGGCGGCGAGCGCCGTCATCAGCATCTTCCAGCCCTGCCCGAGGCGCTCCTGGCCGCCGATCACGTAGTCGAGCGGAATGAAGACGTCGCGGCCCCGGTTCGGGCCGTTCTGGAACACCTGCATCGACGGCAGATGGCGATGGCCGATCTCGACGCCGGGCAGATTGGTCGGGATCAGCGCCACGGTGATGCCGAGCTCTTCCTGGCTGCCTACGAGATGATCGGGATCATAGGCTTTGAAAGCGAGGCCAAGCAGCGTCGCGACCGGACCGAGCGTGATGTAGCGCTTGTGCCAGTTGAGGCGGAGGCCGACGACCTCGCGGCCTTCGAAGATGCCCTTGCAGATGATGCCGGTGTCGGTCATCGAGGCGGCGTCGGAGCCGGCTTCCGGGCTGGTGAGGCCGAAGCAGGGAATGTCGCGGCCGTCGGCCAGGCGCGGCAGCCAGCGCGCCTGCTGCTCCCCGGTGCCGAAGCGCATCAGGAGCTCGCCGGGACCGAGCGAGTTCGGCACCATCACGGTGACGGCAGCCGCGATCGAGCGGGTCGAGATTTTTCGCACCACTTCCGAATGCGCGTAGGGCGAGAAGCCGAGGCCGCCAAACTCCTTCGGGATGATCATGCCGAAGAATTTTTCGCGCTTGACGAAGGACCAGACGTCCTGCGGCAGGTCACGCCATTCCCAAAAAATCCTCCACTCGTCGAGCATGGCGCAGAGCTCGTCGACGGGGCCGTTGAGGAAGGCCCGCTCCTCAGCGGTCAGCGTCGCCTGCGGCACCTTCAAGAGCTTCGACCAATCGGGGTTGCCGGTGAACAGATCGGCGTCCCACCAGACGTCACCAGCCTCCAGCGCCTCGCGCTCGGTGTCGGACATCGCCGGCAGCACGCCGCGCGCCCAGGAGAAGATCGGCTTTGTGATTTTGTCGCGGCGGAAGCTCATGGCGGACCTCATGCATCGGCGCGGTTATCGGACATTTTAGCGGAAAGTGGCCGGCGGAAGGGAACACTTCGCGCGCAAAAGGAAGCGAATTGACGCGGCCGGGCGGCCCCCGAGACCATAACGGCGGGGGCATGGGGGCAGTTCCGGGAGGGGAATGACGGCGTAGAGAGGCAGGCCTAATCCGGCCGGACCATCTCGAACATGTTTTCCGGCTTGATCTCGAAATAGTCGCCGCGGCGGCCGGCACGGACGATGGGGCGGGCGGCGGCGGTCTGGTAGACGCCGTCCTTGATCATGGCCTTGTCGATGTGGACGGCGACGACCTCGCCGAGCGTCAGCCAGGCCTCGGTCTCCTTGCCGTCGGCACCCTTGAGGCGGACGATGTCGGAGACCTTGCACTCGAACGCGACGGGGCTCTCGCCGACGCGCGGCACGTTGACGAGCTTGCCGGGCACGGCGGTGAGGCCGGCGAGCTTAAACTCATCGACCTCGGGGCCGACATGCGCGGCGGTCGCGTTCATGTGTTTGGCGAGATCCATCGTGGCCAGATTCCAGACGAATTCGCCGGTCTGCTGGATGTTCTCGACCGTGTCCTTCCAGTTGGTGGAGGAGAAGCCGATGATCGGCGGCACGTAACAGAACGCAT
This sequence comes from Bradyrhizobium sp. GW821-FHT12B03, assembly GCF_058807535.1. Classification (NCBI taxonomy): domain Bacteria; kingdom Pseudomonadati; phylum Pseudomonadota; class Alphaproteobacteria; order Hyphomicrobiales; family Nitrobacteraceae; genus Bradyrhizobium; species Bradyrhizobium sp. GW821-FHT12B03. Next base: position 22,604 of record NZ_JBXAQU010000017.1, read on the forward strand.
TGAAGAAGCTGTAGGGCGCGAGATTGACGTGGCCCTTGGTGTCGCGGGAGGAGATCCAGCCGATCGGCCGCGGCGCGATGATGGCGTTGAAGGGATCGTGCTTGAGGCCGTGGCCCTTGGAGGGCTCGTAGAAATAGAGGTCTTTGTCGGTCACGCGCTGCTTCTCCGCTATCCACCATTCCGGGCAATGCGAAGCAGCTTATAGGGCGAAACCCGCCGGCCCGTCAGTGGCGCGGCGACAGACCCGCGATGACGAAATCGATCATCTGGTCGATGGTCGGGCCCGGCTTGGTGGCGCACTGGGCGATCATCTGGGGGTGGAAGAAGCGCATCATCGCGGTGCACGAGCAGAGCGCAGCCAGCTGCAGATCGGGCGCCTCGAACTCACCGGTGGCGACGCCTTGCGCGATCATCTGGCCGACCATTCCGGCGATACATTCCATGTGGGTGACACAGACGCCCCAGTCCTCCTGCATGGCGATCTCGACCATCTCATGCAGCTTGTTGTCACCGACATAGCGCTCGGTGTTCATGCGATGGACGGTGGTGAGGAGCTCGCGGAAACGCGGGAGCACCGGACCTGGCCTTGCCACGATCCGCTGCGCCTCGAGCTCGACCTCGCCCATCAGCGAACGGGCCACCGCCTGGTGAATCGCCTTCTTCGATTCGAAGAAGCGATAGACGTTGGCGGGGCTCATCCTGAGCTCCTTGGCGATGTCTCCGACCGTGGTCTTCTGGTAGCCGATCTGGCGGAACAGCCGCTCGGCCACCTCGAGGATACGATCCCGGGTGTCGCCTTCGATATGTTCCGAAATAAGGGCCATCAGTCAGGACTCGTTCGTCGGTAGTCTTCTCATTTATTCAGCTGCTTCAGCAAGCGGAATTGCGTGCTGGTCATCGCTCCCATGCTGCGGCGCGGCAGGCTGCTCGGGGGTGCCGGCCTCGTCCAGGCTCTTCCTGAACCACAGGGCGTAGAGGCCCGGCAGGTACAGGAGCGTCAGGAAGGTCGCCACGAACAGGCCGCCCATGATCGTGATCGCCATCGGGCCCCAGAAGGCCGAGCGCGACAGCGGGATCATGGCCAGGATCGCGGCGAGCGCCGTCAGCACCACCGGACGGGCGCGGCGGACGGTTGCCTCCACGATCGCCTCCCGGCGCGTCAACCCATGCGAAACGTCGGTCTCGATCTGGTCGACCAGGATGACCGTGTTGCGCATGATCATGCCGGCGAGCGCGATCAGGCCGAGCAGCGCCACGAAGCCGAACGGGGCATTGGCGACGTTGAGCCCGAAGGAGGCGCCGACGATGCCGAGCGGCGCGGTCAGGAACACCAGGATCAGGCGCGAGAAGCTCTGCAGCTGGAACATCAGCAGCGTCAGCATCACCATCACCATCAGCGGGAAGAGGATGAAGATCGAGGCGTTGCCCTTGGCGGATTCCTCGAACGCCCCGCCCGGCTCGATGCGGTAGGCCGGCTCGAGATGATCCTTGATCGCCTTCAGCTTCGGCGTGATCTGGTTGGTGACGTCAGGCGCCTGCACGCCGTCGACGACGTCGGAGCGCACGGTGATCGCCATGTCGCGGTTGCGCCGCCACATGATCGGTTCCTCGTGGGAATATTCGATCTTGGCGATCTGCTGGAGCGGCACGGCGACGCCATTGCGCGACGTGATGGTGAGATCGCCGACACCGCCGAGGTCGAGACGCTCTGACGGGATCGCACGGGCGACCACGGCGACCTTCTCGATGCCGTCACGGATGGTCGTGACCTGCGCGCCCGAGATCAGCATCGACAGCGCCTGCGAGACGTCCTGCGGGGTCAGGCCCATGGCGCGGGCGCGGTCCTGGTCGACGACGAGCTTGAGATACGGCGACTGCTCGTTCCAGTCGAGCTGGACGTCCTTGACGCTCTTGTTCTCGCGCATGACGTCGCGGACCTGGTAGGCGATCTCGCGCACCTTGTTGGCATCGGGGCCGATCACGCGGAACTGCACGGGGAAGCCGACCGGCGGGCCGAAGTTGAAGCGGTCGACGCGCACGCGCGCCTCGGTCAGCATGCCGTCGGCGACCGCGTTCTCGATCTTGGCCTTGACGCGCTCGCGCCCCTCGACGCCCTTGGCGACGATGACGATCTCGGCGAAGGCCTCGTTCGGAAGCTGCGGATTGAGGCCGAGCCAGAAGCGCGGCGAGCCCTGGCCGACATAGGCGGTATAGGTCTCGATGTCCTTGTCGTCCTTCAGCAGCGTCTCGGCCGTCTTGACGGCCTTCTCGGTGACGTTGAAGGCGGTGCCTTCCGGCAGACGGAGCTGGAGGAACAGCTCGGGCCGCTCCGACAGCGGGAAGAACTGCTGCTGGACATGGCCGAAGCCGACCACCGAGGCGATGAAGACGCCGACGGTCGCGACCACCACGGTGATGCGGTGGTTGACGCACCACTGCACGACGGCGCGCAGGCCGCGATACATGCGGGTCTCGTAGACCGCATGCGGATCGTGGTTGTGGTGCACCTTGATGTTGGGCAGCAGCATGACGCCGATATAGGGCGTGAAGATCACCGCGACGAACCAGGAGGCAACCAGCGCGATCGCCACGATCCAGAAGATGCTGCCGGCATATTCGCCGACCGCGGAATTGGCAAAGCCGATGGGGAGGAAGCCAGCGGCCGTGACCAGCGTTCCCGTGAGCATCGGAAACGCAGTTGATTCCCAGGCAAAGGACGCAGCCCGCATGCGGTCCCAGCCCTGCTCCATCTTCACCACCATCATCTCGACCGCAATGATGGCATCATCCACCAGAAGGCCGAGCGCGATGATCAGCGCGCCGAGCGTGATGCGGTGCAGGTCGAGCGACATCGTGTTCATGACGACGAAGACGATGCCGAGCACCAAGGGCACCGACAGCGCCACCACGATGCCGGTGCGCCAGCCGAGCGCCAGGAACGAGACGAACAGCACGATGACGAGCGCCTCCATGAAGGAGTGCACGAACTCGCCGACGGCGTGCTCGACCACCTTGGGCTGGTCGGCAATGAGCTTGACGTCGATGCCCTGCGGCACCGCCTTCATGAACTCGGCCGTCGCCTTCTCGACCTCCTTGCCGAGATCGAGGATGTTGGCGCCCTTGGCGGTGACGACACCGATGCCGATCGCGGCCTTGCCTTCCTGGCGCACGACGAAGCTTGGCGGATCGACATAGCCGTGGGTGACGGTGGCGATATCCCCCAGGCGGAACACGCGGCCATTGCTCTCCACAGGAGTCTCGGCCACGGCCTTGGCGCCGTCGAGCGCGCCGGTGACGCGCAGCGGCACGCGCTGTGACGAGGTCTCGACCGTGCCGGCCGGCGTCACGTTGTTCTGCTTGGCGAGCGAGTCGAACAGCGCCTGCGGCGTGATGCCGAGGGTGGCGAGCTTGGCGTGGCTGAATTCGACGAAGATGCGCTCGTCCTGATTGCCGTAGACGTCGACCTTGGTCACGCCGGGCACCTTCAGCAGGCGCTGGCGGAATCCTTCCGAGACCTTCTTGAGCTGGGCATAGTCGGCGCCGTCACCGGTCATCATGTAGAGGATGGAATCGACGTCGGAGAACTCGTCGTTGACGACGGGTCCCAGAATCCCCGAGGGCAGCTGGCCCTGCACGTCGGCGAGCTTCTTGCGCAGCAGATAAAACAGATACGGCACGTCCTTCGGCGGCGTGGAATCGCGGAAGGTGACCTGGAGCGCGGTGAAGGCGGGCTTGGAATAGGTCTGCACCTTCTCGAAATAGGGCAGCTCCTGGATCTTCTTCTCGATGGGATCGGCGACCTGGGTCTGCATCTCCTGCGCGGTTGCGCCGGGCCAGATCACGGAGACGTTGACCACCTTCACCGTGAAGAACGGATCCTCGGCGCGGCCGAGCTTCTGATAGGAGAAGAAGCCGGCGACGCCGAGCACGAGCATCAGGAACAGGACCAGCGTCGGATGGCTGACGGCCCAGGCCGAAAGGTTGAAGCGCTTCATCGCTCTCTCCGAAAAGACGATCCAGTTGCAAAAACGACAGCCACTCGGTTCAACCCGTCGTCGCGAGGCAGCGAAGCAATCCAGGGGGCTGGGCAGGTTCTGGATCGCTTCGCCGCTTCAGCCTTTGCTTAGGGACAAAGGCCGAAACTCACCTCACACGACGTAACTCGTATTGTTGGGCATGACCCTTACGGAAAACCGCTGCACACTTTTCCGGGGTCATGCCTTAGAAAGACAGCGACGACACGATCCGCACCCGCTGGCTCGGATCGAGCTTCTGCACGCCGAGGGCGACGATCTTGGCACCCTCTTCGACACCGCCGGTGATGATGACGTCGTTGCTCTCGTAGGACTTCACCACGACCGGCTTCAGCGCCACTCCGCCATTGTCGTCGACGACGTAGAACGAGGGCTTGCCGCCTTCGTTGAACAGCGCCGACAGCGGCAGCCGCGCGACGCGCTGGGTGGCGGCGTCCGACAGCGTCAGTGTCGCGGTCATGCCGAGCGAAACCTTGTCGTCGGCCTCGGGCAGCGAGAACTTTGCAAGATAGGTACGCGTGGCGGTATCCGCGGTGGGCGCGATCTCGCGCAGCGTGGCCGTATATTTCTTGCCCGGCTCCGACCAAAGAGTGACGCTGGCGGCGCCCGACTTGGCACGTCCGACCAGCGTCTCAGGGATCGCGACGACCGCTTCCTTCTCGGCAAAGCGGGCGACGCGGATCGAAGCCTGGCCTGCGGCAACCACCTGGCCGGGCTCGATCAGCGTTGCGGTGACGACGCCACGGGCGTCGGCGTTGAGCGTCGCGTAGGAAAGGGAATTCTTGGTCAGCTCGACCGAGCGCTCGGCCCGGTTCAATCGTGCGCGGGCCTCGTCGGCGGCGGCGCGGCTCGAATCCATCTGCGCGTCGGTGGTCCAGCCCTTGGCCTTCAGATCCTTGGCGCGCTGCTCGGCGGCGGCGGCCTGCGCCAGCACGCCGGTCGCGGCGGTCTGCTCGGCGACGGACTGCTCGGCCTGCAGCTTCAGGTCGACCTCGTCGAGGGTGGCGAGCGGCTGGCCGATCTCGACGGTCTGGCCGACCTCGACCAGGCGCTTGGCGACCTTGCCGGCGACGCGGAAGCCGAGATCGCTCTCGATCCGCGGCCTGATCGTGCCCACGAAGCTGCGTTCCGGAGTCTCGGCGTCGTAATGGGCGGTGGCGACCAGAACCGGCCGCGGCGGCTCCGCTTTCTCGGCGACGGTATCATTGCACCCGGCCAGGGCGGCAGCCATCAGGGCCAGCGACACACCTGCCAACAGCTTGGAATAGCTCGCTAAAACTGACCGGACGAACATCGAAGGACACTCCTGCCGCTGCAATGAGAGGAATGTCGACTAATCACTGATGAAAGTCAATAATCGTCAGTCATCAGGAATCTGTGATCGTTAAGGGGTGGTAACCCCTCCCGTCGCCCTGGCGAAAGCCAGGGCCCATTACCCGTGAAGCCGGTTGCTGGAAGAAGCCGTCTCCCCGCGCGCCCCAAGAGGAGCCGCGGAGTATGGGCCCTGGCTTTCGCCAGGGCGACATTGAAGGAGACAGCTCGTAGCCCGGATTTCGCTTTGCTCCATTCGGGCTACGCAGTGGTGAGTCCTGCTCTACCGCCCCTGTTCGGCGAACTCGTGCTTGCTGTCATGGCCGCCGACAAAGACGAGAATGCCGGCGAGCAGCGGCAGCACGGCGAGCACCAGCAGGCCGGTCGAGGTCTGGCCGGTGGCCTCCTTGACCCAGCCGATCAGATACGGGCCGCCGAAGCCGGCGAGATTGCCGATCGAGTTGATCAGGGCGATGGCGCCAGCCGCGGCCGTGCCGGAGAGCCAGGCGGTCGGCAGCGTCCAGAACACGCCGAAGCAGCAGAACACGCCGATCGCGGCCACCGTCAGCACCACCATCGTCATGGCGGGATCGGTGAGATAGGAGGAGACGGCAAGCGCGACGGCAGTGAGCAACAGCGGCGCACCGACATGCATCACGCGCTCGCGCGTGGCATCGGAATGCCGTGCCCACAGGATCATCGCGATGGTGCCGAACAGATACGGGATCGCGGTGACGAAGCCGGTCTGCGCATTGGTAAGACCGAACGCTTTCACGATCTGCGGCAGCCAGAACTGCATGCCATAGAGCGCGCCGACGAAGCCGAAATAGATCAGGCTGAGCGCGATCACCTTGGGGGAGGACAGCGCTTCGCCGAGCGACAGATGCTTTACCGCCTGCTTGGCCGCGATTTCCGAATCAAGCTTGGCCTTCAGCCAGGCCTTCTGCTCGGCCGAGAGCCAGTCGGCCTTCTCCGGCCTGTCGGTGAGGTAGAACCAGGTGACGATGCCGAGCAGCACCGAGGGGATGCCCTCGATGACGAAGAGCCACTGCCAGCCCTTCAGGCCCATCGCGCCGTCGAGCCCGAGCAACAGGCCCGAGACCGGCGCACCGATCACGGTCGAGACCGGCACGGCGATGGCGAAGGCCGCGAGGAAGCGGGCGCGATATTCGGCCGGATACCAGTAGGTGAGATAGAGAATGATGCCGGGGAAGAAGCCGGCTTCGGCGACGCCGAGCAGGAAGCGCAGGACGTAGAAGCTCGTCACGCCGCTGACCATCGCCATCAGCGCCGAGATGATGCCCCAGGTCACCATGATGCGGGCGATCCAGCGGCTGGCGCCGAACTTTTCCAGCGCCAGATTGCTCGGCACCTCGAAGATGAAATAGCCGATGAAGAAGATGCCGGCGCCCCAGGAGAAGATCAGCGGCGTGAACTTCAGCTCGGCATTCATGGTCAGCGCGGCGAAGCCGAGATTGACGCGGTCGAGATAGGAGAAGAAGTAGGCCAGCACCAGGAACGGGATCAGGCGCCAGGAGATGGCGCGGATCGTCGAGGTCTCGATTTCGCTCTTGGCTGTGCCGGCGGAACCGGCATAGGTCGTGGTCTGGCTCATGACTTCCCCCCAGGGTTGTTGCTTTTATGGGCTGAGGAGCGGTTTTGAGCATCACGGGCAAAGAGTCAATGGAGCGAGCAATGCGCGGGGCGCAGCCGGACAAACCTGTTGCGCCGCTGCGAGCATCCCTGATCCGCGCCGCCCTCGCTTTCGCGGTGATCGGCTGCGGGCTGAGCTTGCGCTGGTACGGCTTCCCGCTCGGACTACCCGCCTTCGTCGTGAAGTATGGCGGCTCGCTGCTGTGGGCGACGATGGTGTTTCTGCTGGTCGGGGTTTTGCTGCCGCGACTGACGCGGATGCAGATCGCGGCCATCGCGGTGGTGATCGCGGTCATCGTGGAATTGTCCCGGCTGGTGCACACGCCATGGCTCGATGCGTTCCGCCTCACCACGGCCGGCACGCTGCTGCTCGGGCGCATCTTCTCCCTGTGGAATATGGTCGCCTACCTCATCGGCATCGTCGTCGGCATCTGGCTCGACATCTGTGTCGCGAGACACCGGATCCAGCCCCAGCCAAACACGTTCAGTTCGCAGCCGGCCGGACCGACCCGCGAATGATCAGCTCGGTCGGCACGGTGAGACCGCGGCCGTGCTCGATCTCATCGCCGCGCATCCGCTCCAGCAGCATGGTCGCGGCATGGCGGCCCATCGCCGCCAGATCCCACGCGATCGCCGTGATGGGGGGCGTGTGCAATTCGGCCAGATCCGAATCGCTGCCAGCGACCACCGACATCTCGTCCCCGACCGCGATGCCCATCGTCCGCAGCGCGCGCAGGCAGCCGCCGAGCATGTCCATCGCTGCGACGAAGAGCGCCGTCGGCGGCTCCGCAAGACCGATCAGCGACGCCGTCGCCCGATAGGTGTCTTCGCTCGAGAGCACATTGTCACGCAACAGTCTCGGATCAGGTGCGATCCCTGCCGCCGCATGGGCTGCACGAAATCCCTCCAGACGGCTTCGCGACGGAAAGGCCTTGGTATCGCCGACGAGCATCGCGATCCGCCGGTGCCCGAGGCCCAGCAGATGGCTGGTCGCAAGGCGCGCGCCCTCGCGATGATCGGCCGTGACGCGATCGAGCGCCGCGATGCGATCGCGGTCGATGAGCAGGACCGGCATCGGCGCTGCCGACAGCGCCTCGTGCACGCCCTGATGCTGCTCGTCGCTCAGCGTCATCATCACGCCGTCCACCCTGCGCCTGCGGAAGGCGCCCAACAGGGAGATCTCGATTTCGGGACGGTTGGTCGTGCTCGCCAGCAGCAAGGTGTATCCGGCCTCGCGCAGCACCGCCTCGGCCTCCTTGATGAACAGCGCGAAGCGCGGGATGTCGAAATCACGAATGGCGCAGGCGACGAGCCGCGACCGTCCCGCACGCATGCTCTGGGCCGTGACGTCGACCTGATAGCCGAGATGCGCCATGGCCCTTTCGACGCGCTCGCGCAGCTCCCTGGTCACCTTGGGATGATCGTTGAGCACGCGGGAGACCGTGCCGACCGCGACGCCGGCCTCGCGGGCGACGTCCTTGACCTTCACGGTTTGCGGTCGAGGGATCTGTAACGGCATCTCCGATTTATGAACCGGTTCATTAGCTTCGGCAAGTCGCATAGCGAAAAATTGCCTAATAAATGAACATTCCGCGTAACATTGCTTCAGACGATCCAAGCCGATGATGAACCGGTTCATTGACTCCTCTACGGAACCCGGCACAATGCGCGGCGGCGGTGAAAAGCCGCTGCGAGGAGACCTCAGCCATGCCGCAGCCCAAGATCGCCTTCGTTGGATTTGGCGAGGCCGCGCGATGCTTCGCAAAGCATCTGGTGGCCCAGACCGGGGTACAGGTCGTTGCATTCTGTCAGGGCAAGACCAACGCGCCGCCCTACTCTCAGGCCTTTCGCGCAGTGGCGGCCGATTGTGGCGCCACGCTCGTCGATCGGCTCGAGGACCTCGCGGATGCGGACGTGATCTTTTCCGCCGTGGTCGTTGCCGTCGCGGCCGAGACGGGTGAGGCCATTTCCAGGATCGTGCGTCCCGGCTGCCTCGTGGTTGACATCAACGCTGCGACCCCGCGAACGAAACAGCGTGTCGCCGCTGCCGTCGAGGCGCGCGGCGGTTTGTTTGCGGATGCGAACCTGATGGGCTCCGTCGACCTCTATGGCGCCGCGGTCACGCTCTACACGTCCGGCAGCGGTGCCGAGCGTTTCGCGGACATCTTCAAACCACTCGGCTTCCGCATCGAGGTGGCGGGCCCCGAAGCCGGAACGGCAGCAGCCGTGAAGATGCTGCGGAGCGTGGTGACGAAAGGCATGGAGGCGCTGCTGGTGGAGGCGCTGACTGCCGCGACACTGGCCGGCGTGCGCGATGAAACCATGCGCGGGCTCTGCACATCGATGGATGCCACCACGTTCAGCAAGTTCCTCGACATGTGCGTCCGCTCCGACGTGCTGCATGCCGAGCGCCGCGCCGTGGAAATGGACGGCGTGGCCGCGGGCCTGCGGGAATTGGGCTTCGACCCCGTGATGACCACCGCCACGACCGAGCGCTTGAGAGTCTCCGCGCGCCTGGGGCTGCGGGACGAGTTCGCGCGACGTTCGGGCTATTCCGCCGACGAGGTGCTGGACCGATATGCGCACGTGCTGTCCGGTCCTGGCGGCGAGCCACGCGACTTGCACCAACTCTGAGGGGGATGACGCCGCTCACTCCGCGAGCTGAAACCGCTCGAAGCGATCGAGCTCCTCTTCGATCTTCTGCTTGAGCTCCTTGCGCCCCGCGGCCTTCTTCCCCTGCCCAACCCAATTCCATTTCTGTATCAGCAGCTTCTTCGCCTGCCGGTCGGTCTTCAGGTCGAGCGCGGCGACGATCTCGTCGCCGACCAGCACCGGCAGCGCAAAATAGCCGAGCTTGCGCTTGGCCTTCGGCACATAGGCCTCGAACAGATGATTGTAGCCGAAGATGAGGTTGGTGCGCTTGCGCTGGATGATCAGGGGATCGAACGGCGAGAGGATGTGGACGAGATCGGGCGATGGCCCCTCGCCGCCGGCCTCCAGCACTGCGGGCTGCGCCCAATGCTCCTGCTTGCCGGCGCCGTCGATCGCGACGGGGACGAGCTCGCCGCGGCGGACGCGGGCGGCGATCAGGCGCGCGACCGCCTTCTTGCTCGGCGCGTCGAGATGGCAGACCGAATCGAGACTCACCACGCCCTGCGACCGCAGCGCGCGGTCGAGCAGATAGGCCGTGATGTCCGATGCCGAGGCCGGTTTCGGCAGCGTGTCCCAGCCGAAATGGCGCGTCATCAGCTCATAGGTCTTGAGCATGCCCTGGCGCTCGCTGATGGTGACGGCGCCGGTGTAGAAGGCAAGCTGCAACGCGCGCTTGGAGGGTTTGCGGCTCTGCCACAAATGCTCCTTCTCGGTGAGCACGTCGTCCTCGATGTCGCGGATCGTCAGCGGCCCGGCGCGCACCAGCCGCATCACCTTGCGCGTGTCGGCGGGCTTCACCGAGGCGAACCATTTATGCCCTTCGCGCCGGTGCTCGCGCATCGCCGGCAGGAAGAAGCGGAAATCGCTCGACGGGACGTAGGACAACGCATGGGTCCAGTATTCGAACACGCTTCTGTCGACGCTCTGCGCCTGGCGCAGATCGGCGCGGCGGTAGGACGGGATGCGGCTGAACAGGATGTGATGGTGGCAGCGCTCGATCACGTTGATGGTGTCGATCTGCACGTAGCCGAGATGAGCGGTCGCAGCCGCAACGGCCTGCGCGCCCTCGCCGAACGGAGCGCGCTCATCCAGCCGCTGGGCGTGCAGCCAGATCTGCCGGGCCTGTGTCGTGGTGAGTGGGAGCGGTTCGGGCGCGCGTGACATTGCAGGACGCAATGTAGCGGGATTCGCGCCAAGAGAAAGAACGCGGCAAAGCAGCGATCAAAGAAAAGGCCGCGCTGCCATCTGCTGACAGCGCGGCCGTTCGACCGGGCCGATGCCTATTTCGCCGTCATCGCCTTCTGGGACTTCATATAGTGCATGCAGGCGCTCTTCATCTTGCCATTGCTCATGTCCGTGTTGGCCATGGCCATTTCCTTGTTCGACGCCATCTTGGCCGGCGTGTCGGGTGTGCCGCCCATCATGGCGGCGGACTTCATCATGTTGTCCTTGGTGCACGCCATCATCGCGGCCGATGCGGGGGACAGGGAAAGAGTGAACGCGACAAAGGCGGCGGTCGTGAGCAAGATCTTCATCGAAAAGTCTCCTCCGTAAAACGAAACCGGCATCATGCCGGCCTTCGCAATTACGTATTCTCTCGCGCAGACGTTTCGCGGAGAAGACAATTTTCTTGCTGCGGTGCGAAGACGAAGCGGCTCAACGGCCGTCCTTCGGGGCTCTGGGCCGGTCGCTGAGGCTGCCGGTGGCGATATCCGGCTCACACAAGGCTTTGCCGCGCCCCTCCGCCTGGCAGCGATAGACGCTGCCGGTGAGACGGTCGACCAGCCACATGTTCTCGTCGGTCGGCCCGTCGAGGCCGACATAGCGGGAGGTCAGCCCCGTGATCAGCGTCGAGAGCAGGATCGCCACCGCAATCATCGCTGCGCCGATATAGATGGGCATGGAGCTCAGGGACACAGTCCGATCCGGCGGGCCACTGCGATAGAACTGGTAGTCACTCGGCCTCGGCACTGGACGGAACTCGGCTCCCCTCATTTGCGGTTGGTGACGAGGAGTTCTGCTAGGCGCGCATCTTGCCGAAAACTTGTTCGCAGGCAGGCCATGCGGCGACGGCTTTGCGACGATCGGTGTGCAAGGGTTTCCGAGGCAACAGCGGCCCGGACTGGACTGCTTCGCGCGTCGTAGTTCGCCGGATCAGCGCCCGAACAGGCCGCCCACCACGTGGCCGAAGAGAACCCCGGCACCACCCAGGCCGCCGTCCATGCCTCCACCCTCGCCGCGAGAGCGACGGCTGCCTCCGCCGGAGGCGCGGCGACGCACCGGCTCGTCGTCGGAGTCGCCGGACGCGGCGGCGCGGGAAGGCTTCGTGACGGTCGACCGATCGACGCTGGCGGTGGTGTTGCGCGGGGCGGTGGCGGCACCGGCCCTGATCGCAGCGATGCGGGCCAGCGCCAGCGACTTGAAGGTGCCGTTCGGATAGCTCGCCAGGTAAGCGTTGAGCTCCTCGACCTTGTTGCTGTCCTTGACCGAGCGCCAGAACTCGAGCTCGACATCGCTGGCCTGAGCCACGACGACCGGCGCTGCACCGGCAGCCGCGGCGGACGTCGCAGCCGGATTGAGGTAGACCGCGCCGGTGAGATTGGTGTGGCCCCAGGGGAGCTGCGTCTTGCCTGTCTCGTAATTGACCTGGGCGCGGACCTTGGTCATGGCCTGCTGGATCTCGACGCCGGGGGACGCGATGTTGGAGACGAGCGCGCGGGTAAAGGGGCTGTTCGCGCCGGCTTCACCATCGAGCGCAGTCTGGCCCGGACCGGTCGCAAACGCGATCAACGTGCCTTCGCCGGACTTCATCTCGGCGAGCCCGCTGGCGACCGTGACTGAGCGCGTCGCCTTGGCGGAACGGATCTTTGCGGCGAAGGGATTGTCGCGGCAGGCGTCGAGGAACACAAGCTTCACCTTGGCATCCGCCATGGTCTGCTCCAGCGTGAGATCGACATTGATCGCGGCGCCGAGCTTGACGTCCATCTCGGATTTGAGATCGGCATCGATAGGCAGCAGATAGTTGGTGCCGTTCACCGCGATACCGTGGCCGGCATAAAAGAACAGCGCCACGTCGGCACCTTCGCTCTTCTTGCCGAATTCGAGCAGCTTGGCCGTCATGGCGTCGCGGGTGAGGTTCGCACCCTCGACCACATCGAAGCCGACATTGCGCAACACCTGCGCCATCGACCTCGCGTCGATCGCGGGATTCGGAAGCTGCGGAACATTCTGGTAGGCGGCGTTGCCGACCACGAAGGCGACGCGCTTGTCTGCGAGCGCCGCGTTGCCGCTGAAGACGAGGGCTGCGAGGGACATTGCCGCGATCAGGAAACGCATAGTCTTTCTTCCTAGATCAAGAACCACCGATACCCGCAGTCTGATCTCGTCCCCGAACACAGAATGTGATTTACATCACGTTGGGATCGCGACCGATCGATCGGTCCCCCCTAAAAAACGCGACAACGGCTGTTCGCGCGCTCGTCCTCCCCCTCCGCCCGGAAGCGAAATGACCGGTTCGCGCGACCCGAAACGGCGAAAAATGCGCTAGGATGGGTTTCTGAGGCGCCTGTGGCCCACCGTGACCAGGATCACATCAGGGCTTTTGAACCTGGCCTATGCTCACAGCATCAAATCGCCATCAGGCGTAACAGCGAGGATACGACAATGACCCGTTTTGATAAGTTCTTTGGACTGAAGATCATTACTCTCACGGCTGCGCTGTCGATGACGGCGGGCCTGGCACTGGCCGGCGACGGCAACGTCTCTTCCGACAAGATCCTGGATGCGTTGAAGCCGAGGCCGGCGACCCGCGGACTCTCCGCCGGTCCGCAGGCCGATCCGGCGGTGCAGGCCAAGGAAACCACGTTCCTGAACACCGTGCGCAACCGCTCGACGCGGTCGCTCTCCACCGGCGAGCGCGAGCAGATCGCCGAGTTGGCCGCGACCAAGCCGAAGATCGATCTGGAGATCCAGTTCGACTACAACTCGGCCGACATCGCCAAGACGTCGGTGCCCTCGGTGCAGGCGCTCGGCAAGGCGCTGTCCGACCCGGCGCTGAAGGGCTCGACCTTCGTGGTCGCCGGCCACACCGACGCCGTCGGCGGCGAAGAGTACAATCAAGGGCTCTCCGAACGTCGTGCCGACACCATCAAGAAGTACCTGGTGCAGAACTACGGCCTCAACGGCACCGATCTCGTCACCGTCGGCTACGGCAAGACCAAGCTGAAGGATACCGCCAACGGTGCCGACCCGATCAACCGCCGCGTCCAGGTCGTGAACATGGACACCAAGACCGCGTCGAAATGATCTCGAGCATGATCCGGACCCGGAGGGCCGCACTAGCGCAAAGTGCGCCGCGGCTTTCCGACCAAGATCATGCGCAAACAATGATCTAAAGCGCGATGACGATTCATCCCAATCTCATCGCGCTTTAGTGCCGCCCCACCGCCTGCCGCCCACGTGGCAGGCGGGTCGCGGCTCAGACTGGCACGGCGGCGGCGAGTGCCTCCCGCACCAAGCGCGCAAGCTCCGCCTTGCGGTAAGGCTTTTCCAGGATCAGCGCGCCCTGCCGGAGGTGGCCGTTCGCCGCCAGCGTTTCGAGGGCGTAACCGGACGTCAGCAGCACGCGCAGCTCGGGTCTTGCCTTGCGCGCGAGCCCCGCAAGCTCCCAGCCATTCACGCCCCCGGGCATCACCACGTCGGTGAACAGCAGGTCGACATGCGGTGCCGTAGCGAGCGTCTGTACGGCCTCCTTGCCATCGACCGCGGAGATCACCTTGTAGCCCAGGCTCTCCAGGCTCATGACGGCATAGGAGCGGACGAACGGATCGTCCTCCACCACCAGCACGGTTTCGGAGCCGCTCTGCACCGCTTCCTTCTCGATCGCGATCGGCACGCCCTGCGTTTTCGCGAGCGCCGCGGGAAGATAGATCCGCACCGTCGTCCCCAAGCCCGGCTCGCTGTAGATCGTGACATGGCCGTTGGATTGCTTGGCGAAGCCGTAGACCATGCTGAGCCCGAGCCCACTGCCCTTGCCGACCTCCTTGGTGGTGAAGAACGGCTCGAACGCCCGTTCCAGCACCCGCATCGGCATGCCGCAACCGTTGTCGGTCACGGCGATCACGACATATTCACCAGGCCCGACATCGGGATGGGCATTGTGATCGCCGACATCCAGCGACGCGTTCGCCGTCGAGATGGTCAGGCGTCCGCCGGACGCCATCGCGTCCTGCGCGTTGAGCGCGAGGTTGAGGATCGCCGATTCGAGCTGCACCGGGTCGGCGAAGGCGTGCCGCAGCGAGGGATCGGAATGGGTCGACAGCTCGATATCCTCGCGAAGGGTCCGCCGCAGCAGCTTGTGCATGGATTCGACGAGCTTGCTGCACTCGGTCTCGACCGGCCGCAGCAGCTGCTTGCGGCTGAACGCGAGCAGGCGCTGCGTCAGCTCCGCGCCGCGTTCGCCGGCGCTGCAAATGTCGTCGGCCAGCCGCTTCAGGTCGCCACGCGACAACAACTGCTCGGCCAGATGTTCGGCGTTGCCGACGATCACGGTGAGGAGGTTGTTGAAATCGTGGGCGATGCCGCCGGACAGCTGCCCGACCGCTTCCATCTTCTGCGCCTGCATGAGCTGCGCCTCGGTGCGCTTGCGATCCGTCAGGTCGTGGATCATGCCGACGAAGATGGAGGAGCCGTCCTGCTTGGCCTCGCCGACCGACAGGTCCATCGGGAAGGTCGTGCCGTCCTTGCGCCGCCCCATCACCTCGCGTCCGATGCCGATGATTTTCTTGTCGCCGGTGGCGATGAAATTGCGAATATACCCGTCGTGCTCGGAACGGTAGGGCTCCGGCATCAGCATCCGGACGTTCTGCCCGAGGACCTCTTCGTCGCGATATTTGAAGAGCCTCTCGCAGGCCGGATTGAACTTCAGGATGGTGCCGTCGGAATCAATCAGGATCACACCATCGACCGCGGTGTCGATGACCGCGCGAAGCCGGGCCGCGCTCTCGCGCAGCTCCCGCTCGACCCGCTCGCGCCCGGTAAGGTCGTGAATGATGCCGACGAAGATCGACTCTTCCCCGGCCCGCCTGGTCTCACCGACCGAGAGATGCATCAGGAAGGTCGAGCCGTCCCTGCGCTGACCCACCACCTCACGGCCGATACCGATGATCTTGCGGTCGCCGGTGGTGTGATAATTGTGCAGATATCCGTCATGGGCGTCACGGTAGGACGACGGCATCAAGACCTTGACGTTCCGCCCGATCACCTCGTCTGCGGGATAGCCGAACAAGCCTTCGCAGGCCGGGTTGAACATCAGGATCGAGCCGCGCGCATCGATCAGGATTACGCCATCGACCGCGGTGTCGACGACGGTACGCAGCCAGTCGGCGTTGGAATGATCCGGTCTGGCGATGCGATCCTCCGTTCCCACCTGCCGCCTCTCCGATTCCGAAGATGGCTGGCAGTCCACACGTGCTGATTGATTCAGGCAAGACAATTCTAGCGGGCCTATGCACGCAAGCGGGCACTAGATCCAGCTCTTGAACAGCATCAGCCGGTTGAAGCTTTGCATCGACGTGCCGATGAAGGCCGCCGAGATCGGCAGCATGACCGCAAAGCCGATCGCGGCGAGGCCGACATAGGCCCACAGCAGCCAGCGCGGCAGACCTTTCCTGCACAGCACATAGACCAGCGCAAGCGACGCCGCGGTCGCGGACGGCAGATAGTAGTAGATGAAACCCAGGGTGCGCGGCAGCAGCGCCCAGGCGAGCCAGGGGCCGAAATAGAACGCCGCGATCAGGAACGCATCCCAGCGGCGCGCGACGACGACGTCGCGCAGCACCAGCGCAAGCGCGGCCAGCGCCGGCCACAGCACCAGCGGGTTGCCGAGGAAGACGATCGCGGAGACCTTGTCCTCCGCCGTCTTGTCGAACAGGAACCACACCGGGCGGGCGAGCAGCGGCCAGGACGGCCAGGAGCTCATGTAAGTGTGACCGGCGATCGCGGTGGTGGTGTTGTCGGCGAAGATCCGACGTTGCGCCTCGATCAGACCCGATGGCGATAATCCGTAGAGCGGAACGAAAGCGGCAAGATATGTCATCGCCGGCAGCACGGCGAAGCAAAGCGCGACATGCGGCGCCCTGAAGCCGGGCCAGAGCTCGGGCCGGTACCAATCGTCCGGCTTCGCGTCGGCGAACAGCGTGCGCCAGCCCTGCATCAGGCGGATCACCGCAACGATGGCGATGCAGATGCCGAGCGGAAACAGGCCGCTCCATTTGCAGGCTGCGGCACAGCCGAACAGGCTGCCCGCCACCGCAAACAGCGCATGCGGCCTCTCCCTGCGAAAGCCATGCATGAAGGCGGCGGTCGCGAGCAGTCCGAAGCCGAGCGCAAAGATGTCGAGCATCGCAATGCGCGCCTGCACGTAGAGCATCTGGTTGAAAGCCGCGATCAGCGTGGCGGCGAGCGCGGGCCCTTGCGCGGCGAACAGCGCAAGGCCGCACAGATAGATCGCGACGATCGCGAGCGCGCCGAACAGTGTCGCCGGATAGCGCCAGCCGAGCGCGTTGTCGCCGAATGTCGCAATCGATGCCGCGATCAGCTCCTTGGCCAGCGGAGGATGCATCGGATTGAGCATCGGCTGCGACATCACGGGCGCCAGCATCTGTCGCGCAGCCGGCACGTAGTGCACCTCATCGAAAACGAACTTCTCCGGCGTCGTCAGTCCGATCAGCAGCGCCAGATGCGCCATCAGGAAAATTACGACAGCAATCACTGCGCTCCGCGACATGTCCGGAACTGCGGGCAATTCGAGCGGCCGTTGTGGGGATGTTTTGCGTGGCAAATCTGCTTCACCGCGGAGAAAAATATGGATGGCGCTTTTCATTGAACGCATTCCGCCGCAACTGTCACTAAGCATAACGCACGACCCGCGCCGCTTGTGATAATTTCGCCACATCGCAAGCGAGCACGGTCCGGTACGATCAGGGACACATCGATCGGTTGCGAAATGAATTTGCGTTTCTGGCTTTTCCCCATTCTGTTGTCGGTCGTCGCGTGCGCAGCGCCTTGCGCACGGGCGCAGACGCGCGTCGGCGAAGCCGTCGTGATCCAGAACGAAGTGGTGCGCGTGGCCGCGAGCACGACGCCGATCAGCGTCGGCGACAGCATGCTGCGCGACGAGACCGTGCGCACCGGCGCCGACAGCGCGGCGCGCTTCGTCATGGCCGACAGCACCAACCTGTCGCTCGGGCCCAGCGCCACGCTGAAGCTCGACCGCACCGTCTTCAACGACGAACACAGCTATCGCGACGTCGCGATCCGCATGACGACCGGCGCATTCCGTTTCGTCACCGGACATTCCGAGAAGGCCGCCTACAAGATCACGACGCCGCTCGCGACCATCGGCGTGCGCGGCACCACGCTCGACATTCTTTCGCAGCGCGGCCGCTCCGTCGTCGTGCTTCAGGACGGCGCGGCCAGCGTCTGCACGCTGAGCTTCCAGTGCGTGCAGCTCACCCAGCCTGGCGACACCGCAATCATCACCTCGACCGGCGGCAAGGTTGGCATCAGCAAGACCAACACGCCGCCCTGGACCTTTGCCGCGACCTGCGCCGCGAGTGCCGGGCTGTGCGCGGTCAACCAATACGCGGACGCCTCGCCGACCGTCACGCCCGTCGTCAATGACGACGGCATGCTGTGCGGGCGCTGATAATGGCGAAACTCGGCTTCGGTCGCTTCGTTCTCGCCGGCGTTCTGACCGTCGTGGCTGCGTTTGCGCTCGTGGCGCTCGATACCCGTCCGGCCGCGGCCCAAGCCGCCTGCGAGTCCGAGTGCGGCGAGCCGACGCCCACCCCGACACCGACAGATTCCCCGTCGCCGGCCCCCTCCCCCAGCCCTTATCCGTCGCCCAGTCCGTCTCCATCGCCGAGCCCAAGCCCGACCGGCGCGGATTCCAGCGGCAATTCGATCGGCGGCCTCGCCAATCAGCGCTTCAACCAGATGATCACCAACCGGGTGCTCGGTACGGTGCTGCTCGGCGTCAACGAGCAGGTCAATTGCAGCGACTGCATCAGCGCGTTCGGCTCGGCCGGCTCGTTCTCGGCCGGCATCCACGGCCGCAAGGCGCTGACCAGCAATCTGTCGCTGCTCGCCGGCATCGCCTACACGCAATACAGCGAGGGCGGCTACAACATCACCAGCGCGCCGATCGGCGCCTTCGCGCTGCGCTATGACTTCACCGATTGGGGCTCATCGCGCCCGTTCTTCGACGTCGGCACGATCCTGACGCCGTGGGAGAAGGCCCGCTACACGCGCAGCTACAGCACCAGCTTCGGCCCGGTGAGCGTCACCAGTTCGACCAACGCCTCCAACTATGCCGTCTATGGTCGCGCCGGCTGGATGAGCCGCGTGTCACCGCGCGACGAGGTCGCGGCCTCAATCGAGGTCTGGCAACTCTGGCAGCGCGTCTCAGGCTATTCGGACAGCGCCGCGGCGTTCAATCCGTTCGACGCCACCATTGCGACCGGCACCGACCGCACCAGCCTGGTCAAGATCGGCGGCCAGTGGACGCATCTCTACGGCAGCAACATCGAGGCCAACATCAATGGCGGCTGGGTGCAGTCGTTCGCCAGCCATAGCGGCATCGTCGCCACCGTGACCGGCGACGGCACGGTGGTGCCGACCATGGGCAACCAGGGCTGGTTCGAATATGGCGGCCGCCTCGGCTTCCGCGTGCAGAAGGGCTGGATCGTGGACCTGTTCGCCAACGGCACGCTCGGCCCGCAGCCGGTCGGGAACACCATCCACGGCGGCGTGGGGCTGAGGATCAATTACTAGCGGCGAGATCTCGCCTCACAATCCGCTGTCATGCCCCGGCTTGACCGGGGCATCCAGTACGCCGCAGCTTCTCGGCTCCATTACAACCGCCTCGGAGTACTGGATCGCCCGCCTTCGCGGGCGATGACACCGATCATGTAGCCAAAGCGTGCAGCCCTCACGCCGCCGACTTGCCCTCGAACGCGCGGCGCAGCGCCTCGACGTCGAGCTTCACCATCTTCATCATCGCCTGCATCGCGCGCGCGGCGGCGGCCTTGTCGGGGCTCGACAGGAATTCGAACATCACCTTCGGCACGATCTGCCAGGCCACGCCCCAACGATCCCTCAGCCAGCCGCACTGCTCTTCCTTGCCGCCATGGGCGAGGAACGCATTCCAGACGCTGTCGACCTGGGCCTGGTCGTCGCAATGGATCATCAGCGAGAGCGCGTGGGTGTACTCCATCTTCATGCCGCCGTTGAGCGCGACCAGGGGCTGCCCGGCCACCGTGAACTCGACGACGAGCACGGAGCCATCCTTGCCGGAGGGATTGTCCGAAACGTTGCGCTGGACGTGGGTGACCTTCGAATTCGGCACCAGCGAGACGTAGAACTTCGCGGCTTCCTCGGCATCGCCGTTGAACCACATGCAGGGCAAGAGCTTGGTCATCGTGAAGGCTCCTCTTCAGCTTTTCGATCCTGTCGGGTTTCGATCAGGCGCACGCCATCTCGGACTGCGCGGCGAAGGCCGCCATGTCCATCCAGTTCACGCCCCACATATGACCGTCCGGATCCTCGAAGCTGCGGCCGTACATGAAGCTGTATTCGTCCTTCGGGCTGGGATCGGCCACCCCGCCCGCGGCTTCGGCCTTGCCGACGATGTCGTCGACGTCGTCGCGGCTGTCGGCCGACAGGCAGAGCAGCACCTGGTTTGAGGTCTTGGCATCCGCGATCGGCTTGGGCGTGAACTGGCGGAACTTGTCGTGGGTCAGAAGCATGACGAAAATGGTCTCCGAGAAGACCATGCAGCTCGCCGTATCGTCGCAGAACTGCGGGTTCCTGACCGCGCCGACCGCCTCATAAAAGGCCGTGGCGCGCTTGAGGTCGGTCACCGGCAGGTTGACGAAGATCATCTTGGGCATCGGAAGCTCCTTGGGCGGGGTTCTGCCCAAGGACGGATGGGCCGACAGCCATCCGACATCGCTTCCGGATATTTTTTCAGGCCCGCCTGCCGTGGTTCTGTCGCACAGAACCGGCAGGCTCAGGCCGGCCTTACTTCTTCTCGTTGGGGTCCCGGTGCACGGGGTCGATCCACAGCACGGTCTCGGGCTTTTCGACCGGCTCGATATCGAGATTGATCGCGACCGCCTCGCCGTCGCTGCGCACCAGCACGCATTCCAGCACCTCGTCGGCGCTGGCGTTGATCTCCTGGTGCGGCACGTAAGGCGGCACGAAGATGAAATCGCCGGGGCCGGCCTCGGCGGTGAATTGCAGGCTCTCACCCCAGCGCATCCGCGCCCTGCCCTTCACCACATAGATGACGCTTTCGAGATGGCCGTGGTGATGTGCGCCGGTCTTGGCGTCGGGCTTGATGCTGACCGTGCCCGCCCACAATTTCTGGGCGCCGACGCGTGCGAAATTGATGGCGGCCGCGCGGTCCATGCCGGCCGTCGACGGCACGTTCGTATCGAGCTGGTTGCCGGGAATGACGCGCACGCCGTCATGTTTCCAGCGATCGTCGTGATCATGGTCATGGTGGGAATGCGAGTGATCATGGCCGGTCATTGGACTTGCTTTCTGTTGGTTCCGTGCGCGGCAAACTAACCCAAAGGCGCATCGGCAAGCTATGCCAAAAAAGGAACTCTCGCAGTCGTCCAGTGTTGTCCCTGCGATAGAACTGGAAGGAGAGGTTCATGGGTAGCACGAGCGACAAGATCAAGGGCAGCGCCAACGAGGCGATCGGCAAGGCCAAGCAGGGCATCGGCGAAGCCACCGGTTCCGACCGCATGAAGGGCGAAGGCGTGGTCCAGGAAGTGAAGGGCAAGGGCCAGCAGGCCATGGGCGATGCCAAGGACGCCGCAAAGGAAGCGATCGATCGCGCCGCGGCTGCCGCACGCCGCGCGGCTGAGTAACGCGCAGCATTGAAACGAAAAGACCGGCCGAAAGGCCGGTCTTTTTTGTTTGCATTCGTCTCTATCCGTCATGGCCGGGCTTGTCCCGGCCATCCACGCCTTGGCCACGTCAAGAAAGAACGTGGATGCCCGGGACAAGCCCGGGCATGACGAGGCAGACAGCGGTCACTTCACCGCGAGCAATTCCACGTCGAACATCAGCGTCGCGTTCGGCGGGATCACGCCGCCGGCACCGCGCGCGCCGTAGCCGAGCTGCGGCGGAATGATCAGCGTGCGCTTGCCACCGACCTTCATCGAGGCGACGCCCTCGTCCCAGCCGGCGATCACGCGGCCCTTGCCGATCGGAAACTCGAACGGCTCCTTGCGATCGACCGACGAGTCGAATTTCTTGCCCTTCTGGCCGTTCTCATAAAGCCAGCCGGTATAATGCATCACGCAGATCTGACCGGGCTGTGGCGAGGCACCGGTGCCGGCGACGCTGTCGATGATCTGCAAGCCTGAAGCTGTGGTCATGGTCTTTCCTGCGGTCTGGGCCGAGGCCGTGGTGAAAACGAGATCGGACACGCCGGCGATCACGGTAATCGCGAGTGCCGACATGATGGCGAGGAGCACGCGCTGGAAACGCTGCATAAGACACCTTCCGTTTGAGGCGGGAGGTGTCTAGCGCAATGCGGTGGTCGTTTCTAGCCGTAACGTTTGCAGCTCTGGGCTTCGATCAATAGCCCAGCGCGCAGCCGTCCTTGCGCGGATCGGAACCGCCGGTCAGCGTGCCCTTGTCCCAGTCGATCCAGATCGCCTGGGCGCCGCCGAGCGGGCCGACCACGCTGGTGGTCTTGTGGCCGAGCTTCTTCAGGCCTTCGACGATGTCGGCCGGCACGCTGTCCTCGAGCTGGTACTGGCCCTCGTAGTGCAGGCCGCGCGGCATGTCGATCGCCTCCTGCACGTCGCAGCCATAGTCGAGGATGTTGGTCAACAGATGGGTCTGGCCGGTCGGCTGGTACTGGCCGCCCATGACGGCGAACGACATCGTGGAACGGCCGCCCTTGGTGAGCAGGCCGGGCATGATCGTGTGCAGCGGGCGCTTGCCGCCCTCGATGCAGTTCGGATGGCCGGGCTGGATGCGGAAGCCACCGGCGCGGTTCTGGAACAGCACGCCGGTCTTGTTCGAGACGATCGCCGAGCCGAAGGAATGCGCGACCGAATTGATGAACGAGCAGACGTTGCGGTCCTTGTCCACGACCGTGATGTAGATGGTCGAGGGATTCATCGGCGGCGCGACGTTCGGCAGGTCGAGCATGCCGTCCAGACGGATCTTGCTGATGTACTCGTCGGCAAAGCTCTTTTCGAGCATCTCGGCGACGTTGATCTTCATGTGCTCGGAAGAGGCGACATGCATCTCGCGGTTCATGTAGGCGATGCGCGCGGCTTCGGCTTCGAGATGGAAGCGCTCGACGCTCAGCGGCGCATACTTGGTCAGGTCGAAGCGCGACAGGATGTTGAGCATCAACAGCGCGGTGACGCCCGGGCCGTTCGGCGGGCACTGCCAGACGTCATAGCCCTTGTACATCGTGCCGATCGGCGTCGTCGTTTCGGTGGTGTGCGCGGCGAAATCGTCGAGCGTGTGCAGGCCGCCGATGCCGCGCAGGGTCTCGACCATGTCCTCTGCGATCGGTCCCTTGTAGAAGGCGTCACGGCCGTCCTTGGCGATCGCGCGCAGCGTCTTGCCGAGTTCGGCCTGGCAGACGACGTCGCCGGCCACCGGCGGCTTGCCACCCGGCAACAGGTAGCGCACGGTGTTGGTGCCGCCCTTCAGTTTTTCGAACTGGTTCTTCCAGTCGAAGGCAATGCGGGGGGCGACGACATAGCCTTCCTCGGCCGCCTTGATCGCCGGCTGGAGCAGGCGGTCGAAGCCGAACTTGCCGTGATCGCGCAGCACGGTCGCGAAGGCGTCGATCACGCCGGGGATCGAGACCGCGTGCGCCGAGGTCAGCGGCACGGACGTGATCTTGCGCTCGAGATACCAGTCGGCGCTCGCCGCCTTCGGCGCCCGGCCGGAGCCGTTATAGGCGATGATCTTGCCCTCGCCGCGCGGCTGGATCAGCGCGAAGCAGTCGCCGCCGATGCCGGTCGATTGCGGCTCGATCACGCCGAGCACGGCCGAGCCCGCTACCGCCGCGTCCACCGCCGTGCCGCCCTCGCGCAGCACCTCGATCGCAGCCAGCGAGGCCTGCGGATGCGAGGTCGCCACCATCGCGTTGGTGGCGTGGACCGTGGACCTGCCGGGGAAATGGAAGTTTCTCATCGAATTGTTGCTCTCGTTAGGCTCACTGGACCGTTGGCGCGGACGGCGCGCCGTCTCGGAAAAACCGGGCCTACATGACACATTCCGGCCCGCCGGGGCAATGCTGGCATGCCAGGGAAATGGCTGCCATCCGCTGGGCGTATAGACCTTTTGCAAGCGCCGGCCGTGCGGGTTTTCTGAGCGGCGGCCGCCTGCTAAACGAGCCGCCATGACTTTCAAGAATCCGGTCACCAAGGTCGCCGCCTTCTACCAATTCGCCGCCCTGCCCGATTACCGCGAGCTGCGCGAGCCGCTGCGCGCGTTCTGCGCTGGCCTTGAGCTGAAGGGCAGCGTGCTGCTGGCCAGTGAAGGTATCAACGGCACGATCGCAGGCGCGCCGGAGGCCATCGACGCCTTCGCCCATGAGCTCGCGCGCGGGACCATGTTCGGCGGCCGGCTGGACCATCTCGAACTGAAATTCTCGGCCGCCGAGGCGATGCCGTTCGGCCGGCTCAAGGTGCGGCTGAAGAAGGAGATCGTCACGCTCGGGGACGCGGCCGCCGACCCGACCCGGCAGGTCGGCACCTATGTCGATGCGAGCGAATGGAACGCGCTGATCGCGGCGCCCGGCACGCTGGTGCTGGATACCCGCAACGCCTTCGAGGTGGCGATGGGCACGTTCGAGGGCGCGGTCGATCCTGACATCAGGAGCTTTGGCCAGTTCAAGGACTTTGCGGCACGCGAGCTCGATCCGGCCAAGCACCGCAGGATCGCAATGTTCTGCACCGGCGGCATCCGCTGCGAGAAAGCGAGTGCACACCTGCTCGCGCGCGGCTTTTCCGAGGTCTATCACCTCAGGGGCGGCATCTTGAAATATCTGGAAGTGGTGCCGGAGGCGCAGAGCCGCTGGCGCGGCGAATGCTTCGTGTTCGACGAGCGCGTCGCGCTCGGCCACGGACTGCGCGAACAAGGCCTGCGGCAACCGGACAAGGACGCGACTCGTGACGAATGAGATCAAGACGCTGAGCGAGCGCATCGACGCGCTGGAGATGCGCCTCGCCTATCAGGACGACACGATCGAGACGCTGAACCAGACCATCACCGCGCAATGGAAGCAGATCGACGCGCTGACGCGGCAGCTCGCGCAGCTCAACGAGCGGCTGCAGGAGGCCGAGACGAATGCGCCGGGCCCCGCCAACGAACCCCCGCCGCATTATTGAGCGGTATTGCTGCCGGACGGCCGTTACTGACCGGACGCCTTGGGCAGCAGGTTCATGATCTCGCCCGACATCGTCAGACGGTCACGGCCCGTGTCCTTGGCGGCGTAGAGCGCGCGGTCGGCGGCCTCCACCAGCGAAGCGGAGCCTGCGGTACGCTCGAACGCCGGACGGCAGGCCACACCGCCAAGCGAGACCGTCACGTATGCCGCAAGCGGGCTGGATGCGTGGACGAGGCCGGCCTGGTGGATGGCCTGGCGGATCCGCTCGCCGATCCGGGCACAGCCGGCGGCATCGGTGCCGGGGAGCAGCATCGCGAATTCCTCGCCGCCGTAGCGCGCCGCCAGATCGCCGGCGCGGTGCATTTCGGCCGCGAGGATCTTCGAGACCACTCGCAGACAGGCATCGCCCGCGGGATGGCCGTATTCGTCGTTGTAGGCCTTGAAATGGTCGACGTCGATCATGAGCAGAGCGAGGCTGGAGCGATCGCGATAGGCACGCGCCCATTCCTCCTTCAGCCGATCGTCGAAGCAGCGGCGGTTGGCGAGCCCGGTGAGGCTGTCCTCGGTCGCCAGCGTCTCGAGCCTGGTTTCCAGCGTCTTCTGCTCGGTGATGTCGCGCGAGATCGCGACCACGCCGTCGACGTTGCCGTTGTCCTTGCGTGTCACCCGCATGGTCGATTCGAGCCAGACTTCGCCCTTCTGCCGGTGCGAGTTGCGATAGGTGACGCGCGCCTCCTCCTTTTCGCCGCGCTTCAGGGCGTCGACGAGGGCGTGGACCTGCGGCAGGTCGTCGGCATGAACGCCGGCGAGTGCGGGCGTTCCGATCAATTGGTTGGCCCGCCAGCCGACGACGCGGACCGACGAGGGAGAGACGTAGCGCAGCCGCTCGTCGAGCCCGATGCGGGTCACCATGTCGCTGGAGCCTTCGGCGAGCAGGCGGAAATGCTCTTCCTTCTCGATCAGGGCTGCCGCCATGCGCTGGCCCCGCTGCAACTGCCGCACCAGCACCGCTCCGATGATCGCGATCAACATGACCAGCGCGAGGACGTAGAGCATGCGGGAAATCGCCGCGGCGCGCCAGGGCGCCAGCAGTTCGTTCTTGTCGACGGTGGCGAGCAGGACGAGCGGATAGCGGCCAGAGCGCTTGAAGAAGCTGACGCGCTCGGCGCCGTCCAGCGGCGACTTGAAGTGATAGGCGCCGCTCGGCCGTTGCAGGCTCGCGTCGCGGAACAGCGGGGTGTCGGCGACGTTGCGGCCGACGAATTTATCGTTGCTCGGATTGCGCGCGACGATCAGGCCGCCGCCATGCGTCAGTGCGACGGAGCTGTTGCGGCCGATCTCGAACTGCTCGTAGAAATGCGACAGATATCTGGAGCTGATGGTCGCGAGCACCACGCCGCCAAAGCTGCCGTCCGCCTTGTTGAAACGGCGCGAAAGGGTGACGAGCCATTCGCCGTCGAGCAGGCTCTTCACGGGATGGCCGATATGGGCCTCCCGTTTCGGGGAGAGCTGGTGATAGCGGAAGAACGCGTCGTCGCTGAGCGTCGATACGATCGTGCCGGGCGAGGTCAGCCAATTGCCCTGGTCGTCGATGATGGCGAAGCTGTGCACGCGCTCCGTCGCCTTCTTGCGGACCTCCATGAGATTTCTGAGCTTGGCGATCGTGGCGGGGTCGGTGCCATCCATCTCCAGCCGGCTGACGACGCCGACGACGCCGGAATCAAGCAGATCGAGGCTGTCCTCGGCATGCTGCGTCAGTGAGCGCGCAACGTTCGCCATCTCGGTCTCGGCGCCTTTGAGCACCGCGTCGCGCGCGGCCCATTCGCGCCAGCCGCTGACGCCGAGGATGGTCGCGCAGGTCAGCACGACGAACGCCGCCGCGCGAAGCGGCAGGCGGCTCCATCCGGCTCTTTGGGTAGCGGCGCTCATGACGGCAGTCTTCTCCGATCATTCGGAACCTCTGCCGCTTCTGTTATTGAACCCTGAAATGACTGCCGAAATACGCCGCGATATCCCCCGTTTCCCGTAGTCCTACGGACGCGAAGATCAACGCATCGCTAACAAGGTATTAGCGAACCTATCGGAATCCGGCGCCCCTCCCCGCTAGCTGAAGATGGCCTTAACCTTGTCCCAGAGCGAGGGGCCGTCCGCGTCGGCATCGGCCTTCGAGGGCGTCGGCTGGGCGACGCTTACGGGATCGGACGCCGGGAAGCTGTCCTTGAGCCCGGTATCGAGCTTGGCATGACGATCGGCGGCGAGCGCTTCGTGCAAATCGTCGGCGTGCTTGTCGTGCGGCGCGGGATTGAATGTCTCAGCCATGGTCTCCTCCACTGGGTGGTCAACGCGGCCCAATTGCGCTTGTTCCCCTGTTCCGCTGAAGGCCGCGGCGGTGTATCAGGAGCCGTAACCTTGCCCAGGACCCTCCGTGCCCCAGTCTGCGACAAAGCCCTTCATCGACGTGCTCTCCGGCCAGCGCCAAGCCATCCCGCCGATGTGGATGATGCGCCAGGCCGGCCGCTACCTGCCGGAATATCGCGAGGTGCGGGCGAAGGCGGGCGGCTTCCTCGATCTCTGCTTCAACCCGGAACTTGCCGCCGAGGTCACGCTGCAACCGATCCGGCGGTTCGGCTTCGACGCGGCGATCATCTTCTCGGACATCCTGGTGATCCCCTACGCGCTCGGCCGCTCCGTGCGTTTCGAGGTCGGCGAAGGTCCGCGGCTCGAGCCGCTGGATGATCCCGCGAAGGTCGGAACGCTCGCCCCGCGCGCCGACTTCGGCAAGCTCGCGCCGGTGTTCGAGGCGCTCAGAATCGTGCGCGGCGCGCTCGATCCCCGGACCGCACTGATCGGCTTCTGCGGCGCGCCATGGACGGTCGCGACCTACATGGTCGCGGGCCAGGGCACGCCCGACCAGGCGCAGGCGCGAATGATGGCCTACCGGCATCCGGAGGCGTTCGCTGATATCATCGACGTGCTGGTCGACAACTCGATCGAGTATCTGCTGGCGCAGCTTGCAGCCGGTGCCAATGCCTTGCAGATCTTCGACACCTGGGCCGGCGTGCTGCCGCCCGCCGAGTTCGCGCGCTGGTCGGTCGAGCCGACGCGGCGCATCGTCGAGGGCGTGCGCGCCAAGGTGCCGGATGCGAAGATTATCGGTTTTCCGCGCGGCGCCGGCGCGCAATTGCCTGGTTATGTCGAGGCGACCGGCATCAACGGCGTCAGCATCGACTGGACCGCGGAGCCGGCCTTCATCCGCGAGCGCGTGCAATCACGCGTCGCCGTGCAGGGCAATCTCGATCCGCTGGTGCTGATCACGGGCGGCGCCGCGCTCGACCGCGCGGTGGACAATGCGCTGGCGAACTTTGCGCAAGGACGCTTCATCTTCAATCTCGGCCACGGCATCCAGCCGGAGACGCCGATCGCCCATGTCGAGCAGATGATCAAGCGCGTGCGGGGGTAAGGACGAGCGGTCTCTCCGCGTCGTCATGGTCGGCAAAATAAAAAATGCGAAAACAACCCCATGCACAGTAGGGAAGTCGTTGAATTTCCTGAGGCAGTTCTAACAATCCGAAATTTTGCTTGACCCGTCGGGCAAAACAGGTGCATGGTGGCACTATCCCGCCGATCGTAACTTCGCCAGGCCAGCTAGCGCGGCCGGCTGCGCTCGATGATCTCGGCGGCGCCCTTCGTCAGCAGATCGAGACCCACGGCACGGCCGAGCTCACGCGGCCGGTTGGCGGGGCCCGTGCGCGAGGCCTCGATGATGGTGTTGCCGGAGAGGTCGAGCACGGAGGCGGTGAGCGACATCCGATCGCCCGCGATGGTCGAGAAGCCAGCCACCGGCGAGTTGCAATGACCGTTCAGCACCCACAGCACCTCGCGCTCGGCATCGGCAGAGGCGTGTGCTGAGGGATCGTCGATCGAGGCAAGGATCTGCCGCGTCTGCCAGTCCTGTGCCGCGCATTCGACCGCGACGATGCCCTGCCCCGCCGCGGGCAGCATCTCTGTCGCGGTAAACTCATAGGCGATGCGGCTGGCCAGACCGACGCGATCGAGACCCGAGCGCGCCATGATCAGTGCATCGGCGGGACCGACCGCGCCGCCATCCGGCAGCTTCTGCTTCTCGCCGTTGTCGAGCTTTCGCACGCGCGTGTCGGCGGCGCCGCGGAAGTGGATGACCTCCACATCAGGAAACAGCCGCCGCGCATAGGCGGCGCGGCGCACCGCGTTGGTGCCGATCTTGAACCCCTTGCCGCGCGACTGGCGCAGCGCCGCCAGCGTCACGCCATCGCGCAGCACGAGGGCATCATTGGGCGGATCGCGTGACAGCGTGGCGCCGATGACGAGGCCGGGCGTATCCTCGTTGCCAGGCATGTCCTTCAGCGAATGCATCGCCGCCTGGAGTTCGCCCGACAGCACGGCGGCGCGGATCTGCGCCACGAAGGCGCCGCCCTTGCCGCCATGCGGCAACAGCTTGCTGGTCTGGTCGAGATCGCCCGTGGTGTCGAACTTGACGATCTCGACGTCGAGACCGGGCACGGCGGCGGTCAGGCGGCGCGCGATCTCTTCCGTCTGTGCCAGCGCCATCGCGCTCTTGCGGGTGCCGATCCTCAGTCGCGTAGCCAAGCTGTCAGCTCCTTCTCGCGCGGGTTTACCGCGCATCCTCCAATATCATGTCGGAGGCCTTTTCGGCGATCATGATGATCGGCGCGTTGGTGTTCCCCGACACGAGGTCCGGCATGATCGAGCCGTCGACGATGCGAAGGCCCTCGAGCCCCCTCACCTTCAGCCGCTGGTCGACCACCGACAGCGCGTCATTGCCCATACGACAGGTCGAGGTCGGATGGTAGATGGTGCTGCCGCGCTCACGGCAATAATCGAGCAGTTCGGCATCCGTCGATACCTTCGCCCCGGGATCATACTCATTGACCACGAACGGCTTCAGCGCCGGCGCATTCAGTATCTTGCGCAGGATCTTGAGGCCTTCGACGTTGGTGGTGCGGTCGGTCTCGGTGGACATGTAGTTGATGCGGATCTCCGGCGGCACGGTCGGATCAGCGCTTCGGATACGCAGGGAGCCGCGGCTTTCGGGGCGGAGCTGACAGACCGAGGCGGTGAAGCCGGAGAAATCATGCAGCCTCTCGCCCATCTTGTCGGTCGAGAACGGCAGGAAGTGGACCTGGATGTCGGGCGAGGCCAGCCGCGGACTGGTCTTGAAGAACGCGCCGGCCGTTCCCGCCGCGATCGTCAGCCAGCCCTTCCGGAACAGCGCATAGCGCGCGCCGGCCAGCGTGCGGCGAAGCGGGTGGTTGACGGTGTCGTTGAGCGTGATCTTCTGCGAGCAGCGCATCACGATGCGGACCTGCATGTGGTCCTGGAGATCGTGGCCGACACCCGGAGCGTCCAGCACCACGTCGATGCCATGCTTGCGCAGGAGATTGGCAGGCCCGACACCGGAGAGCTGGAGCAGCTGCGGCGAGTTGTAGGCGCCGCTCGACAGCACAACCTCTTTTCGCGCCCGCGCGCGGCGCAGCGTGGCGCCTTGCCGGTATTCGACGCCGACGGCGCGGCGGCCCTCGAACAGCACGCGCTGGCCAAGCGCCTCGGTCTCGATCTTGAGATTGCCGCGCGTCTTCGCGGGTCCAAGATAGGCCACCGCCGTCGAAGCGCGGCGGCCGTTGCGCGTCGTGGTCTGGAACAGGCCGACGCCTTCCTGCGTGGCGCCGTTGAAATCGGGATTGTAGGGCAGACCGGTCTCGACCGCGGCGTCGATGAAGGCCTTCGACAGCGGATCGGTCACGACCATGTTGGACACCGGCAGCGGCCCGCCGCTGCCGTGGTATTGATCGGCGCCGCGCGCCTGGTTCTCGGCCTTCTTGAAATAGGGCAGCACGTCGTCATAGCCCCAGCCGGCATTGCCGTGCTGACGCCAGCGATCGTAATCCTCGTGCTGGCCGCGAACATAGAGCAGGCCATTGATCGAGCTCGATCCGCCCAGTGTCTTGCCGCGCGGCTGGAACACCTGACGTCCCTTCAGCTCGGGCTCAGGCTCGGTCTGGTACATCCAGTTGACGGTCTTTTCCTTGAACAGCTTGCCGTAGCCGAGCGGCACGTGGATCCAGATGTTGGAATCCTTCGGGCCGGCTTCGAGCAGCAGCACCGAGTGTTTGCCGTTCGCCGACAGGCGGTTGGCGAGCACGCAGCCGGCGGAGCCGGCGCCGACGATGATGTAGTCGAATTCAGGATCGGACGGTGCGAGAGAGGAATTTGCGTTCATGCGCTACAAGTCTTCTTGTTCGTGAGGGCGTTTCCAATTTCGTCACCTCTCCCCGACGGGGAGAGGTCGGATTGCGCTCGGCGATGCGAAGCATCGTCCGTAGCAATCCGGGTGAGGGGCCGCAACGGCAAGCGAGACCGTAACCCCTCACCCGGATTGCATCTCCGATGCAATCCGACCTCTCCCTGCGGGAGAGGTGATCCGAGTTCGGCGTCAGCACCGCCCACATAACTCATCTCAGACTAGCACAATCATGCAGCGACGCGCAGCGCCTCAACCAGCGACTTGAACGCACGGGCATATTCCGCGCCCGCCCTTGCGATATCCGCGCGTCCGGCGCAGGCCACCGCGGCCTCCGTCACCGCGCCGAGCAGCAGCCGCGCCAGCGGCTCGACCGGCTGCTTTGCGATCAGGCCAGCCTCCATGGCGGCTGCGATCGCGCGCGGCATCTTGCCGCCAAAGTGCTGCGCGTCGATCTCGCGCCAGCGTTCCCAGCCGAGCACCGCGGGGCCGTCGCGCAAAATGATCTGACCGGTCGGGCCCTTGGCGGTCGCCGCAAAGTAATGCTGGGTGCCGGCAACCATCGCGGCGAGCACGTCCTTCTCGGCGCGCGCGGTGCGATCGATCTCGGCGACGAGATCGCGCGAGACGGAATCGAACACCGCAGCGAACACCGCCTCCTTGGTCTTGAAGTGATGATAGACCGCACCCTTGGCGACGCCGGCGCCCTCCGCGATCTCATCCATGGTGGTGGCGGCAAAGCCTTGCGTCCCGAACAGCCGGCGTGCCGCCGTCAGGATTGCCTCCGATGTCGCCGCCCGCCGCTCCGCCTGTTTGGCCATGAGTCCTCGACTGGAGCCGCGGCGTTGCTCGACCTCCGCTTGCGGGAGAGGGGGCCGACCGTCTTCGCGGACGCAGCTCGATTTGATCAAGTGAAGCTGTAATCGAATTCGCCTCACGCGGCCAGTTGACTTTTCGACTATCGGTCGGTATTTACCGACTATCAGTCGGTTTGATCGTGAGGTGCGCCATG
This sequence comes from Bradyrhizobium sp. GW821-FHT12B03, assembly GCF_058807535.1. Taxonomy (NCBI): domain Bacteria; kingdom Pseudomonadati; phylum Pseudomonadota; class Alphaproteobacteria; order Hyphomicrobiales; family Nitrobacteraceae; genus Bradyrhizobium; species Bradyrhizobium sp. GW821-FHT12B03. Next base: position 55,006 of record NZ_JBXAQU010000017.1, read on the forward strand.
CCGAGCCGGGACATTGTCGAAGCTTTTGCAAAGCGGTTGGAGGACGGGGACTTCGTCGGCGCGATCGAGACATTCTATGCCCTCGATGCCGCGACCTATGAAAACCACGCCGCGCCGACCATTGGCCGGGAAAAACTGGCAGCGAAAGAGCGCGGCGTGCTCGCCGCGACCAAGGAGGTCAAGGCCGTCCGCATCGGGCCGAGCCTGATCGAGGGCGACACCGTCGCGACGCGCTGGAAATTCAGCTTCACCAGCGCGGAAGGGGTCATCCGAACGTTGGACGAGATCGCCTGGCAGACGTGGAGCGGCGACACGCTGATCGAAGAACGGTTCTATTACGATCCGAAACAATTGGGGCGGTGATGCGCCAGTTGGAGAGGCTGCCCTCTCCGCGCCGTCATGGCCGGGCTTGTCCCGGCATGACGCCCCTTCCAAGATCTCACACGCGATAGGCCTGTCGTGACGACGATTGCGACCGCACCGCGCATTTGTATCGATTTGTTATCGATACAAATGCTTCGGCACCTAGAAGTGATCGCCGCGATGGCCGCCAGCAGGGATAATTCATAGTTCGTCAAAGGTTTGCAGCGAATTCTCCGGATCGAGCTGGACGAACGGCCCATCCTGCTAGGCTCTGGAATGCGGACTCAACTGACCACCTATTTCGCGCGGCTGTTCGCCGGCGATCTGTCGGCGTTCGGCGGTCCCGCAACCGACGAAACCATGGCCGGTCATATCCGCGCCGAACAGATGTCGCTGGTGCTCGGCTATTCGGTCGGCATCATGCTCGCCAATGCCTGCAACGCCACGGTGCTCGCCATCGCACTCTGGCCGTCGCCGGACCGGACTTTCGCGCTGATCTGGGCGGTTGCCGTCGCCGGCGCCGCGATCGCATTCGGTCTGCAATCCCACGCCGCGCGCCGCATCACCAAGCCGCAATTCGTCTCGCGCCGCGCCATGCATCGGCTGGTACGCAATGCTTTCATCCTCGGTGCCGCCTGGGGCATCGTGCCGGTTGCCTTCTTTGCCGACGCATCGACCGGCGGCCAGCTCGTCATCACCTGCCTGTGCTCGGGAATGCTGGCAGGCGGCGCGCTCGCCTTCGCCACGATCCCGGTCGCAGCCATGGCCTTCACCGCGCCTATCTTCGTCGGGATCGCCATCTGTCTCGGCAGGAACGGCGATTTGGCCTTCCTGCTGATCGCCTTCCTCGTCGTGGTCTACGGAAGCGTGCTGCTGCGCGGCGTGTTCGTCAATTCCCTCTCGTTCGCGCGGCGCGTGATGCGGCAGGTCGAGGCCGAGCGCACGGTGCGGCAGGACCCGCTGACGCATCTGCCCAACCGCTTCGCCTTCAACGAGACGCTCGATGCCGCCTTGAAGCGGCTTGCCCTGTCGGGCGAGGAGTTCGCGGTACTGCTGCTCGACCTCGATCGCTTCAAGGAGGTCAACGACAAGTTCGGCCATCCCGCCGGCGACGAATTCCTGATCCAGGTCGCAAGCCGCCTGCAACGCTGCACCCGCGCGGCCGAGCACGTCGCACGCATCGGCGGCGACGAGTTCGCGCTGGTGATGGCCAATCTGGCACGGCCGGAGGACGCGCTCGAGATCGCCGAGCGCTTCGTCGCGGCGTTCACGGAGCCGTTTCCGATCGAAGGCCGCCAGATCGTCGGCGCAACCAGCGTCGGCATCGTGCTGGCGCCGCGCGACGGCACCACGCAGCTCGACCTCATGAAGAATGCCGACGCCGCGCTCTATCGGGCCAAGAAGGCGGGACCCGGCACGGTCTGCTTCTTCGAGGTCAGCGACGACAGGGCGTCGCGCGACCGCAAGGCGCTGCAAGCGGACCTCGAGGGCGCGATCGCGCGGAACGAGCTGTTCCTCGTATTCCAGCCGTTCCTCGATCTCGGCGAGAACCGGATCACGGGCTTCGAGGCGCTGCTGCGCTGGCAGCACCCGCAACGCGGCCTGGTGCCGCCGAGCGAATTCATCCCCATCGCGGAGGAGACCGGGCTGATCCACGAGATCGGCGAATGGGTGATCCGGCGCGCTTGCGCGACGTTGGCGGACTGGCCCGAGGAGATCAGGGTCGCCGTGAATTTCTCCGCGGCGCAGTTTCACAACACCGGCATCCTCCAGAGCATCGTGCAGGCGCTGGCCGACGCGAAGGTCTCGCCCAGCAGGCTCGAGATCGAGATCACGGAATCGATGCTGCTGTCGAAATACGGCTCCGCCGCCTCGATCATGAACGCGCTGCTGCAACTCGGCGTCACCGTGGCGCTGGACGATTTCGGCACGGGGTTCTCGTCGCTGACTTACCTGCGCAAGCTGCCGTTCAGCCGCATCAAGATCGACCAGTCCTTCATCCGCGACATGCTGGTGCAGCCCGACTGCGCGGCGATCGTGAAGTCGGTGGTCTCGCTGGCGCGGGACCTCAACATCGACGTCGTCGCCGAGGGCGTCGAGACCGCCGACCAGCTCGAATATCTCAGGCAGATCAGTTGCGACGAAGTGCAGGGCTATCTGATCAGCCGGCCGGTCTCGGCCGATGACGTGCTGGCGCTGCTGGACACGAAGAAGAAGCGGGCGACTTACGCGGCGTAACGCCTGCTCCATGGGCACGAGCGTCCAGGGTTGGACCCGCACTTCCGGGCTTAACGAAATCTGAATCGCAATAATTTGCCGACGTTTGTTAGCTTAGTCTTATGGGGCGCACCCTTAGGTAGCAGATGACCTGGATGTTGGCTGTCAGGAGTCATCGCAATGTCATTCGGCAAGCGTCAACCCGGAGCCGGTGCCGCCGCACAGGCTCTCAGCCCCGGCTCCGCTGGCGCGAGAAGCCAAGCCATCGCCGACGCGGCCGCGACGCGCAGTCCAATTCGCTGGTTCCTCGTCTGCCTCGCCTGTATCGGCGCGCTCTACGCACTGCTCGTGAGCTACGGCCCGGACATCATCCGCGACCACCGGCTCGCCGGGACCTGGCAGCCGGCCTATGACCTGCAAGCGATGGAGGGGAAGTGCAAGCGGACGAACTTCGTCGTCACGCTCTGCACGGCCAAGATCAAGTCGGTCGCAAGGCCCGATCAGGCGCCGATCGATCACAGCTTCTTCATGTTGTTTTCCGGCGGCGACGGCGAGGCTCTCGTGCCGGTGCGCTCGACGACCGATCGCACCGCGGTCTCGATCGCCTACACGGCGGAAACGAAACTCTGGAACCGCACGCTGTCGTTCATTTTCTCGGCGGGCTTCCTGGCCTTGGCCAGTCTCGTGACCCTGCTGGTCTTCTGGAAATCGGTCAATTGATCGCGCCGATGCGCTGAATTTCAACACCGGGCAATAGACCGTGGCACTGTTCAAGGTACTTGGCGCCATCGGCGGCATCCTGCTTTTCTGGGGCTATTTCCAATTGCCCTCCGGCTCCGGCGATGTAGCGGCGCGACAGACCCTGTCGATCAGCGAGGAGCCGGACCGCATCGTGCTCGGCTGGAGCGGACCCGTGCAGGAGCCGATGAGCGAGCGTGTTGCCGCTGCCTTCGACCGTTACAGGGCCGATCGGCGCCGGCTCGTCCTCATCCTCAACTCGCCGGGCGGCTCGGTCGAACACGGGCGCAAGGTCGTCGCCGCGATCCGCGCAAGCGATCATGCGATCGATACGCTCGTCCAGAAAGCCGGTGTCTGCGCCTCGATGTGCGTTCCGATCTTTCTCTCTGGCACCAGACGCATCGCCGACGCCGAGGCCTATTTCATGTTCCACCAGGTCAGCCTGAGCAGCAGCGCGAAAGCCAACACGAAGCGGCAGGAGCTGAGCGACGCCGAGAAAGCTTTCCTCACGCAGACTGTCAAGACGATCGAAGCGCACGTGACCGACGAGTTCTTCCGCAGCGACATCGGCATCCGCGGCGTCAACACCGTATGGCTTGCCGGCATGCGCCAGAAGATCGCGGGCCGCGATGTCTGGATGAGCGGCCAGCAGCTCGTCGATGAGGGCTCCGGTATCGTCGACAGCCTCATTGGCACGCCTGCGCGCTAGCCGGCCTCCGAGCTTGCCTCAGATCGCATCCGCCCGCAGCAGCGTATCCACCGTGATGGTGCCCCGTGCTCGCGAGACGCAGGCGCAGATCTTCTGGTTGCTCTCTTTCTGATGGTCGCTGAAGAAGACGTCGCGGTGGTCGATCTCGCCGTCGACGGCGACCACGTCGATGGCACAGAGGCCGCATTCGCCGCGCTTGCAGTCGGATATCACCTCAAAGCCGCTGGCATTGAGCACGTCAAGCATCGAGCGCTCGCGGGGGATCTCGAGCTCGACATCGGAGCCCTTCAGGCGCACGCGAAAGGTCTCGGTCGGCAGCGTGCCGCTGGACCCAAACGTCTCGTAGCGAAGATCGGGGAGCGGATGGCCGGCGCCGATCCAGGCGTGGCGCGCGGCATCCAGCATCCGCATCGGGCCGCAGAACAGCGCCAGCGTACCTTGCGGCAATGATGCGAACAGCGCGTCGAGATCGAGCCGCCGGCCTTCATCGCTCGCATGGACAACCAGGCGGTCGCCGAGCATCCCGGCGAGATCGTCGAGATAGGCGGCCTCGCCGCGCGAGCGCACGGCATAGTGCAGCGTGACACCGGCGCCGCGCCGCGCCAGCGCCTGGGCTGCACCGAAGATCGGGGTGATGCCGATGCCACCGGCAATCAGGCAATAATTGTCGCGCGCCCAGTCCACCGCGAGCAGCGAGGCGGGCTGCGTGATGTCGAGCCGCGCGCCCGGTGCCAGCTGCCACATGTAGCGCGAGCCGCCACGCGAATCCTCGGCGCGGCGCACCGCGATCTTGAGGCCGCGCGAGGTGGCCTCGCCGACCAGCGAATAGGAGCGCGTCTCGGGCTGGCCGTCGATGGTGACGCTGACATTGATGTGGCTGCCGACCGGATAGGCCGCGCCGTCGAACCGGTCCGGCAGGATCAGGAATTCGCGGATGCCGGGCGCAAGGTCGCGCGTTGCGACGAGCGTCGCCGGGGTCCAGGTTTCGATGAAGCGCATGGGTGACTGCCCTCAATCGGTTGCGGTCTTGATCAGCGCGAGCGCCGGCAAGAGGTCGAGATGGGTCCGGTTGCGCAGCGCGAGCCGCAGGTTTCGCACGGCAAGCCGCGCATGCTCGCGCATGATCGCTTCGGCACGCGCACCCTCGCGGTTCTCGATGGCGTCGATGACGACGCGGTGGTGCTCCTGCCCGATGATCAGGATCTGCTGGGCCTCGGGCAGCGCCGATTGCGCCATCACAAAACCGCTTGGGGATGCGAACGGCAGCGCGGAGGCGCGGTCGATCTGCCGGATCAGCGGCGGGCTGCGCGACAATTCGGTGAGCAGGGCATGGAAGCGCGCGTTCAGCGTGACATAGGACGAGAAGGCATCGACCGAGATCGGCACCTGGCGCAGCAATTCATCGATCGCGGCGAGGCACTCCTTCAGCGGCTCGAGCTCACGGGCGGACACGCCGCGCTCGGCGGCAAAACGCGCGGCGAGACCTTCCAGCGTGCCGCGCAGCTCGATGGAATCGGAGATGTCGCGCTCCGAAAACGCCTTCACCATGAAGCCGCCGGAAGGGATCGCCTCGAGCAGGCCTTCCTCCTCCAGCCGCACCAGCGCCATCCGCACCGGCGTGCGCGAGGCGCCCGTCGTCTCCACCGCCTGGAGTTCGGAGATGCGTTCGCCGGGCCGCAACGATCCCGACAGGATCTGGTCGCGGAGCGCGAGCTGCGCCTTCACGGTCTGCGAGACGGAGCGGTCGACCTCGCGCTCGGCCATGTCGGCTTACTCCGCGGCCTGAAGGTGCTGCGGCGCGTTTTCTTTCGCCACCATCTTGTCGATCAGCTTGCGCGTCCACATCGCGCCGGCGTCGATGTTGAGATTGTAGAAGATGCGATCGGGGTTCTCGTCCATGGCGCGCTGCTGCGCTTCGAGGATCAGCTCGTCCTCGTGGAAGATGCCGGAGACGCCCTCGCGGATTTCGGTGGTGATGCGCTGCTCGCCGATCTGGTAGTTGCGGACGAAGGCCCAGAAATAGTGGCAGGTCTTCTCGGTCTCGGGCGTGATGGTGTTGAGCACGAAACCGTTGACGCCCTGCGAGCGGTCGCCTTCGGGCGCGCCGGTGCCTGATGGCGCCACGCCGACGTCGATCGCGATGGTGCACGGCGCCTCGAAGCGGATGATCTGCCAGCGGTCGACGAGACCGGACTTGCCGAGCTGCTTGGCCCAGAACGGCGGCGCCTCGATGCCGCGCATCCAGCGCGTCACCGTGACAGTCTTCTCGCCATGGGTGACGTCGAACGGCGCTTCCGCCACGGCATCATTGCCGATGGATGAGCCGTGCACGAAGGTCTCATGGGTGAGGTCCATGAGATTGTCGAGCACGAGGCGGTAGTCGCAGTTCACCCGGATGGTCTTGCCGTCGCCGGCCCAGGCGGGATCGTGGTTCCAGTGCATGTCGGGCACCAGCGCAGGATCGGCCAGCGCGGGGTCGCCCATCCAGAGCCAGATGTAGCGATGACGCTCGACCACGGGATAGGCGCGCACGCAGGCCGACGGGTTGATGGTCTCCTGCGAGGGCATGAAGGTGCAGCGGCCCTGCGCATTGTATTTCAGGCCGTGATAGCCGCAGACGACGGTGTCGCCCTCGAGCCGGCCCTTGGACAGCGGCACCAGGCGATGCCAGCAGGCATCCTCCAGCGCGGCCACCGAGCCATCGGCCTTGCGATACATCACGACATGCTTGCCGCAGATCGTCCGCGGCAACAGCGCCGGCTTGACGTCGGCATCCCAGGCGGCGGCGTACCAGGCGTTCATCGGGAAGGGTTTTGTCACCGGCGATCTCCCAAGGCTTATGTATGCGTTATGTATACATTAGCCGAGGGTAACGGGCCGCTCAAGGCCGAAATTACCCTACTAAATTACCTTTAATGAGTATTCGGTATACATTCTTACTGTATGAGGCCCGCGAGCGTCGGCGCTAGCGCCTCAACAGCGTCATGGCCGGGCTTGTCCCGGCCATCCACGCATTGCCACGCGGTACGAAGAACGTGGATGCCCGCGACAAGCCCGGGCATGACGACCTATCGTGAACGCGCGTGATCTTGTTGTGCTCTTAGGGCCGTTACGCCCCGAACACCTTCTTCAGCCCGGCCTGGGCCTCGTCCTGGATCCGCTTCAGGTGGTCGGTGCTGCGGAAGCTCTCGGCGTAGATCTTGTAGACGTCCTCCGTGCCGGACGGCCGCGCGGCAAACCAGCCGAAATCGGTCTCGACCTTGATGCCGCCGAACGGCTGGCCGTTACCGGGGGCCTTGCTGAGCGTTGAGCGGACGGGATCGCCGGCGAGCTCCTTGAGGCCGAGCTGCTCGGGCGTGACGGACTTCAGGATGTTCTTCTGCGGCGTCGTCGCCGCGACGTCGATGCGCGCGTAATGGGGCATGCCGAACTCGGCGGTGAGATCGCCGAACAGCTGGCTGGGGTCGCGGCCGGTCTTGGCCATGATCTCGGCGGCGAGCAGGCCGAGGATGATGCCGTCCTTGTCGGTGGTCCACACGGTGCCGTCGCGGCGCAGGAACGAGGCCCCCGCGCTCTCCTCGCCGCCAAAGCCGAAGCTCCCGCCGACGAGGCCGTCGACGAACCATTTGAAGCCGACCGGCGTCTCCACCAGCTTGCGGCCGAGTTTTTTGGCGACGCGGTCGATGATCGAGCTCGACACCACGGTCTTGCCGATCGCGGCATCCTTGCCCCAGTTCGGGCGGTGCGCGAACAGATAGGAGATCGCGGTCGCCAGATAATGGTTCGGGTTCATCAGGCCGCCGGTCCGCGTCACGATGCCGTGGCGGTCGGCGTCGGTGTCGTTGGCAAACGCGACGTCGAAGCGGTCGCGCATGCCGATCAGGCTCGCCATCGCGTAAGGCGAGGAGCAGTCCATGCGGATCTTGCCGTCCCAGTCCACCGTCATGAAGCGGAAGGTCGGATCGATCGCCTCGTTCACGACAGTGGCCTTGAGGCCGTAGCGCTCGATGATCGGATGCCAGTAGTGCACGGCGGCGCCGCCGAGCGGGTCGATGCCGATATTGATGCCGGCGGATTTGACGAGATCGAGGTCGACGACGTTGCCGAGATCGGCGACGTACGGCGTGATGAAGTCGTAGGCGTGGACGTTCGCGGATTTCTTCGCCTTGGCGTAGTCCATGCGCGCGACGCCCTTGAGCCCGTCGGCGAGATAGGCGTTGGCGCGCTTCTCGACGATGCCGGTGACGTCGGTGTCGGCGGGGCCGCCATGCGGCGGATTGTATTTGTAGCCGCCGTCCTCAGGGGGATTGTGCGAGGGGGTGACGACGACGCCGTCGGCAAGGCCGCTACCGCGGCCCTTGTTGTAGGTGAGGATCGCGTGCGAGATGACGGGCGTCGGCGTGTAACCGCCGTCCTTGTCGATCATGATGTCGACGCCGTTGGCCGCGAACACCTCGACGGCGCTTGTAAGCGCCGGCTCGGCCAGCGCATGGGTGTCGATGCCGATGAAGAGCGGGCCGGTCAGCCCCTTTTCCTTTCGGTAGTCGCAAATCGCCTGCGTGGTCGCCAGGATATGGCCCTCGTTGAAGGTGTTCCTGAACGAGGTGCCGCGATGGCCCGAGGTGCCGAACGCCACCCGCTGCGCGGGGTCGGCCACATCGGGCTTGCCGGCGAAATAGGCCGTCACCAGCCGCGGAATGTTGGTGAGCGCGTCCGGCGAGACCTGCTTGCCCGCCGCGGGATCGACTTTTGCCACTGCAACTCCCCTATGTCTTCAAACGACAAGTTGAAACACCATACCATCGGCCAGCCCGTCGCCAAGCCGATTGCCGGACCGCTGCGATGCCGCGTTCCGGTCAGGATTAATCGACAACGCCCATCCCGCACAGGATGATCCATGGCGAATACGCATGGCGCCCTCGTACTTTGGTCCCGGATATCGGTTGATGCAGGACAAAGACGCCGCCGCGCGGCGTGGGGCACGCTGCTTTCCGTTGGATCACGAAAGCCGGGACCTCCTGAAATTACCGGCAGATCCTGTGGGGAGTGGACTTGAGATGACCGGACGCCTGTTTCTCGTGCTCATGCTGGCATTCGCCACATCATCTTCCACATCGTCTGCCTCCGCCGCGGAGGGCGATCCGGCTGCGGGCATGGCCATCTTCCAGCGAACCTGTGAGAATTGCCACGCGGCGGGGATCGGGGTGAACAAGGTCGGCCCAAGCCTCTGGAATGTCATCGACCGCAAGCCCGCAATCGTCCCGGACTTCGCCTATTCTGATGCCATGAAGGCCAACAAGGAGGCCTGGACGCCGACGACACTGGACACCTATCTCGCCGACCCCCGCGGCGACGTCCACGGCGTCAAGATGTTCTTCAAGGGGCTGCCGAACCCCGCAGATCGGGCCAATGTCATCGCCTATCTTCAGACGCTGAAATGAACGATCGGGGCGGACGCTAGACCGATCCGAACAACGCCCGTTCGCCGGGTCATGCGGTTCTGTTATGATCCGCACGGCCACGGAGAATCATCCACGCATGGACCTCGCGCGCTGGCATCTGCCCGTGCTTATCGTGCTCGCCATCGCTGGGGCGGCGGCTCGCGCGAACGCCGCCGAATTCTACACCGAGGATCTGCGCATCCCGATGGCGGAGGCCGGGCCGCAGGGACTGGAGGCGTTCCTGGTGCGGCCGGCGGGGACGAAGCGCTACCCGCTGGCACTGCTCAGCCACGGCTCGCCACGCAGCTTCGACGACCGCGCGACCATGTCCGCGCACAAATATTACGGCATCGCGCTGGAATATGCCCGGCGCGGCTTTGCCGCACTGATCGTGATGCGGCGCGGCTACGGCACCTCGCCCGGCGGACGCGCCGACAGCGTCGGCGGCTGCGCCAATGCCGCCTACCTGCCGGCGGCCGCCGTTGCGGTTGCGGACTTGCGCGCCGCGATCGATGCGATGGCGCATCGGGCCGACGTCACGACATCAGGCATGATCGCGGCCGGCCATTCCGCCGGCGGGCTCGCCACCGTCGCGCTGACGGCGCAGGCGCCGCCCGGTCTCGTCGCCGCGATCAGCTTTGCCGGCGGCCGCGGCTCGCGGGACGACGATGATGTCTGCAACGCGAGCGGCCTGGTGCAGGCCTTCGCCACCTTCGGCAAGACCTCGCGTGTGCCGATGCTGTGGGTCTATGCGACCAACGATCTGTTCTTCGGCCCCGATCTGGCGCGCCGGCTCCATGACGGTTTTCGCGCAGGCGGCGGTACCGCGAAATTCGTCGCGGCGGCGCCTTATGGCGACGATGGCCATTATCTCTATTCCGTGGCCGGACGCCCGCAATGGACGCCCTACCTCGACGCCTTCCTGCGCGAGCGCGGGCTTGGCCACGATATCCTGAGCCTGCCCGATCCGCTGCCGCCGCCGAGCCAGCTCAACGAGGCCGCGCGCGCCGAGTTCGCGCGCTATCTCGCCAGCACCGTGCCGCACAAGGCTTTTGCGGTGTCGCCCAACGGCGGTTACGGCTGGCGTTCGGGGCGCGCGACGGCCGACGACGCCCAGCGCGATTCGCTCAGCGCCTGCATGAAATGGTCGCCCACCTGCACGCTCTATGCGGTCGACGACCGGCTGGCCGGCTCGCGGCAGACCTCCACCGACCAGGGCACCCGCGCGCCATAGCGCCACCGCCGATGGCAAATCGGTTGTTAACTCGGACGATATAAGACGTGCCCTATGCTGCGGGACCCGGCACATCCACATCACCACGCGAGGTGGCGACACGTCGCGATGGCCGTGCTGTTGCTGGCGTCGACCTGCGCCCATGCGCGGGACGACGCGGCGAACGACGTCGACACGACGTCGGCCATTGCCCGCGACAATGCCGAGCTCGGCGCCGGAGAGACCGCGACCTCCCGGACCGCGATCCGAAAGATCATCGAACGCGAAACCGCCAAGACCAATCTGCCGGCCGACATCGCCGAGGCCGTCGTCTTCGTCGAGAGCGGATACAACTCGGCGGTGGTCGGCAGCGTCGGCGAAGTCGGCCTGATGCAGGTGCGGCCCGAGACCGCGGCGATGCTCGGTTTCCGGGGCAACAGTTCGGAGCTCGCAGAGCCGGACATCAACATCCACTACGGCGTGATCTATCTCAGCCGCGCCTGGCGCCTCGCCGGCGGCGACCTCTGTCGCGCGCTGATGAAATACCGGGCGGGTCACGGCGAGGAGACGATGACCCCGCGTTCACAGGTCTATTGCAATCGCGCCCGCAACCGCCTTCTCGCGATGAACTCGGCCGCACTGGGAACCCCGGTTGCGGCCGTCCCGGATGCGTCAACGACGGCACCAGCAGCGCCGCCAGCACCGGCGACGATGACAAAATCGGCGCGCAATCCGAAGGTGGTGGCACAGCCGAAGGACGTTTATGCGCGCTACAAGCAGGGCACGGCCGCCGCGAGCCGCGCCTACTGGGCCGCACAGGAGGCCCGCGTCAGCCTGATCAAGGCGCGCATCGAAGCGAAATGGAAAAGGGTCGCATCGCGCTGAACCCTTGACGAGCCTGGCACTGTTGATGGACAAATGCGGATGCTCGTTTTCCGGGCAGCCGTGACGATTGGACGATCAGTTTTTTTTGCGTAAACCCGAATAGAGCCCATGCACAATAGTTTGAGAGTCTTGTTCGCAATCTTTGCGACCGCCGCCGTGGCCACGTCCACCTTCATCGCCATCCGGCTCGTCGTCGGCTTCAGCGGCTGAAACCGCCGGCGGCGCATGGCCTTGGGCGGACGCGCCTAGAGGCGCTCGCTGAGCGCCAGCTTGTAGCCGACGCCGGTGACGGTCGCGATGACAGGCGTGCCGCTGCCGACGAGCTTGCGGCGCAGCCGCGCCACCAGCGCATCGACGGTGCGGATGTCGACTTCGGCCTGGCGGTTGCTGACGACCTCGATCAGATAGTCGCGGCTGAGCGGCCGGCCGTCGGCGCCGACGAGCGCCGCGAGCAGGTCGAACTCGGCGCGCGTCAGCAACACCGGCTTGCCGTCACTGCCGAGCAGCTCGCGCCGCGTCAGGTCGATGATCCAGTCGCCGAAGGCGATCGAATTGTGGTTGCGCGCCGCCTTTCGATCGATCGAGCGGCGCCGCAGCACGCTGCGGGCGCGCGCGAGCAGGTCGCGCAGATTGATCGGCTTGGTGACGTAATGGTCGCCGGCGATCTCGAGGCCGAGGATGCGATCGACGTCGGTGTCGCGGCGGGTCACGAAGATGATGCCCGCGTTGCTGGTCGCCTGGACTTCCTTGGCGAGCTCGAAGCCGTCGCCGTCGGGCAATTGGACGTCGAGGAAGACGAGATCGGCGCGCCCGCGCAGCGCCTGGCGGCATTCCGCGCAGGAGCCGGCACCGACCACGTCGAAATTGTTCTCGCTGAAATAGCCGACCAGCATCGTCCGCGTCACCGGATCGTCTTCGACGACGATCAGCCGCTCGCGGCCGGCGGGACGCACGTCCTGACGTGCGGAATCAGACACGATGCTGGATGTCCTGTGTGCTTGCGGCCCAACCTGAAAATTCAAGTCGTCGCGCAAGGCGCCGTCATGTGAACGACCATTCACGACTGGTTCGAGCCCCCGAAATTGCCTGCTGGAATACTAGGCGTGTTGTGCTGCCCAAACAATATTGGTCACGATCCCGACGCATTAAGTATGAATTGGCCCACAATTCTCATCCCGCGCATCATCACGCGGGCAGCGCCGCAGCGCCGGCCCGGACCGCCGATCGCGCACATGTGGCCCGGGTTCAACCGAAGGTTCGTGGCAGGAAGGCTGTCACTTCGGAAAAACGAAATATACTCCATCTTCTCCGCTCGCAACACGAAACGCCGGACCAGGGCTGATCGCGAGCGGCATGCTGAGCGGCCGCTTCCGTCCTCGGGCGGCCGATGCGGATTGCCCGCCTCGGACGACAAATCTAATGTTGATTCCGAAGGATCTGGACTCTGGAGGAGACGCGATGGAAGTCATACTGCTCGGCACCGGCGGCCCGCGCCCGGACCCGCGGCGCATGGCGACGACGACGCTGATCCGGCTCGGCGAGGAGAACATCCTGTTCGACGCAGGCCGCGGCGTCATGGTGCAGCTCGGCAAGGCCGGCGTGCCGCTTGGCGCCATCAACACGGTTTTTCTCACCCATCACCACTTCGACCACATCGGCGACCTCTACGACGTGATGCTGAATTCATGGATGCACGGCCGCAAGGACGAGCTGCGCATCTATGGGCCGCCGGATACCGAACGGCTGGTCAACACGCTGGTCACGCAGGTCTACGACAAGGACATCACCTGGCGCGACCAGGGCGAGCCGGGCTTCGGCGGCTGGAAACCTGTCGTCGCAACCGACATCATTCCAGGGCCGGTTCTCGACACCGGGCGCTGGAAGATCAGCGCCGAGCTCGTCTCCCATGGCGACGGCCTCGACATGTCGCCTGCGTTTCTCGCGCGATGGATGTGTCTCGGCTACCGCTTCGAGGCGGAGGGCAAGGTGATTGCGATCTCCGGCGACACGGTCCCCTGCCCCGGCCTGGAGCGACTGGCCGAGGGAGCCGACCTGCTGGTGCAGTGCTGCTTTCTCGCGACGCCGGAGATCAACAACGACCATCTGCGCCGGCTTGCAAGATTCACGATCGCCTGCGGCGACACGGTCGGCAAGGTCGCCGCCAAGGCCGGCGTCAAGAAGCTCGCGCTGACCCATCACCGGCCGCGCACCGACGATGCCATGCTGAATGTGCTGCTTGCGGATGTCCGGCAGGACTATTCGGGTCCCGTCGTGCTCGGCGAGGATCTCACGCGGATCGAAGTCTGAAAGCCACCGATCTCAGGACGAGCCCACCTCGATCCGGTACGACAAGCGCTCGACGGATGGTATCGACGCGCCGACAGGCGATGAAGCGCCGGCTGCACCCTACGGCGGCAATCCACGCGATCATGGCAAACCCGGCCACGCCAACAAATACGATCGCTACAACGAGATCGCCAGCTCGACGACGATCACCTTCCGCGACCGTTCGCCCTTGGGTCTTATCAAGCATTTCGTCCCTGCCTCTGAGCAAGGACGCAGCTGGTCGCGGGAGCGGCCGACAATCGGTTGGTTGGTGATATTGACCTCACCGCTCAACCTTAAAAGCTAACTCCCTCAGGGCTACCGGCTCGCTCCCCTCAGGGGAACGGTCAGCTTCCTTCGGGCAGATTTTTCTGATCGACTTAGGACCCCCTTGACCGCGATCGCCGGGAAGAGGTGGCTCGTCTTTCTTCCGCCGCACGAAGGAGAAACGTTGGCACTTCGCAAGAGGGTTGTAGAATATACGGCTTATACTTCAGGTAAGTCGCGCGTCGGCGTCTCGAGATCACCTCTCTGACACCATATCCGGCGGCAAAAGAGATCGCCGACGTGGCAAGCAATATGATTGCGCCTAACATTGGCAGCGCGCCAGAATCTGGGCTGTTGAAGATGCATTGTTGCTGCGTTGGCAACGGGCCGCGTTTCAAGACAAGTCGTCCCCTGATCGCCGTATTCACATTACGTGGGGCGGTCTCCTTCGAGTTGATGAATCTCAAGTTGCAACACTGCCATCCCCTTCGGGACCAGCCGCCCGCCGCTCCTTCAGGGCTGGCGCAGCGGAAAAGCTAGCCCCAGCGGCGGGATGTTCTATGGCCGCGCGAACGATGCAAGGGACGAAATGTTAGGGAAGGTCGAGCACAATTAGCGGTACACCAAGGCTCTTCGGGCGAACCCGGCCCCGAGCCTACAGTCCCAATCGGAAGACCGTTGGGAGCATGACCAAATTCTGCATTGCGTAGCGCCTGCTCCTTTGCGCCGCAGGACCCGCCCAAGACGTCGGCTCTTGCCGAAACATCGTCCAGGACAGCAATGCAAAGGATTGAAAACCCCACAACTGTTCTTTCCCACATGAAGAAAATTTAGATGGGAGGGGACCTGTCGATTTGACACATCTCAAGTTTTCAAATTTCAGACTTGGCCGACCCAGGAACGTCGGAGCCCGCGCAAGCCCGTGCTCGACGGCTGTCAGAGGCTCTCATTCCTTCGGTTCGGCCGCGAGGCGTCGAGCGTAACTTTGCATGGTTCGGCAGATGTCGGCGCCTCTCCAAAGATTTCGAAGGCTCTGCCGCCACCGAGCTAGCCTGGTTGCTCGCCGCCCATCTGAGGCTCCCAACTCGCCGCTTGGCCAGACCCTGAGAACGCCTACGCTTTTTGAGTTAGGCTCTCAGGACGAGCCCACCTCGATCCGGTACGACAAGCGCTCTTCCGCGTCGGCGGCGATATGCATCAGGCCCGGCTTGTCGCTGAACTCGCCGTCGAAGCCGGCCGGACTGGCATAGCCGCGCCAGGGCTCGATGCAGAGAAACGGCGCGCCCAATGGTTTCGACCAGACGCCGAGCTCGCGAAAACCGCGCCAGGACATCTTCAGCCAGGGCCCGGCGCCCTGCCTGGCCGCATAGCGGACCGATTGGCTCGCGATCCGGTCGAAGATGATGGCGTCGTCGGTGAACAAGGATTCGGACAGAGGAAGCACCGTGCCACTGACCGGACTCGGCTCCGTTGCGGCGCGCAACAAGCCGCCCTCGAGACGACGGACGGGAGATGACTCCGCATTCGCGAAGGTCAGCGCGTGGCTTTCCTTGGGCACGCCGGGCTGGAGCGGCCAGTTGAATGCGGGATGGCCGCCGAGCGACGCCGGCAATGTCTCCTTGCCGGTGTTGGCGATCGTGAGTGAGAGGTCCAGACCGGCAGCGTCGATCGCATAGGTGGCAGTCAGGCGGAACGCGAACGGATAGAGCGCGCGCGTGGTCGCGCTGTCTTCGAGCACCAGCACGCAGCGTCTCTCGCCGCGCTCCGCCCACGCAAACCGGCTATCGCGCGCAAAGCCGTGCTGGGTCATCCGGTACGTCCTGCCCCGGTGCCGCAACTCGTCATTGGCAAGGCGCCCGACGATCGGAAACAAGATCGGCGCATGGCGCGGCCAGGCTGGACCGGCCTGCCAGATGAATTCGGTGCCGGCCTCGTGCTTCAGCGAGCACAGTTCGGCGCCCTGCGCCTTGATGGTGGCAGTGAGCCCGCCAAAACGGATGCAGTGGATGTCCTCAGCCATGATGCAATCTCGCGATCTCGCGGTAGATGCGACTCGGCGCAATATGCGCCGAAAAGCCTCTCATTGTCAGCGCTATAGACGTCCTTTACCGCGCGGCGGACGACAGTTCTCGCTAGGGCTTCGAGGTGGTGTTGCCAGGCTTCGCTGTTGTGTCCCACGGCCGCTTGCCGTCGCCGTCGCGATCCCACGGCCGCGCGGATGGGCCGCTTTTCGTCTCTTCGGCTTGCTTGGCCCGGGTCGCCTTGATCTGATCGCGGGATGAGAGTTCAGGAGTGGCGGGTGCCGGGGGTGCGGGCTGCGCAGCTGAGGCGGGCACCAAGAAGACGACCGCGATGATCGCGAGATATGTTTTCATTCTCGTCAGTAGCACATCCAGGACAGGACGTCCGATTTTGTTCGTCGGCTCCGCACGACCGGGCGTCGGCCTACCGCCATCAATGCCTCCGCCACGGGCAGGCAGGCCAGCCCTTACTCGCCTTGGCTGGCGGCGCTAACCACCCGTTGCGCGTTCGGCCTGGAGATCGTGACCTCGACGGTTGAGATGCCCTCATCATGGCGATTCTTGCCGATCACGACGAGTGTGAATTTGTCGGGACCGGAGAAATCGGGACTTGCGAAATACCGAAATCCCGGCCCCACCAGAACAACCTCGCCGCCCTGCGGCTTCTGCGCAACCGTGACGCTGTGGATCTGCATCGTCGACCAGCGCAGGCCCTGGATGCAGTCGGCCCCCGGCGCGATGGTCATCGACCATTCGGCGGTGTCGCCGACGAGCTTATAGGGCTTGATGTCGCGGAAGCAGTTGGGGGTGGCGTGAGCGGGGGACGCAGGCTCTGCAACAACGCCGATCACGATCAATGCGATCGACGCGCAGATTGATTTTCGTGACATGGTTCGCCTCTCCCTCAAACTGAAGCACCAAGCATGGAGAGCGAGACTGAATGTTCAGTAACGAGACGAAAGGCATCCACAATAATGGTAAACGTTGGGTCACCCCCGGCTCTTAGGGCTCGTGTGGGTCGTTCGGCATGGTGTTGGCGTTGGACGCCCAGGCGAGAATGGCCTGGATGTTGAAATGATGGTGCATGTCACGATGCGATCCCATAATTGTGATTTCGGCGCGGGATGGGAAAGTCGGACGGCTCCGCGCTCAAGCTCGCATTGACGAGACGGCTTTTGGACGCAGCATCCGGTCACGCTCGCTGGAAGACAACCGGGGTCCAGAAGCTAATCGCCCTCGACCATATGGCGAGTGGTTTCCCCAACGCGCATTTGCGCATCGCCGAACCACGCGACAGTTGGAGCTTTCCAACGGCGTAGTGATCATTTTGTGAAGAAGAATTGCACAGTCAAACTCGATGAACGCGACGCAGGCAGCGGCTGACCAGACGTGTGACTCTCGCAATCACCTGCTTCAACGTTCATCAATGTTGGCGTTACCCCAGATCTTGCCTGCGCTGAAAGCCATTGCGCGCACCTCCGCATCGAATCGCGCCGGCGACTCCCGTGTTTATACGGTGCTTGTCGTACAACCTTGAGGCGGTGACGCAAGTCTAGGTCTTCGCCTCGAGTCGCGCAGTGCTCGCCGTTCCCGAAGAGGAACTCTCCATCAGGAAAAAACACTGCCCGCAATTTTAGTCAATCAAGAACCTGCCCTTAAAACGCGGCGTGAATGATCGCCTCCAACAACAAGCATTTCACCGAGGCGTCATGTCTTCTCAGTCATCACCGCAATTCGTCACCAAGACCGCGACATCCACGACCACGTTCATTGATTCGATCGGCGTCAACACGCATCTCGCCTTCAACAGCTCACCTTACGCTAATATCAACGGGGTGTCGGCCGCGCTGAGCTATCTCGGCATCCACAACATCCGCGACCAGCTCTACACGACGACTCTCGCCACGAACAGCTTCAACACGCTGGCCGCGCAGGGATACAAGTTCGATCTTGAGGCGACCCTCTCCAAAGACGGCACGGTGGACGTTTCCAAGTTCATCTCCGACCTCGACAGCCTGGCCAGCCGGTACCCTGGCAGCATCAAGGCGATCGAGGGGCCGAACGAGGTCAATATCTGGAAGGTGACATACAACGGCGTCACCTCGATCGCATCGGCCGCAGAGATCCAGAAGCAGATCTTCGCCGCCGTAAACTCCGACGCACTGCTCAAGGACATCTCGGTCTACAACGTGTCGATCGGGTCCACCGATACCAGCCAGTTCACCCAGCTTGGCAATCTCTCGAACTCCACCGACTACGCCAACGAGCACGCCTACGTCATGTCGACGACCAACATTTCCAATGGTCTCGACTATCTGCTCTCGTTTGCCCAGATTAGCGCGCCCGGAAAACCGACCGTCATTACGGAAGCCGGCTACACCACTCTGTCAAGCTACTGGTATAACGGCGTCAACGAAGCGGTTCAGGCAAAATACACGCTCAACACGTTGATGGACGCGTATCAGAAGGGCGTCTCGCAGACCTATCTATATGAACTTCTAGACGAACCGAATTTGGGCGCTGCCAACCCAGAGAGCGACTTCGGTCTATTCCATGCTGACGGCACGCCCAAGATAGCGGCAACCGCAATCCACAACCTGACCGAGATCCTCCAGGACAAGGGGCAATCCGCAAGCACCGCATCAGGTAGTCTGACCTATGCGCTATCCGGCGCACCGACGACGTCACATGACATGGTGTTTGCCAAAAGCAACGGCAGCGTGGACCTCGTGCTGTGGGCCGAGCCAGTGCTGTGGAACCAGAACACGCACAGCGAAGTACAAGCAACGTCGTCGCCGGTGACGGTCACATTCGGCCAAACCGAGGCTCTCGTGAAGGTCTACGATCCCATGCTGGGTACCAGCCCGATCGCGACCTATGCCAACGTCGCGAGCATTCAGGTCTCGATCTCTGATCACCCGCTGGTGATCGAGGTTACCCCGATCACCGCGGCTGCCGCCCCGGCGCCGGTTGCGAATACCAGCCAGACCTATGTTTCTGGTGTTCTGGCAAGCGAGACCACGACCTTCGCCGCCGGCTCGACCGACCTGTCGAACACCAAATCCTACACGGCTGGCGTGCTGACGCGGGAGACGGTCGTACACGCCGACAATACCAAGGACGTCTTCATCTACAACGTCAAGAATCAGAGCTACGTCAGCGAGCACGATACTTTCGATGCGAATGGAACGCTGACCGCCATGGTACGTACCCATGCCGACGGGACCTTCGCCTACAGCTACAATCTCGCGAACGACGGGACCAAGACCACCCATACCTACAATTCGGCCGGCATCATCACGTCGGACACCATCCTGAATGCAGACGGCTCGTCGGAGGCCAGATTCTACACCAACGGAACGATCGTCAACGACACAACCAAATATACATCTGGCACAATCATATCGGACTCCAAGAATTACACCAATGGAATGCTGACCAGCGAGACCGTCAAGTTCGCGATTGGATTTGAAACCAAGAACTACACGGCCGGCGTACTGACGCGTGACGATATCGTCCACGCGGACAACAGCGAAGACGTCTATCTCTACGGAATCCAGAACAAGGACTACGTCTCGGGCCACGATTTCTATAATTCGGCAAGGGTCTTGGTGTCCTCGGTTCGCACGCATGCTGACGGCTCCCTCGCCTACACGTACAATCTGGGCGCCGATGGCAGCAAGACGACCGACCAATACGACAGCACCGGCCATCTGGTCTCCGACAACGTCATCTACGCGAACGGATCGTCTGACACGAAGACCTATGTCAACGGCGTGCTAACCCGTGAGTCCATCACCTACGCCCGCGGTGCCGCCGATCTGAGCGAGGTCAAGGTCTATACCGCTGGCGTCCTGACCTCCGACACCATAGTGCACGCTGACAAGTCGAAAGACGTCTATCTATCCAACGTGCAAAACAAGAGCTACGTCGCCGAGCACGACGTCTACAATTCGGCGGGCGTCCTGACTTCGATCGTTCGTAGCCACGCTGACGGCTCGGCTGACTATACCTACAACCTCGGCTCGGACGGGACCAAGACCACCGACACCTACGATGCAGCCGGTGTCCTGACTTCGGATACCGTCGTGCGCGCTAACGGCTCGTCGGAGGTCAAGACATACACAAATGGCGCACTGACCAGCGACATCATCAAATACGCTGCCGGATCCTCCGATTTCAGCGACAGCAAGACCTACGCCTCAGGTATCCTTGTCAAGGAAACCATCATTCATGCCGACAAGAGCAAGGATGGGTTTGACTGGAACATCACCGGCAAAAGCTACGTCGCCGATCATTTCGTCTATAACTCGGCCGGCGCGCTGCTGACATCCGACCTCACCAACACCAACGGCTCACATACCCAACAGGCCTATGTGTCTGGCGTCGGCCTCACCTCGACCAAGAGCGTGGCCGACACGCTCACGGCCGCAAGTGCGGGCGGAAACAGCTTCATTTTCAAACCGAACTCAGGCAACGACACCATCGTCAACTTCCATGCCGGCAATGCCGCCAACCACGACACCATCATGATCGATAATTCGATGGTCAGCGACTTCAGCCACTTGGTCATGCAGCAGGTCGGCAAGGATACACTGATCACGCTCGACGCACACGATTCGATCTTGCTGAAGAACGTGGCGCCGACCGCCCTGACCAGCGCGGACTTCCAGTTCTTCGTCCACCATGATCTGGTAGTGTGAGCTGATCCTTGCAAAACGGGCTGGGAGCCGCGGCCGGACACGACCGCGGCTCTCGCCTTTGGGCTCCCGGCAGCGATCTGGCCTCGTGGAATCCGGCCTGCTAGAATTACGGATATGACGGGTGGCTTTTCTTTAAAATGACGGGATGAAGGATTTGCGGAAGGTGACGTTCTGCGGCGCTCTCGCGCTGCTCGTGATGACGGATGGGGCCGCCCCAACAGGCGCGCAGGCGGGACCAAGCGCCGAGGTTGCTCGGAAGTGCATGCACTTCTCCTATGTCGCCTATCCCTACCAGCGGCCCGGCGCCGTCAAGATGAGTGGGGATCGTCAATCCTATTTTAGGGATTGCATGGCCAAGGAGGGCAATGTTCCGGAACCGGCTGCCCCTCCAAAGGCGCAATAGACCGGCGCGGCCGGCGCGGCCGAAAACGGGCAACACTGTTACTTGCCGCTGTCATCCACTTTGCCGTTGTTGGCAACGCATTTGTTGAAATAGGCGGTCTGATCGCGCCCAGAGCCCTTGGCGCTGCCTGCCGCCGGATTGGCGGGCTCGCGGGGGGGGAATTGCTTGGTGGTAAGCGCCTTGCAGGTCCTCGCCAGCTCGACTGTGATCGCCAAAGCCCGGTCGGGGATTACCCCGCCGGCCAGGCAAATCAGCCCGATTATGACGGCGCCGGTCTTGCATCTGAAAACCATTGTTCCTCCCTCGCGCATGTGGCAGAGCCGACAGCGTCAACCTCCGATATCCCCCTTTTGAAAGGATCCGGCAAGGTGTCAGTCCACGATCTCCCGACGATCGTCGGAGATCAAGCAGATCGACAGCTTCGACGTCACGGGAGCAAACTTTAGGGCCATGAGTTCGAGAGACCTGCGCCCCAATGACGAGGACGAGGCAGAACCGGCTTCCAGTGAAGTCCAGTTCGCCCTCGTAATCGCGCGCATGCTCGAGACGGTAAAGACCCATCCCGAGCACATGCGGCAGGTCGTCTACGACCTCGCCCGCTACAAGCTCCAGGAGCAGTTCACCCACTCCGACGTCAAGGAGATGAAGTGGTCACAGCAGGCGCTGGAGAGCGCCATTCGAGGCGTCGAGGCGTTTTCGCAGAAGCAGGACAGCGTTCCGCCGCCGGTTACGCCGGCCCTGCCCGCGCTCGCGGTCTCGGATCAGGCCACTCCCCTGCGCGAGGTCACGATCCGGGAGCTTCCGCCGGCGCCATTCCACCCACGGATCGACATCGACCGCAGCCCTGCCACGGTCCGTCATCGGCTGTGGCCGGTCATCAGACGGACGGCTGCACTGCTGATCGTAGCGGGTCTTGCGGTGCTCGCGGTCCAGCAGCGGCAGCGGTTGGCGTCGCTGGCCGGTTACCCTCAGCGCCAGGAGCGACAGATCGCCGCTGCGCCGCCTGTGACCGCCGTGCCGGCGGCAGCGCCCACAATTCGGCCCAAACCGAACCCGCTGCGGCCGACCGACTACGGCATCTATGCCGTGGTCGACGACAAATCGCTCGCCGAACTGCAACTTCTGCCCGGCCGGGCGCCGGACATCCGGGTGGCAGTCTCGGCCGCCTTCAAAGTGCCGGACCAGGCCAGCCTACCCAACGGCCATCCGAAATTCATCGTGTTCCGCCGCGACGCCGTGACCAACATCCTCGAACGCGCCGAGGTGCGCGTCGTCGCCAAGATCGCTCGGGAGTTCTCGGCCGAGGCCAGCGGAAAGAAGCCGGAAACCGACGACGCCTGGGTGATCCGCAACGCCTCGTACCCGTTCAGGGCCTCGCCGGTCCCGGACAATCCTGAGATGTATGAGCTGCACAGCGAGGACCCCGCGCTAGAGTTGCCGCCTGGCCGCTACGCGCTGATCCTAAAGGCGCAGTCGTATTATTTCAGAGTCAACGGCGACGTCACCGACCCGCGCCAATGCATCGAGCGGATCGTGGCCGTCAGCGGCACGTTTTATACCGACTGCAAAAAGCCGTGACCTCTTCCCAACGGTCGATTTGAACCTACTTCAAGCTGAGGCGTTGGCACACGGGCCGGCTCTTCGCGAGGAGAACTCTATGAGCGTCAATCCCTATGTGATCGTTGCGGCCGCCCTCGCATGTGCCACGCCGGCACTGGCCCAGGGCGCGCAGAAGACGAACCGGTCGCAGACCACCACGATCCAATCGCGGACACCGGTGGCGACGCAGCCGAGCAACAACCCGTTCAGCAATCCGATCGGACAGGGCGTGCCGCCGGCCGCATCCGCCAATCCCAATCTGAACAGCAACCGGACTTACCCGCCGCGCTGATCGCGATCCGGTTTGGTGCGAAGAGTTGAATCAGGATAGCGCCCAGCTCCATCCGCGGCTCAGCGCAACACCGAGCGCATAGAGCCAGCCCAGCATCGCAATCGACACCATCGCGCCATAAGCGAGCGCGACGGCGCGATCCGCCCAGATCGCACCCCGCAGTTCTGTCGCCGCAGGCGCAACAAGATTGGAAGAAGAGAGCGATACGCGCATAAGCTGTCAACATTGACGGAGGGATAGACGTCGCCCGATCTGATATGATGGTGACGTCACAAATGTGACCTTCTTCACAACAAGGTCGACCTATCGCAATGAGCGCGCAAAAATTCACTGCGACGTGATATCGACCTCGATGGAGGATGTTCCACTCCTGCGCAGCGATGTTCCGGAAATCGCGATCTTGAAGGAGTCGGAACCTTGCGCATCAGGACTTGAGAAATACCGGAATGCGGGACCCTGAATTATGAGGCGCCCGAACTTCGGCGGCTCGACGATCGAGATGTTGTCGATGATGATCGTCGACCAGCGCAGGCCTTGGATGCATTCGCTGTCTGGCTTGATCCGAATCGACCAGCGGATCGTGTCGGATTGCAGCTTGAAAGGCTGCGCGTGGAGGAGGCAGATTCCTCCGGCGGAGGCGGATTGCGGGACAAACGCGAACGCGAGAGCGATCGACGTCGCGAGGCCCTTTCGAACGAGGTGATATAATCCCATCGGGGGTGTATGACCGGAGTTGGTATCAGCCTTGCGGCAAGTGAATAACAGGCGAACAACGAGGATACCTCGCCAGCTATTGCAGCCACAAGACATCGTTACAGCCACAGGAGATCATTCTTCGATCAAGATCCGGGTCCGGCACGCAGCCATTCGCCGAAAAGTCGCAACTTGAGGACGAGATTCGACCACCGGAAGCGATCGAACGGCGCGGCGCTGCTCGGATCCGAGGCATTATCTGATCGCCAAAGGAACACGCCGAGGTCGCAAATCATGCACAGCCCCGTTAAGGCTATCTTCCCAACCACTTGATCCATCTTAATAAAGTATTGAATTTTGCGGCCAAATGGCTATTCATCAATCTGTGCCGGGCTCGCTTGCTGCCCATGATCACCGCGTGATCGACGTGTTGAGACAGCAGATCGACAACGGATTTTTGGCACTGACCGATAAACGCGGTACCATGCTCTGCGCGGTGATTTGAATGCCTTTGACGCTCAAGCCGACCCAGCCGACATTCGATCGTGAGGCAATGAGCCTCGATTTCAACCGTGCGTTGGCGCCGATGGTGGCGGCTTGCCTCGGGTTCTTTCTGCAGTTCAACATCATGACCGCGAACTTCGGTCTTCCGTTCCTGAGGATCACGGACGCCTTATTGTTCCTGCTGCTTCCGGGCCTTTTCATCATGGTAGGCCTGAGCGCTACCGCACGGTACGGCTTGGCATACTTCTTCATCCTCGGTTCGGTCGTGTTGATGGCGCTCGTGCTCAAGACAGCCGTGGCAGCCGGGGACACCTATTACACTTTGATCTTCTTCCTGAGCGCGGTCTTCTCTTTCTATTTTGCGTTCATCGCGTCGGAGAATGAGAACGTCCTCGTTTATTTTTCGATCGGCACGCTCCTTGGACTCGTTCCATCATTGATCGTCCTGTTCTTGCAGGCTGGAGGCAATTCGTCCCTGCCAAGCTTCGGGCTGGGAGTGCGCCCCGAAGATCTTCCTGAGCGAGCTTCGTTGCTCGGCACGGTCAAGTTTGGTGGCATGTGGGTTCACGGAAACGAGGCAGGCCACGTCTATGCGCTGGCCCTCGCTCCGGCCCTCTACCTCGCGCTGAAATGGCGGCGCCCTATGATCTACATCGCGGCCTATGTGTGCCTCGTTGCCAGCTTCGCCGTCACCCTGAATCGCGCCGGCCTGATTGCCCCAACAATCGGGCTGATCTTCTGCTACGCCCGGCTCGGCAACTATTCGTTATATATGAAGAGCGCCGTAACCGTAGCCGTGGCCGGCGCACTCATTCTGTCCTACGCGGACATTCCCAACCTCGACACGTTCTCCGAGACGCTCCAATCGCGCTTCCTGGAGGACAGTAACACGGACAACAACGTCTCCGAACGACTGACGTCGAATCTGGCGGGTATTCAAATTGCGCTCGAAAATCCGTTCGGCATCGGCATCGAGGAGCGCGTCGTGACGATGATGCAGAAGACGAGCAGCCATCTCTTTTCCATCCACAACGGTTTTCTGTCGTTTGCCTACCAATGCAGCCTGTTTGTTCCGATCGCCTTCGTGATTTCCGGGATATATCTGTGGCGACGACGCCGAATCGTCTCACCCTTCTATTTGATCACGCTCTTGTTTGCCGCGACGTCGATGATGTTCGAGGAAGTGAGCATCAATCAGGCCTATGTCTTTGTGGTGCCTATGATCGTCGCTGCCGCGTGGATTCAGTATTATAAGTATGACGCGGAGCAACGCCGGATCAGGACCGTCCCGCTTCGCCTCGGTTTCCGTAAAGCTCGTTCAGCCGACTCTCAATTCTCCGGACGTTGAAAATCCGCGCATCCATCATATTGGGGCTTCGAATTTCGTGGGCACATCGTTGTGGAACTCCGGCGACTGACATGGATCGGAAGTCAGGCAATAAGAGCGAACGGCTCCTGGCAGTCCAGGGACTGCGGGCCATCGCCGCAACGATGATCGTCCTGCTGCACGCTCAAGAGCTGGTTCTCAACTATGCGACGGCAAACTCGCTGGCCTTCGCACCTCTGAGACACCTCCCGTGGGGCGCCGGCGTCGACCTGTTCTTCGTCATCTCCGGATTCGTCATCGTTTTCGCGTCGAGCAAGCTGTTTGCCGTGCCGGGGAGCCATTGGGAGTTCATGCGCCGCCGGCTCATTCGCATCTTGCCGCTCTACTGGACGGCATTGACCTTGCGCATTCTGGTGCTGTCCGCTGGCGCCCTCGTCGGAGCAAAGACCTTTCCCGACGTGAGCGCCATCATCGCTTCATATTTGTTCATACCCTACGATGCGATGGGCTTCGGGCCCAAGTATCCGTTCCCGATCCTCGATCTCGGGTGGACACTCAACTACGAAATGTTCTTCTACGTCCTTTTTGCGCTGTTTGTGGTGCTGCGGCGGGAACAAGCAGTATTCGCCGTGGTCTCCGTTCTGCTCGGCGGCGTCCTGATCGCCACCGTCTTCCCACCAGAGAATATCGCGCTCCATTTCTGGTTCCAGCCGATCACGCTGGAGTTCGCTCTAGGGGCGATCATCGCCCTTCTGTTCCTACGCGGCGTTACCCTGCCGTCGGTGGTCCGCTTCGCGATGATCGTAGCCGCATTGTCCTTGTGGCAGGTGCCGGTCTCATGGTTTGCTGACCTGTCAGGTCCCGGATTCTACACTTGGCCGCGACTGGGAATCTGGGGCGCTGGTGCCGTCTTGATCATCGCGGCTGCCGTGCTCGGCCCGCTCGAGTTCAAGTCGACATGGTTGCGAGCGCTAGCCGGTCTCGGCGACTCGTCTTACGCGCTCTACCTGCTGCATCCCTTCGTTTTCATTCTGATCAAGGCAGCGCTCGCCAAGATGACAGTCCCTCAGATCCTCTGCTGGCCCCTGGTCTTCCTGTGCGCGGGGCTCGCCATCACGGCGGCGGCGCTGTTCCACCGCTACGCCGAGGTTCCGGTCGTCGACTTCCTCAGAAGAGCGACGGCGACCCGAATCCGACCGACCCAGGTTGAACCGACGCGCTGACGAGGGGCGCGCTCAGGTCGCTTCCTTGCTGAACGGTTGTAGCGGGTCTTCCTGCATCACCTCAGCCGGTCTCGGCAGCATCGAATCCGCCGTCGCCTTGTGCCCGACGTTCTGCACAACCCGCCGGCGGACCACCTTGCCGATCGCAATGAAGGGCTCCTCGATCAGATTGAAGGTCAGCGCCGACATTGCGAGTGCCAGCCCAAATACAAGCAGGAGCAACAGCGCGAAATGGAGAGACCCACCCGACTTCCCGATCAACGCCATCGCAACCCAAAGTGCGATGCCGTGGAAGAGATAGAGGCCGTAGCTCACCCGCCCGACATACACGAAGGCCGACGAGGTGAGGGCACGCCAATGGAGCGCAAGCAGAAAGACGGCGAGGGCACCCACGGTCGAGAAGAACACGGACGCCGGCGACAGTAGGAGGCTATACCCACCGACTCTGAGCCGGGCGACGAAGATGAACGCAAACACGACGATGAAGGCTGTCGCGATGAAGAGGCGCGCCCGGCGCTGATCACTCCCCTGCGCCATGCGAATATTGTGGCCGACGATCATCGCGAACAAAAATGAGGCAGTATACATCAAATCTGCGGCAGGCTTTGCATATCTGATCGCCGGCATGGCGATCAGCACGCAGCTCAAGAATATGATGCCCCCACCCGCAAGCACTGCGACATACTGCATACGCGCGGCGCTATGCAGCGCTCCTACCACGAACAGCAGGGCGCAGAGGATATAGAAGAAATGCTCGATCAACAGCGTCCAGTAGGGATAGAGGATATTCTCGAACCCGAGCAGCATCTGAAACATGGTGGCGTTGGCGAGCACCATCGCGAAACTCGGCAGCTTCATTCCGAGTAACGCCATCACCGCGATGGCGAGAACGATTGAGAACCAGTAGAGCGGATACAGCCGAAACAACCGGCCGATCGCGAAACTCACGAGAGGTTTCGGCTGATTGGCAATGCTGCTGGGAATCAGGAAGCCGCTGATGAAGAAGAACAGGATGACGCCGAACCGACCAAAATTGAAGTCGTTGACGAACAGATAGGCAAACGGCGAAGCAATCGTCGCATTGGGGTTATTGAGAGGACTGAATTCGAGACAGTGCTGAACGACAACCGCCATCGCGGCGATTCCCCGGAGCCCATCGATAGTCCGATATCTGTCGATCTCCATGCACCCGTCCATTCAAACGCTTAGAAATATTCGTGTCGACACGCGCTCTGCGCCGTCGGCACGAAGAACCTCAGTATTCCCGACTATATTTGATCCCAAGCAGATCTTCCTACCTCTTATTGCGCGCCCCCTGCACAGAAATTGACCGCCTCGATTCCTGACTGGTCTTAACCTTACTTCCGGCACGATCGCCTGATGAAACTGGAGCAAGCATTAAGGGTCATGCAACTTCCAACTTGCGGTCATCCAGCGTGGCTAGCAAAGATGGTGGGATATCGGACCACTGGGGGCTGCGACATCTGATCCAATATGCCTGAGGCCGTTTTGCCCTAAGTCTTTAGTGCAACCGCGCCGACAGTCACGAGATGAATAATTCAGGGATGGAAGGAATTATTATGAGTGATAGGCAATGGCAACAATGGGGCAAGGAAGATCCCTATTACGGAGTCTATTCCGAAGATCGCTTCAACCGCAACCGGATCAGCGACCATCGCGATGAATTCTTCGCGACGGGCGAGAAGATGGTCAGCGTCCTTCTCGACCGCGCCAGTCGTTATTTTGGCCCTGTTCCGACCCGGAGCGCGCTCGAATTCGGCTCCGGCGTCGGCCGCATGACGATTCCGCTGGCACGCCGCTTCGACGACGTCGTGGGACTCGATATCTCGACCGGCATGATTGCGGAAGCGACAGAAAACTGTAAGAAATTCGGGATCCCGAATGCGACTTTCCTGATCTCCGATGACGAGCTTTCCCGCGTGACCGGCACGTTCGACCTAGTGTTGAGCTACATCGTACTGCAACACGTTGTGCCCGAGCGCGGATTGCCTATCATCGATCGCCTGCTGGCGCACGTGTCGACGGGCGGCGTCGCCGTCCTCCAAGCGAGCGTCAAGCGACCGGAGATCGGACTCCCTGCCAAGCTTCGCTACTACATCCGACACGAACTACCCTGGATCAGGGCCACGCTCAACGTGCTCCGCGGCAAGCCGTGGTCGACGCTCTCTATGCGCATGTCGGAATATGATCCCGTCGAGATTCTACGACTCTACCGGAAGAATGGCATGAGCGATGTTGTCGTCACCGAACACTATCAGGGCGATGTCCTGACCTATCATTTCATGGCGAAGAAACTATCATGAAGGCTCTGATTTCACGATGATCCGGAACTTGCAGGCGCTGCGCGCGGTCGCGGCGTATATGGTTGTCGTTTATCATTTTCTCGGACAACAGGTCTCGCAGCTCTATCCTAGCACCAGGATGCTGAGCTTCGGCGCCGCCGGGGTTGACATCTTCTTCGTCATCAGCGGCTTCATCATGGTAGTGACCACCATGAAACGGGAAGCGACACCGTCCGAGTTCTTGTCGCATCGGATCGCGCGGATTGGTCCGGTCTACTGGGTTGTCACGCTGCTGCTGTTCTCGATGACCCTGTGCGGCTTCAAGCCGGTCGGAATTATGCGAATGGAACCGGATTGGCTCGCCAAGTCTCTGCTGTTCATTCCGTTCGACCGTGACGGCCGTGTCGAGCCGATCATCTCGGTCGGATGGACGCTGAACTACGAGATGTTCTTCTACGTTCTGTTCGCGACTTCCCTGTTTGTGAGGCAGGCGCTAGCGCGCACGCTGTTGTTATGCGCGATCATGGCAGCGCTCGTCATCATGCCGCTTTTCGTCGAGGTCGGCCTGTTCGGCACGTTCTACACGATGCCCATAATCCTCGAATTCGCCTACGGCTGCGCCCTCGGCTACGTCTTCACACGGGTGCCAACCGCGAAGCTCGGAAGTCCGGCGCCGTTCTATGCGGCAATTGCGCTTGGCGGCCTCATCATCATACTCGCGCAGATCTTCCATCAAGGTTCAGAGCCGGAGCTTACCGGCTTTACCCGACCGTTCGTATGGGGCACCGCCGGGCTCCTGATCGTTGCGGGCGCGGTGTTTCTGGAGCGCATCGGGCGAGTGGTCCGCTATGACTGGTTGGTTGAACTCGGCAACGCCAGCTATTCGATTTACCTGATCCATGCGCTGCTGCTACACGCGGCCTCCAAGACGTCGAAAATGTTGTTGCCTCTCGGCTTTGCATCCCTGGGCTTCAATCTCGTGGTCGCGGTGATCGGATCGGCCGTCGTCGGGCTGTTCCTCTATCGCACGGTGGAGCTGCCGGCGAACCTCTGGCTACGAACACGTCTTCGGCCGCTTCACGCCACGTGACCGGGGCGACAATCACGAGGCTTGGTGGATGGTGCTGACCAACATTCAGGTTCTGCGCGGCATCGCCGCGATGCTTGTGGTCTGGGTGCACGCGCAAATGATCATGACGACGACGCTGCTTCCGACGTCGCTGCGGCAGACCGGTTACGGCGGCGTCGATCTGTTCTTCGTTATCAGCGGCTTCATCATCGTCCACTCGACATCGGGCAGCAACGACTGGACGGCATTCGCCAGGCGCAGGTTCCTCCGCGTGGCGCCGCTCTACTACGTCTTCACGCTGATTGCCGCGCTGATCTGCTATTGGCGCCCATCAGTTTTCAACCTGACCGACATCGATGCTGCGATGATCGCAAAGTCGCTTGCCTTCATCCCCTTCGAGATCGCAAGGAACAGCATCTACCCGGTATATCCGCTGGGATGGACGTTGAACTACGAGATGTTCTTCTACGCGCTGTTTGTGCCGATGCTGATGCTGAGCGCGGTCAGAATGCGAGTTGCGGTCGCCACCGGCATCCTGCTTGCTCTTGCCATGGTCGGCTTAATGCTCCATGGTCCGACGGACGCGGGTCTCGTTGCCTATTTCTACACCCGGCCCGTCATTCTGGATTTCGTTCTCGGAATGATCATCGCCTCGATCTGGCGACACTTCCCAACCAGGACGCCCGCGCCCTATTACGCTCTCCTCGTCGCCGGGGTCGCCGGACTGATATGGTCGGGCCGGATCCTTCCGTCCGTGACCGTCGCTGTCTTTCCCTGGAGCGGAACCACGCTGAGATACGGTCTGCCGTCCGCATTGATCGTGGCCGGCATGGTTGGCCTGGAAGCCTGCGGCCGTAGGGTAGACAATCGGCCCCTGAAGCTATTGGGGGACGCCAGCTATTCAATCTACCTGTCCCACTTTCTGCTGGTTCTCCCTCTCCTGTCTGCCCCGCCCGAGGTCCTGAGCGGCGACCTAACGACCTTCGCAGTGGGGTTGGTCGCGATGGCTGCGGCTCCCGCCTTCGGCATCCTGATCTACCGCACCGTCGAACGTCCACTCGCCGGCGATTTTCGTTTCGTCGCGCGGAAGCCGCCTGTCGTCTCAGAGCGGGCAGGCTAGGCGTCCTGTCAAATTAGACGACCTCATCCAGCACGTTCGCCATATCGCGACAGGTCTGCTCGATATGGAAGCGCTGGGCTGCCGAGGAGCGGCCCAGCGCTGCGAGACGGCCGGCGAACGCGGGCTCGGACAGCATGCTCTGCACGGCACTCGCGAGGGCAGCAGGATCATTGGGCGGAACCAGCAGGCCGGTTTCGCCGTCGGTCACAATTTCGTTGACACCGCCCCCACTAGTTGCAATCACCGGTCTTCCTGAAAGCATTCCTTCTACTACAACGCGCCCAAACGGCTCAGCGTGGGTCGAGGTATGCAGAACGATATCCACGCCGGCCATGATGGTTGCTACGTCGTTCTGGAACCCTGCGAAGTGAACTCGCTTCGATACTCCCTCCGCCTCGGCCAGCCGATGCAATTCGGCGGCATACGCATCCTCGCCGAACAGCGCACTACCGACGATCAGGGCCTGGACGCCAGGAAGGCTCTTCAGCGCCTTCAGGAGCACGTGCTGGCCCTTCCAGGGCGTCAGGCGACCAAATAGCCCAACTACCGGCGCGCCGCTCAGACCAAAGCGCTGGCGCAGCGTGCTTCCTGCCTCGGGGCTGGCCTGCGGATGAGCAGCAGGATCGAAACCACAATAGACAACGCGGACGCGGTCACCCTTGCCGCCGGCTGCGATGAAGGCTTCCGCGCTGGCCTTCGAGTTTGCCACGACACGGCTCGCAAACAGATTCGCAAACAGCACTGCGGCACGCCGCGTGTTGGCGCTAAACGCGGGATCGGTGATGATGTCGTGCAGCACCCAAACCAGCGGCCGGCGCACGATCCGGCTCGCCAGCGCCGATACGAACAGCGCCTTCTGCGAGTTTGCGCAGATCACGCGGTAGCCGCTCGCCGCGCGCGCCAGCGACCGTGCAAGCGAGACCACACCTCCGACTGCCCCGATCAACTTCAGCGCGGATGCCTCCCGCCGGATGCCGGACAGCGCCGCGCCAGCCGACAACACGATGGGCTGCCGCCCGAGCGAGGCAAGTTCGCGTTCGGCGGGCCCCCCAGTGAAGAAGCAGCCGTTCCACCCGTTGGGTCCGTGCGCGATGATATCGAGCATGAACAGCTCGGCACCGCCTTTTTCTGCGGTCTGGCTGACGAACAGCGCGTCTGTCTTCATGTCGGGACACGCTTCATATCAGGCCGGCAACAACAGGCCCGGACCTCGGCTGACCGCGCCTGGACAAGGCGCGGCGAAACACGTCCTCGTACTGGCGCGCGGCTTTGTCCCAGGAAAAGCGTTGGAGGTTCTCGATGCCGCTCCGCACCAGTTGTTCCCTTATGTCCTGTTCCGCGATCACGGTGCGCAACGCATCGACTAACATCTGCGGATCCTCCGGATTGAAAGTCAGCGCCCCCTTCCCGGCAATTTCGGGGGTTGCGGACCGGTCGGCGCAGACCACCGGACAACGCTCGCCCTGGGCCTCCAGGATCGGCAGGCAAAAACCTTCGTAAAGAGATGGTACGCAAAGGCAGGACGCGCCGCGGTAGAGCGCCGCCAGACGTCGGTCGTCGATGCCGGTCAGCCGAACGAGCCGAAGCTTCGAGCCTGCGTCCGCGAGCGTTTGCGCAATCGCTTCGCCGGGGTCGCTACCGACGTGAACCAACGCAATGTCGGGAAACGCCTCGTGCAGCGCTGCCATAGCCTTGGCGAGCACCTTGAAATTCTTGTTCAGCGTGGCATTCCCGACGGCAAGCACGTAACGCCCCGCGATCTCAGTCCCAACGTCCTCATGCGAGGACGCCGTCAGGGTCGCGGCAGAATGAACCGTGGTGACGCGGTCGGCGCTCGAGGGGTAACAGGCCACTAGGTCATGCTTCGTCGCATCCGACACCGTCACGATTTCATCGTGATTGCCCAGCATAAGACGATAGATGATGTCTGTGGTGAATGCCTCCCTGCGACTTACCTGTTCCGGCAGCACGCGGAAGTAGAGATCATGTACAATCATGACGCGTGCACGTCCGCCGGTCGGTGCGGCGAATGGATCGATGTTCACGAGAAGATCAATCCCCATCCGACGGCACAAGAGTGGCATGAGCAACGTCTGGAGAAACACATCTAGGACCATGATCGAGGGACGCTTGATAGTAACGACGTCGAGATCGGCCGTTCTCAACGACGCCGGAAGATCCGCCCGCTCCCATGGAGATCGCAGGACATAGTTAAATTCACGATTTCGGAGCAGCGCCTCAATCAGGCAAAACGCCATCCGAGCCACGCCGGACGGTTTCCCCCCAAATTGACTCGGCATATTGAGCAGCACACGAGTCATCGAGAGCCAGAACAGTCAGTCATACAATGATGCAGGGATCACCCATTCAGGTTAAGTATAGTGGCAGTAAACGCCTTGATAGTCTAGC
This sequence comes from Bradyrhizobium sp. GW821-FHT12B03, assembly GCF_058807535.1. NCBI lineage: Bacteria > Pseudomonadati > Pseudomonadota > Alphaproteobacteria > Hyphomicrobiales > Nitrobacteraceae > Bradyrhizobium > Bradyrhizobium sp. GW821-FHT12B03. The sequence continues at coordinate 88,830 of NZ_JBXAQU010000017.1, forward strand.
CTTAATCGCAATGCACGCATGTCAACACTGTAAAATCGGCTATAAGAAGCGCGACCTTTTCGGCGATCATTCTTGATGCGCATATTACATATCAGCTCACTCTATTCTCCCGATCAGATCGGCGGCGCCGAGGTGATGGCCCAGGTCCTCGCCGAGACCCAGGCGGCGAACGGCCACGCCGTCGCGGTCGCCTGCATGTCACGTAAGGAGGAGGCACCCTCCGAACTCAACGGCGTCACCATCTATCGCACCGGATATGGAACGCCGTATTTCATCCTGGATCAGGAGCATCGCTCGCGGCTCGAGCAGCTGCACTATCGGCTGAAGGCCAAGGTCAACAGCTACGCAGTCGAAAGATTCGAGGCCGTGATCCGCAGCTTCAGGCCCGACATTGTCAACACCCATTCACTTTCGGAGTTGCCGCCGCAGATCTGGCCGATGGTAAAACGCCAGGGGGCCGCTCTCGTGCACACGCTGCACGACTACAAGAGCATGTGCACCAAGGGCTCGATGTTTGCAAACGGACACGCCTGCGAAAAACAGCATGCCAGATGCCGCCTGCTCTCCTTTCCACATTCCCGCTGCCAGTCGTCCGTCGACGCGGTCACAGGTGTAGGATCTGAGATCCTCAAACGACATCTCGATGCAAAGCTGTTCCAGCACATTCCGGAGCGACTTCGCCGCGTGATCTGGAATCCGGTCGACCCTCCGGCGCGCCGACGTACCAGGACTCTCGCGCCCGGCCACGAACTGGTGTTTGGATTTCTCGGGCGGATCGAACCATCGAAGGGGATTGACGTTCTGCTCGATGCCTGCCGGGAACTTCCTGAGCAGGGATGGAAACTCATCGTTGCCGGCCGCGCCGCCGAGGGGATGGAACGATATCAGGCGCTTGCCCGGGGCCTGCCTGTTGAATTTTCCGGTTTCGTCGAGCGTGACCATTTCTTCGATCTCATCGATTGCCTGGTCGTTCCATCGGTCTGGCCCGAGGCGTTCGGCCGCACGGTCACTGAAAGCTATATGCGCGGTGTGCCGGTAATCGGGTCGCGCATTGGCGGCATTGCCGAGCAGATCGGCGGTGATTCAAAATGGCTGTTTGCGCCCGGCGACAAGAATATGCTCGCAGACATCATGAAGAACGTGCTTAGAAATCCTGCATGCCTGTCTGAAAAATCAGCAGGAATGGACACAATGAGCTCTCGCGTGGCCCCCGGCCATATTGCGCAGAGCTATCTCGATCTCTATCAAGCCCTGCTATAGTCGTCGGCAATCCAGCGAAACGTCTTTCTCAAAAGGTAGCTGAATGCGAATCCTTCATCTGAGCTCACTGTATCCGCCGCACATCGTTGGTGGAGCCGAGCGGTCCGTAGAGCATCTGGCTGAAGAATTGGCCGCGATGGGTCACGAGGTCGGGGCCGCCTGCATTGCCCGCGAGCCGAGCGCGAAGGAGGAGCGCCACGGCGTCACCGTCTATCGCATGGCTAGCCACAATGATTTCTGGCTCGAGGACTGGGCCTCGCACAACCGCTTCGAGCGCGCCTGGCAGAAGATGAAGCAGCAATGGAACACCTCCATTGAAGCCGATTTCGCCAAGGTACTCGACGACTTCAAGCCTGACATTCTCAACACCCATTCCCTGCTCGATATCTCGACACTAGTGTGGCGGGCCGCCAAGCAGCGCAATATCCCGATCGTGCACACCATCTGCGAATACGATCTGATCTGTGCAAACGCGGCGATGTTCCGCCGCGGCAAACCATGCGAATCCTGGCACATGGGTTGCCGGGTTATCAACTTTACGAAGCAGCTCAACAACAAGATGATCAATGCGGTGGCGTCCGTCGGGACCGAGATCCTGAAGATCCACGTCGATCACGGCTACTTCACGCATCTTCCCCCCGAACGGCGGCGCGTCATTTTCTATTCATGCACGGTGCCCGGCGGCGATCCCGTCGAACGACGCAAGGTCGATCGCAGCGGTCGCCCGCTGACCTTCGGTTATCTCGGCCGCATCAACGTGGAGAAAGGCGTCGGCACGATGATCGACGCCTTCAAGCGCATCGGGCCGGGCAACTGGAGGTGTCTCGTCGCCGGTCGCGCACTCGACGACAGTATCGAGCGTTTCAAGGAACAGAGCGCGGGGTTGCCGATCGAATTCGTCGGCTTCGCCGACCCCAAGACGTTCTTCACTGATATCGACGTCCTGATCGTCCCCTCGTTCTGGGCCGAACCGTCGCCGCGCACGATCTACGAAGCTTATATGATGGGCGTCCCCTGCATCGGTGCACGCTCCGGCGGCATCCCTGAATTGATCGGCGACAACAACAACGACTGGCTGTTCGAGCCTGGCAACGCGGTCGATCTTGCGGCCAAGATCGGGGCAGTTCTCAAGGCCGGACGCGGGGCGCTGCCGAACGAATCCTCGTTCGGACATGTTATCGACGAATCGACGGCACGACGCGTTGCGGAAAAATATCTTGAGCTCTATGAGGAGCTCGTCCCCCAGCGCGTCCAATCGCCCGTATCGGCATTGGCCTGAGCCCGGAAAGCCCGACCCTCGGGCCCAAACGCCGGCAACTTTCACGGAACTCGTTCTTGGCGCCCGACGACCAGAGCACAGCTGTATCGGTCCGGCGGTCGATGAAGTCGGCCGCCTGGGTCGCCATCGGCAATTACGCCAACATTCTGATCAGCTTCGTGATCTTCGTCGTGCTCGCGCGCCTGCTGTCGCCGGTAGAATTCGGCATCGTCGCGGTTGCGACGGTATTTCTCGACGTCCTCCTGCTTGTTGCGCGCGGCGGCCTACCGGACGCCATCGTGCAGAGACAGGACCTGACCGAGGAATTCGCCGATACCGCGTTCTGGGTGTCGGCCGGCTCGGGCATCGTCTGCTGCCTGGTTCTGTTTGCGCTCAGCTACCCCATCTCGCTCGGCTTCGACATGCCCGAGCTCAGCCCTATCCTCAAGACGCTGTCTATCGTGTTCGTGCTCGGAGGGTTGACCGGCATCCACGAAGGACGACTGCAACGATCCTTCGGCTTCCGGAGTCTCTCGATCCGCGGGTTGATTGCCAACCTACTATCCGGTGCCATCGCGCTATGGTTCGCCTTCAACGGCTACGGTGTGTGGAGCCTCGTGATTCAGCGCATTGCGACGTCACTTGCATCCATGGTCATCACTTGGTTCTCGCTGCGATGGATGCCTAGATTCCATTTTAATAGGAAATATGCCGTCGAGCAGCTCAAGTTCGGTTCCAAGGTGTTCGGCACCACTCTCCTGCTCACGCTCAACAATCGTATCCACGAACTGATAGCGGCGCTATTCCTGTCGACAACCGACGTCGGCTACCTCCGCATGGGCTGGCGCTGCATCGATCTAGCCTCGCAATTCTCGGTCATTCCGCTGGCGTCGGTGGCGCTGCCGACCTATTCGCGCCTCCAGCATGACCGGCCGAAGCTCGAGGACTCCTATCTCCACTTCATCAAGATATCCTCGACCCTCACCTATCCGGCGCTCCTCGGCATGGGCGCGATCGCGCCGGTGCTGCTCCCTGCGGTGTTTGGTCCGCAGTGGCAAGGCGCAGCTCCGACGCTCCAGGTACTGTGCCTGCTCGCCGCACCTTTCGTCACTAATTCGTTCCTATGGCCGCTACTCGTTGCCCTGAACAAAACGAACTATGGGCTCGCCTTCACCATTTTCCAGTTCGTGGTCGGCTGCGCAATGTCGTTCGTCGCCGCACCTTTTGGCGTGCTTTACATCGCTGCTTCGCACGTCCTGCGGGCTTTCGCAGTATGGCCGATCGCCCTGTGGATCACGGACAAGCAGTGTGGAATATCGACCCGGCGCACGCTTCTAGCGGTCGGCATGCCCCTTGCTTCTGCAATCCTGATGGCGCTGGCTATCTTCGTGCTCCAGCACTTCCTGCCCGCCGCCTTGCCGAAGGTCGCCAATCTCGTGATTTCCATCATGTGCGGCAGCATCCTATATTTCGTGTTCACCGCCCTCTTGGCGCCCGACATCCTCAAGCAAACCCGCACCGAGATCGTGACGCTGATCCAGCGCCGCCGACAATCGAGCTAACCCAGCGAGGCTGGCCTACAGAGCATGAGAACAATCACCCTTTTCGACACCAGCGCCGCGTCCGACAATCTCGGCGATCAGATCATCGTGGAGGCCGTTCGCGACGTGATCGATGAAGTGCTACCCGATGCCTACGTCTATACGGTGGCAACCCACGAATACATCACGGGCGTATCGAAGAAGCTCCTGAAAGCGAGCGACTTCTCCATCGTCGCGGGAACCAACATCCTTGCCTCAAACATGGAAGCCCGCACCCTGTGGAAGCTACTTCCGTGGGACGCTTTTGCTTTCGATCACGCCGTGCTGCTGGGCTGCGGATGGCTGAACTACATGAATCCGCCAAATGCCTATTCACGCTGGCTCTTGAACCGGATCCTGTCCGCAAAGCACCTGCACGCGACGCGCGACGACTACACCAAGGAGAAGCTCGCCGGAATCGGTCGGCAGACCGCGAACACCTCGTGCCCGACCATGTGGCGGTTGACCGAGGCGCATTGCGCCGAGATTCCCATGAAGCAGGCGGGCGCGGCCGTCATTACCCTCACCCACTATCTCGGGAAGCCCGAGATCGACCGGACCTTCGTCGAGCTTGTCAAGCGGCACTACGGGAACGTCTACTTCTGGTCGCAGCAGTGCGAGGACATGGAGTATTTCGAAAGCCTCGGTGTTCCCGGCTATCGAGTGATAAAGCCCAGCCTGCGGGGCTTTGATGAGCTACTGGAAGGAACTGACGTCGACTTCATTGGCACCCGCCTGCACGGCGGGATCCGAGCCATGCAGAAGAAGCGCCGCGCCCTCATCCTCGCGGTTGACAATCGCGCGACCGAGATCAGCAAGGGCACTCAGTTGCCGATAACGCGGCGGGACGATTTCGCCACCATGGAAAGCTGGATCACCAATCCGCAGCCGACGCGCATCGTGCTGCCGCAAGCTGAAATCGATCGTTGGAAGGCGCAGTTCAAATAGTCTTCTTCGCGACCCCGCGCGGCAAGACTTACGCCTCGATTTCAACCGCGGTGAGTTGGTCGCTTACCACCACTCGCAGGCGACCGTCGGCCCGCCCGATCGGCGACTCGGAGAGCGTCCCGTCGTCCTGGAACACTCGCGCCTTCGCCACGCGCGGCAGCGGGTTGAGCGTCAGGAAAAGCTCCCGCGACACAGGAGGCCGACCGACCTTGGCGACGCGGTCCCACCCGGACACGCCGAGCCACAGGAATAGGAGATGGGAGCCGTCCGCACGACGGAACGCAATTGACTGCACATCCTGTAAGCCGCCTGCCAGTTCGAAGCGAAGGTCCAACGCCCGCGCACTCGTCGCCGGGCGCGTAAACAGCGCAAGCAACTGCTTCACCGCAAAGAAACAGGGTTTTCGCGTCCCGTCGAAGGTAGCTAGCCCGAAGTTGGATTCTGGGTCGGTCAAACCGTTGTTGAAGCTGTCCATCATCTCATAGATGTAGGAGCGTGGGACGCCATTCTTGAAGTCCCACAGCAGGAGACGCGGCAGATAACGCGTCTTGATCGACTCAGATACGGGAAGATGAAACTTGGTGGTCTGGACTGCCGTGTGATAGCCAGTCTCCGAGACCAGCGCCGGCTTCTTGCCGACGATGCGCTCGGAGCCGGCGATGAAGCCGAGCAGCGCACCCGGCCCGGTCGTTTCAGGGTGCTCCATGCCGGGATAGGGATGGATGTTCATCCAGTCCGCGGCATCGGAAATATCCTCGGCAATCGGAACACTCTTCTGAATGTAGCTCGGAGAGGCGACGATAACGTTCCGCATCGCCGGCGTCGCCTTCACGGTCGCATAAAGTGTCCGCTGATGCTCGGCCGAGATCGCGGGATTCATGTTCGAGTTCTTGAACAGGTTAGGTTCGTTGGCCCCCTCAAATATCTCGACGCCGTGATCGCACCATTCGTAGATGTCGGCAATCCGGCGCGGCGCAACGAACAGATATCCGTTCAAGGGATCGGCGCAGACCAGATCCAGACGAAAGCCCATACCAACAAGCATGCGCATGCGCTGATAGAACTCGTGATCGCGACCGACATAATTTGCAAATAGGGCATCGTCGCGGATGTGACGGACGCCGAGATCCTTGAGGAGCTCGACCAGTCTTTGAAAGTTGGAATAATAAGGCGTCTGCTTGTTGCCGTTGTGCACGCAAACACCGACGCTGTTGACGAAATCGGAGCCCAGAAAAGTCCGCTGGGCATTGCCCTCGACGGCCAGCGCCTGACCGGCAACCATCACAATCGACGCCGATGCTGCCGAGCGCAGCAGTTGGCGGCGGGACAATCCGGCTTCGGTCACAAGCGTTTTCATAGAGGTCATCGACGAGTCCCTAGCAGAGCCCGGGGCGTGACGAGGCTTCCCCCATCAGACACCGCGAGGCAATCGACATCGACAAGATGTCGGTACAATGGCGGACTGTTGCCGACCTTACGGTCGATCAGGCGCGCTTTTCGCGCGCCCGCCTTACCAGCGAGGTTGTGCTGTGCCCTTGCAGAATGTCCACGATGACGATCTCTCCACCATAGGCCGTCACGATCTCGTGTCCGACGACCTGTTCACGGGTGTAGTCGCCGCCTTTCACCAGCACGCTAGGCCGGATCGTCGAGATCAGATTCAAAGGGGTGTCTTCCTCGAAGATCGCGACCAGATCCACCGCTTCAAGCGCAGCAAGCACCTCGGCCCTTGCCCGCTCCTCCTGAACCGGGCGCTCCGGGCCCTTCAGACGACGCACCGAGGCATCGCTGTTGAGACCCACGACCAGCCTGTCGCAAGCCGCGCGCGCCTGCGTCAGAACGCGAACGTGGCCGGGATGGAGGATATCGAAGCAGCCATTGGTAAATCCAACCCGCTGGCCTTCCTTCTGCCATTCATCGACCTGCGCTTTCAGAATATCCGCGCTCATCGCGATCTTCTCCTCGGCCGTGAGGGACGCAGCCGGCAATATCTTCCGACGCAGTTCCGAGAGTGAAACGGTGGCGGTTCCGGGCTTACTCACGGCAACCGCGGCGGCCGCCGTGGCGCAACGAAGCGCATCCTCCCAATCGGCTCTGGTAGCCAGAGTGACTGCAATGACAGCCACAACTGTGTCGCCCGCTCCGGAGACGTCTCGAACCTTCGATGGCAGCGCCGGCACGTGAATCAGATCGCCGTTGCGATGCGCAAGCGTCATCCCATCTTCGCTGCGCGTCACCAGGATCGCTTCCGCATCGGCGGTCCGCAGCGCCTCAACCGACGCCTCGGCAATGTCCTCGTCGGACAAAATACGACGGCGCGTTGCTTCGGAAAACTCCTTGCGGTTCGGTGTGAGCAAGGTCGCTCCGCGATAGAATGCGAGATTAGCGTTCTTTGGATCGACGATCACGGGTTTGCCGAGCCTGCGGGCCTCGTCAATAATGTGACGAACAACACGGGCCGTCAGCACGCCCTTGGCATAATCGGACAACAGCACCACGTCGGCGCGCGGCAGAGCCGCGACGGCAGAGTTGATGAGCTGCTGCTCAATCAGCTCCGACGCGGCCGCGGCTCGCTCGGCATCCGCGCGCAGCATATGCGTGGAAAAATGCTCCGAGACATACCGCGTCTTCCGCGTCGTCGGACGATCTCGGTCGACGATCAGCGCGGGCTCGATCAGCGGGTCGCTCGCAAGTTCTGCCTTCAGGAACCTTCCGGTCATATCATCGCCGATCAGGCTGAGGAAGATACAGCGGGCACCGAGGGCGGTGATGTTCCTCGCAACGTTGCCTGCGCCGCCGATGTTCGTTTCGCTGCGCTGGACCGCCAGCACGGGCGTCGGCGCCTCCGGCGAGATGCGTGACACCTCGCCATAGACGAATTCATCCAGCATCACATCGCCGACGCACAAAACGGTCTGGCGAACGATGGTCTTCGAGAGCAATTCAAAATCGAACATCTGAGCTTCCCAGTCCTGTTGAGCGATTAGCGGTAGCGATCAGGCCTATCGAGAAAGTTCCTGACATAGGCGGACGCCGCCTCCTCGAGCGAGGTGAAGCCTCCATTGTAACCGGAGCCGTGCAGCTGCTCGACGGCGGCTTGCGTGAAGTACTGATAGCTGTTGCGTATCTGCATCGGCATATCGATGTACTCGATCCTCGGGCTTGCGCCGAGGGCATCGTAGGCCGCCACGATGAGATCGCGAAAGCTTCGCGCCTTGCCGGTGCCGACATTGAAGATGCCGCTGGCGTTACCCGAGGACAGCAACCACATGATGACGCGCACGACGTCATCGACATAAATGAAGTCGCGACGCTGGTCACCGTCGGCAATGCCCTCGCGGTGCGATTTGAACAGCTGGACCGTCTTGCCCGACTTGATGTCGTCGAACCGGCGCGCCAGCACGCTCATCATCGAGCCCTTGTGATATTCATTCGGCCCGAACACATTGAAGAATTTCAGGCCTGCCCATTGCGGCGGCATTTTGGCGCCCTTCGCGAGCCGCTCAACGACCAAGAGATCGAACAAATGCTTGCTCCAGCCGTACAGATTCATCGGGCGAAGCTTCTTGAGGGCATCGAGCGAAAAATCATCGACGAAGCCTTGGTCGCCGTCGCCATAGGTCGCGGCCGAAGATGCGTAAATAAACGGCGTTGCATTGGCCGTGCACCAGTCGAGCAGTCGCGTGGACAACCGGAAATTGGTCTCTATGACTAGATCGCCGTCGGTCGCCGTCGTTTCCGAGATCGCGCCCATATGGATGACAGCGTCGAGCTTGCGACCTTCGAGCCAAGCCGGAAGATCTGCAGGCGGCACCACGTCGGCGAGCTGACGCTTGGCGAGATTGCGCCATTTACCGTCGTTGCCGAGGAAGTCGCACACTGCAATATCTGCACGCCCTGCCTCGTTGAGCGCAGCCACGATGTTGGAGCCTATAAAGCCGGCTCCTCCAGTCACCAGAAACATCGATTGTTCTCCTAGACAGTCTCTTGTCGCCAGCGCCGATCCGGCGAACCCCCAAACGACAGGAGCAAAAATTGCGCCTGAATCCGCCGGCTGCGGCCTTATCTCATACGGTTAAGGAGAATTCCTGACACTGATCGCCTCAAAATGAACAACTATTCACTGTTAACCTTCAGCGGAGCGTCATCTTGATCTTACCCGTAGACCTGCTGTTAGCGCTTTCGTCGCCCGGTTTGAAGCACGCGCATAGCGGATCGAGATCAGACACGGCAACGAAGTTAATTCGCGAGTGCATTCCCGGGCTTACGGCATTGACATGATCACGCCAGTCACGCTCTACACTGTGGCACAGCCATTGCAGAACGACGGATCAGCGACAAACAACTGACGAAGGAATTGTCGTAATTCTCGTCTAGTTTCACTCCAGCTTGCGCGTTGATGATTTCGATGCCGGCTGATTATCGTTAACTCTAGAGCGAATGCGGTTACCTTGCCCCAGGATCGAATTTCAGCACACTTTCAGAGTTCAGTGGATGGACTGACCCGCGCGGTACAGAGTCCTGAGCTGCTCGCCACCCTGCACACCATCGCAAGCGACATCGCTGCCGCATTGAAGTCCGGCAAGAAGCTGCTGTTGATTGGCAACGGCGGTAGTGCGGCGGATGCGCAACACATCGCGGCAGAGATCATCGGCCGTTACAAGCGCGAACGACCGGCATGGGCAGCAATTGCCCTCACGACGGACACCTCGGCCCTTACTGCAATCTCGAATGACTACAGCTATGAAGAGGTTTTTGCCCGCCAAGTGCAGGGGTTGGGTCAGCCGGGAGACGTTCTGCTCGGCCTCACCACGTCGGGAAAATCACCCAACATCCTCGCGGCGATGAAGGCCGCGCGGGCCAAGGGCTTGATCACCGTGGGTTTTACCGGTGCAAGGGGTGAGAGCATGAGAGCCTTCTGCGATCACGTCCTGATCGCGCCGACGGAAGACACGCCCGTGATTCAGCAAATCCACCTAATGTCGGCGCACGGAATCTGCGACCAGATTGAGCATATGCTCACGACAGAAGCCACGAAGGCTTGATCAAAGCACGGCGTCAGGACGTCGCTGAACGCCGCGCCCTCTGTTCAAGCGCCGACGACCCGTCGCGCGGCGCAGCAGGGTCTTCTGTGCTCTCGCGACCGGATTCGCTCGTTCCTAAGAGCCTTTCGATGACGGCAGCCTCGACCGCATCCACCGATATCGTCTCCATGATATCGTTCTGCTGCGGATGGCTCTCGAAGCCAAAGTGAATATAACCTGCCGCCGGATGCGATGAATCGACGCCGGTGGCCCTGCTGTTACACGCGCCCCAGCGCGCGAAACGCGTGGGCCCGTGAAGGCACACGACGGGCGCGTCCAGCGCCGCGGCGAGATGCGCGACGCCCGTGTCGACGGTCACGAGCAGCCTCGCCCGATTCAGCGCATAGGCCAGTTCCGGAAGGCTGAGGGAGCCGGCGAGCGAAAACGCGCTCTCGCTCGACACTTTCGCCGCATCGAGAATCGAGCCGACAGCTGCCTCGTCGGCTTGCGTACCTGTGAAGCCGATAACGAACCCCTTGCTGGTCAGACGACGAACCAGCTCGGCCCAGCATGCCTGTGGCCAGGACTTTGGTCTCGCGGCCGACCCGCCGGGCGTGGCGTGCATGAGCAACAGCCTGTCGTAAGGCAGCGCCTTCGAGGGAGATCGCTCCAGCGGGCGGATTGTCAATCGATATGTATCGAGAGGACCGAAGAGCTCCGCCATCGCACGATGATTTGCGATTTCGTGGCGATCACTGCGATAGGGAACTGTCACGTCGAAGGCAGGATGAATGCCCTGTCCCTTGGAACGAAAGCCGAAGGTTGCCTTAGCGCCCGACAGCAAGGTCAACAAAGCCGTCAGCCTTGTCCACGGCGCACAATTGATCAGGATGTCGAGCCTGCTGTTCCTGAGCTCCCGCAGCGCCGACCGCGGATTGGTGAAATCGCAGCGATGACCTATTACTTCCGGCAAAAGAAACTGCACGGCACTTCCGTTGAACACGCTGTGGAAGATGTGAATCTCTGAGGATGGGTACAGTCGGTGGAGATGAGCCACCAGACCGGAGATGAGGAACATGTCGCCGATCGCAGACGGTTGAATCAGGCCTATGCGCGTGATGGCCTGAGGCAACTGACCCCGGCGCGCGCGCATCAGTCCAACGACGCGGATCGTCGGAATCCCAAGATATCTGTCCAGCGACCTCTGTAGTTTACTTGAGCGTGCCACTATCCTACCAGCCGTATGCCTGTTCGTGCTCAAACAGCATGATGACCTGAAAATCAACTATCATCGATCAGTAACGTCTGGGCCTAGAATATGCATGCAATCAACTCGATTCATAGATGCTCCCAGATTCAAAGCCCAGCCGATTTCTTCATCACAGCTTATTTGGGCGTATCGAGGGCATGCGCACCCATTTCCAGACGAGCAAGCATGTCGGGCCATTGGCGTGCTCGTGATCAGTAGCCTATTGAAATTTCTGCTACAGAATTAGACATTGGAGCCCGATCCTTGGGCGGGCCGACGGTCGCGGAAGGAGCCATCCAAACCCTCTAAATCGCGTCTATACACGAACACCCGTACATGAACCGGAACTCATCGCTTATGCGCCTCTTGGGGGCCCTCGCCTACACTCTCTCAGCTTGCGCCGTGGCGTCGGCACAAACACCCATGCAGGCCCCGCCGGCGGCGGGCGGTATGCAGAATCTCCGAAATCCTCCCGTCGTTGGCGGCACAGGGAGCCTCGCGCTTCCTGACAAGAACGACAGCAATCGGTATCTCGGACAACCGAATCAACACAAAACTGTTACAGGACAAGCTTGCGTTACGGTCAACGGTCTCGTCAAAGCGCAAATCGTCAATCCGCAGATTTCTGAACATGTTCTGCTGATCGCGAACGCGTGCAGCTATCCCATCAAGCTAAAGGCTTGCTACTACCAGTCCACGACGTGTTTCCAGACCACAATTTCAGGTTACACGCGCCGGCAGCAGACCCTGGGATACTCGCCGGATAAGGAATTCCGCTTTGCTTACACCGAAGACTTCAACTAGCCGGGCGCCGCCGCATGACCCCGAAAAATGCCGGGCCGCCTTCTCGCCGACTGAAGCTTAGTCAGCTCATCCGCATTCTAGCCGTGTGCCTTGGGAGCTTGACCGGGTCCTTGCACAACTACGCTTCCGCCGCAGATATCACACCAATCGTACTGCAATTAGTTGATCAAACGGACGTGTCGGCGGCTGGCGCAATTGTCGCATTGAAGGCCGAACTGTTTGCCAAGCATGGTCTTTCTGTGCGGATTGAGAACGTCGACGGCAACGACTTGAATCTTCAGAACGGAGACTCCATCGTCATACGATTGCAGAATGTCCGAGAATTCTTGATTGCGCGGGCTGCGGGAGTTCCGCTAGTCGCTATTGCGAGCAATTATATAGATAGTTCGGTCGTTTTCTATTTCCGGCGCGATCGCAAGATACGGTCCCCGGACGATCTCGGTGGCAAGAAGGTTGGATACGATTCCAAGTCCGATACCGGATTGGTCTTCGAATGGTTTCTTGGAAAGAACTCTGTTTCCAGATCCAGCCTAACCGAGGTCGCGACCAGTGCCGGGCCGGCGGGGATACTCGACAACTCGCTCGATGTACTCGTGGGCCACGTTGGTGTAGACAACGTGGCATTCGATCGGAACGGCGTGGACTACGATTTCCTTGATCCCCGGCAATATGGCGTTCATATTGCGGGAACGGCCTATGTCACGACCGAAGCCAATATCCGACAGAACTCGGATGCTATCATCCGCTTTCTCCGAGCGCTGATAGCGGGTTGGGACCTCGTCTATGCGGATATCGATCGGACCGCCTCGATGCTCGCGCCGCCGGCGAACCACGTAAACGAGATCGGTCTGCTACGACGCTCACTCGAACAGCAACGCGAGTTCCTGAGGCCGGGAGGAGCTCGTTTTGGTGAGGTCTTAAAGCACAAATGGACTGAAATGTACGCGTATATGTACCAAAAGCGGCTGATCAAGTCCCCGATTGACCTGTCCCGCGCCGCCGACGGAAAATTGCTGACCGAGGCCTATCGTGGCGGCGGCAGCAAAAAGATTGCTGATTAACCGTACGGATCCGGAAATTTCAGATGATGATACGACGATTGATGGTCGCCACGGTCTTTTTCATGACGTTGACGTCCGTGACGAGTGCGTTCGCGGGCTGCTCCTGCACCTGCGTGGACGGCCAGATTCGGCCAGCTTGCAGCAACACCTTCGACATTGCGCCGATCTGTCCAGCAACGACATGTGCCCGGTCCGGCACCAGCACGTTGGGGCCCCCTCCGCTCGCCGGCAGCCGTTCCGCCTGCCGGGAGCAACAGGTCTGCGACGCGTTTCAGCGTTGTGAATGGAAAACGGTCTGTCGCGGCGATCGTTAGTAGCCGCGCGTTAATCGACCTGCCAGGGACGCAGCTCCGGCATCGAGACACCAGGAATCTCGACTTCGATGCCGGCCCGCCGAAGGTTCGTTGCCAGCTGCTTTTTATATTTTTCGCGCACATCGGACAAAGCCGCCAGCAGGGTCTTGCGGATCGGCCAACCAGGACCGATGAGGTTGGCGGTGCTCTCCCGCAAAAAGCCTGAATCGACCATAGCGGCAAATTCTTTCACGACGCGGTCCTGCAATTGCGGCGGCAACAATGGATAGGCAAGGAGCGCGTAGCTGTTTCTTCTGACAGCGATCCACCCCTCATAGGGCCCCAGCTCGTAGGATTTCGCCAGATAGCCAATGAGGTCCTCGTGGAAACCTCCGTGCATTGCCTCAAGCCAGAACAGCGCAAACCACAAGAACGAATCTGCCGGCGCGCAAGCCAAGGACTTCCTGATCGTCCTATTCGCTGCTGCTACTGCCTTCTGGCGTTCATCCGGATCGGAGTTCTCGATCGCGAGTTGAACAAGCCGGCCCCGGATGATCGCAGCATTATGCATCGCCTTGGGGAGACAGATGTCGGACCGATCGAGTGCATCGAGCTCGGGGGTAACGCCTTCGATCACTTCGGTCGGCAGATTATCGAAGCGAATGATCCGCGCGGCGATACCGTCGAGCGCGGCGTAGCTCCATGACAATGGACCAACCTCGTTCGCCCAGACCATCGCACCGATGCCGATGGCAAAGAGGGGGAACAAAGCGCCCCTTGCGAGGATCTGCATCAGCGATCAATCGATGTAACCGTACCGATGATAATAGCTGTTGTAGTAGTAGTTACCGCGATGCGCATCATACCGGTTCAATACGTCGATGTTGGCCTTGTTTAAGACGGTTCCGATGATCTGGTCATGCAGCATAGGAGCATCTCGGAGCGCCTGCGTAATGGTATCGCGTTCCGTACGGCCCCACTCGATCACAAGCACATAGGCGTCGATCAGACGGGAGGTCGAACGCACGTCGATGACGGGCGCCAGCGGCGACAGGTCGACGATGACCCAGTCAAATTTCTCCCGCAGAGCCTCCATCGTTTTGGCCATGGCGGACGACGACAGGAATTCCGACGATTGGGCAATGCGATCCGGCACGACAGTAGGCAGGAAGGCAAGCTGGGTCGAAGGATCCCTCAACAGCGCGGATTCAAGATCGGTCTTGCCGAGGACCACCTCAAGCAAACCAAGCGTCGCCGTGGGCGCCAGAGATCTGCTCAGCGACGGATTACGGATGTCGGCGTCGACCAGGACGACCCGATTGCCTGCCAGCGCGAGAATCTGCGCGAACGACGCGCTGATCGTTGTCTTACCTTCATTTGGCAAAGCTGAGGTGAAGCCCAATACTCGCGTCTTGTGGTCCATGAAAGCGATGTCGGCAGCCACTTTGATGGACCTGACCGCCTCGGTGAAGCGGGAGAACGGCGAATCCTGCACATAACGCATGATGTCGTCGGCGATCACCAGCGAGCCCGACTGGGCCGTACCGCCGGCAACCGCGGAGCCACGGAGCTCTGTGCGTCCTGGTCCACGTTCGCCGCGACCGCCGAGCAGCCCTGTAATCAGGCCCGTAGCCCCACCGAGCAAGGTCCGACGATGCGCCTTAACGCCCTTCGCGTCCTGACTGCCGATTTTGGGCGTGACCGCGAGGCAGCTGACCCCAAGGAGCGCCTCGGCATCATTGCGCGTGCGGATCACCTGGTCCAGAGCATCTCGTGTCCAGCCGACGGCAAAACCGAGCAGGGAACCGCCGACAATAGCCGCAAGGATAATAAGCATCGTCTTCGGATCGCTGGGGGTCAGCGGCGGCGAAGCATCCGTGATCAGACGTGCATCTGTCATCGGGAACGATTGCTGCTGGACCGACAGCATGTAGAGCTGCAGGAAGTTGTCTGCCAACGCACGCGCGCTCTGCGCGTTGCTATCGAGATCGCGCAGCACGATCTGTGCCTGACTCGTATCGTTGGACTGGTCGATGGTCGACTTGAGGCTGGCTTGGACCGATGCTTCGCGAGCTCTCGCGATCTCGAGGTCGCTCTTGTAGGACTCGCCGATTCTGCGCAGCTCGTCAGTGATCGACTTACGGATCTCGCGCATCTGGTTGCGAATATTAACGACCGCCAGATGCTGGGCGCCGTAGCGCTTGGACCAGTCCGCCTCGCGCGCCGAGAGGTCAAGATATTGCTGCCGCAGTCGCGTGATGACATCGTTCCGCAAGGAATCCGTCACCGTGGCAATGTCCTTGAAGAGGTCGTTTACGTCACGATCTTCATCGCTCAAAATCGCCGACAGCCGGTCATACCTCGCCTGCGCTTCCGCGGTCTGCGCCCGTGCGATCGTGAGTGCGCTGTTCGTCTCCGCAAGCTGTTGTTCGGTGAGAAGCCGACCGCCAGTGTCGACGATGTTATTCTTGGCCTTGTAGTCGGCGACCGCACGATCGGCGGAGGATGCCTGGGCGCGCAGCTCCTTGAGACGGTCCTGGAGCCAGCTGGCCGCGCGCTTCGACGCCTGGTATTTCGCCTCTAGCGCGTCAATGAAATAGGCTTCCGCAATCGCGTTGGCGATCTGCGCCGACAACTCCGGATCCCTGGACTTGTAGGACAGCTCGATGACATAGCTCAGCGCCTTGCGCTTCACCGTGAGATTCTTCTGAAGCTGAAAGAGAACGACGCGCGTCAACGAACGTTCGGTGGATGGCTCGCTCGCAAAGAACAGCTTCGTGATCGACGAGAGCCAGCTCGTTTCCGTGCTGACGAACTCGGGATTGTGGATTAGGTCGAGGTCCTTGATGACCGCCAGCGCGACCTTCTCGGATTTCAGAATTTCGACTTGACTATCGACCGTCGCGGAATCCAATGGGGTATCGACCCCGAGCGGCGACGAAGACGATTGCTGATTGAGCATCTGCGTCTTGCGACTGTCAATGATCAGCGCCGCCGTGCTGGTGTACTTCTTCTGCGCGGTCATGCAGTAGGCGGCCCCGAGGGTGACACAGACAAGGACCGTGAGGATGATATAGGGCAGCTGCCGGCGGATCAGAGCTCGCACCGCGAGGAGCGAATCCTGCGACGTCAGCACCTCACGTTGAGGCTGCTCTGGTGCTGTTGGCGAGGATCGAAGGGCCTTTGGGTCAACCTGAAGCATGAATCGTCCTGTTCACCGGTACAACATCGATCAGCCGGTCCTTGCCGGCTGATCGTTCGCGTCCCTTCGAAAGTGAGCGGAGGTCCGCTACTGGCTCACACTGGTTGACGACGTCGAGGCGGCGCTGATGCCTGAAACGCTGGAGCCGAAATAACTGACTCCGGTCGTTGCGGTCCCGCTCGAAGCAAACGGGGTGCCCGTCGGAGTGCCGCTAGAACTGGACGTCGTCGGATTGGTGGCCCCGCCTACGCCGCCGGCAGACACCGCGCCACCGCCACCGCCACCGCCGGTCGCTCCGATCGGATTGCCGGTTGCGAGCGCGAAATTAGTTTGAGCGGGCGTAGATGTCGCCTTCGCCAACGCTTCGGCGATATCGGTCGCGAACTTGGGATCCGGGACCTTACAATCGTTTGCCGCACCTCCCAATCCCGTACCGATCGCACCTTGCTGTGCAACGTTGGCGGTTTTGAGCAGCTCGACCACAACGGGCAGCGTCCGCGGGTCTGAAGCGACTAGGTTTTCGATCGCCCTGGTGAAGGGATCGTTCGCCGATTTGGGGTTCGGATTTGCGTTCGCGGGGTCGTTCAGCAGCGACGCAGGATTGTTGAGGAAATCGGAAATTGCCTGGGGCGACATCTGCTTGTCGGGCGACAGACACGCAGCCATGGCACCCTGGCAAAGCAAGACCGTCGTCGCAACGGTCGCAAGAAAAACACGTCCGTTCAATTTCGCTGCAGACCTACCCATATGACGCACTCCTTCAATTTCTTAATTTATACCATGTTTCTCAGGACCATATAGCACATTTTGCAGTGCAAGATGGCATCCCTGAGGCGATTTATTGCTAATTGCTTAATTGAGCCGAAATCACACGTTTTTTGAAATCACTCATCCGTCACCAGAGTTGCATCTGGTCCGTCCCGCGCCCTTGCAGTCCGGGATCGGAAAGACTGCGACAATCCGGCACCGACAACAGCAAAGGCGACGATCGAAAACGCCGGAATCTGAAGCGGAAAATCGACTATCGTATGCAGGGTCGCGGCGACCAGCACGCCAAGCGCAGCGGCCGGACACCCGACTCCTCGTCGGCGCGTCAGAATACCGCGGACCAGCAACGCGATCATGGCGATCCAGCCCAGCGCGAGCAGGACTCCTAGCGGGATCCCCAGCTCGGAGGTGAGCTCCAGAAACGTGTTGTGTGCACGGTCCCAGACGCCCCAGCTTGAGATCAGCGGGCTCCGGTAGCCCGGGAACACCCACGCAAACGACCCGAGGCCGGTTCCGAGCCAAGGGTAATCTTCGATGATTCTCCAGGTTGAAAGATAGGCTTGCCACCGCCCCTGGTCCGACACCCCTTCAACGCTAACCCGTTCGGCAACCGCGCCACCGAGAAACTGTATCAGCACGCCTGCGGCAACGACGGCCGCCGCCGCAGCGACCAGCAGCGCATGGCGAGAGGCAAAGGATCGATAGAAGAAGCCGAGGAGTGCGACGATGAGCCCCACCACTGACGCCAGCGATCCCGCCCGCGAGCGAGTCATGAACATGGCGACGAGGCAGACCAGCAATGCGAGCGCGGGCGGCAGCAATTCGCTGTACAAGACCGAACGCCAGTCCCGCAGGTTGAGCCTACCAGGCGCCTGCCTTCGGATCGCTTCCGAGAGAAACACCGACCAGACCACAGCACAGCATCCGAAATAAATGGCGGCCGTATTCCGATTGTAGAACGTCGCCGTCAGCTCCGCGAGATAAGCGGCCTTGTCGTATCCGAGGATCTTCGACGGATCGATCAAATAGGAGACGATACCAAATATCGCATAGAGCAGGCCGCTGCAGGCAAAAGTTGCGAAGATCGATCGCGCGTAGTTGCGCTTGGCCCCAAGCACGAATGCGCAACTCAGGGCGAGGACGGCAAGCAGAAAAGGGCCCTGGGACAGAAACGGCTGGAATCGCAATGCGGACGGAACCGGCTCCAGGCGGGTGGACAGAAGATTGGCAGTTTCAACCCAGATCGGGTGGTCCAGCCGATCTGTTGCCGCAGACGGCCAAGTCTGCAACAGCAGGACGACCACCCAGCATGCACAGAAAACCCAAAGGGAGAAAAGTACGATCGCGCGTCGCGGGTCCAGCCGCTGGAAAGAGGCGAGTACACCGGCCACCCCAAGCATGGCAACCCACACGACGATGGACGGCAGTCCCACCGAGCCAAACGGCATCGGTGAGACCACCATTGTGGTACAAAGCAGGATTATGGAGACAAGACCCGACCAGCGGCGAAGGGTTCTTGCTAAACCCGTCACTGCCGGGAGTTGATTCTCAATATCTGCACGTTGTTCGCCGCGACAGTCGTATCGTTGGCGGTCGCGATGACCAGGCGCACATATTGGAGCCACTTTGCCGAATCCACCGTCGCCGCGTTCGCAGCGAACAGGACGTCCTTGTCGCGCATCTCGAACTTGGTCGCCAGGAAGAAGCCGGCTGGATCTCTGAGGTCGACATTGTAGATCACCGGCACCAGCGGCCCGACGTATTTCGAGCAGTCAACACCCAGTCGCTCGGCCAGCTCACGTGGCTCGCGCCGATAGACGTAAACGCCTGTCGGCTCAGCCTGCGCGTCGAGCAGTCCCCCTGCCTTGCCAAGGGCCTGCGCCATGTTGATCTTCCACATATCGAACGTGAATTGCCCCTGTTGCCCTTGGGCACCAAATGCCAAGAAGACCTGCGGCTCACGATAGACGTAGACCGTATCGTTGGGGTGGACCCAAACGTTGTTCGCAGGCTGATAGACCAGCGCACCAAACGGCACGGTGGCACGCTTGCCGTTGCGCTCGAGCGTGACCCACGTTTCGTAGCCCTGCCCCTTAATGCCGCCGGCTCGCGAGATCACGTCCAGGACATGCTCACCCGCCGCATTGGCCTGCAAGCGTTGCGGCGTATTGACCTCGCCGAGCACACTGATCAACGACGTGTTCTGCGTGATCAGGGCAACCACGACCTGTGGCTCAATGGCGCGGTTACCAATGGCACGGACGATATCCTGCTGGATTTCGCCCGGTGTGCGGCCCGCAGCCTTCACGGCTCCCGCATAGGGAACGGTGATATTGCCGGCCGAATCGACGTTCTGGTTCGGAAGCTGAACGAAATTGCCCGGACGCACGCCCGCTTCAGCGGGAATGAAGAGACCGCCGGCAGCAGCCTCGAAAATCGTAACGGAAACAACGTCACCAATGCCAAATTTGATCGACGCAGGCGGACGATTATCCGGGAAGGATCCTGCAATCGCGCCAGGACCGTACTCTTTGAGGATATCAACGGCAGTCGCGGTAAGCTTCACCAACCCATAGTCGGGCCCGGCCTTCGTGACCTCGCTCTTGATAACGTGATCTTCCGGGCCAGAGCTCGGCATGAGCGAGCACCCCGCCGTGCTCAGCATGGCAACAATCGCCAGTGCCCCTCGGAAAACGCCCCTGTTCAAAACCAATCCCCAATCACAATTTACGCAGGTCAGGATTGGTTGAAATACCCAATTGAGTCAACGCGATTTGGATGACAGCCCGTAAGTAAGCGGGAGTTGTTGCGCTGCAGTTACAGGTGGCCAAATTCGAACAAGAATTGAGCAGATTCCTGCCCAAGGAAGCTCGCGCAAGCTTCTTTCGAGGCCACTGATTCAACTAATACGCGTTGCGGGACCGCACCAATTCCAGACACGTCAGGACCAAAATCTTAAAGTCCAGCGCCAAACTCCAATTATTGATGTACCAGAGGTCGCAGTCGACCCGCCCCTTCATCTGCTCCACCCGCGCGGTCTCGCCACGGAATCCCCTGACTTGCGCCCAGCCTGTAATGCCCGGTTTGACATGGTGCCGGAACGCATAGGCGGAAAGCAGATCGCCATAGTGGTCGTCATGCGCAAGCGCATGCGGGCGGGGCCCAACAAGCGACATGTCGCCAAAGAGCACGTTCAGTAGTTGAGGAACCTCGTCGATGCTCGACTGCCGCAGGATCCGCCCGACCCTCGTCACACGCGGATCGGACCGCCTCGCCTGGACGACGGTCGCCCCATCCTCCATCACGGTCATCGTCCGGAACTTGAAAATGGGGAATTGCTTGGCGTTGAAACCCTTGCGCCGCTGACGGAAGAACACCGGCCCAGGTGAATCCAGCTTGATCGCGATTGCGCTCAGCAGCATCAAGGGCGTGAGGACAATGAGGCCGAGCGCAGCCCCGGCCACGTCGACAAGGCGCTTGGAAAGCTGTTCGGCGCGTGACAGCGGACCACGCTGAATTTCAATCGACAAGGATTTGCGAAGACGGAACGAGGGATTTTCGGCAAGCGAGCGGATTCGTCGATCGGGAAGCAGTTGCACCGGAAGCGGCGAAATCCTCAGTTGGTCGCGAACCAGCTCCAGCTTGCGCGTATCGTTCCACGGGAAAGCGAGCACGATCTCGTTCGCGCCCCGCTCACGCGCAATCGCCAGCGCCCGATCAAGAGAAGACGATTCATCTTCAGTCATCGCGAACCGGGTGTTGTCATTGCTGGAGAAAACGACGCGCTCGATCTCCGTGAGACCGAACCGCTCAAGCAGTTCATCGACCCCGAGGGTCGCAAGCTCATTGCGAGTTCCGAGAACGATCGCACGCCGGCCCTGGACTTGGCCCTCAGCAACTGCGGTCGCAACGAACCGCTTGGAAATGCGCCGGGACAGCAAGAGCAGAGACAGGGCCAACAGCCCAAAGCAGATGATCGAGCCGCGGGAGAAGGACGCACCAGCTTTCAGTAAAAAGGCGAGCAGGGTGAGAAGCAGGCTCACCAGCGCCCATTGCGCGAAAATCCGTCCGACATCCTTCCTCTTGGAGAAGGCGGTCCGCAGGTCATAGAAGCCGCTGGACTGGCCAATCAGCACATACAGCAATGCCGCCGTCATGCCCGCACCGAGCAACTGGTCGGCATTCTTGAAGTCGCCCATGACGAACATCTGATAGAGCCCGCCGCCAATCAGGCTCGCTGAGACGATCAGGCACGCATCGATGAATGCGAGCGCATTCTGGAGCGCAAAATAGGGAAGCTTCAGCTTGTGGCCGGCACGGCTGCTCTGGGCAGGGATATTGGTTGGGTACAGGCTACCGGCCCCCTCAGACGCTGTTTCTGCGAGGCGCTTTGCAAATCGCTCGCGTTGCTCTAGTTCAGTCGAACTCTGAGGGGTCAAGGTCGCCTCCCGATACAGCCGGGTAAGTCTATTTTTACTCTAAAGATCATAAACTTTGTTGCAATGCAATAAAATTGCGCGACGCAGCACATCAAAACTTTATGATAAACAACTGCCAACAAAGTAAGCATGCCGTCAAGCTGGTCCTTGTGAACAGACATCAACGCCGCCCCTCACCAATGGCGCAAGTGCGTTTTAGCGTCTTATGTGCCCTGGCTTTCGTGGTGCTGTGCAGCGTGTCCGGCGCTCGCGCGCAGCGGTTGCAGAATTGCGTGCCCGGCGCCGGCGCGGGCCAAATCGAAAGCTGCGACGAGGAGGCTTCAAGACTTGCCAACGCGCGATCCCAAACGACAATGCTTGGCGATGGATGGCGATTGGCTAAGACACGGGATTCGAGCAGTAACGCCGAAGTCGTCTCGATCATGCACGTTGCGGACATCTCGAAATCGGACATCAACCTCGCCGGATTGAGCTTACGCTGCGGTCAGGACGGGCTCCAGGCCGTCCTGATCCTGCTCGAACCGCTTTCTCGCGCCAGTCACCCAACTGTGGTGGTGAAGAGCGACACGAAAAGGTCCGAATTTGAGGCGGCCGTCATTCAGGGCGGAGAGGCCTTGCTGTTGCCGGGGCTCGCATCCACGCTGGCCAACGGCGCTTGGCAAATGGCGTCCGAATTGTCGATCGAGATTGCGGCTCGGCCCAATCCAATCCAGGGCATCGTGCCGATCCGAGGGCTGGCCGCAGCGCTCCGCTCCCTGCCGCCGAACTGCTTAACCAAATAGCGAAGCCGCGTCGTCGAAACCTCTCATTTCACAGTTTCTTAGGGAACCCGGTGAAATGGTGGCGACCGGAGATTTCGCATGATTCCGGCCGCCATTTTCTTGTTTCTCGTGGGCGCAGTCCTAGCGTGGGCATTCCGCGTCTGGATCCTGGTGCCATTGTCGCTATTGACGATCCCGTTCGTGATTGTGTTCGACCTCATCTCCGGCGCCACCTTCCTCGAAGCCTGCGGGTACGGTCTGCTGGTCGGCATGACGCCGCAGTTCGGCTATGCGTTCGGCTTGCTGGCACGATCGGCGCTGTTGGGCCTGCGGGCACCTCTGCTGCCGAAATCGTCTCGCGATGCTGCAGTCGGGGTGCTCTACAAGAAGAACGAGATGAGGCGGCCTCACTGAGGTCGCGCCTTCCCCATCGTGCCGCCTGAGAGCTACCGGTCCGCAAGCAGTGATCGCTGCAAAGTTTGGCGTTGCGCCTCCCATATGCGATAGTGGGTGGCAATTGCGTCAGATGTGACCCGTCATATCTCGGTCACGTCACCACCCGAAGCTTTGAAACTTGCTGATCGCCTTCCGACTTCTCACCATACTTCTAGCCGCCATTCCTGCACTTGCGATCGCGAACGACACGCTCGCGCAGCATGGCGTCATCCTGGCTGCGGCGGTTCTCGCAACGCTGACCGCGGCAGCCGTGCCGCAAGGCGACTTGTCGATCGTTTCGCCGCTGCTACGGCGCGTATCGATCGCGATCATCTTTCCCGTGGCCTGGATGGCGCTGCAAATCGTGCCGCTACCGTTCGCCACGCTCGCGAACCCGATCTGGTCGACCGCGACAACCGCCATGGGCGAAGTTTCGAAATGGGGGCATATCAGTACAGATCCCGGGGCTACGCTGCGAAGTCTCGTCTCCTATCTAGCGCTGCTGGCGCTGATGATCTCCACGGCTTTGGTCGCAAGGGATCGCAAGCGGGCCGAGACGACTTTCTTCGTCGTGACCATCGTGGTGACGATTGTGTCCGCCGAAGTTCTGATCGGCCAGACCAAGCCTTTCGCCGCGATGATCCCCCCCGCGGATAGTGCAGCTTCAAGCATGTTTGTCGCCATGGGTTCGCTGGCAACACTCTGCAACAGCGCGGTTACCATCATGACCATCGAACGGCATTTGAGCCGGAGGGATTCAACCGAAGACTCGTCTTTCTCACCACTGCTGCGCCGACTGAGCGTGGTCTTGCTCGGCGTCGCCATTTCGACAGCAGCAACGGCGATCCTTGCCCCAGGCTTCGCGGTTGCCGCCCTGATCCTCGGGCTGGCGGCGCTACTATTCGTTGCAATCCTTCGTCGCCTCGGCTTTCAGTCGTGGCTCTCGACGATCCTGTTTCTCATCGTTGCTGGGATTGCCGTTGCGATCATCTTTCCGCATCTGCGGGGAAATTCGGCCGGCGGCATCGCCGGCTTCGCGACCTCTTCGACTACCGAGGCGCTCGCGCTTGCGACCCGAATCCTGGCTGATACGCCTTGGCTCGGAAACGGCGTCGGAACGTTCCGCGCACTGACATCAGTGTATGGCGATTTCGGCAGCGCGCCGCAGGGAGTGCCGACGACTGCGCTGTCGATCGCGGTCGAGTGGGGATGGCCAGCCTTCGGAATTCTGGCGGTGCTGGCCCTCCACCTCTTCGTTTTTCTCTTTGGCGGCGCCATACGACGAGGGCGAGATTCCGTCTTCGCGTCGGCGGCTGCGGCGAGCGTCCTGATCGTGGCTGCCGAAACCTTTTGTGATGCGAGCTTGCTTAGCCCCGAGGTTCAGGTCATCGCTACGGTCATCGTTGGGCTCGGCCTCTCGCAGAGCGTGGGCCGAACCAGCAGGCTGAAGTAGATCGCCTTACACGCCGCGGCCCGCAATCGTCGCCCAGAGCCTGTGATGGGTCGGCGTCTGGATCCGTACCCACCGGTAAGGTGCGCGCGACCACGGCCTGATCTGCGGCGTCAGATTGTCGAGCACCAGATCGCCGCCATTGGTCCGGACGACCAGCACCAGATGATGTTCGCCCGAACTGACGATGACTTCGCTCAGCAGAAGCGCACGCGCCGGCCAGCCTCGGCTGAGAAGTTCATGACGCTTGCTGACGGCATAGTCGTTGCAGTCGCCGCGATCCGGATTGATCAGCCATTTCTCTGCGGCGAGCCCGAGATCATTCCGTTCCGGAACGATCTCGCGATTGACGCTTTGATTGATCTGCTTCAACTCGGCCCAACGCTCTTCCGTCAGCTTCACCGGTCCACCACGGAACATCGGACGCTTGCGGCACTCGTCCTCGTATCGGACGCAGAACTGCAGGAAGGCAAAAGGCGGCATCGTCGGCGTTTCGAACTTGATACGCTGGATTGCAGCCTGCAGCCCCATCGGCATACCCAACAATCCGGCGTGAGCCCCTTGGATTCCCATCGACATCGCCACGATGGCCGTGGCAACCAGAGCAGAAAACTTGCGCATGTGTCGCATCCCCGTATTTCCCTTGCCGGGGAAGCTAGATGTAAAGGCTTGAAATTCCGGGTCTATTTGACCATCAATTAGGATCAAATGCGCCACATCGCCTACCGAAGTCGTTTACTATGTGGGTAGGGTCGAACTATCCGAATCACGCTGCTGCACGGGTCGCCAGAGCTCCAGATGTTCAAATGGTCACGCGCGAAGACGCAAAGGCGGAAGCCGAGACTGCCGGAGGGGATTCGCATCTACGCCATCAGCGACATTCACGGATGCGCCGATCTGCTTCAGCAAATGTTCACCGTGATCGACAAGGATTTGACGACCATCGGCTCCAGACGCCCAATCCACGTCTTTCTCGGTGACTATATCGATCGCGGCCCGGACTCCTGCCGGACCATCGAAATGCTGATCGAGCGGGGGCTCAGGCACGAGTCGGTGTTCCTCAAGGGCAATCATGAGGCCTTCCTGGCGGACGTACTCAAGGATCCGGCACAGCTCGATCAGTGGAAGCAATACGGCGGCCTCCAGACCCTCACGTCCTACGGTCTGAGACCCTCACTCAATCCCGACGCAGCCGAGCAGACCGAACTGGTCAAGGAGCTCGCGACGAAAATTCCTTCCCAGCAGCAGCGCTTCTTCGAGAGCCTGCGGCTGCGGTTCGTCTGCGGGGATTTCTTCTTCGTTCACGCCGGCATCAAACCCGGCGTACCGCTCGCGCAACAGCAAGAACAGGACCTGCTCTGGATCCGTGAGGAATTTCTCCAGAGTGAGCGGCATTTCGGCAAATATATCGTTCATGGACACACGCCGGTGCAAGAGCCGGACATACGTCCCAACCGGGTCAACATCGACACCGGCGCCTATGCAACAGGCAATTTGACCTTGCTGACCATCCAGGGCGATAGTCTCCTAGCCATTTGACGGGGTCCCGTTTACCGATGAATCCCATTCGCTTCCGCATCGTTCTGACTGCCCTTGGGCTCGCGCTGTGCTGCTATGACCTCGCATCCATGGCCGCAGAGTTGAGCGCAATACCAAGGCCACAGTTTCCCTCTGATTCGGGAAGAATCGCCGCGCCTGCCGACGAGCCTCCAGGATGGCTCGAAACGATTGCGCCCTTCAGGTCCGACCTCGAAGGCAATCACGCCCTGATCGCCGCGCTGCAGACGATCCAGCGCGGGAAAGCCGCCAGCGGCGCCACCGCCGATAATGCGCGTGCACGTTTGCGCGTCAGGCAGGCGCTTTCCGTGGCTCCCTACGACGCAGACCTATGGCTCGCCCTCGCCCTGCTCGAGAGTCAACACGACCCCAGCGGCCCCGCCATGCTCGACGCACTGAAGATGACGTACTTTACGGCGCCCAACGACGCACGGCTGATGCCGGTGCGACTTGATACCGCAACGCTTTTCGATGCCTTGATCGACCCAGACCTTGCGGAGCTGGCGCGGGGAGACGTGCGGCTGATGCTGACGCGGCGGACCGACTTGAAAGCGGGGGTCGTTCAGGCCTACCGGCGGGCGTCAAAGCAGGGCAAGGGATTCCTCGATCAAGCGGTCAAGGCAATTGATCCATCCTTCATCGCCACCTTGCACGGCTAAGCCGATCGGGTCGGGCCTGCGCGCTTCGCTTGCCCGTTTACGCGGGACCGTCTAAGGTTATCGCCAACTGGGGAAATACAGCCATGCGATCTGTTCTTGGACTTCTCGCGCTCGCGTCGAGCCTGACCGTCTCCGCCGCACCTTCCTTTGCCGCCGACTATGCCGTCCGGCCGGTTGCGGTACGCCACGCATCGAGCATCTCGTACATTGATCGCGGCCCGAATCCCTATTGTGGCCCGCGCTGCGGCTGCCCGATTGTAGTTCATGTCAGGCACCGCTCGCTTGAGCGCGCCTACTCCTATGCGTTTGATCCACGGACTAAGGATGAGGACCCGCACTACTATTACGGGCGCGTCCGAACCTACGCCCGTTTTGCAAATCCGGCGTTTCCCGAGCGAGTTCTTCAATACTGAAGCTTGAGGCGCCTTCGCCCGAGGTGAGCGCGACTGACTGATCTCTGTTGCGTCCGGCTTGTGTTACGTGGCGGCTAGTTAGTACTGGCCGGCGGCCTGAACTCCGGAAACCGGCTCAGCATAGCCGCCTTCAGGAATTTGAAATGCGCGATCGAGGAGCCCAGTTCTTTGAGCCGGCGCTGGCCATTCAGAATCTCCTTGTCGAACAGATCCTGGTGATGATTGTCCAGGTCCTCGCGCTCGAGATATTCGTCATCGCCGTTGCCGAACGTCACGGCGGCCCGCGCCAGCACATCCTCGACCCGGCGGTTCAGGCCTGATTGCTCGCGCTCGGCGGCACGCAGGGCATCCTCGATCGCGGTCATGATGGCCTCAATGCGGGCCTGATCGGTTTCGGCGTCGCGCTCGGGCGAACGGGCACGGAACTCCTGCTCAGCCCGACTGTGGCCTCTCAGGAAGTTATGGGTACGGGCCCGCAAGAAAAGCTGAAACATGCGTGCATTTTCCGGTTGGAGGCGCCAGACCAGAAAATGGGTCCGGGATGGTTAATAAAGGCTAAAGCCGACGGGCTGCTCGCCACGGTTTTGCGCCATCCATGCCTTCCAGGCTCCTTCGTGCTTGGCGTACAGCTCTTGCCAACGCTGCTCGACCGCAACGGGCCGCAAGGCGCTCTCGTCGCGTACGATCTGGCAATCGGCCAGATCAACGACCGGCTGACTGTCCAGCCGTTCGAACTCGAAGGTTTCTTCAAGCGTCAGCCCAATCAATACGCGCCGTCCGCCTGCATCAACGAAATATCGCCGCGGAGCGTTATTCCTGAGATCAGTCATGGCGCGTTGCCCCTCTCGAAAATCCACGGACCGCTTAACTTATGGAGGCAGCGGCCATAGGCCCAGACGAACAGCGGCACACCCACAACCAATACAACCAGAGCAAAGAGCCAGATCATCAACTCTATTCCCAACTCAACAGTGCACGGTGGCAATCATTGGCCTGAAAATCCGTGCGCAACCTAGCTACCGTCATCCCGGCAGACAACGGCAGCTGCGATTTAACCTAACCGGACATGGTTACCCTGGTCATCGCGGAATTATTCCACCATCCGCTGAGACCATACTGCGACTGAACCAGCCCGATCTCCTTCCGATTGTATACTCTCAGAATGCTCGCCGCGCAGCCGGCCGAGACGCAGAGGGCCCATAGGGTGCATAGAGCTGGCGCATCTGTTTGCGCTTGCGCGATCGCCGCGCGCGCGCGGCGTAGCCAACGCCGAAGCCGGCGAAGAAGATCAAGATCACGATCAGGACTGGCGTCATTGGGAAATCTTTTCATTTTGCGGAACGCTTCCTTCTCCCAGACGCAACATTCTCATCGTGCAGTTGTGTCGACATGATGATGAGTGCTGCTGATTTCGCTATCAGGCGCGAGAAATCTTGGGCAGCAATCTGCTTGCGGATCGGTCACCCGCTTGCAGCTAGCTGAGGAACCACAGGATCAATCTCACCAACAACAGCGTGATGAAATAGACCCAGCCGGCCATTGCGATCAGCGCCACGCTGAAGAACGCGCCTTCGAATGCCCGTTCTTTGATCTTGGTGAGAGGCAACGTCGCCCAAGCTTTTTGAAGCATCTGCGTATTCGCGTTTGTTTGCGAGATCATAGGCGGACGATTTCGACGATCTCATGACGCGTCACCGCAAGATGAGACGCAGAAGTTTATCGAGAGACAATTCACCGAGGCAATGTTGCATGCACGCATCATGTTTCGATCAATTCTGAACCAGCGTTGACACGACAGTCACGATTTCGTCGAACGACGAATCGACTCGTGTCGACTGGCATGAATTTGCAAGGCTTCGGTGCGACGGAAAAATAAATTGTCGCGCAATCAAGCTAGCGCGGAGCTATCGGCACGAAATCTGCAGTTTGTCCGTCGACGCCGGAACGGCCGCGAAACAAGAATAAACCCTTGTCTGTCGAGACGATGTCTCCAGGCTGCAGCGTATCGTCGCTCAGCACTCGCTGGGTGGCGATCTTCTCCGGCGGATCCGCCGCAAACGTGCGCAGCGGGGCATTGAGCTGCCAATCTCGCCGCGCCTGCGCGGCGCGCTTGCGCGCATCGTCAATCCTGCGCTTCCAATCCTCGCGGGGAATCAGACTGTCCGGAGAAAGAGCCATCTCGTTCGCCGGCTCCTCGACTGCCGACGCCTCGTCGCCGGCATGACCCAGCCCCGGCCATGCCTGGGCCGCGGCGACCAGCACGATGGCTGCAGCGAAATGTGCTTTCATGCGGGTCATCACGATCATCCGGACATGCTGCGTCCAGCATAGTTCGTCATGCGGGCCTTGTCTGCCGGTCGCGGGCCAGAACCGGCTCCGACGCACCGGGGCATGCACTATCGCAAGACATGCGGCTTGGGCTTCTTAGCGAGGACACGGCCCGTGCGCCAAACCCACCCCGTTCGGCGAGCAGTGCCTCGTCCGATCGAACTTCCGTGGTACTACGGAGCGCTCCGCATCGATTTCATCGCGGTAAGGTTGAGCAGTTAGCTTAATCCGCGTTGTTTGTTGCGAAGTCTCACCGATCGCATATCCATCTCCGCACCGGGCTTCCCCAAGGCCCGGCCCCACCCAAGCAAAGCCGTCGAGCGACATGGGTCCGCTTGGCGGCTTTGTCGTTGTGTCGATGCGAGAGGATTATTTCGGTTATGGCGCGGAAGCCCTGGTCGTTCAAGGAAGACCGCCGGCTCATGGAGCTGGCCAAGTCTTCAACGTCATTGGAAGAGGCGGCGAAACAGCTCGGGCGGTCGCCCGACGCGATCAAGCGCATGGCCTTGCGTCTTGGCCTGGCGCTCAAGTCGAAGTCCGGCAAGAAGGGTTAACGGCCTAGCCGCGCACACCGCCGCCTGATCTCCGCGGCGGAACCGACGGCCGCCTCGGGCGTTGCTCTAGAAGAACTTGCTGAAATGGCGGAGATTCCGTCGTGGCACGCTATTTCATTCTTGGAATATCGATCTGGCTCGGCCTTAACGTTGCGTTCGTCGCGTTGCGCCTTTGGGTCACCCGCCCCGTCGGCCGTCGAGCCTATGCAGGCAGTTATCGACTGAACGAAATCCGGGCACGGCAGCATCTGCATCGCTGACCATAGCCGCATTATCGAGGCAATCGCCCCACCGGCTCATGCATCGTGTGGAAGGCCGGAGGCCAGCTTAAACCCTATCTTAGCCCTTCGGGTCACCCTCTCTCTCCTATTCCTCCGCGGGCCGGGTGAAGGCAGCACGGCTGAGACTGTCATTGGCGGCACTCGTGCTTACGAGCATGGTGATCTTCGTCGAAACGCTCCGCAGCACGGTCGCCGCGGCGCGGGTTTCCGCGTGGCAGATCGTGGTCGAGGTGACCGAGCGCGACGAACTCAATGATCTCGCGCGTGCCTCAACCGTCGTGAGCGAGCTGCGCGACTATGGATTCCGCGTTGGCATCGACGACGTCGGCGTCGGCCACAGCGGGCTGTCGCGGCTGAAGGGACTCGGCGCCAACACCATCAAGATCGACAAGTTCTTCGTCGACACCATCACGGTGGACGCCTCAACAACGACGATCGTGGAGATGCTGGTGACGCTCGCCAGGGACTTCCAGATGACGGTGGTCGTCGAAGGCATCGAGTCCGAGGAGCAAGTCCGCGCGCTGACTTCGTGCGGCGTCGAAGAAGGCCAAGGTTATATTGTCGCGCCACCTCTACCTTTCACAAAATTTAGTGATCTTCTTGAAGCTCACACCGTGCTGAGCAATTCATCAGTCGCCGCGTCCAAATATGCGTTGCCTGCGCAAGATCGTCAGCCTCCACCTCTTTGAGAGTATCGGGCACTCGCGCGCCTGCTTCCAATCCAGACAGAAGCCGCAATTTTGCACACGGCAATCGACCATGCACACAATCCACCGCCAAACTTCCGCTCGATAGCTGTCGCATCATCCTCCCGATAGCTGAACCCGGCGAGGATCGTGGTCATGAGGCGCGTCAAGTGGATTCTCGCCATCGCAATGCTGATTTCCGCTGAACCAACCTTTGCAATCTCGCAAGATGATCGCGTTTTGCCCCCCATGGCGTTCACGCTCTTTTGCGCACGCTATCCGGCGGAATGCAGCCAGAAAGCAGGAACTCAGCAGGCGGTGGACAGGTTCGACTTCGCAGTGCTTTGGCATGAGCTAAACGTGGTCAACACCGCGGTGAACAGCAGTATCGCACCAAGCAGTCCGACAGATACGATCGACCTCAATTGGAAGATCTTTCCCCCAGAGGGCAACTGCGCAGACTACGCCGTGACCAAACGCCACTTG
Source organism: Bradyrhizobium sp. GW821-FHT12B03 (assembly GCF_058807535.1). Classification (NCBI taxonomy): domain Bacteria; kingdom Pseudomonadati; phylum Pseudomonadota; class Alphaproteobacteria; order Hyphomicrobiales; family Nitrobacteraceae; genus Bradyrhizobium; species Bradyrhizobium sp. GW821-FHT12B03. The sequence continues at coordinate 120,326 of NZ_JBXAQU010000017.1, forward strand.
TTGCTCAACGCTGGCTGGGCTTCATCCGCGCTATTGCTCGCGGAGGTCGTCATCCGCAAGACTGGCGAGCACCATCTTGTACTCATCGTAAAGAAAAATGGGGACTACCTGGTTCTTGACAATCGTCGGCCCGCGATCGTCAAGCTCCTACAGGCACTTAGGGACTACAGCATCGTTCGAACCCAAAGTGATGAAACGTCAAGGCTGTGGACGCGCGGCCCGATATAGCTGTGATTTCGGCCTGGAGATTTTCTAATTGAGATTCGGCATAGCTTGTCGGAGAAGCCATTTGTCCAGCAATCAATCAGAGCAATCGGTGATGCGGCCTGCAGTTTTTTTCGATCGCGACGGTGTTCTCAACGAAGACGACGGTTACGTGTTTGAGCCAAACAAGATTCGCTGGATCAATGGTGCTCGGGAAGCTGTCCAAGCCGTCAACCAATCCGGCTATTTTGCCTTCGTGGTCACAAACCAATCAGGTGTTGCACGGGGATTCTACAGGGAGCATCAAGTTCAGGCGCTTCATGAGTGGATGGCGCAGCAATTTGCAGAGGTCGGCGCGCACATAGATGAGTTTGCTTACTGCCCCCATCACCCTGAGGGCACCATCGCCGAGTATCGGCAAACATGCATTTGCCGAAAGCCGCAGCCGGGCATGATCAACGAACTTGCAAAGCGACATTCCGTTGACATCCACCGAAGCATCTTGGTCGGCGATAAGCAGAGCGACCTCGAAGCTGCGGCCGCGGCCGGCGTTACGGGTCACATGTTTCAGGGACCGGACCTAAGATCGTTTATCGTTCCGCTGTTGGCGCAACTCCGAGGGATACCCTGATCAATCTCGCGTTCGAGGATGAGCGCGTCTTCTTGAAGCAGGAACCTTGATCTCGCCGTCGAATTGACTGATGCAAGAAATGTCCGAGGTTGAATGTCTCGCAACAAAAGCACGCGATGGACCGAGGACCAGGAGTCGTTGCTGCTCAAGCTGGACGCGGAGGGTTATCCGCCGCAACTTATCGCGGCGAAACTGGAGCGCTCCGAGCGGTCCGTCGTGATACGCCTCGCACAGCTCAAGAAGGCTCGACAGCATCCGCGGCACTAACTGGCACACAAAATATTATTTGCGTCGCATGTTAGCACTGACTTTTGTCTCCGGGATTCTTGCCATCGGATTTGCCGCGGGTTACGGTCTTCTCGAGGTAACCTCGCAAAGGCGCCACCGGCGCCGCTTTGGGCAGTCGCTGCTGTGAGAGGCCGGATATAAAGCATGCTTTCGGCAAGTTGCGGACTCAATAGGTCACGATCGCCAGATGTGGCGGCTGCAATCCGCGCTTTCTGATTCCGTTCCGGAAATCAGTAAGCAAGTTCATGTGATCGCCCGTCATCGGGATTCCGCAGTTCTGCCTTATCCATGTTGAGCAAGACCGGTAAACGAGACAAAATCCCGTCTACCCGTCAGGTCTTACTCAATGCTTGGTGCCCTTCTCTTGACTTTGATCGTGATGGCGTCGTTCGCAGCAGGCTACGGCACGCGAGCCGCCGTTTCACGGAGACACCGTGAAAGATATGCCAAGTGGGAACCCTACATTCGATCTTCACGGCCGTCCCAGCCTCCGCAGTTTCTGATGCGGCCGGAAAATCGAAACGTCGCATCGATCAAGCGGTTTGCGTCAGGCAACCGTCGCAGCGGCTGATGCTGCATATTTGATCATGCCGCCTGCAAAAATCTGAGCGTCAGGCTCGTAAAACGAGCAGCAACGCAATCCTAGACGCCGCCGTTTCCAACGTTGTTCGACTATCGCGAACAGCGTTGCCCTCCGCGGGACAGCCCCTTTAACGATACTGGAAGGTTTCAAGCGCCCGACGCGCGCATTGACGGTATAGGTGCCGACATGCGCCGCAACCATCTCATAACCGCAACGGGCATTTGTCTCCTGCTGATTGCTTATGCCACTTTGGCAAAGCTGGCAGGCAGGCCGGCGCTAATGGGACATGCAGAGGGGTATTGGGTCGTCGTCATAGAGCGCTTCAGTGCCTACGCTCTGTTGGGCTTCCTCTTAGCCTTCCTATTGCCGGGGCGTATCGCTGCAGCCTGTCTGCTCGTTCTAACGGTCGCAATCTTTCTTGAATTTTTTCAAGCTCTTATACCTGATCGCGACCCACGAATTTTCGATGTATTGCAAAAGGCCGCGGGTGGGGTCGTAGGTGTCCTCATCGCCCAGACAATATTAGCGTTCCTGCCCAGGCCGCCGTCGTAGTCTTGCGCCTGACAATAGGCTGGCCTGAGAACAAAAAATTTCAGTTTGGCGGTGAGCAGCCTCCCGTTCATATTATCTACTCTCGGTGGCGGGGACCGGTGATGAATGGATATGGCGTACTCTTGGCTGGAACCCTGTTGATCGGCACATCCCTGTCTGCCGAGGCCCAAGGCAGTTACGGAACCAGCACACGAAGTGGATATAGCAGCAGCGCCTCCGGCTCGCCCAACGCTCCCAAAGCGTCTTCAACATCCTCCCCATATGCAGTTCCGGCCGCGAGGAATCTGGGAACCGGGCAAGGTCGAACCGAAGGTGCCATGGGGCTCTCGCCGCAACTGCAAAAAGAAATGGGAATTTCGCGCCAACAATAGCTTCCTGATATCTACACCCGTCATATTTCCAATAAGAATTCAAAAGCGAGCGGCGACCGGAACGCGACCCGAATCAGTCAGTTGAGGTCACGCCAGACTGGCGGCTTGAAGGGCGTCCCAGATGCGCATTCGCTTTGCCTTGGTCTCGATCGCAATACTTTCGTCAGTGGGGGCCTCAGCTCAAGACAAACCTCGTCAAGCCAAGCCTCCGTCCCCTGACAATGGTCCGTGCACCTATACGATTGCAGGACAGCAGTATGAAGTTCCTGTCGGCACCAAGGTTTGCTTTCGTTCGCCCGCCCCTTATGGGGACCAATATTCGCTGCAGCAGTGTTTTCCGCCACTGGATGAAATTGCTCAGGTCAAGCGTGGCGACCCGCGTTGCGAACGATATGAAGACCGCCAATGATTGCCGACAACAACGGCGCTTTGAAGCTAGCTGAACAGGCCTAGGACGAGATCGAGAAGGACGCGGGCTGCGGCTGCGGAGAAAAGCTGCATGCCTAGCGGAATGCAGCCTGATTCGGGACAATCATCGCGGGAATCTCGGCTTCCCGCTCAGAGCCCCCTGATCGGGGACTGGAAGCGGCGGCTCAGGCCATCCCGCGCCTGCCATGGACTTCGCTCGGCGTCAGAAGTTCCGCCATCTGCCGGTGCGTGGCCTGGAGCGCCTCGATGGCGCTGTCGAGATCAAAATCCGACTCGCGGACCGACGCAAAAAATTTGGCTGTCAGTGCCAGGTCCAGCTTGACCCGGGTAGCGCCGTCGCGGCTTTTCTTGCGGTCAAGCGACAGATGAATGGCGCGTAACCTCGCCTCGCTGCTGCTGCAGTCACAGAGCGTACCAAGTTCGTCATATGTCATCCAGATCTGAGGCATGTTCTTCCCACCACAATTGTTCGCCCGCAGATTAGGTTTTCATGTCTAAAAGCTTTGTTGTGCGATGCCCCCGCGGCTTGCCTTCGCTGCAACAGCGTCAATGCAAGACTAAGACGAAGGAAGCCTGGGCGAGGCAAACGGATGGCGCGGCCGGGAACGGCTGTCGAGGCCCTTGGGCAATTTTTCGGCATTGAGCTTCACGATCGCGCATCCTGCGTCGGCGGCCGGCGCATCTTCCTGGCTGTAGATCAGCGTCGCCTCGAATTTGACGTCGGGCGCTTGCTTGGCCGTGCCCGAGCAGGTCGCGACCAGGCCATTGCACACCCCCGCAAGATCGACCTCGACCTCGTCCGGGCCGAACACGCTCGGCGGACCATCGGCGTACCGGTTCACGGTCAAGACGGCCGAGAATTGGCTCTCATCGACACGATAAGAGCCGCCATAGGTGAAGAAGCTGTCGCGGCCCGCGATCCGGCCCTCAGTCAGATCCACGACGCCGGTACCCTGGCCGCGCGGGGTCCTGAACCAGGCCGCGTATTTGCCGTCTCTCAACATGCGAAATTTCTCGACATGAAAATTGACAGGTATTTGCAACCAAGTCTGGGGCGCGACAATGACCAAACCGCCAGCGCTTTCGGCAAGGTTAACACCCTGAAAACCCGATCCATCGAATTGCTGCCGGCGCACGCGGCAACGCCGGCACCGACGTCAAAACAATTCTATGCCGTCATCCGCGGTCTCGACCGCCTCGACGCGCCGCGTGGCGGCGAGCGACGCAAGCCCGAGCGTTTGCAGGAACTCACGGTGGACGTCCCGCTCGCGCTCCATCGTGTAGCGCGCGAAGAGATCGTCGAGCACGGCCTCGTCCTGCGCAATTGGTTGCGGCCGCCGGGCGCCCGCACTCGCAGTCTCGAGGCGTGCGGCCACCGCAGGCAAGGTCGCGGAGCTTTCGCCGAGCCTGTTCATCAGACCTTGCGCCGAATTCATCAGGCCTTCGAATTCCGCGCCTTCGTCGACGAGCCGGCTCATCAGCTTGTCGAGCCGTTCGTTGCCGGCCTCCACCTCGCGGAGCGCCCGTAGAATCTGCGGCTCGAGGTTGGCAAGCTGCGTGGGATCGCCCTGCACGCGAAGCTCCTTCAGCGCCTTGGCCGAGCGCTCGATGCCGTCGAGCACGGGCCGGAGGCGCGCCGCCCCCGCCGAAACCTGGTCCGCCGTCGCCTTGAGCTCGTTGGCGATCACGACGAAGGCGCTGCCGCGGCTGCCGAGATGGCTTGCCTTGAGACCGGCATTCATCCCGATCAGCGTGATGTCGACGGTCGCATCGGCGAGCCCGGCGATCGCCTGGCGAAATTTCGCCAGCGTGTCCTCGACAATGGCCAGCGCCTCGTCGACCGAACGGCCGGCGCCCTCGCACGTGGCGATCAGGGTCGAGGCATGCGCCAGTATCTGCTTGATGCGCGACAGGAACGACGATGAGCCGCCATCCTCACCGCCGAACAGTGTGCGGCCGTGGCCGACGACGCTGCCTGCATCATGCAGGATGGCCGTCAGCGCGCGCACGATCTGGCCGATGTCGCCGCCGAATTCGCGCTGGGCGTCCCTGAGCTGAGCCGCCTGCAAAAGGCAGATGGCGCGTGCGCCGTCATCGCTCGTGAGCGGTTCGGGAACGAGGCCTGGGGAAGGCCCCGACGCAAGACCGAGACCGTGACAGACATGCTCGAGACGCTGGCGCGTGCTGTCGCCGGCCTGCAGGGAGATGATCGCACTGCCGACCGCCTCGGCGATCTTTCTGGTGCTGGTGCTGGCGAGGTCGGCGACATGGCTGCTTTTGCTGCGCTGGTCGCGCAATCCGCCATAGGCCTCGCCGAGTTCGGCGCTCTCTGAGACCAGCTGATTCCGGTAACGGCTCTCGAACTCCTTCTGCCGGCCCGAGGCGTTGGCGACGGCTTCCGACAGACGCTGCTGGTCCCTCGCGCAGCCCTCGATCGAGCGCTGCACGGCCCTGCCGAGATCGTAGGCTTCCTGCGTGAAGGCGAGAAAGCCCTCACGGTCGCCGTCGAGCGAAGCCGCCTCGATCCGCGCGCTGCGCGCGATGATGGTGATCATTCCGATGTGCTTGAACAGCGGCTTGAGCAGCGAGGACGCCTCCGCCGTGCTGTTGCCGATGGTCGCGAGCAGCGCGCTCTCGGCCGGCAGCGCCTGCGCCAGCTCGCTGAGCCGCGCAGCGATCTCCTGCAGCGCGGTCGCAGCGCCCTCGATCTCGGCGCCGGAGAGCTCCTCGGAGAGCGTCGCGAGGCCCCGGTTCAGCTCCTTGAAGATGATGTGCCCGCGGCCGAGCTCCTGACCGACGCGCGCGAAGACGTCCTCGATGCGCGACGAGACGTCCTCGATCGCCGCGATCGATTCAGTGCGCGTGTTGGCCGGAATGGCGGACATTGCAATCAACCTGCCACCGCGACGTGTCCGGCCTGATACCAGAGCATGATCTCGCGCGGGATATGGTGCAGCGAGACGACCTTCTCGACACCGCCATGGGCGATGGCTTCCTTGGGCATGCCGAACACCACGCAGCTTTCTTCATCCTGCGCCCGCGTCGAGGCGCCGAGCTTGCGCATCTCCAGCATGCCGCGCGCACCGTCATCGCCCATGCCGGTCATGATGACGCCGAGCGCGTTGGCGCCGGCGTGCTGGGCCGCCGAACGGAACAACACGTCGACGGACGGGCGATGCCGCGACACCGGCGGACCGTCCTTGATCGCAATCTGGTAGCGCAGGCCGATGCGCTGGAGCAGCATGTGACGGGCGCCCGGGGCGATATAGGCGCAGCCCGGCAGCACCGGCTCGCCGTCCTCGGCCTCCTTGACCCGGATCTGGCAGATGCTGTCGAGCCGCCTGGCAAAGGCCGCGGTGAAACCGGCCGGCATGTGCTGGACGATGACGATCGGTGGACAGTGCGGCGGCAGCATCTCGAGGACGTCGTTGAGCGCTTCGGTGCCGCCCGTCGACGCGCCGATGCAGACGATGCGCTCCGTCGTCGGCCGGACCTTGCCCTGCACCGGCGGCGGGATGATGGCGTCCGCCGTCAGCTTCTTCTCGACCACCCGGCGCACGGCGCGCGGACGCACCCGCGCGCGCGCCGCCGACTTCACGGCCTCGCGCAGCCGCGTCGAGCATTCGAGCAGCGCCAGCCGGGTATCGATCTTCGGCTTGGGCACGATATCGACGGCGCCGGCCTCGAATGCCTCGAACATCACGTTCGAGCCTTCTTCGGTCAGCGAGGAGCAGATGATCACCGGGATCGGGCGTTGCGCCATGATCTTGCGCAGGAACGTCATGCCGTCCATGCGCGGCATTTCCAGGTCGAGGATCATGACGTCGGGAATCTCGTTCTGGAGGCGGCGCGCGGCTGCGAACGGATCCGACGCGGCCCCCATCACCTCGATGTCTGGATCATCGTTGAGGATCGTCTGCAGGATTTGGCGCACCGACGCCGAATCGTCCACGATCAGTACGCGAACTTTCTCCCTCGGCATTCTGGTTGCGCTCCGGCTAGACCTTGAAAATGGTTGGCTGAACTTGCTTCAAACCCGGCACGGCACTGTGAATCATCGATTCCGAATGTCCGACCAGCAGATAGCCGCCGGGCCGCAAATGGCTGCACAATTGCTCGATCACCTTGCGCTGCGTCTCGCGCTCGAAATAGATCAGGACGTTGCGGCAGAAGATGATGTCGACGTCGCGGTCGACGGGATAGGACGCATCCATGAGGTTCATCCGCATGAAATGCGTCATGCGCCGCAACTCCGGCACCACCCGCACCTCGCCGCGCGACTTGTCGCGCGACGACAGGAAATAGCGCTTCACGAAGTGCTCCGGCACGGGCGCCAGCACATCGCGGGTGTAGATCGCGGTCTTGGCGAGGCGCAGCACCGCGGTCGAAATGTCGGTTCCGAGAATGCGGTACTGGAAGCGTGATCCGCTCCGCGTCATGTCGTCGAGCACCATGGCGGTCGTGTAAGCCTCCATGCCGGTGGAGCTTGCCGAGCTCCAGATCTTGAGGTTCGCGCTCTTGCGCCCGTGCAGCTTGAGCAAGGCAGGGATCGCGACGTCGCGCATGAAGGTGAAGTGCTGCGGCTCGCGGAAAAAATCGGTCTTGTTGGTCGTCACCACATCGATGAGATGAGTGAGCTCGGCGTCGAAATGCTCTGCCCCGAACAGGTTGTCGACATATTCGTTGAGGTCGGAGAAGTTCAGCGCACGCACCCGCTTGTGCAGCCGCCCTTCCAGCATCAGGCGCTTGCCTTGCGGCAGCTTGATGCCGACCTGGCCCTCGATCAATTCGGCGATGGTCCGGAAGTGACGGTCCGACAGATGGACGGCCGTATCCTGAACGGCAGGCATCATCGCTGCATGCCCCGATCCGGGATGGCCGCCTGCACTGAATGTCGGGCCATACGGGCCATCTTGAATCCTACGCGTTTACGCAATCACTGACGAAAGATCGGCCCGCCGGTGAGGATGAACCGATCCCTCTGGGGTCCTAGCGCTGGAAATCGGCGTCCCGATCGTCCTCGCCGTCGTGCATGTCGAAGGCAAAGCCGCCGCCCGCGGCAGCCTTCATCGCGCGCGCCGGCTTGGCTTGCGGCTTCCGGGCCGGACGCTCGACCGCCGCCATGGTGGCCGCCTTGGCGCGCAACTGATTGACCGCACGATCGATCGGAGCCGGCGCCTGATTGCGTCCCTGCTCGATGCGGAAGTAAGCGATGGTCGACTGGAGCTGCTCGGCTTGCGAGGCGAGCTCCTCGGAGGTCGAGGACACCTGCTCGGAGGCGCTGGCGTTCTGCTGGCCGACCTTGTCGAGCTGCTGGATGGCCTGGTTGATCTGGGCCGAGCCGACGTCCTGCTCGCGGCAGGCCGCGGTGATCTCCTCGACCAGCTCGGCGGTCTTCTTGATGTCCGGAACCAGCTTGGCGAGCATATTGCCGGCTTCCTGCGCGACCTTGACGGTTTCAGTCGACAGCGTGCCGATCTCGGCCGCGGCCGCCTGGCTGCGTTCGGCAAGCTTGCGCACTTCGGAGGCGACCACTGCAAAGCCCTTGCCGTGCTCGCCCGCGCGCGCCGCTTCGACCGCGGCATTGAGCGCCAGCAGGTCGGTCTGGCGCGCGATCTCCTGCACGATCGTGATCTTCTCGGCGATGGTCTGCATCGCGTTGACGGCACGACCGACCGCGGCGCCGCTTGCCTCGGCATCCCTGGCGGATTGCGCGGCGATCTTCTCGGTCTGGTTGGCGTTGTCGGCATTCTGCTTCACGTTCGAGGCCATCTCCTCCATCGAGGAGGAGGCTTCCTCGGCGGACGAGGCCTGCTCGGTCGCGCCCTGCGAGAGCTGCTCGGCGCTGGCGGAGAGTTCCTGGCTGCCGGCGGAAACGTTCTGCGCCGCGGTCAGGGCTTCCGACACGATCTGGCGCAGCTTCTCCACCATGCGCTCGAGCGCGAGGCCGAGCGTATCCTTGTCCGACAGCGGCTTGGCTTCGACCGTGAGGTCACCCTGTGCGATCTGGTTGGCGAGCGCCGCCGTCGCATTCAGGTTCACCGTCATCGCATTCAGCGACTTGATGAGATCGCCGATCTCGTCATTGCTGGAGGACTCGATCTTGTGGCTGAGATCGCCGATCGCAACCGCATCGGCGAGGCCGACCGCCTGCGCCAGCGCCCGGCTGATGTTCATCGCGATCCAGGTCGCCGCAACTGCGGCGATCAGCAGCGAGACGATGACCAGGCTCATCAGCAGCAGCTCGGCGCGGGCGCCATCCTGCCTGGCCTGCTCGGCCTGCTCGGCCATGTTCTTCTTGACGTTCTTGATGTAGCCGTCGGCTGCTTCCAGCGCGTCCGCGACGACCTTGCGGCCGTCATGCATGGTGCGGTCCAGAGCCTTCGGTCTGTCGGCCTTCGCCAGCCTGACCGTTTCGTCCTGGTAGGCGTTCAGCTTGGCGAAGGCGACGTTGAAGACTTCCATCAGCTTCTTGCCGCCTTCGCTGGCCGCCGCGTAGATCTCGTCCTTGGACTTGGCGACCGCTTCACGGTTCTTGGCGAGGTCAGCTACGAATTGATCGTATTCGGCGTCGTTCGCGGCCAGGATCGAGTTCTTCTCGGCACGCACCAGGAACAGGATGCCTTCCTTGAGCTCCGCAGCTTTCTCCATACGGCCCGCTCGCGCGACCAGAAGCTCGGTGGTGCCGACCATGTCGGCCAGCTTCATGTAGCCGACCGCACCGGCGATCATGGACAGCTGGATGACGACGCCGAAGGCGCTGGCAAGCTTGGCTTTGACGGTGAATCTCATATCAGTCTCGTTGGTTCGAATTGGGGTGCTTACGCTTGACCACGCACTTGCAGACTCAGGCCGCGCGCGATGAATCCGCAGCCGTGTTACGCCCTTCCGGAATCTCGTCATGCGCCATCAGCTTGGCGAGATCGAAGATCACGACGAATTTCTCGCCCTTGCGGCCGATGCCGGCGGCATAGTCGGACTGCCATTTGCCGCCGACCTCGGGGATCGGCTCGATCGCCTGCTCGTCGATGTCGGTGACCTCAAATACGCAATCGGCGACGAAGCCGACTCCGACCAGGCGGTCCCTCATCGGCACGTCGAGGATGATGATGCGGGTCGCCTCGGTCGCCGCGACACTCGGCAGGCCGAGCTTGGTTCGGAGGTCGACGATCGGATAGCCGCTGCCGCGCACGTCGATCATGCCGAGCAGGAAGTTCGGCGCGTGCGGCAGCCGCGAGATCGGCCGCATGTCGAGAATTTCACGAACGTTGCGAATGCTGATGCCGAACGTCTCGCCGGCGAGCCCGAGCGTCAGGTATTGCGAGGTTGCGGCCATGATGCAGTCCAGGGATCCCAGGGTTTGCGAATGAGCGCGGTCCGGCACGTGGCCGGACCGCTTCAGCGTTGGAACTCGGCGTCGCGGTCGTCTTCGCCATCATTCATGTCGAAGGCGAAGCCGCCACCGCCGCCGGCGACTTTCATCGCACGGGTCGGCTTGCGGACAAGCGCGGGCTTCCTTGCGCCGCGATCCGCCGCCGCCATGTGCGCCGCCTTGGCGCGGAGCTGGGTAACGGCGCGGTCGATCGGCGCGGGCGCGGCGCTCTCGCCGCGGCCGGCATGCTCGATGCGGAAGAACGAGATGGTCGACTGGAGCTGCTCGGCCTGCGAAGCGAGCTCCTCCGAGGTCGAGGAGACCTGCTCGGAAGCGCTGGCATTCTGCTGGCCGACCTTGTCGAGCTGCTGGATCGCCTGGTTGATCTGCGAGGAGCCGACGTCCTGCTCGCGGCATGCCGCGGTGATCTCCTGGACCAGCGCGGCGGTCTTCTTGATGTCGGGCACGAGCTTGGACAGCATGGAGCCTGCTTCCTGCGCGACCTTCACGCTCTCGGTCGAGAGCGTGCCGATCTCGGCGGCAGCCGCCTGGCTGCGCTCGGCGAGCTTGCGCACTTCGGAAGCGACGACCGCAAAACCCTTGCCGTGCTCACCGGCGCGCGCGGCCTCGACCGCTGCGTTGAGCGCGAGCAAGTCGGTCTGGCGTGCGATCTCCTGCACGATCGTGATCTTCGCGGCGATGGTCTGCATCGCCTCGACAGCGCGGCCGACAGCGGTGCCGCTAGCCTCGGCATCCTTGGCCGACTGCGCCGCGATCTTCTCGGTCTGGTTGGCGTTGTCTGCGTTCTGCTTCACATTCGAGGCCATCTCCTCCATCGAGGATGAGGCTTCCTCGGCGGACGAGGCTTGCTCGGTCGCGCCCTGCGAGAGCTGCTCGGCGCTGGCGGAGAGCTCCTGGCTGCCGGCAGAGACATTGTGTGCCGCGGTCAGGGCCTCCTCGACCACCTGCCGAAGCTTTTCCACCATCATGTTCAGCGATTTGACGAGATCGCCGATCTCGTCATTGCTGGAGACGTTGATCGTCTGGCTGAGATCGCCGCCCGCCACCGCGCCAGCAAGGCCGACCGCACGGCCGAGGCCACGGGAAATGCTCATCGATATCCAGATCGCCGCGATCAGGCCGATCGCAAGCGACGCCACCACGGCCGAAATCAGCATCATGTGGGCCCGATTACCGTCCTCGTGGGCCATGGCGGCCTGCTCAGCCATGTTCTTCTTGACGTTCGTCACGTAGACGTTGGCGGCTTCCATCGCCTCTCCGACCGCCTTGCGAACCTCGGTCGTGGAGCGCTCGGTGGCCTTCGCCTTGTCGGTCCGGGCCGTCTTGAGGGCCTCGTCCTGAGCAGCGTTCATCCGGGCGTAGGCCGCGCCGAAATTGTCGAGCAGCTTCTTGCCTTCCACGGAGGCCTGAGCGTGGATCTCTTCTTTCAGCCTCAGGAGCGTCTCGCGTTGCTTGGCGATCTCGGCGACAAAGCGATCCGCTTCCCCATCGGGCGCGAGAAGGAGGTTCTTCTCGGCGCGAACCTGGAGCAGGATGCCCTTCTCGATTTCCGCCGCGCGATCCATCCGGCCGGCGCGCGACACCAGATTATCCGCGGTGTCGATCATCTCGCTCAGCTTCACATAGGCGAGACCGCCCGCGGCCATCGAGAGCAACAGGACCACACCGAACGCGCTGGCCAGCTTTGCCTTGACAGTAAATCTCATTTCCAGCCCCTACCCCAGTCTCGCCGAGACCTCATTTCAATTCAGAATGCGTTCCATGTTGGGAACGATGACGAACTCTTCACGCCACTTGGCGATGAAGCGAATGAACTCCGGCTTCCAGTGCATGCCGACGCGCGGTGTCTGCTGCACGTCGGTCTGCGAGATCTCCGTGACCTCGTAGACCTTGTCGGCGGTGACGCCGACCAGAACGGGCTCGCCGTCGAGCTCGATCTCGATGACGACGATGCGCGTATCGGCCGAATCATCGAGCTGCGGCATGCCGAAGCGGATGCGCAGGTCCGCAAGCGGAATGACGTTGCCGCGCACGTTGATCACGCTCGGAACGAAGGCACGTGCGCCGGCGACCTTGGTTACCGGCACGGGATCGATGATCTCGCGCACGAGGCCCGCGTCGAGTGCGAACTTCTCCTCGCCGAGCCCGATCATCACGACCTGCATCGCGCCCGCCTGATGCTCGCCGGTCAAGCCATCGTTCATCACGCCGCCTCGCTGATGTGCTGCTTCTCGACCTTCGACTGCGCCAGCGCGACGAGCTGCGCGACGTCGAGGATCAGCGCCGCCGTGCCGTCACCCAGGATGGTCGCGCCGGAGAAGATCGTGACGTCGGAATGCAGCTTGGAGAGCGACTTGATCACGGTCTGGTGGTTGCCGATGATCTGGTCGGCGACGAGGCCGACGCGGCTCTCGCCGGTCGAGATGATGATCGTCTTCTGGTGCCGGTCGGGCGCACCCGACGACGACATGATCTCGCGCAGGCGCAGGAACGGGACGAGGTTGCCGCGCACGTTGAGGAAATTGCGACCGCGGGAGCGCTCGTCCTCGGCCGTCAGCTCGACGCATTCCTCCACCGCCGACAGCGGAATGATGTAGCGGCCTTCGCCGACACGGATCAGGAGCCCTTCGATGATCGCGAGCGTCAAGGGCAGGCGCAGCGTCACGGTGGTGCCCTGGCCCGGCTTGGTCGACAGGTCGATCGTGCCGCGCATGTTCTCGATGGTCCGCTTGACCACGTCCATGCCGACACCGCGGCCGGACAGCGCCGAGATGGTCTGCGCGGTCGAGAAGCCGGGGTGGAACAGGAACTGGTGGATCTCGTGATCGGTCAGCACGGCGCCGGCCGCAATAAGGCCCTGCTCTTCCGCCTTGGCACGGATGCGCGCAGTGTTGAGGCCACCGCCATTGTCCTTCACCGTCACGAGCACCTGCGCGCCGGAATGAACGGCGGCGAGCTCGATCCGGCCCTGCTCGGTCTTGCCGTTGGCAGCGCGCGTTGCGGTGTCCTCGATGCCGTGGTCGATGGCGTTGCGGATCAGATGCACCAGCGGATCGGCCAGGCACTCGATCATGGTCTTGTCGAGCTCGGTATCCTCGCCCGTCGTGACGAACTCGACCGGCTTCGACAGATCGCGCGACAGATCGTGGATCAGGCGGCGGAAACGGCCGAACAGCGAACCGATCGGCACCATGCGCGCGCCCATCGTGGTGTCGCGCAAGGAGGAGGCGAGGCGCTCGATCTCCTCGGCGATCATCTTGATCGAGAGGTCGGAGCCGGAAGATGCGAGCTGGGTCAGCCGGGCCTGGGCGATGACGAGCTCGCCAACGCGGTCCATCAGTTCGTCGAGACGCTCGGCCTGAACGCGGACGGTGGCGATGCCGCGATCATCGCGCTTGGCCTCGGGCTTTGATTCGGATTTGGGCTCCGGCCTCGATTCAGATTTGGGTTCCGCCTTTGCGGCGGGCGGCGCGGCAACCTCGACCACCGGCGCAGGCACCTCAGCCGCAGGAGCCCGCTCCTCGTCGAGGAGCTGAAACAACGGCATCGGCGCGGGCGCTTCGAGCTGCTCAAGCGGCGAGAGCGTCAGCTTCATCTCATCCGAGACGAACATGAAGACGTCGTCGATCGCGTCCTTGCCGCAGACCGCGTGCAGCTTGACGTCCCACTTCAAATAACAGTCTTCCGGCTCCATCTCGTCGAGGAAAGGGATGCCGTCGGTAACCGGCACGACGAAGCAGGGGCCGAGCTTGCAGAGGTCTTCCAGCAGGTCCAGCGGGTTCGAGCCGTTACGCAGGATATGGGAATCGAATTCCAGATACAGGTGCCAGCCGGCCTGCTTGCTCTCGCTCGGAGCCCGCGCCTCCGTGATCTCGGCGGCCGCAACAGGCTGGTCGGACGAGACAAAGCGCTTGAGGTCGTCGAGGATGGCTTCGCCGATGACGTCGTCGGTCGACTGGGGATCCTCGATCAGCGCACGGATATAATCCTTGGCGGCGAGCGCGACCGAGATCAGTTCCTGCGTCGGCTTGATCTCGCCCTTGCGGACGCGATCGAAGGCGGTCTCGAATTCGTGGGTGAAGGAGGCGACCTTGTCGAAGCCGAACATGGCGCCCGAACCCTTGATCGTATGCAGGGCGCGGAAAGCGGAATCGACCAGTTCGCGGTCGTCGGGACGCTGGCCGAGATCGAGCAGGGCCCCTTCAAGGACCTCGAACAGCTCGCTGGCTTCCTGGCGAAAGACCTCTGTCGGGTCCATCGCACTCATGCACGCACCAACTTACCGACGACGGCGAGCAACTGCTCGGGCTTGAACGGTTTGGTGATCCATCCGGTAGCGCCGGCGCTCTTGGCCTCCTGCTTCACCGTGTCGTTGGATTCAGTGGTCAGGAACACGATGGGCATGCCGACCGCGCTCGGCAGCTTGCGCAGGGCCCGGATCAGGTCCAGCCCGTTCATGACGGGCATGTTGAGGTCGGTGATGACGAGGTCGAGCTTGCCGGCCTGGGCCTTGGCGAGCCCTTGCGCGCCGTCACCGGCCTCGATCACGTTATGGCCGGCCGGCTCGAGCACGACCTTGATCATTTGCCGAATGCTGGGGGAGTCGTCGACCGTGAGAATCGTGGCCATTAGGTGCCATCTTTCTTTTGCGGGAAATGCTGATCGATCATCGCATCGCTGGCGAAGCCGGCGCGGCGAAGGGTGTTGCGCAGAGACTGGGAGAATGCGGTGAGCACCACCGGGCGGCCCTGGGCCTCGCCCGTCCTGGCGGTCGACAGCAGAAGCTGGATCGAAGTCACGTCGGCCTTGTCGACGCTGGAGCAATCGATCTCGAGCCGCTCCTGGCGACCGAACGCCTCGCGAATGAGATCATAGACGCTGCGAATGGCCGCGATGCTGCAATCGGCGGGTAACCGCAACGACCACTTCGGCTCCGTCGGATTGAGCGCCATCGCTGTCCCCGCCTTGCAAAATTCCGATACTCGTTTGACGTGAATCAAGTGAGCAAACCCCTAACGGAGAGCTCCGTACAACTACGGGTCACATTCCCAAGGACTTCCCGTGACTGCATGCAACCGTGCATAGCCTGCTGAAATCTCATGCGAGACGCGCATATCCGCGCAGGCGTATGCATGCGCGGCGCATTTGCTTCGCGTTAAATTCGCTCGGGTTATGCAGTGGGTTCTTGCCCTTGCCAGCGAAGAGAGCCCCGGCCGCCGATGCTGACCCAAGCGCTTCTTGTTGACGACAGCCGCTCCGTCCTCAACTTCCTGAAACGTCACATCGAGGCGGAAGGTCTGGTCGAGGCCACCACCTTCCTCGATCCCGTGGACGCGCTGGCCTGCGCGCGGGAGCGGGTCTTCGACCTCGTGCTGGTCGACTACGAGATGCCGCACATGGACGGCATCAGCTTCATCCGCATGCTCCGCACCCTTCCCGGCTGCGCCGACATCCCGATCGCGATGATCACGTCGCGGCAGACCGATGACGTGAAGATGGAAGCGCTGCAGGCCGGTGCAACCGATTTCCTGCCCAAGGCGCCGCAGAGCGTCGAGATGACGGTGCGTTTGCGGAATTTGATTCAGCTTGGTGCAGCCGTACGCAAGCTCAACGATCGCGCCGCCCATCTGGCCAGCGAAGTTGCAGCCGCGACACGCAAGCTCGGCGAGCGCGAGGAAGAGATCATCCTGCGGCTCGCGCTCGCGGTCGAATACCGCGACAACGACACCGGCGAGCACGCCCTGCGGGTCGCCCGCTACAGCCGCATCATCGCCGAGCAGCTCGGCCTGCCGGCCCGGCTCTGCCGCGACATCTATCTCGCCGCGCCGCTGCACGACGTCGGCAAGGTCGCCATTCCCGACAACATCCTGCTCAAGCCCGGCCGGCTGACCGATGAGGAGATGGCGGTGATCCGCACCCACGCCACGATCGGCGCTCGTATTCTGGCGGACTCCGGCTGCGAGCTGATCCAGCTCGGTGCACAAATTGCCGCAGGCCATCACGAGCGCTGGGACGGCGCGGGCTATCCGAACGGCCTCAAGACGGACGAGATCCCGGTTGCCGCGCGCGTCGTTGCGGTCGCCGACGTCTTCGACGCGCTGACGACGCGGCGGCCATATAAAGAGCCGATGCCGCTCGAGGTGGCACGGGATTACCTGGTCGAGAACCAGGGACGGCAGTTCGACCCGGCCTGCGTCGCGGCCTTTCTGTCGCGCTGGGACGAGGTCGTGGAGATTGCCGCCGGACTGCAGGCGACGCCCTTTCAGAAGACCGAAGCTGCACTTGCTCCTGCTGGAGAAACGACCGTCGAGAGCCGTCCGCTCGAAGACCGTCCGCCGGAGGCCATTCCGGCCGCCTGAGATCGCCTATCCCGGCAACAGCTTGCCACGGCTCCATTTTCTCCAGTCGCCGGTTTGAACCTGTTCCTGATAGAGTGGACCAATATCTGAGGGTGATTCCGGTCACACTTGCCTGGGCGCTCCGCTGCTATGCATCGGACCAGGACGGGGACCGGCAGAGTATCGGTCGAATTGGATGAGAATACCCATGAGAAGCCTGATCGGCGCCGTTGTCGGCGCGTTCTGTGTTGCGGCCCCCGCTCTGGCGGAAACCCCGGCCGCGATCGTCGAGGACGTCCAGGGCAAGGTCGACGGCATCGAGTTCATGGACTATGTGGCGCCGGGCAAGATCATCAAGCTCGGCCCGAAGGCGAGCGTCACGCTCAGCTATCTCAAATCCTGCCTGCGCGAGACGATCAGCGAAGGCGTCGTCCTGGTCGGCGCGGAACAAAGCACCGTGCAGCTCGGCGAGGTCAAGCGGGAGAAGGTGCCCTGCGATACCAATGCCGCAAAACTGTCCGAGCGCGAAGCCAACCAGAGCGCTGCCACCACGTTCCGCACCATGCGGTCCGACACGAAGAGCGCGCCGGCCAAGCTGCCGACGATCTATGGCGTCGCACCGCTGGTGCAGGCCAAGAGCGGCAGCACGCTGGTGATCGAGCGCACCGACGGCAAGGAAGCCACGATCACCGTGCCGCTCAGGAACGAAACCATGATCGGCGGCAAGTTCTATGACTTTGCCAAGGCCGGGAAGTCTCTGACCCCGGGCGGCAGCTATCTCGCCATTCTCGGCGCCAAGCGCTACGCCTTCCAGGTCGATGCCAGTGCCACGTCCTCGCCGACGCCGATCGTCGGCCGCCTGCTGCGGCTCGAATAGGCGGCCTGCGACGGGGCGATGCGGCGGCTTGGAAAGCGGGACATCGTTGCAGCGATCCTGATTGCGCTCCTCGCTGGCGCTGTCTTCACATCGCCGCCACTCCACACACTGCAAGGTCTGTCGCTCGACATCCTCACCGCCATGCGCGGCAGGCTGGTCGGCGACCGCCGCGATCCCGCGACGTCGCCGGTCGTCGTGGTTGCGATCGACGGTGAGACCTACGACACCCCGCCCTTCAAGGGATCGCCGACGCAGACCTGGACGCGCGAGATCGCCCGGGTGCTCGGCAGCATTACCGACGGCGGCGCCAAGGTGATCGGCTTCGACGTCATCTTTCCGAGCTCGATCGAGCAGTCGGAGATTCCGTTTGGCGACGCGCCGCTCGGCGGCCGTATGAGAGGTTTCGACCGGGACTATCTCATCGCCCTACGGAAGCTTTCCGACAGCGGCAAACTGGTCCTCGGCGAGATCCTGAGCAACGACCATCCCGACGCGCCTTACCCCGCACAGCGACTTGCGGTGAAAAACACTGTCCGCTCCCTCAACGTCCATACCGACACCGACGACGTGATCCGCCGAATGCCGCTGAGCTTTTCCATCGACGGCAAGCCGGTTCCTGCGATGGCGCTCGAGCTTGCCGCGCGTGCACTCGGCGCAACACTGGAAACCAGGCCATCCGGCGTGTCGGGATTGTCGGGCTATGCCATCCCGAGCGCCGTTCCAAACACACTGAGCCTGAATTTCCGCGGCATGGGCCGCGACATTCCAGCCTATTCCTTCGCCGACCTGCGCGCCTGCGTCGAGAAAGGCGACCACGACTTCTTCCGCCGCGCCTTCGAGGGCAAGGTCGTGCTGCTCGGCACCGTCCTCAATTTCGAGGACCGCAAGCTCACTTCGATGCGCCTGTCGGGCGGATACGACGGCACGCCGGCGCCGCGATGCGCCCTGCCCGCCCCGGCGGGCACCGCACAGAAGGCTCGCAGCGACATCGCCGGCGTCTTCGTGCATGCCACTGCGGTCCGAAACCTGATCGAGCGCGATGCCGTGACCGAGCTCGGCTTTCCGGCGCGGACCATTCTCACGATCGTGCTCGCAGCAATCGTCGCCTGCGCAGCCAGCATGCTCGCCCCCGGCGGCGCGGTGATCGTCTGGTTCGCCCTCACCGCCGTTTACGCCGCTGCGGCCGTCGGCGCGTTCGTGCACGCACTGGCGCTACCCCTGACCGAGCCCGCGCTCGCGAGCCTGGCCGCGCTCGCGATGATGATCGGCTACCGCTTCATGCTGGCCGATCGCGACGAGCGCTTCCTGCGCAAGAGCTTTGCCTTCTATCTCGCGCCTGAGGTCATCGACACCATGGTGGCTTCGGGCAAGATGCCGGCGCTCGGCGGCGAGATGCGCAACGTCACCATGCTATTCTCCGACCTCAGCGGCTTCTCGTCCATCGCCGAGACGATGACGCCGGGCGAGCTGGTCACGCTGATGAACGAATATCTCTCCGCCATGACCGACATCATCGAAGGCCATGGCGGCTATGTCGACAAATATATCGGAGACTCCATCGTCGCCATGTTCGGTGCGCCGGCTGACGATCCCGCCCACGCGCGCAATGCCGTCCGCGCGGCGCTGAAGTGCCACGAAAAGCTGGCGGACCTCAACGCCAACAACGCCGCCTTCGCCGGTCGCGACCTGTCGCACCGCATCGGGCTCAACAGCGGCGAAGCCGTGGTCGGCAATATCGGCTCCCGCCGCCGCTTCAACTACACCGTGATGAGCGACACCGTGAACGTTGCCTCGCGGCTCGAAGGCGCCAACAAATATTACGGCACCGCCATCATGGCCTCGGAAACGACGGTCGCGCAAACCGGCGACACTTTCGCCTGGCGCGAGCTCGACGCCATCAAGGTGATGGGGCGCGGTGAGGCAATCAAGGTATTCGAGCCGCTTGCGGAGAAGGGCGCGGAGAACACCGAGCAGACGAAGGCCGCCGCAGCATATGCGGAAGGGCTTGCGCGCTGGCGTGCGCGGGAGTTTGCGAAGGCGGCTGATGCGTTCGGACGAATGGCGGAGAGCGATCCAGCTTCAGCGCTATTTGGAAAGCGCGCGAAAGCGCTCGCCGCAAATCCACCGCCGTCGGATTGGACGCCGGTCAACATCCTGGAAGGGAAGTAGCGGAGCGTCGCGACGCCTTTCGAAACCACGCCTCGCTAGAACGGCAACCCCACGTAATTCTCCGCGAGCAGCCGCTGCGCCGTCTCAGACGAGAGCAGATAGTCCAGCTCCGTCTGCTGAAGCCGATCCTCGTAGTCGAGACGGTCGGGGAAACGATGCAGCAGCATCGTCATCCACCAGGAGAAACGCTGCGCCTTCCAGATCCGCGCCAGTGCCTTGGCGGAATAGCCCTTGAGGCCGGAATCATCGCCACTCTGATAATGCGCGAGCATGGCGTGGTAGAGATAGTAGATGTCGGACGCGGCGCTGTTCAGCCCGCGCGCGCCGGTCGGCGGCACGATGTGGGCGGCATCGCCGGCGAGGAACAGGCGGCCATAGCTCATCGGTTCGGCGACGAAGCTGCGCAATGGCGCGATGCTTTTTTCGATCGAGGGCCCCGTGATCAGGCGGCCAGCGACCTCGCCGGGCAGGCGGCGCTTCAGCTCGGCCCAGAACGCGTCGTCGCTCCAGTCCTCGACCTTGTCGGTGAGCGGCACCTGGATGTAGTAGCGGCTCAACACCTGCGAACGCAGCGAACAGAGCGCAAAGCCGCGCTCGTGCTTCGCATAGATCAGCTCGGGCGACACCGGCCTGGTGCGCGACAGCACCCCTAGCCAACCAAACGGATAGACCTTTTCGTATTCGCGCAGCACGTCCTTCGGAATCGACTTGCGACTGACGCCGTGGAAGCCGTCGGCGCCGACGATGTAGTCGCAATCGACGCGAATGATCTCGTCGTTCGAGCGGTACGTCACGTAAGGGCGGTCCGACGCCAGATCATGCGGCGTCACATCCTGCGCATTGTGCACGACCTTGCCGCCGAGACGGTCGCGCGCCTCGTAGAGGTCGCGCGTCAGCTCGGTCTGGCCGTAGACCAGCACCGAATTGCCGCCGGAATGCTTGTGCAGATCGATCTGGGAGAGCACGCCGTCATGGGCGATCTCGAAGCCCCTGTGGACCTCGCCCTCGCGGTCCATCCGCTCGCCGCATTGCGCCTCGCGCATCAGTTTTGCAAAACCGTGCTCGAGCACGCCGGCGCGGATCCGGGCCAGCACGTGGTCGCGGCTGTATTTCTCCAGCACGACCGTGTCGATCCCCTTCAGGTGCAGCAGCTGGGACAACAGCAGCCCGGACGGCCCACCGCCGATGATACAGACCTGAACTTTCATTTTTGCATCCTCCCGTCGGAACTTTTTTGCAGATTCTGCAGCGCAATCCGATGGAGGGTTTCGCCTTTGTCTTGTACTATTCGAACATGAGAAGCGCAGCCCCTGCCCCCGCGATCCGCGTCTACAACCTGTTCGGCGAGTCCGGCGACCTGCCCGACGTCGTGCATTGCGAGACGATTGCGTCCCGTTCCGTGCTGCATGACTGGACCCTCGCCGTGCACCGCCATGCCCGGCTGCACCAGGTGCTGCTGATCGAACGCGGCGGCGGCGAGGCGACGCTCGACGGACGCGTGGTGCCCTTGAAGCCGATGCAGGTCGTCAACGTGCCGGTCGGACACGTCCACGGCTTCCGCTTCGTGCCCGAAACCCAGGGCTGGGTGCTGACGATTGCGGCGGAGATTCTGGACGAGGCGCTGCTCGCCGCCGAAGGCCTGCGCGGGGCCCTGTCACGATCGGCCGTCGTCCGCGGCACCCCGCAGATCCGAGCCACCATGAAGCAGATCTTCGCCGAACACGCCGCCCGCGATTTCGGCCGCGCGCATGTGCTGCGCGCTTTGTCGGCAGCCATGATCGGGCTGGTGGCCCGCGCGCTCACCGGCGAGAGCGGCGGCAACGGCACGGCCGAATCCGGCCTGTTCCGCCGCTTCGAGGTGCTGCTCGAGCAACATCATCTGGAACGCTGGAGCGTCGCGGACTACGCTGATGCGCTGTCGATCACCCCGACCCACCTCAACCGCGTGACGCGGGCGGCGACCGGCGACACGGCCTCGCACCTGATCCTCAACCGGCTCATCCGCGAGGCGCGGCGCAACCTCGTCTACACCAACCTGCCGGTCTCGACGATCGCCTACGCGCTCGGCTTCGAGGACCCCGCCTATTTCAGCCGGGTCTATGCGGCGGCCACGGGACTGTCTCCGCGCAGCTTTCGCGCCCGGCTCCATGGCGGTGAATAAGAGCCTCGACCAATCGGATCTAGGAGCTGAACCTCCGACGGTAGTCCTGCGGCGCGGTGGCCAGCACGCGCAGAAAGCTGCGGCGCATGGTTTCCTCCGAGCCGAAGCCGCAGCGCTGGGATATCCGCTTCACCGGCTGGCGCGTCTCCGACAGCATCCGCCGGGCAGCCTCTACCCGCAGCCGCTCGATCGCGCGCAGCGGCGTTAGTCCGGTTGCTCTGGCATAGTGGCGGCTGAAACTGCGTTCGCTCATGCCAGCCTGACGGGCCAACCTGGATAGCGACAGGTCGCCGGAGAGATGCTGGCTGATCCATTCGTGCAGCGTGCCGAATTCATCCTCAGCGGACTGCATCGACAGCGCCTCGCTGAACTGCGCCTGCCCGCCCGGCCGCTTCAGGAAGACCACGAGATAGCGTGCCACTGCGAGCGCCACGGTGCGGCCCAGATCCTCCTCGACCAGGGCCAACGCCAGGTCGATACCGGCCGTCACGCCCGCCGATGTCCAGATCGCGCCGTCGCGCACGAAGATCGGATCGGCCTCGACGCGCACGGCCGGAAAGCGGCGCGCGAGCTCGGTGCAGTATGACCAATGCGTCACCGCGCGCCGTCCGTCGAGCGCTCCCGATGCACCGAGCAGGAAAGCTCCGGTGCAGACCGAGGCCACGCGCCGTGCCTTCCTCACGCGCTGCCGCAGCCAATCGACCAGCGCTGGATCCGCTGCGGCAAGGTCAACGCCCGGGCCACCCGCGACCACCAGCGTATCCAGCGCGCTGGTGCCGCGCGGAAGCGGCTCCGCTGCGATTTCGAGTCCCGACGAAGCCGCCACGCGCGAGCGATCCTTTGCCACGACGCGGAGCACATAGGGCGGCGTTCCGCCGGCCTGCACCACCTGCTCGTTGGCGGTGGCGAACACCTGGAGCGGTCCCGTCACGTCGAGCAACTGCACCGCCGGATAGGCCAGCACTTCGATGACACGGACGACGCCGGCCCGAGCGGAGGGGCGAGCCGCGCGCGAACCGGAACTTGGCGGGAAACGAGGGGACTTTGGCATTACCGCCACAGCGTGCCCGGTTAGATTGCGGCTGTCCAGTTTCGAGTTGAGAGCAAAACCCATGATCCCGCATGACACGCACCTGCAAATCGGCTCCCTGTTGTTCGACGGCCTCGACCAGATCGATCTGACCGGCCCCTTCGAGGTGCTGTCGCGCATTCCGAACGCGACTTATCGCGTCTACGCCGGGACGACCGAACCCGTTCGCGACGTCAAAGGCCTGCGGTTAACGCCGGATGCGACGCTCGCGGAAGCGCCCCAGCTCGACGTGCTGCACGTGCCGGGCGGCTTCGGCCAGGAAGCGCTGATGGAGAACGAGGAGATCCTGGCCTGGATCGCACGGCAGGTCGCAGGTGCACGCAGCGTATTTTCCGTGTGCACCGGCGCCTTGCTGCTCGGGGCGGCGGGCCTGCTCCGGGGACGGCGCGCGACGACCCATTGGGCCTCGTTTCACCTGCTGCCACTGTTCGGCGCCATCCCCGTCAACGAGCGGGTCGTGGTCGACGGCAGCTGGATCTTCGCCGCCGGGGTTACCGCCGGAATTGACGGAGCCCTGCGGCTCGCCGCCGAGCTGCGCGGCGACGACGCGGCGCGCGCGATCCAGCTCTACATGCAGTACGCACCGGAACCGCCGTTCGACAGCGGCACACCGGAGCGTGCCCCCGGCGCCATCCTCGACCAGGCCAGACGTGCGGTCGCCGGCATCACCGCACAACGGGAGGCGACCGCCCGGCGGGTGGCCACGCGGCTCGGGATCGTCACGCCCAACGGCTAGTTCGCGAGGCCTCACATCCCAAGGAGGAAACGATGAGCACGAAGACCTTCACCAAGACCGCACCGCCGGAATGGCTTCTCGCGATGTGGAGAGAGATCGACGACAAGACGTTCGGCAAGGGTTTCGACTGCTTCGCCGAAGACGCGATCTGCAATCTCGGCGTCGCCGACTGGCACGGCCGCGAGACGATCCGCAACAATCTGCGGCAGTTCATCGACCGCGGCTTCACCGCCCTCCACGACGTCATCGAGTACTGGGACAGCCCCCTGCTCAAGATCTTTCGCGGCGAGGTCTCGATGCGCTTCGACGATCCCAACATTGCGCCGGCGCGACCGACGATGGTCCATTTCTTTTACATGGACGAAAAGAATCCCACCAAGGTCAAGCACTGGATCGGGTCGGTGGGGCCGATGGGATTCTAGCCGGCGCGTCGCCGGCATGGCTCAGCACCGCAAGTTTCGTCACGACGGCAGGATCGGTCTCATCTTTCGATGGGACCGATCCATGCCGAACCGGATGAACTAGACGTCGAAGAACACGGTCTCGTCCGGCCCCTGCAAATTGATCGTG
Source organism: Bradyrhizobium sp. GW821-FHT12B03 (assembly GCF_058807535.1). NCBI lineage: Bacteria > Pseudomonadati > Pseudomonadota > Alphaproteobacteria > Hyphomicrobiales > Nitrobacteraceae > Bradyrhizobium > Bradyrhizobium sp. GW821-FHT12B03. The sequence goes on from NZ_JBXAQU010000017.1 coordinate 144,718, forward strand.
AAGGAATACACGGCCTTGCCGGCGCGCTCGCTGCGCGTTGCGATCAACGTCTTGCGCCGTGTCGGCTGCTCGATCAGGTTGAGCACGGGGTCGGCAGCATTGGCGGCCTCTTCATCCGAGAAATAGAGCCGCGTGTTGAGACCGATGTTGATGCCGCGCGCGACGACCCAGACATTGACGTGCGGCGCGCATTTGCGTCCCGCCTTGTCGGTGATCGCGCCGGGCTTGATGGTCTCGAAGGTGACGAGGCCGCTCTCGAAGTCGGAGCCGGCGCGGCCCCAGCCGCGAAACTCGTCCTCCAGCGCACCGGCCGAGCGATCGGCCGAATGGTTGTAGCGGCCGGCCGCATTGGCCTGCCAGATTTCCAGCAGCACGTCGCGCAGCGGCGTACCGGTGCCGTCGAGCACCTTGCCTTCCAGCGTGATGCGTTCGCCCTTGGTGCTCGGCGTCACCAGCACGTTGGAAAAATTCTTCTCGAAGATGTCGAAGCCGGCCATGGCCGGGATCAGGCCGATATGGACGTACGGTCCGGCGGTCTGCGAGGCGGTTTCCTTGAGATAGTTGAGCGGCTGCGGCATGGGCTCAGTTCCCCGCGGTGCGATTTTCAAAATAGGTGGAGCGCTGGCCGCGCAGGACGATGTCGAAACGGTAGGCAAGCGAATCGAACGGCGTCGAGGCGTTGAGATCGAGCGGCGCGACCAGGCGGTCGAGCGCATCCTTATCCGGAATCGTCGTCAGGATCGGGCAGACCGGGATGAGGGGATCGCCCTCGAAATACATCTGGGTGATCAGCCGCTGCGCAAAGCCGGAGCCGAACACCGAGAAATGGATGTGGGCTGGACGCCAGCTGTTGACGTAGTTGCGCCAGGGATAGGGCCCCGGCTTCACGGTGCGGAAATAGTAATAGCCGGTGTCGTCGGTCAACGCGCGACCGCAGCCGCCGAAGTTCGGATCGATCGGCGCCAGATAGGTGTCCTTCTTGTGCCGGTAGCGTCCGCCGGCATTGGCCTGCCAGAACTCGACCAGCGTGTTCGGGACGCCCCGGCCGGTCTCGTCCAGCACGCGGCCGTGGACGATGATGCGCTCGCCGACGGGGTCGCCGTCCTTGGCGTAGTTGCGGATCAGATCGTTGTCGAGCGGGCCGAGGTCGTTGTGGCCGAACACCGGCCCCGTGATCTCCGAGACCGAATTCTCCAGCGACAGCAGCGCCTGGCGCGGCGAGCGCAGCACCGAGGATTTGTAGCCGGGTGCGTGCGCGGGCGGATGGATGGAGCGGTCGCGCTGGAAGAAGCCGCCGTCGCCGAGCGGCGGCGTGAACGGCTCGGGTCGGTTGAGGCGGGGATCCTGCAAGGCTGGCGCCTGGGCATTCATCGGCGTTGTCTCTCCCTATGGCGCCCGGTCCGGGCGCGCGGCTTATCGGGAGATCATGGAACGGTCTATTCTCAAGATAAATAGATCGATTATAATAAATTCCATGAAAAAAATCGATCATTTGGCCCTCGACGGCCGCGCCCTCGAACTGTTCCTGGCCGTGCTGGAGGAAGGCTCGGTCACGGCGGCGGCCACGCGGCTCGGCCTGACGCAATCGGCGGTCAGCCACGGCCTCAACAAGCTGCGGCGGATCGCCGGCGATCCGCTGTTCGCCAAATCCGGCCGCGGCATCGTCGCCACCGCGCATGCTCAAACATTGGCCACGAAGGCGCGCGCGCTGATCGACGAGATGCGCAGCTTCGCCGGCGGCGTCAGCTTCGCGCCGGCCCAGGCCCAGCTCTCGCTGACGATCGCGGCCAACGATTTCCAGCGCGATCTCTTGCTGCCGCGCTTCTTCGGCCATGTCGCCGACCAGGTGAGGAGCCTGAACCTGCGCGTGATCCCCTCGCAGTCGCCCTCGCCTGCGATGCTCCGCGAGAACCGCTGCGACCTCCTGATCACGCCGCTGCCGCCGTCCGGCGTCGACATCGTGCAGAAGCGCCTGCTCAGCGATCACTACGTCTGCTATTTCGATCCCAAGGCACGCACGGCGCCCGCCGGCCGGAGCGCCTATCTCGCAGCGCGCCACGTCACCGTGGTCTATACCGATAACGAGCGGCTCGACTTCGACCGCCGGCTGGCGGCGAACGGCTTCCACCGCGACATCGCGATCTCGGTTCCCAGCTTTTCCGGCGTGCCGTCGTTCCTGCGCGGCTCGCAGATGCTGGCGAGCATGCCGAGCCTGCTGGCCTCCGGCGTGATGCGCGGCTTTGCACATGTGCGGATACCACTGGCCTCGCGCACGCGCACGCTGGCGGAACTGCCGATGTTCATGGTCTGGCACCAGCGCTACCAGAAAGACCCGGCCCATCGCTGGATCAGGAGCCAGCTCGAGACCGTGGCGGCGACGGCCGCGGGCAACTGAACGCGCCGGCTGCGTCCCATCGGCCACACCAGAGTCCCGAAATGCGCATCCGGCGCGATGATCGGCCGAGCCCAACCGAACGGTTGATGTGCGGACCGCGATACCGCGTCACGGTCGCGCAACTGGTGGGACGAGGTGAATACCATGAAGAAGATTCTTGCGGTCATGCTCGGCACGACCGCGGTACTGACCGTCACGAGCGCCGCCGCCGGAGACCTCGAAGACGTCAATGCCCGCCTCGAATTACTGGAGCGGCAGAACGCTGCGATCCGCAAGGAAAACGCCGCGCTGCGCGAGAATCAGCGGCTGATCGAAGAGAATGCGCGGCTGAAGACACAGAGCACGCATGCGGCAAGCGAGCCTGCCAAGATTTCGGCCCGATCGCGCCCGCAAAACTCGGCGTTCCTGGCCGTGTCGGCGGCTTCGCAACAATCCAAAAATCCGTTGCAGGCCTACGCCGCCGACTTCCCGGTCAAGGCGCCGCCGCTTGCTGGTCCTGCATTGTTCAGGGCCTGGATCGAAGGCGGCGCAATCTTCAGCGGCGGGGATCCGATCTCCAGCTTCTACGGTCTCACCGGTCAGTTCGACCTGACACCCAAGGTCGGGTGGGAAGCCGCCATCGGCTTCGACTATCGCTTCGCGGGCTCTCCCTGGCACATCAGCGGCCAGTTCCGCTACGGCGAGGGAGGCAAGAGCACCGGCCTGGACTCGGCCTCGGAAACCATCGCCTTTGGCGGTGCCAGCGCAACAGCAACGAGCACCTATGGCGCGGCCTACAAGGAAACGCACTGGCTCGCCGATCTCGCTGTCGGACGCGACATCGCCGGCAGCGGGCCAAGCGTGCTTCAGTTGAAGGGCGGCGTTCGCATTGCCGAATTCGTCACCCGGAGCTCGAACTCGAACGTTGCGGTCGCCACGTTCAGCGGCCTCGCTCCGATCGTGGTGCCCGGATTTCCTGCGGTCACCGGCTACTCCGGCACGACCTCGAACTTGTACGATACGCGCGCGAGCTTCCTTGGCGCGGGGCCCCTTATCGGCGTCGAAGGCTCGGTTCCATTCGCCGGCAAATGGTCGTTCGACTATGCAGGCGACGTCGCCTTGCTGCTCGGCCGGCAACAGTCGGTCAGCAGCGCGAGGAGCCTGTCTTCGGTCACGCCGTCCTATCTCTCCGGCGTCTTCCCAGTCACGGACACGCTCGACACGAGCAGCGATCGGTTGTTTGCCGGCGTGCTGAGCGCCGACATCCAGGTCGGCGTGTCCTATTGGCTGACGCAGAATTTGAAGCTCGGCGCAGGCTATCGGCTCGACGCATTCATCAATTTGTTCAACGAGGCCGGCTTGTCCCGCTACAATCTCACGCCGGACCGCTACACCCACGGCCCACGCGTCACGCTCACCGGGCAGTTCGACGCGATGTAGCGGGGCGCGAGGTCGCACGATCCTCCGGAGAGTTTCCATGCGGCCAAGCGTGTGCCTTCTGACTGCCTACGACTCCGTTCAGCAACCGCTCGCCGCCCTCACCGTTCCCCGCATGCAGGCATTCGCCGAGGCGCATGGCTATCAGGAGCGCGTCATTCATGGAGACGATTGGAAACGTCCGCGCGGATGGCTGAAGATCGAAGTGATCCGAGCCGCGCTTGAAGACAATTTCGACTTCGTGCTCTGGATGGACGTCGACGCCATCGTGCTTCGCAACGACGTCGATGTCAGGACGGCGGCAGTCGACGATGCCCATCTGCACATGGCCTGGCACGGTCCGGATACATCCGAGATCCTGGCCACGAATTTCGTTCCGCATTACAATTCCGGAGTCATGCTGATCCGTGTGCACGACTGGTCACGCGAATTTTTCAGGCGGGTCTGGGAGGCCAACGAATTCCCGCATCCCTGGTTCGACCAGGCCACCATGCTCCACCTTCTCGGTTACGATGAATGCGTGGGGCTCGGACCGGATCGTCCCGACGAGCCGAACCGGTCCGGTGTCGCGCGTCTCGACACTGCCTGGAATTCGATTCCCGGTCTCGCCACCGTGCCCGACCCGATCGTTCACCACTATGCCGGGATCAGCAATCCATCGACACGGCTCAGGATGGTCGAGGCGGATGCCATGACCGCGCCTTTGCGCGAACGACTGGACGCTCATGCGCGCCAGGCGTTCGCCCGCCAGTTCAGCCTGTGGCGGGAGGACGCTGTGATGCGCGACTGGGTCACGGCGGAGCGCGATTCGGCCCTGGCAGCGCTTCAGCCCGTTGCGGCCGAACGACACGGATTTTTGGCGGAGAGAGACGACGCGCGGGCGCAACTGGCGGCGGTCCGAAGCTCGACCTCCTGGAGGCTGACGGCGCCGCTGCGCCGGACCAAGGAATTGTTTTGCCGCCCCTGACGTGACCGATCCGCAGCCCCCTCGCCCGGTGCCGTGCGGTGGCCAGCCCTTCGCCAAACCCACTGGTTGCGCGCGGGCCGTCACGCTAGAATTCGGCCATGACCGTGACCGACATTGCGAGCCGGACCTACAATCACAGCTGGCGGCTGGATCCCATCATCCGCAGCCTGCTTGATACCGACTTCTATAAGCTATTGATGTTACAGATGATTCGGGAGGATTACCCGAATCGGCAGGTGACCTTCTCGGTCATCAACCGCTCGCGCCATGTACGCCTCGCCGAGATCATCGACGAGGGCGAGCTGCGCGCCCAGCTCGACCACGCCCGCACCATCCGCTTCACCAAGAAGGAGCTGATCTGGCTTGCCGGTAACACCTTCTACGGCAAGACCCACATGTTCTCGGCGGACTTCATCCGCTGGCTGGCCGAATTCCGCCTGCCCGAATACGAGTTGCGCAAGGTCGAGGGCCAGTACGAGATCCATTTCCACGGGCCGTGGACCCACACCACGATGTGGGAGATCCCGGCGCTCGCGATCCTCAACGAGCTGCGCTCGCGTGCCGCGATCAAGGGCCGCGGCCGCTTCGAACTGGACGTGCTCTACGCTCGCGCCAAGGCCAAGCTGTGGACCAAGGTCGAGCGGCTGCGCAAGCTGGAGAATTTGCGGCTCTCCGATTTCGGCACCCGCCGCCGCCACGGCTTCCTCTGGCAGCGCTGGTGCGTTGAGGCCGTGAAGGAAGGCCTGGGCTCGTCCTTCATCGGCACCTCCAACGTGCTGCTCGCGATGGACAACGACCTCGAAGCCATCGGCACCAACGCGCATGAGCTGCCGATGGTCGCCGCCGCGCTCGCCAAGGACGACGAGGAATTGCGCTGGGCGCCCTATCGCATCCTCGATCAGTGGCGCCAGACCTATGGCGGCAACCTCCTGATTGCACTGCCCGATGCTTTCGGCACCAAAGCCTTCCTGCGCGATGCGCCGGAATGGGTCGCCGACTGGACCGGTTTCCGCCCCGACAGCGCGCCGCCGATCCAGGCCGGCGAAGAGATCATCGCCTGGTGGGAGAAGAAGGGTCGCAACCCCAGGGACAAGCTGCTCGTGTTCTCCGACGCGATGGACGTCGGCTCGATCGAGGAGACCTATCACCACTTCACCGGCCGGGTGCGGCTCTCCTTCGGCTGGGGCACCAACCTCACCAACGACTTCGTCGGCTGCACCCCGGACGGCTCGTTCAATCTCGATCCGATCTCGCTGGTCTGCAAGGTGTCGTCGGCCGACGGTCATCCGGCCGTCAAGCTCTCCGACAATCCGGAAAAGGCAACCGGCCTCCCCTCGGAGATCGAGCGTTACCTGCGCGTGTTCGGCGACGTCGGCCGCGTGCGCAAGCCGGTGCTGGTCTAAGCCCCGGCCCCAACTCTATCAATCAAGTAAACCGCGCAGGGCGAATGCGAGGCATTGGTTCGCCGATACCGCTTTGGTTCCGGTTTGTCGGCATTTGCAACGATCTGCACGCTTCCGCTTCACAACGCCTTCACCCTGCGGTGCAGTCCCCCGCATCTTTCAGGTCGAGTTAAGCAACCTTCTCCTCTACTTGGCGTTGCAGGCGCAACGCTCCGCTGGGGTCGTTGATCGATTTGGGGAAACGCAGGGTGCTTCGCAGAACAGCGTCTTCGACGAAGGGGCACAGCTTCCTTCACGTCATCAAGCTCGTCTCGCCTTTCGTGATGGTCGTCGTGCTCCAGGCGGCGATTGCGGGATTCAGCCTCGAGGTGATGTCGTCGGTCCGCGCCTATGTCGCGGGCGAAGCGCTGTGGTCGCGCTCGCAGAAGAATGCCGTCTACTTCCTCAACGGCTATCTGCATTCGGGCGAACCGGGCCAGTTCGCGCAATACCAAACCTCGCTCGCCGTTCCCATCGGCGACGAGTTCGCACGCTGGGCGCTCGAGCGCGATCCGGTCGACGTCGAGGCGGCCCGCATCGGCTTCCTGCAGGGCGGCAACCATCCCGATGACGTTCCGGGATTGATCTGGCTGTTTCGCTATTTCAACCGCGTCAGCTTCCTCCAGGAGGCGATCCGCGAGTGGACTGCCACCGATCCCATGCTGCTGGAGCTGAGCGTGTTCGGTGAGGTCATCCGGTCCGAGCTGGAGAAAGGCCCCGTTCAGGACAGCGGCCGCCTGCAATTCCTGTCGTCGCGGCTCTCGGAGCTCAACTCCCAGTTCACGGTGCATGCGAACCGCTTCTCCACCGTCCTCGGCGAAGGCTCCCGCGCCATCAAGTTGACGCTGACCGGCATCAACATCGTCACTGCCGTGACCTTGATCCTGCTGCTGATCTGGCACACGCGACGATTGGTGCTGCAACGACAGGCGTTCGAGGATGCCCTGCGTGCCGAAAAGGAGCGCCTGGCCTGGCAGGCTTCGCATGACTGGCTGACGGGCCTTGCCAACCGCCGCGCCTTCGAGGCGCGCCTGCAAGGCGAGCTGGACAATATTGCATCAGGCGCGCTGGGCCTGATCCTGCTCGACCTCGACCAGTTCAAGAACGTCAACGACAGCTGCGGCCATCTGGCTGGTGACCGCCTGCTCTGCCAGATCTCGCGCCTCCTGCAACAGAACCGGCGCCCGCATGATCTGGTGGCCCGGCTCGGCGGCGACGAATTCGGCCTGATCCTGCCACAGTGCTCGCCCTTCGACGCCGTCGATATCGCCGAACGGCTGCGCACCTCGCTCGATCTGTTCAGCTTCGCCTGGGACGATCGGTGCTTTGCGGTAACCGCCAGCATCGGCGTTGCCTGCATCGCCGACGGCAATACCACGCTGGAAGAGGCGATGCATCGCGCGGACGCAGCCTGCTACCGGGCCAAGGAGAAGGGACGCAACCGGGTTCAGGTCGACAGCGGCAGACCGGACGTCGTCGTCGTCGCGTCGCGGCCGCGCGAAGCTGCCGCAGCGCGAGGCTGACAGCCGTCCGCAAGCCGCTTCATCCCCTCGCACCGTTCAGCAATCAGCTCACCGCGAAATTCGACGCTCAAGCCGTCGGCGGCCGCATCGAGGGTGGCTATCGCCTCGCCACGCCGATCGGCGGCGTCACGCCATATGCGGCGGTGCAGGCGCAGGTTTTCCGTACGCCCACTTATACCGAGACCGATCTGGCCGGCAGCGGCTTCGGTCTGACCTATCAGGGACGCACCGCCTCCGACACACGGAGCGAGCTCGGCGCGCGTTTCGATCGCGCGGCGCTGGTCACGCCGAATTCGGTCCTGACGTTGCGCGGCCGTGCGGCCTGGGCGCATGATTGGGTGAGCGATCCGGCGCTCGTCGCCGCGTTCCAGGCGCTGCCCGGCGCGAGCTTCATCGTCAATGGCGCAACGCCGGCAAAGGACGCCACGCTTGCGTCTGCCGGCGCCGAGCTGAAGTTTTCGAACGGCGTTGCCCTGTCGGCCAAGTTCGACGGCGAGTTCGCCGCCCACAGCACCACTTATGCCGGCACTGCCAGCCTGCGATATGCGTGGTAGCGGCTGCGCGACTTCTCATCATGGTGACCTTGCGCCGACCGGCAGAATTCCGAGACCCGCGAGATGCGCGTCGATAAACTGTTCGACCTGCTGGCGCAGCATCTGCGGCGGCACGGCCACCATGCGCTCCTCGAGGCCGAGCGAGATGATGCCGTGCACGGCGGAAAACAGCGTGCGCGACAGCAGCGCAATCTTCACGTCATCCGCATCCGGTAGCAGCCGCACCAGAGGCGGGTGCATCAGTGCGAAGGCGTCCATCACCATCTGAAGGATGTCGTCCGGATAGGGGCGATCGTCCTCCATCCGATGCTCGAACAGCGAACGCAGCAAATTGGCGTGCTCCGCGAAGAATTCGAGATAGGTCTCGGCAAGCCCGTAGAGCTGGCGAACCGGGTCCTCGGCCGGAACCTCGCGCAGCCGCGCCGAGAGCGCCTGAACGGTCTCCCGGTTGACGGTGAGGATCACCCCGTCGAAGTCGCCGAACTCGTTGTAGACACTGCCGACCGAGCAGCCGACGGCATCCGCCACATCACGAACTTTGAGAGATTTCAATCCTTTAGCTGCAATAATGCCCCGGGCGCTTTGCAGGATCCGCAGCCGCCTGCGAACTTTTTTTTGGTCTCGCAGCGATTCTTCTTGAACATTGTTCATTTTCAAGCTACTCATGTGAACATTGTTCAAATTAACCTGGAGACCTGCAAAATGCAAACCCTCGCTGTTGATATTGCCACCACCTTCGTTGATGACGCCGCAGCTCTCGTGACCGGCCTTGGCCGGGCCGCCCTCAAGCTCGCGATGGCGCCGATCGATCGCATCGCCAATGCCTGCGACATTGCAGGCGTGCTGACTGAGCGCCGCGCGACCTTCCGGATGTGGCGGGCGAATCGCTCCCGCGCCCGTCGCGAAGGCCGCCGGTTCAGCCTGCTCGGCCGCCTCTCGCCCTTTCGCCACCTCGCTCATCTCACCTGAGGGACGGCGCAGCCGGCGCGTTCCGGTCGGCTCGAATGCAATATCCGGTTGCAAGGAAGGAATTACCATGTCCCGACATTCGCAACGGATTCTGAGGCCCTCGGCGGTGCGATTCAGCTTTTCCTCATCGCCGGCTCGATACCCGGTAAGTGCGGCCTTTGCGCCCGAACTGCGGCCGCGCCCGGATATTTGCGAACCTAACGAGACCACTTGGAGACCAAAAGGATCGGAGGGACCGAGGGGATTGAGCAGGCCGGCGACCGTCGTCATCCGGCCATCGTTCGTCCCATACGCTTCCGGTCGTGACGCCTTCTCGACAACGTAACAACCTCAGGCTGATTTTCCAAAACAGGACTGGTCATGATCAGGGATTTGATGTCGTCACGCCGCTTCGCGCCGCTGTTCTGGGCGCAATTCTTCTCGGCGCTCAATGACAACGTGCTCAAGAACGCACTCGTCATCATCTTGCTCTACAGCGCCGTGACCGGCCACGGCGATGCCCTGGTGACGGTGGCAGGCGCCGTCTTCATCTTCCCCTATTTCATCCTGTCGGGGCTCGGCGGACAGCTCGCCGACAAATACGTCAAATCGGTCGTCGCAAGGCGGCTCAAGTTCGCCGAGATCTTCGCCGCGGGCTTCGCCGCCGCCGGCTTCTTCCTGCACTCGGTGCCGCTGTTGTTCGCGGCGCTCGCGCTGTTCGGGATCATCGCCGCCCTGTTCGGCCCCGTGAAATATGCCATGCTGCCGGACCAGCTTGAGCTCGGCGAGCTCGCAACCGGCAACGCGCTGGTCGAAGGCGCGACCTTCATGGCCATCCTGCTCGGCACCGTCGCCGGCGGCCAGTTCGTGGCCGGCTCGGCGCATATGGGCTGGGTCGCTTCGGCCGTGGTCGTTCTGGCCCTGCTGTCGTGGGCCTTCGCCTCGCGCATTCCGCAGACGACGCCCTCCGCACCTGACCTGCCCGTCGATGCCAACCCCTGGACCTCGACGGTCAGCCTGCTCAGGACGTTGCATGCCGATCATCGCCTGTGGGACGGCACCGTGATCGTCTCCTGGTTCTGGCTGGTCGGCGCCATCGTGCTGTCGCTGCTGCCGGCGCTGGTCAAGGAGGTCGTCGGCGGTACCGAGGGCGTGGTGACGCTGTGTCTTGCCATCTTCGCGATCGGCATCGCCATCGGCTCGCTGTTTGCGGCGAGCCTGAGCCACGTTCGCCCGAATCTCGCGCTGGTGCCGATCGGCGCCATCATCATGGGATGTGCCGGCCTCGATCTCGCATGGGCCATCGCCGTGACCGCCAAGGGTCAGGACATCACCGCGCTCGACTTCGCAACCTCGTTCGCAGGCCTGCGCATGCTGGTCGACTTCGTCGCCTTCGCATTCGGTGGCGGCCTGTTTGTCGTCCCCTCCTTTGCCGCCGTCCAGGCCTGGTCGGCTCCGTCCGAGCGCGCCCGCATCATCGCCGCTGGCAACGTGCTGCAGGCGGCCTTCATGGTGGTCGGCTCGCTGTTCGTCGCGCTGCTCCAGGCGGGCGGGCTGCATGTCGGCTGGATCTTCTTCGGCCTCGGCCTCGCCAGCTTCGGCGCGGTGTGGTTCGTGCTGACCAAATGGGGCAAGGAAGGCGTGCGCGACTTCGGCGGCCTCTTGTTCCGCGCGCTGTTCCGCACCGAGATTCGCGGGCTCGAAAATCTCCCGCCTCCGGGCACGCGCATGCTGATCGCGCCCAACCATGTCAGCCTGATCGACGGCCCGCTGCTGCACGCCGTGCTGCCGATCGACGCGAGCTTCGCGGTGGATACCGGCATCGCCAAGGCCTGGTGGGCCAAGCCGTTCCTGCGCGTGGTCAAGCATTACACGATGGACCCGACCAAGCCGCTGGCCGCGCGCGACCTGATCAAGCTGGTCGCCGCCGGCGAGCCGGTGGTGATCTTCCCGGAGGGACGCATCACCGTCTCCGGCTCGCTCATGAAGGTCTATGACGGCACCGCGATGATCGCGGACAAGGCTGACGCCGTGGTCGTGCCGGTGCGCATCGAAGGCGCGCAGCGCTCGCATCTCAGCTATCTCAACGCTAGCCAGATCAAGCGCTCCTGGTTTCCGCGGGTGACGGTCACGATCCTGCCGCCGGTCAAGCTCCCGGTCGACCCGGCGCTGAAGGGCAAGGCGCGCCGCAACGCCGCAGGCGCCGCGCTTCAGGACGTGATGATCGATGCGATGGTCAAGAACGCCATGCTCGACCACACGCTGTTCGAAGCGCTCGGACACGCCTATCGCGACCGCGACACCGGCAAGGTCATCGTCGAGGACGCGCTCGGCACCAAGCTGACCTATCGCAAGCTGATCCTCGGAGCGCAGGTCCTGAGCCGCAAGCTCGAGACCGGCACCGCCGTCGGCGAGAATGTCGGCGTGCTGCTGCCGAATTCCGCAGGCGTCGCCGTCGTCTTCATGGCGCTGCAAAACATCGGCCGGGTGCCGGCGATGCTCAACTTCTCGGCTGGCCCGGTCAACGTCCTCGCCGCCATGAAGGCCGCACAAGTCAAGACCGTGCTGACCTCAAAAGCCTTCATCGAGAAGGGCAAGCTCGACAAGCTGATGGCCGCGATCGCCGCCGAGGCGCGCGTCGTCTATCTCGAGGACGTCCGCGCCTCGATCGGCACCGCCGACAAGATCAAGGGCCTGCTCGCCGGCACCGCACCGCGCGTCGCTCGCCAGGCCAACGATCCGGCCGTCGTGCTGTTCACGTCAGGCTCGGAAGGCACGCCCAAGGGCGTGGTGCTGTCCCACCGCAACATCCTGGCCAACGCCGCACAGGCGCTGGCGCGGGTCGATGCCAACGCCAACGACAAGGTGTTCAACGTGCTACCGGTGTTCCACTCCTTCGGCTTGACCGGCGGAATGATGATGCCGCTGCTCGCGGGCATTCCGATCTACATGTACCCCTCGCCGCTGCACTACCGGATCGTGCCCGAGCTGATCTACCAGACCGGCGCCACCATCCTGTTCGGCACCGATACGTTCCTCACCGGCTATGCACGCTCGGCGCATGCCTACGATTTCCGCACCTTACGCCTCGTGATCGCCGGCGCCGAAGCGGTCAAGGATCGGACGCGGCAGGTGTTCATGGAGCGCTACGGCATCCGCATCCTCGAAGGCTATGGCGTCACCGAGACCGCGCCGGTGCTGGCGATGAACACGCCGATGGCCAACCGCCCCGGCACCGTCGGCCGCCTCTCGCCGCTGATGGAGAGCAAGCTCGATCCGGTCCCCGGCATCGAGGAAGGCGGACGCCTCTCCGTGCGCGGGCCGAACGTCATGCTCGGCTATTTGCGGGCCGAAAATCCCGGCGTGCTCGAAGTGCTCCCCGAGGGCTGGCACGACACCGGCGACATCGTGGCAATCGACCCGGCCGGCTTCATCACCATCAAGGGCCGCGCCAAGCGCTTTGCCAAGATCGCGGGCGAAATGGTCTCGTTGTCGGCGGTCGAGAGCATCGCTGCGACGCTCTGGCCGCAAGCCGGCTCGGTTGCCGTGTCGATTCCGGACCAGCGCAAGGGCGAGCGCATCGTGTTGCTGACGACGGAGAAGACCGCCGAGCGCAGCGCGATGCAGGCCCAGGCCAAGGCGATCGGCGCCTCCGAGCTGACCGTTCCCGCGGCGATCATGGTGGTCGACAAGGTGCCGCTGCTCGGCACCGGCAAGACCGACTATGTCACGGCGACGACGATGGCCCGCGAGCAGGCGTCCTCGCCGGAGCGCGAGGTGGCGTAAGCCAGATGCACGAGGCGCCTCAATCAGGCGACGCGCGATGCCCGGGAGTGGTCCTGCTTCATGGCATCGCACGGACCTCGGCATCCATGAAAAGCCTTGAGCGGTCGCTCCTAGGGAGCGGCTTCACAACGCTCAGCATCGACTATGCCAGCCGCAGCAAGCCGATCGCGGCGCTCGCGGACGACATCCATCCGGCGGTCGCCGATTTCGCGGAACGTGATGCGCCCGCCCGACACCTTGTCAGCTGGTCACGGCCCAGGGATCGATCATCGTCAGACCGGCAGCGTTGAACGCACTCGTGTCGCGCGATGCCACGGCGAACCCGTGCGCGGCGGCGATCGCCGCGATATAGCCATCGGGCGTGGGGAAGCCTTTCCCGGCCGCGCGCGCCTTGACGGCGAGATCGGCATAGCGCCGCGCCGCGGCGGTATCAAAGGGCAGAATGCGGGCCGCGAACAGGTCCAGCACGCCGTCGAGCGCAACTGCCAGCCTGTCCCTTCGCTTGCCGCGCGGCAACGCGGCAATGCCGAACAACAGTTCGGCGATGGTGACGCTGGAGAGAAACAGCGTCTCGGCCGCCTGGGCGTCGAGCCAGTCACGGACCGATGGATGCGGTTCGGGCTTCATAGCCTCGGAGACCACATTGGTATCGAGCAGGATCATTCGAAGCGAAGCGGCTCAGCGGGACGCGCGTCGCGGCCACGTTCAAGTGCCTCGACGTCGGCGTTGGTGAGGCCGATCTTCCGGCTCATCTCCGAAAGAGCGGTGCCGAGCCGCAGCCGGCCCTCGGGACGCACTGCGGCCTCCAGAATGGCGCGCATTTCCGCTTCCGCGCTTCGATTGTGCTGTGCCGCGCGGACTTTCAGGGCGCGATGCGCTTCCTCGGAGAGGTTGCGGATGGTGACAGCGGCCATGATGGCGTCCAACGGAGACTGACTGCAATGCTATCAAAATAGACCAATTGATAGCAATTTTCAAGAGCAATTGCTGCGCTCACGCGCCGCCGAGCCTCCAGGCCGGGAGCCGAACTTCTTCTCTCTACCGCGCACCTGCGCGACGGCCGCTTTCGACCATCTAACTCTCAAGAGCCGGCCTCGCTACGCCGCTCCTGCGCATAGCGCACCAGCGCCGCAAAGCGATAGATGCCGTGCACGAACTTGCCATAGGGCATGGTGATGAACAGCGCGAACACCGCGCCGAGATGCAACGCCAACAGCAGCCCCATGACAGGGGTCTCGCGCAGGACCAGAAGCAGCATGCCGGAGAGCCCGGTCAGGAACAGCATGGCGATGAAGCCGACATCCATGCCGTAGCGCTGCTCGTCGAGCAGCTCCGGAGCCCTGCGTGATTTCGCGACGAACAGCCCGACCGGTCCGACAATGAGGCCGATGCCGCCGAGCGCGCCCAGCACCACGGGCAGATCCCACCACGGATAAGGCGCCTCGCGGCCGAGCAAATAGTGATACAGCGTGGCCACCGACGTCGCGGCAAAGCACAGCAGAAAGCCGTAGAACGTCAGGTGATGGAAAAGCTTGCGCCGGTCGGTCGGCTTGTCGTCCTCGTTGTAGCAGCCGACGCCGCCGCCATGGAGATAGCGCAGCTCACCGGCATCGCGGATCGCCTGGACGATCGAACCACCATCGGCGCGGCCGCCGATCGGCGTGCCGATGTCGCGCCAGAACGCGCGCACGCTCATGACCAGCGCGAGAATGGCGTAGAGAAATGCGACGCTGAACAGCGCGGCCATCGCATTATGCGGCATCAGTCTGTAGAACGCGCCCGGCCCGGTCTGGACGCCGAACAGTACGCCGCGGTCGTTCAGCGCGGCGAAACCAAGGATGAACGCTGCCATGCTGAGCGCGGCGACGATGCTGATGACGAGGCCGTTGCGTGCAAAGGCGCCCGACAGCGCCTGCGGCCAGGCATAGGCCGCATAGGATTCGGCGCGTGCCACCGCCAGCGTCTTCGGAACGTTGACGTTGAACTCGTGCGGCGGCGAGAACTGGCAGTCGACGTAACAGGCGCCGCAGGAATGGCAGAGGTTTGCGAGATAGTTGAGGTCGCCGTCGGAGAAGGCGCGCCGCATCTCCATGGCGGGAAATACCGCGCATAGCCCTTCGCAGTAGCGACAGGAATTGCAGACCGTCATCAGGCGGTCGGCTTCGTCCAGAATTCGGGTTCCGTGCATGGCTTTACTTCGTCAGGCCTTTACCCTCGAGCCATTTCTGGATCAGGGCTGCGACCTCGAGGTTGTTCTTGTCCATCATCACCATATGCGAATTGCCCTTGATGCCGGCCTGCGGGAGGTCGACGATGTCGACACTGCCGCCCGCCGCCTTGATGGCCTCCGCAAAGGCGATGCCGTTGGCGCGGATCTTGGGCCAACGCGAGTCCCGTTCGATATAGTCGCCATAGATGATGAGGGTCGGGATGTTCTTCAGCACATCCGCCCTGGCGGGATCGCCAATGCCGGCCGGCTCGATTGCGATCAGCGCCTTGACCTTGTCGGGGCGGGCCTGCGCAACCTTGAAGCCGAAAGTGCCGGCCTGGCTATGGAACAGGAGCACCGAGGGGCCGACGCGATCGATCTCGGCGATATAGGCGGCGATGGTCGCATCGTCGGTCGTTGTCCAGCGCGGCACGTTCTGCTTGACGAAATTCTCGTAGCCCTCGACCGGAAACTGGTTGCCCGGCAGCACCTTTCGCTTGGCGGGATCTGGATCGTAGGAGTTTGGCCCATCACCGATACGGAAGCGCTCGAACGGATTGGCCGTGGTGAGGAAAACCGGCTCGCCCTTGAAGATATCAGGGTATTGCGCCCAGCCTGCCCGTCCGCGCTCGACCGCATCTGAATTGTAGACCGCCCATCCCTTGCGCAGGAAATAATTCAGCCAGCCTTCGCGTCCGTCAGGCGTGGTCTCGTAGGTGACGCCGGTCAGTCCGCCGCCATGCCACAGCAGCAGCGGATAGGCGCCCTTCTCGTTGGCCGGCAGGAAATACTGCACGTACATCTGCTCGACCTGATAGGTGCCGTTGGGATCGACCTTGGCCGGCACGCCGCCGGGCGCGAACACGACCTCCCTCACCGGCTTGCCGGAAATTTCGACAAGACGCCCCCCGACATGGAACGAACCCATGTCGCGCAAGCTGATCGGCTCGGCGGCGCGGGCCTGGCCGACCATCAGCAGCGCCGCGATCGAAGCAATGACAATGCGTGACATGGTTTCTCCCTATCTTTTCTTCATTCTAGTTCTTGGCGTGGCGTGCCGCTTCCCGTCCCGCGATCCGCCCGAACACGCTGCCGATGGTCATGCCCATGCCCGCGGCGTAGCCCTTGCCAAGCACGTTGCCCGCCATGATCTCGCCAGCCGCGAACATGTTGGCCGACGGCTTGCCGTCCGTCATCAGCATGCGCGCCTCCTTGGTCACGCGGGTGCCGAGATAGGTGAAGGTGATGCCGGGCCGCACTGGATAGGCGAGGTAAGGCGGCGTCGCGATTTTGCGCGCCCAATGCGTCTTCGGCGGCGTGATACCTTCGGTGACGCAGTCATCCAGGATGGTGTGGTCGAAGGTACCGGGCCGCACCGCGGCGTTGAACTCGGTGATGGTTTTTTCCAGCGCGGCCGGTTCGAGCTCCAGCTTGCCGGCAAGCTCGGCAACCGTTTGGCCAGCGATCGGCGGGAACAGCGTCGGCATGAAGCTGGTGACGACGGTCGAGTCGAAGATGATGTAGGCGATCTGGTCGGGCTGTGCCGCGACCAGCCGGCCCCAAATTGCATAGCGTTTCGGCCAGAGGTCCTCGCCCTCGTCATAGAAACGCTGCGCGTGCTTGTTGACGACGATGCCGAACACGACGGAGTCATGACGCGTGATGATGCCGCCGTCGAATTTCGGCGCGCGGGCATCGATCGCGACCGCATGGCACTGGGTGGGATCGCCGACCTCCTGCACGCCCTTGTCGAGCAGCATCTTCAGGATCGAGCCGCGGTTATAGGGCGTGCCGCGGATCAGGAAGTTGTCGGCGGCCTCGCCCCAATATTGCTTCAGCCATTCGATATTGGCCTCGAACCCGCCGGCGGCAGCGACCAGCGAGGTCGCGCGGATCTCGGTCTCGCCCTTGATCGGCCGCTTGAGGCGCGCGGCGAGAAACATGCCGTCCTCGATCACGAGGTCCGTGACCTCGGCATCGTATTCGACATCGACCCCGAGCCGCTCGGCGGTCAGATACAGCGCGTTCAGCATCGCGCGGCCGCCGCCGAGGAAGAAGGAGTTGGTGCGGCCGAGGCTCAGCGTGCCGCCGAGTGAGGGCTGCCAGCGCACGCCCTGCTCCACGATCCAGTGCAGGATATCCTTGGACTCGCGGATCATGTGACGGGCCAGCACCTCGTCGGTCTGCCCGCCGGTGACGCGCAGCAGGTCCTCCCAGAACTCCTCTTCTGTATAGGGGCCGGTCAGAATGTCCGTTGCCGCATCATGGGCGCAACGCATGTTTCGGGTGTGGCGGGTGTTGCCGCCGCGATAGAATTTCGGCGCGCCTTCGAGCACCAGGACGGACGCGCCGCCACGGCGCGCCGCAATCGCTGCGCACAGCGCCGCATTGCCACCGCCAATCACCAGCACGTCGTATTTGCTGCTCATGCCGTCTGCCCGATGCGACGAAGTTGGAAACATTCTGCCCGCCGGCAGCCTCGGTCAACCGGTCCGCCATTGCGTACTTTTGTATACAAAGATATACAGAAGCTGCGCAACCGGCATCTCTGCATGGGCAGGATGCGCTTGGCGCTTCGAGGATGCATGGCCAGACGCCCGGCAAAGGCAGGATCGATCGCGCGCGGCGCCGGCGTCGCGCTGGGTGAAGCGGTGTTCCGCTCACTCTGCGAAGCCCTCCAGGCCGGCAGCTACCGTGCCGGCGATCGCCTCCGCGAGGAGGAAGTGGCTCAGCGGCTGAAGGTCAGCCGCACGCCGGTTCGCGAAGCGCTGGGCCGGCTCGCGGCACGCGGCTTCGTCGAGCCCGCCGGCGGCCGCGGCCTGATCGTCCGCAACCTCGATATATCAGAGGTGCTCGAGCTGTACGCCATGCGCGAGATCATGGAAGGCGCCGCCGCGCGCCTTGCCGCCGAGCACGCCTCGGCGACGGAGATCGACGCCCTCAGGGACATCGAGCAGACCTTCGTCGAGGCGTCCGGGACCGACGCCAGCGAGATGGCGCGGCTCAACCGTGCCTTCCACGAGGCGATCTGCCGCGCGGCGCGCAACCGCTATCTCGACAACGCCTCCCGCGAACTACAGGACTGGATTGCTCTGCTCGGCCCGACCACCTTCACGGTGACGGGACGCCCCTCGACCAGCCACGGCGAGCATCAGGCCATCATCGACGCCATCACCGCGCGCGACGGCGATAGAGCCGAACAGCTTGCGCGCGCACACATCCGCGAGGCGCTGCGCTGCCGGCTGAAATTGTTGCAAAGGCAATAGGCCGAATCGTCTGGCCGATCACGCCTCGAATACGCGCGTCAGCAGCCAATAGCCGCCAAGCAGACTGATCGCCGCGGACACCGTGTAGACCAGCTTCGCAGTTCGCACCGGCTCGATCCGGTTGGCACTGCTCAGCCGATCCAATAGGCCGAGTAGCGGCAGCATGACCGCGACGACCGCGATCTGCCCGATCTCGACGCCGATGTTGAAAGCGGCAAGCCCCGGAACGATGGCATTCGGCGGCAAGCCGATCTCATGAAGCGCGCCGGCGAAACCGAAGCCGTGGATCAGGCCAAACAAGAAGGTCACGCGCCAGCGCCTGTCGACATCGCGCGAGACGAAATTCTCCAATGCCACGAACACGATCGAGGCCGCAATCGCAGGCTCCACGATGCGGCTCGGGATGACCAGGACATTCAACGCCGCCAGCGACAACGTCATGGAATGAGCGACAGTGAAGGCCGTGACGATCTTGACGACCGGAACGAGCCGGCGCGCCCAGAGCATCACGGCGAGCAGAAACGCGACATGGTCGTAGCCGAGGAAGATGTGCCCGATGCCGGTCAGGAGATAGCGCCACATGGTCGAGGGCAGCGATGGCGGCGCTGTCGAGAGCGTAACCGTCGTGTTGCCGGCGTCGAGCAAGGCCTGCGCCTCGGACCTGCCTTGCGCGATCAGGACGACCTGACGCGCCGTCTTGTCCTTCTCGGTCAGCACGGTGGAGCGATAGACGATGTCACCGGCGGCGTGGGCGCAGGCGAAACTGTTGCGGTAGACGATGCCGTCACCATCAGGCAGGATCGTGGCATCGCTCGACGCACAGGCCATTCCGCCACCCGTCACAGCCAGATGTGCATCCATATAGGCAAGGATGCCGGCCCTGGCCGCTTCGACCGCGGCCGGATCGACCGCATCCTGCTTCGCGTCATACGTCTTCGTGCCGATCAGGCGATCGACGTCGCTGCCCTTCAGTCCCAGCTCGACGGTGACCGTGCGATCGCCGACCAGCGCGACGCGGGCCGTCACGAGATTGATCTGATGCGCCTCAGCCGGCAGCCAGATCCCCAGCAGAATCGCGAACCACAGCAGTTGTGGCCGCGTCATGATCCCGCTCCATCGCCCCTCAGGCCAGCACATCCGCGACGACCGCCTTCGAGACATCCCGGACGTCGGTGGGCTTGAGCCGCACCTGCAAGCCGCGCTGGCCGCCATTGAGATAGACCAGATCATGCGCGAGCGCACTCTGCTCGATCACGGTTCGCACCGGTTTGCGCTGCCCGAACGGGCTGATGCCACCGACCTTGTAGCCGGTGACGCGCTCGGCTTCGGGCGGCTTCATCATCTGCGCGGATTTGCCGCCGACTGCAGCGGCGAGCTTCTTCATCGAGACTTCCTGGTCGGACGGAACGATCACGCAGACCGGCTTGCCGTCGACCAGTGCCATCAGCGTCTTCAGCACGCGCGAGGGGTCCTCGCCGAGAGCCGCCGCGGCCTGGAGGCCGATGCTCTCGGCGTCGGGATCATAGTCGTAAGGGTGGACGGTGAAGGCGACACCGGCGGCTTCGAGCGCACGTGTGGCGGGAGTGACTTTGGACATGGGCGATATCTAGCACCGCCGCTGCGGGGAGCGAAACGACGGCGACGTAGGTGCACACATGCACCACAACCTCAGCGTCGTCCCGGCGAAGGCCGGGACCCATAACCACAGGCAGGAGTTTGGCGAAGACTCGTCGTTCGGTACGCCCACCATCCGCTAACGAGACACCTCGCGGTATGGGTCCCGGCCTTCGCCGGGACGACACCGCATATTTGGAGGCATCGCGCCGCCAAAAGACCGGCGAACTCGCCGCCTACTCCGCCGCGTCCCGCATCTCCACGCGCTCGGCTCTTGCCGCGCAGAACTTGAACTCCGGGATCTTGCCGAACGGATCGAGCGCCGGATTGGTCAACAGGTTCGCCGCCGCCTCCGCGTAGCAGAACGGCATGAACACCATGTTTTCCGGCACGTCGCGGTCGGAGCGGACCTTGACCTCGACCGCGCCGCGGCGGGTCTCGAGGCGAATGAAATCGCCTGGCGCGAGCTGCTTCTTCCGCATGTCCTTCGGGCTCATGAAGGCGACCGCCTCCGGCTCGATCTGGTCGAGCACCTGGGCGCGGCGGGTCATCGAGCCGGTGTGCCAGTGTTCGAGCACGCGGCCGGTCGAGAGCACCATCGGATATTCGGCGTCGGGAAGCTCATCCGGCGGGATGACGTGGGCCGGCACGATCTTGCCGCGACCGCTCGCGGTCGGAAAGCCCGTGGTGAAGATGATCTCGTTGCCGGGCTTGTTGGGATCGTCGACCGGATAGGTCACCGCGCCCTCGCGCACCAGCCGTTCCCAGGTGATGTTCTTCAGCGACGGCATCAGTTGCGCCATCTCGGTGAAGACGTCGCCGGGGCCGGCATAATTCCACGGCAGGCCCATGCGCTTGCCGATCTCCTGGATGATCCAGAGATCCTGCCGCGCATCGCCCGGCGGCTTGATCACCTGGCGCGCGAGCTGCACGCGGCGATCGGTGTTGGTGAAGGAGCCGTCCTTCTCGGCGAAGGCCGAGGCCGGCAGGATGACGTCGGCATGGAACGCGGTCTCGGTGACGAAGAGATCCTGCACGACGAGATGATCGAGCATGGCGAGCGCGTGGCGCGCGTGCTGGAGATCGGGATCGGACATCGCGGGGTTCTCGCCCTCGATATACATGCCCTTGATCTCGCCGGCGTGGATCGCGTTCATGATCTCGACCACGGTCAGCCCGCGCACGGGATCGAGGTCCTGGCCCCACAGTTTTTCGAAATTGCCGCGCATGTCATCGCGGCTGACCGGCTGATAGTCCGGCAGGAACATCGGGATCAGGCCGGCGTCGGAGGCGCCCTGCACGTTGTTCTGGCCGCGCAGCGGATGCAGGCCGGTGCCGGGCCGACCGACCTGGCCAGTGATCAGCGCGAGCGCAATCAGGCAGCGCGCATTGTCGGTGCCGTGGACGTGCTGGCTGATGCCCATGCCCCAGAAGATGATCGACGATTTCGCCTGCGCATAGGTGCGCGCCACCTCGCGCAGCGTTTGCGCCGGGATGCCGCAGATCGCCTCCATCTTCTCCGGCGTAAATTCCTTGATCTTCTCCTTGAGGTCGTCAAAGCCCTCGGTGTAGCCGGCGATGTACTGGTCGTCGGTCAGGCCTTCCGTGATGATCGTGTTGATCATCGCGTTCAGCATGGCGACGTCGGAGCCGGGCTTGAACTGCAGATGCCTGGTCGCGTGCCGCGACAGCGTCTGCCGGCGCGGATCCATCACGAACAGCTTGGCGCCATTCTGCTTGACCGCGTTCTTGATGAAGGTCGCGGCGACCGGATGGTTCACGGTCGGGTTTGCCCCGATCACGATGATGACCTCGGCGTCCATCGCCGCGGAGAACGGCGCCGACACGGCACCCGAGCTGAGACCTTCGAACAGCGCCGCCACCGACGAGGCGTGGCACAACCGGGTGCAGTGGTCGACATTGTTGGATCCGAAGCCGGTGCGCACCAGCTTCTGGAACAGATAGGCCTCTTCGTTCGAGCCCTTGGCCGAGCCGAAGCCGGCGAGCGCCTTCACGCCGTTCGTGTCGCGGATCTTGACGAGACCCTTGGCGGCGATGTCGAGCGCTTCCTCCCAGCTCGCTTCGCGGAAATGCGTGAAGGGATTGGCCGGATCGACCTGGTCATTGGCATCCTTCTTCGCGTTCGGCAGCCGCACCAGCGGCTTGGTCAGGCGGTGCGGATGGTGAATGTAGTCGAAACCGAAGCGGCCCTTGACGCAGAGACGATTGCGGTTGGCGGGACCGTCGCGGCCCTCCGCATAGATCACCTTCTCGTCCTTGACCTCATAGGTGACCTGGCAGCCGACGCCGCAGAACGGGCAGAGCGAATCCACCTTCTTGTCGGCATAGGTGACGCGGGTCTGCTTCTCGTCGAGCATCACGGCCGGCATCAACGCGCCGGTCGGGCAGGCCTGCACGCATTCGCCGCAGGCGACGCAGGTGGACTCGCCCATGGGATCGTCGAAGTCGAACACGATCTTCGAGCCATGGCTGCGATAGGCCATACCGATGACGTCGTTGACCTGGACCTCGCGGCAGGCGCGCACGCAGAGGCCGCACTGGATGCAGGCGTCGAGATTGACACGCATCGCCGGATGGCTCGCGTCGCTAGCCCAGCGCTCGGCCGCGGGAAAGCGGCTCTCGGTGACGCCGGTGGTCTCGGCCCAGTGCCAGAATTTCGAATCCGGATCGTGCGAGGTCTCGCGCGCCGGCTGGTCGGCGACGAGCAGCTCCATCACCATCTTCTGCGCGGAAACCGCGCGCGCGCTTTCGGTCTTCACTTTCATGCCGACCGACGGCGTGCGCTTGCAGGACGCGGCGAGCACGCGCTCGCCCTCGATCTCGACCATGCAGGCGCGGCAATTGCCGTCGGGCCGATAGTCGGGCGCCGGCGAATAACACAGATGAGGGATCTCGCGGCCCTGGCGTTTTGCGACTTGCCAGATGGTCTCGCCGGGACTTGCCTCGACCTGCTTGCCGTCGAGCTCGAACGTGATTTTGGTCATTCGGCCGCTTCCTTGAACTCGTCAGGGAAATATTTGATCACGGAGGACAGCGGATTCGATGCCGCCTGTCCGAGCCCGCAGATCGAGGCATCGCGCATCGCCTGGCTCAATTCTTCCAGCAAGGCGCGGTTCCAGACCGGCTTCTGCATCAGCTGCGCCGCCTTCTGGGTTCCGACGCGGCACGGCGTGCACTGGCCGCAGCTTTCGTCCTCGAAAAACTTCATCAGGTTCAGGGCCGCTGCTCGCACGCTGTCCTTCTGCGACAGGATCACGATCGCGGCCGAGCCGATGAAGCAGCCGTATTTCTCCAGTGTGCCGAAATCGAGCGGGATGTCGTCCATCGACGCCGGCAGGATGCCGCCGGACGCGCCGCCCGGAAGATAAGCGTAGAATTGATGGCCATCGGCCATGCCGCCGCAATATTCGTCGATCAGCTCGCGCACGGTGATGCCCGCCGGTGCGAGCTTCATGCCGGGATTTTTCACGCGGCCCGACACCGAGAAGCTACGCAAGCCGTGACGCTCGTGGCGGCCGTGGCCTTTCCACCAGTCGGCGCCCTTCTCGACGATGTCGCGCACCCACCACAGCGTCTCGATATTGTTGATCAGCGTCGGCAGGCCGAACAGGCCGACCTGGAATGGATAAGGCGGCTTGTGCCGGGGCAGGCCGCGCTTGCCTTCGATGCTTTCGAGCAGCGAGGATTCCTCTCCGCAAATGTACGCGCCGGCGCCTCGGCGCATGTGCAGTGTCGGACCACCCGGCGGCAGCTTTGCGATCTCGCGCTCGAGGATCTCGCGCGAGGCCGGATATTCGTCGCGCAGGTAGATGTAGACATCGGAGGCCTGCACGACATGCGCGCCGATCAGCATGCCCTCGATGAAGCGATGCGGATCGCTTTCGAGATAGACGCGATCCTTGAACGTGCCGGGCTCGCCCTCGTCGCCGTTGATCGCCATCAGCCGCGGACCGGGCTCACCCAGCACCGCGCGCCATTTGCGTCCCGTCGGGAAGCCGGCGCCGCCGAGACCGCGCAGCGAGGCGTCGTCGAGCGCCTTCAACAGATCGTCCTTCGGCAATTCGCCCGAACGAACGCGATTGAGCAGCTCGTAGCCGCCGCCGGCGACATAGGCGTCGTAGTCGATATACTTTGGCAGATGCGCGTGGGTGTCGCCGGCCTTCGCGGCCGCCATCACATTGGCGACGGTCGCATGATCCACGAAGTTGTGTCCGACTTCCGCGGCCGGTGCGGTATCGCAGCGGCCGACGCAGGGCGCGCGCACGACGCGGATGCCGGGACCCGACGCTTCTTGCAAATCCGCGAGCAGCTTCTCGCCGCCAAGCATCGCGCAGGTGAGAGAATCGCAGACGCGGATCGTCAGCGGCGCGATATAAGGCTCACCTTCCTTCACGATGTCGAAATGCGCGTAGAAGGTCGCGGTCTCGAACACCTCGGCGAAAGCGAGCTTCATCTCGTCGGCAAGGGCCGCGAGATGCGCGGCCGATATCTGGTGATATTTGTCCTGGATCAGGTGGAGATATTCGATCAGGAGGTCGCGCCGCCGCGGGCGATCGCCGAGCAACTGCTCGATCTCGTGCGCGGCGGTGGGATCGACCTGCCGCCCCTTGGGCGTGGCCTTGGCTCGCTTGCGTCCCTCGCCCGGATGTTCGAACGAGCGGACCTCATGCACGTCGTGGCTCATCGATGAATCTCGTAAACCTTCTTTAGAAAACGTCCAACTCTAGCCTTTGGCATACCAGATGCCAAGAGAATTGATCTGTTCCGATAAGCATTTAAGGGGCATGCGGCCAACAAGCCCGCACGCCCCCCTCAGCTCGAACTGTGCGCGGAACCGACGTCAGCTCTTGTTCATGCACTCCTCGATGTAGAACCAACGGTCGTCGCCGGCGAGGCCCTTCGACTTCACGTCGGCGCGGCAGGCCTTGAGCTTCGGCTTGTTGGCGGACCACTTCGCCTTCATGTCCTTCAGCTTCTGCATGGTGAGCTTGATCTTGCCCGGCTTGGCCTCCGTCGTCGCGGCAGGTGCCGTGGTGGCGGGTGCCGCCGCCGTTTGCGCGGACGCGGCGTGAAGGCCAGCGACCAGCAACACGGCCGCAAGGCAAATTCGGGTGCGAAGCATTTAAATCCCCCTAAGTCCCAGTCTCGATGATGTCTGAAAGGCGAACGCCGCGGGACGCCGATGACGGGCATCCCGCGGCTGTCTTGATGGCGATCAGAATATCTTGACCGCACTCTCCAGCGTTTTCCAGACACCCCAGAGCAGGGGAATGCCGACGAAGGCCCAGAACAGCGCCGCCTTGGCGTCAAGCCCGCCAAATCCGATGCCGTAAGAGCCGTGCGGTCCCGCCGCAGCGGCGCTGGCGCTCGCCGCCTGCAACTTGGCGACATCGGCCTCCTTCATGTGCCACTTCGAATCGACCGGCTTGATCAGGTAGTTGCAGATCAGGCCCGCGATCAGCATCGCGCACAGGATGTACATGGTGGTGTTGTAGAGCTGATCGCGCGGCACGCCGGCCGCGAGCTGGAACTCGCGGATGTAGTTGACCACGACGGGACCGATGATGCCCGCGGTGGACCATGCCGTCAGCAGCCTTCCGTGGATGGCGCCGACGAACTGCGTGCCGAACATGTCGGCGAGGTAGGCCGGCACGGTCGCAAAGCCGCCGCCATACATCGACAGGATGATGCCGAACCCGAGCACGAACAGAAGCTTCGAGCCCATCGCCGCAAAGGTCGGTGCCAGCGCATAGAGCACGATGCCGAGGATGAAGAAGGTGTAGTAGGTGTTCTTGCGTCCGATCTTGTCCGACAGCGACGCCCAGAAGAAGCGGCCGCCGATGTTGAATAGCGACAGCAATCCGGCGAAGCCCGCGGCGATTGCGGCGATCTGCGCTTTCTGCCCGGCGTCGAGCGCGTTGAAGCCGACGTCCGGCAGGCCGATCAGCTTGCCCGCGAAGATCTCCTGGAGCATCGGCGAAGCCATGCCGATCACGCCGATACCCGCCGACACGTTCAGGCAGAGCACCCACCAGATCAGCCAGAACTGCGGCGTCTTGTGCGCGTCGTTGAGATGAACGTTGTTCTTCGAGATCATCGCGTTGGCCTTGGACGGCGGGGTCCAGCCCTCGGGCTGCCAGCCGGGCGGCGGCAAGCGATAGCGGAACGCGCCGATCATCATGAACACGAAGTAGATGACGCCCATCGCGACGAAGGTCTCCCAGACGCCGACCGAAGTCGGGGTCTTGAAGTAGTTCATCAGGAGGTTGGCCAGCGGCGCGCCGATCATGGCGCCACCGCCGAAGCCCATGATGGCCATGCCGGTCGCCATGCCGCGGCGGTCCGGGAACCACTTCACCAGCGTCGACACCGGCGAGATATAGCCAAGGCCAAGGCCGATGCCCCCGATCACGCCCGAACCCAGCCACAACAGCCAGAGCTGATGGGTGTAGACGCCGAGCGCGCCGAGGAAGAGGCCGCCGCACCAGCACAGCGCCGAGACGAAGCCGGCTTTGCGCGGTCCCACGCGTTCCAGCCAGCCGCCCCAGACCGCAGCCGCGATACCGAGCAATACGAAGAACAGCGTGTACATCCACCCCATGCTGGCGACCTTCCAGTCGCAACTGGTCGTGAACAGCTCCTGGAACAGCGACATGTCTGCGCACGCCTTCGGCGCTGTCAGACCGACCGCGCGCGACAGCGGCAGCCAGAACACCGAGAAGCCGTAGGCCATGCCGATGCACAAATGGATGCACAGCGCCGCCGGCGGCACCAGCCAGCGATTGAAGCCGGCGGTCGCGATGGTCCGCTCACGATCAAGAAAGCCAGAGCCAGCGCCCGAAATCGTTCCAGCGCTCTCAATTGTAGCCATACAGTCCTCCCCTAAGCCGCCCTTCTGAGCAGCCTGCCGCTAAGATCCTGATCCTCAGCCAGTCGCGGTGCAGCCAACTGTCCCTGCTGTCCCGCTCAATCATCCGACGCGCGCCAGGATCGTCACGCGCCTCCGAAACGTTATCCCCTCAAGCGGGGCCCCTATGCCCGATACGACGTGCAGCCTTCGTGTCCGGCCTGCTAATCCGTGTATCGCAGGCGAGACTCAACCTCCGCGCCCGCACGGAGAGCGTCAATTTGGGCAGAAGCCATGATCGATGTCGATAGACAAAAGGTCGGTATCAACGCGGTAGCGCGCTCAAGAACGCAGCGCACCATTGGCATTGCCTATCGGACCATTTGCCTTTTCTATCAAGAACACGATACGCGCATCGTTGCGCTCGGTGATCTCCACCGTGTCGCCGGTCTCGCGAATCAGGTTCGGAATGTCGATCACCGACAGGGGATCCGTGCAGTGCACCTCGAGCTGATCGCCCGGCTGTAACGGTTTGAGCGCCTTGCGTGTCTTCAGGGCGGGCAGCGGGCATTTCAGCCCGGTGAGATCAAGCGTGGTTCTGGTCGTTGTTCTGGTCATGGGCTCAACATGGCGGGGCCCGTCCGTGGCGTCAACGCAACCGGTCAGAGCAGATCGGCATAGGACAGGAAACCTACGCCCTGCCCTGGCTCGACACGAATGATATCTTCGCCGAGTTCGACGAGGCCGTCGGTCTCGACCAGCGAGGACAGCAACCCGGCCCCTTCGCGCGGGAACTTGATTGCCTCCAGCGCGCCATCCTCTCCGCGCCGCAACGAGGCCCGAACATATTCGCGGCGCCCGATCTTCTTCTTGTAGCCGAACGCCGCGCGCACCGGGATCGGCAACAGCGGCTCAGGCAGACCGCCCATCAGCGCCAGCACCGTCGGCCGCACCACGTGAACGAAGGTGACGAAGCTCGCGACGGGATTGCCGGGCAGGCCGATCAGCGGCGTGCCGCCGATGATCCCCATCGCCACGGGCCGGCCCGGCTTGATCGCCATCCGCCACAGCACCAGCGAACCGATGCTCTCGACCGCCCCCTTGACGTGATCCTCCTCGCCGGTCGAGACGCCCCCGGTGGTGAGGATCAGGTCGTGGCTGCCTGCAACCTGCTTCAAGCCATTCGCGAGGGAAGTCCGCTCGTCACGCAGGATGCCGAGGTCGCTGATCTCGCAGCCGAGCCGGCGCAGCATTGCCATCAGCATAAAGCGGTTGGAATCGAACAGCTGCGAGGCGGCGCGCGGCTCACCGGGCGACGCCAGCTCGTCGCCGGTCGAGAACACCGCAACGCGGATCCGCCTGACGACGTCGAGCCTGGTCAGGCCGAACGCCGCAGCAAGCGCGACGTGTTGCGGCAACAAGCGCTGGCCGGCGCGCAGGGCGACATGCCCCTGGGAGATGTCCTCGCCGGCCGGGCGGACATTGGCGCCCGGCTTCAGCCCCGGGGGCAGCACGATCCTGCCGGAAGCATCGATGCGGACATCTTCCTGCATGAAGACGGTTTCGGCCCCCGGTGGCATCGGCGCGCCCGTGAAGATGCGCGCGGTGTGGCCGGGCTTGATTGGCGCGCTCGCAAGGCCGCCGGCCTGGATGCGGCCGTCGAGCGGAAGCGCGTGCTCCTCCGCTTGCGGAAGGTCCGCGTTGCGCACGGCGTAACCGTCGACGGCGGAGTTGGTGAAAGGCGGCAGCGGCAAGGGCGCTGCAATATCGCGAGCCAGCACGCGCCCGTCAGCATCAACGAGTGCCACGTTCTCGAGATCAGCAATCGCGTTGACGCGCGTGGTGATGAGACCAACGGCCTCGTCGACCGACATCATCGGTCCGCCGAAGGCAAAGCAATCGTCCGACAGTTGCGCCATGGTGCCTCGTCAGCGCATTGCGGCGCTTCTGGCGACCGCTTCCTCGACCGGCATCGCCGCGCGCAGCAGCAGCGCGGCGGCAGCTTCGATATCATCGAGATGGACGGTCGGCAGCCGCGTTTCAATGGCGGTGTCGGTCGCAACGCCGGCAATTCCGGGGTCGTCGGGAAACAGCAGCGGCTTGCCGTTGGCGGCGCGATGCACCTCGATCTTGCGATGCGGCTCGCGCTTGAAGCCTTCGACCACGACGAGATCGACCGCGGAGAGCTTGCTCAGGAGTTCCGGCAGCCGCGGTTCCGCCGCGCCGCGCAGCTCGTGCATCAGGGCCCAACGGTTCGACGAGGCAACCAGCACCTCGGCTGCGCCCGCCTCGCGATGCCGCCAGGAATCCTTGCCGGGCACGTCGACGTCGAACTGGTGATGCGCATGCTTGATGACGGAGACCCGCAGGCCCTGCGCATTGAAATGCGGGATCAACCGCGTCAGCAGCGTCGTCTTGCCCGCACCGCTCCAGCCTGCAAGGCCGATGACTTTCATCGCTACTCGATCTCCGCGGCCGGAACCGCCTTCTCCATCTTCGTCAGCATGCTTATATCGGCTTGACCCGAATGTCATGCTAACGTCGCGACCATGATGAAGATCGACAAAGCCCCGGTGCCCCTGATCGTCCCCAACCCGGATGACCCGCGCCTGACCCAGAGCGTGACCGGGACCGACCAGACCGGCGCCAGGGTCGAGATCAAGGTGCCGATGGAGCGGCCGCTGACGCTCTACCTGAATTCGCAGGAGATCGTCACCATGATGACGATCGGCGACTATCCGCAATATCTGGCGCTGGGCTACCTGCTCAACCAGAACATGCTGAAATATAACGACGCGGTCACCGAGGTCGAATACGACGACGATCTCCAGGTCGTCGTCGTACGCACCGAGCACCACACCAATTTCGAGGCCAAGCTGAAGAAACGCACCCAGACCTCGGGCTGCGCGCAGGGCACCGCCTTCGGTGATCTGCTGGAAGCGGTCGAGAGCGTCGCACTGCCGAAGGCGGAGCTGCGCACCTCCTGGCTCTACCAGATGACGCAGACCATCAACACCATGCCTTCGCTCTATCTCGAAGCCGGCGCGATCCATGGCTGCGTGCTCTGCAAGGAGGGCGAGCCGCTCTGCTATACGGAGGATGTCGGCCGCCACAACGCCGTCGACAAGATCGCGGGCTGGATGTACCGCCACGGCGTCGATGCCTCGGACAAGATCCTCTACACCACGGGACGCCTCACCTCGGAGATGGTGATCAAGACGGTGCGCATGGGCATTCCGATCCTGGTGTCGCGCTCCGGCTTCACCGCCTGGGGCGTTGATCTCGCAAGACAGGTGGGCCTGACGCTGGTCGGACGCACGCGCGGCAAACGCTTCATCGCGCTCGCGGGCGAGGAACGCATCGTCTACGACCAGAACCTTGCTTACGTCGAGGAAGAGTCGGCCAAGCACAAGCGCAAGGGTGAAGCTGGTGACGACTGACTTTCCAGCCACGCAAGGCGCGCTGCTCGCCGGCGGCCTCGCGCGACGCATGGGCGGCGGCGACAAGCCGATGCGCACCATCGGCGGCCGCACCATCCTGGAGCGCGTGATTGCGCGATTGACGCCGCAATGCAGCGGCCTGATCCTCAATGCCAACGGCGATCCCGCGCGTTTCGCCGCCTTCGGCCTGCAGGTGATCGCAGACGACGTGCCCGGCTTTCCCGGCCCGCTCGCCGGCATTCTCGCCGCACTCGACTGGACCGCGGCGAGCCGGCCGGAGATCGAATGGGTGCTCAGTGCCGCCGGCGACTGCCCGTTCCTGCCGCGCGATCTCGTCGCGCGCCTGCACGAAGCGCGCGAGCGCGAAAACGCTCAGCTTGCGGTCGCCGCCTCAGGTGATCAGTCGCATCCGGTGATCGGCCTGTGGCGCGTCGCCTTGCGCGACGAGCTGCGCCACGCGCTGGTCGTCGAGGACCTCCGCAAGATCGACCGCTGGACCGCGCGCTATCCGCTCGCGACGGTGACATGGCCGACCGAGCCGCTCGATCCGTTCTTCAACGCCAACACGGTCG
The DNA here is from genome assembly GCF_058807535.1 of Bradyrhizobium sp. GW821-FHT12B03. Classification (NCBI taxonomy): domain Bacteria; kingdom Pseudomonadati; phylum Pseudomonadota; class Alphaproteobacteria; order Hyphomicrobiales; family Nitrobacteraceae; genus Bradyrhizobium; species Bradyrhizobium sp. GW821-FHT12B03. The sequence goes on from NZ_JBXAQU010000017.1 coordinate 175,718, forward strand.
AGGACATCGCGGAGGCCGAACGGCTGGCGGCGCTGGATGACGCAGCGTAGGGCTCTGCTTTGAGCTCTTGCCCGTGAACCGGACCGCGCAATGGAACGACCAATGATTGGTAGGTTGCCTGGATGAGCCATGGCCGACTCTTTCTTGGATGTCATATTCGAAGTTGTCGATTTCGCCGTCGATGTCTCGGATACGATCGATCGTACCAAGCGGCTGGGCAAGCCTGACATCGTCGAGGTCCCGCCGGACCCGAAGCCGCCGCCGCCGGCGGAACAGCGCGCGCTCGCAGAGGCCGAGCAGCGCGAACGTGCCGCTCAAGCCGCCAGCGGCGCCGTCCAGGCGTCGTAGCCGTAGACCCAGCTCGTGTCGGTCCTTTCTCTCAGCCAGATGTTGGCGCGCGAGGTCTCCTGCACCCGCGTCGTTCGCCCTTTCCGCGTCGCCTCAAAGCGGCGGAATGCATCCGCGACGCCGTCGCGGTCGGTACCGTCGAGGCATCGCGACAATACTGCCGCGTCCTCGATCGCCATGGCCGCACCCTGCGCCATATAGGGCGTCATGGGATGGCAGGCATCGCCGAGCAGCGTCACCTTGCCGTCGACCCAGCGATCGAGCGCCTCGCGATCCATGATCGCCCATTTGTGCACGTCGGGACATGCGGCGAGCACCTCGCCGACTTGCGGATGAAAGCCCTCGAACGAGGCGCGCAGATCGCGCACGTCCCCCTTCGCCGACCAGGACTCGATGCGGAAGTCCGGCTCGGGTTGGCTGGTGACGAGATAGACCTCGCTGCGGTCAGGCTTGACGTAATAGATGACGATGTGGCGGTCCTCGCCCCACCATTTGGTGCAGTCGTCGATCTCCGCGCCGCCGAGCAGCGTGGCCGGATAGGTGGTGCGGTAGGCGATACGGCCGGTGAACTTGACCGGCGCGGTGTCGAACAGGATGTCGCGCACTGCCGAATGAACGCCGTCCGCGCCGACCACGGCATCGGCGATGGCGCTGGTGCCGTCGGCAAAGCTGAGCCGAACGCCCTTGGCGCTCTCGTCGAGCCCCACGAGCTTGTGGTTGAGCTTCACGACCTCATTCGGCACCACGCTCGCCAGCGCAGCATGCAGATCGCCGCGATGGGCGAGCAGATAGGGCGCGCCGAATTTCTGCTCCGCGCTCTCGCCAAAGATCATGTCGAACTTGATGTCGCCGCTCTTCCAGTCGCGGTTGTTCCAGGAGCGCGGATAGAACGAGTGCTCGCGCATCCGCGCCTCCAGCCCGAGCGCGCGCAACACCTTCATGGCATTGCAGCCGATCTGGATGCCGGCGCCGATGCGCGCGAATTGCGAGGCCTGCTCGTAGACCATCACATTGATGCCGACGCGCCGGAGCGCCGCGGCGGTCGCAAGCCCGCCCATGCCGGCACCGACGATCGCAACCGAAAGCGGCCTTGCCATCGTGTCCCCCACCCTGTCGCGCGGCTTGAACGCCGCGTCGTCGAGCTACACGGGACGGAAGCCCGCTCGCTCCAGCGCCGTACGCGCTTGGTCCGAACCGAGCGCGTCGAGAAAAGCTTGCACGGCCGGACGCTGCTTGCGCGCCGTCACCAATGCAAAGTCATAATGCTCTTCCGCGAGCGGAATGAAACCGAGGCCGACCGCATGGGCGACCGGCGCAATGGTCATGCCCCAGTCGGCCCGTTGCTGTGCGACGGCCGCTGCGACTGCGTTGTGCGACCGCGGCTGGTTCCAATAGCCTTCCGGCCGCGCCCCGCCGAGCAGCCGGTCGATCAGGATGCGCGTGCCCGCGCCCTGGTTGCGGTTGACCATGATGCAGGCGGGATCGGTGAGCGCTGCGGCGACGGCCTCCTTCGCGCTGAGGCCTTCGAAGCGCTTGTCGCCTTTCCTGAACACGATGCCCTGCATCCGCCGCCACCCCGGCACGAGCTCGAGTCCATCGACGAGATAAGGCGTGTTGTAGGTCTCGCTTTTGTCGTCGAACAGATGGATCGGCGCAAGATCGCACTCGCCCCGTTTCGCCGCCGCCAAACCGCCAAGGCTGCCGACAGCAATCGAACGCACGGTCAGGCCGGCATGCGCGAGCTGTGCGGTGACGAGATCGAGCCCAGTACAATGGCTGCCGACGATGACGAGATCGGGCACGCGCACATGCGGCGTGAACAGCGTCACTTCGGCCTCGGTGCCGGCCGGCATCTGGTCGGCAAGCGCATCGATGCGCAGGAAGCCGTCGGCCTGTGCAAAGGAGGTGATCGCACCGGATCCCTTGCCGGAGGGATAGGCAATCAAGCCGTCATTGCCTTCGACCAGCGAGACCATGACGAATTCGGTGCGGCCAAGCTCCGAGGCGATGCGCACCGGTACGGTCGCGCTGACCTTGGCGTCGGAGCGCGGCGGCAGGCCGGCCATCCTGCGCAGCACCGGCACGATCATGTCGTGGAAGGTGAACATCGCCGAGGTCGGAAAGCCCGGCAGGATCACCACCGGCTTGCCGCCGCATACGGCGAGGCACAGCGGCTTGCCGGGCTTCAGCGCAACGCCATGCGCGATGATCCCGGGGGCGCCGAGCCGACTGATGATGCGATGAGACAGGTCGCCCGCCCCCTTCGAGGTGCCGCCTGAGAGCACCAGCATGTCGGCGTCCGCCAGCGCGCTCCGCATGGCGGTTTCGAGCTTCGCTTCGTCGTCGGGAATGGCGCCGAGGAAAACCGCCTCGCCGCCGTTCTCTGTGATCGCGGCGGCGACGATCGCGCCGTTGGTGTCGTAGATCTCCGCAGGCGCGAGTGCCTCGCCGGGCTGAACCAACTCATCGCCGGTCGAGATCACCGCGACCCGCGGCTTGCGCGCTACGGCCACTTCGGCGATGCCGCAAGCCGCCAGCATGCCGATCTCGCGCGAGCCGATGATCGTGCCGGCGCGCAGCAAAGCTTCGCCGCGCGCGATGTCGGACCCTGCGTAGGAGACGAATTGTCCGGGAGAGCTCGCACGGCGGACGTCGACTGCATCCAAACCGGCCGGTTGCGTGTGCTCGACCATGACGACTGCGTCTGCGCCGCGCGGCAGCGGGCCGCCGGTGGCGATGGGTGTTGCAGTGCCTGTGATGACTTGCATCCTCGGCGCGGTACCGCAGTGGATGGTCTCGCCGTTCAGCGCAAGGCGAACGGATGCGCCCTCGCCCGCCGCGGCGAGGTCCGCCGAGCGGACGGCAAAGCCGTCGACATTGGAGCGATCGAACGGCGGCACGTCGATCGGCGCCGTGACGTCTTCGGCGAGCGCCGTGCCCAGCGTATCGGCCAGCTTGCGCGTTTCGGTCGGGATCGTGCGGGGGAACAGCGCCGCCTCGAAACGTGCCATCGCCTCCTCCCGCGAGAGGATTTTGAGGAACTGCTCCTGCTCGGGCGCGCTGCGGTCTTGCAATTGCGGGATCATCGTCATGCCGGAACCCATATCACTCCCGCATCAGATAGGCATCGGCGGGTGCGCCCGCTGCAAATCCCTCGAGGCTCGCGGGAATGATCAGCCAGGCATCCGCACTGGCGATGGCCCGCAACGGCCACTCCCCCACGGCAAGCGGCATCCAGGCACGATGTTCCTCGGCCAGCAGGGCGACTTCGGCGATGCCGACACCAGATGCGATTTTTCGCGCGAGCGGCAAGGCCAGTTGCCGGCGGTGGCGGCGCGCCGACAATCGGTCGATGAGCGGAAGCACCAGCGCGAGCCAGGCCGCGAGCGCATGGTCCGGAGAGCCGGGCAAGGCAACGACGGGAACTTTGCCAAGCCGCCCGATCGCGGCGGTGCGGCCGGGCTGCAGCGCAATGCCATGAGCGATCACGTCACCACACTGCGCCAGCGCCATGATCGCGGCATCCTGGCGACCGACGCCGCTGCCACCGATCGTGACCGCGAGATCGCAGGCGGAAGCATCGAGCGCATCCGCAATCGATGCCGCATCGCGCGCGCCGGCATCGTGCGCGCTCACATCCAGTCCCGCAGCGCGCGCGATGTCGGCGATCATATGCGCCGCCGCCGTCGCACCGGGCACATTGACGATGCGCAGCCGCGGCCGGCGCACGCCCAACCTGTCCACCCCGGCCAGGCGCGCGAGCAGCAGAACGGCCGCACTGACCGGACATCCCTCCGCACCTGCGGGCGCGCGTTCGGCGACGTCGCTTCCGGCGCGCCTGATACCCTGCCCCGGCAGGCCCTCCGCGAGCACCTGCGCAAGCGGACCAGACATGTCGACGGCGTCGGCATCGAGCACACAGTCGCATCCCGCCGGCATCACGTCACCGGCCTCGACCCAGGCCGGCACTGTGGCCAGAGGCGACGGCGAATAGGCAGAGGCGCCGACGAGATCGTTGGCGCGCAATGCCCAGCCGTCCGCGGCCGCAATGTCGTGCGGCGGATAGGCGGCAAGCAGCGGAGCACCCGCCGCGATGCAGCCGGCCGCCTCGGCCAGCGGCAACTCCACTGGTGCGATCGGTTCAACGTCTCGCAGCAACGCGGCGAGCGCGGTGTCGAGCGGCGTCAGTGATGGCGGCAGGCGCTGGGGCATGCGCCATGATGGAGCATGCATCGTTCGGTTTGGCAACCGCAGGAAGGCGCGGATGTCAGCCGCCCGATTTGTCCGCATTCGGAAAGAACAGCTGCTGTCCGTCGACCTTGAAGCCGGCGATCGCCGTCTGGCCGTCCAGCGAGATCAGCCAGTCGACGAAGGTCTGCCCGAGCTCCTTCTTCACGTTCGGAAACTTCTCGGGGTTGACCAGCATCACGCCGTATTGGTTGAGCAGCCGCTTGTCGCCTTCGACGATGATGTCGAGATCGCCGCGCTCCCTGAAGGCGATCCAGCTGCCGCGGTCCGACAGCACATAGGCATTTGCGACACGCGCAGCTTCGAGCGCCGCGCCCATGCCCTCCTTGGCCTCGCGATACCAGGCGCCCTTGGCAGCGGCGATGTCGATGCCGGCGACGATCCAGAGTGCGAGCTCCGCCGCGTGAGTGCCGGAGCGATCGCCGCGCGTCACGAACGGCGTGCCCTTGGCCTCGATCGCCTTCAGCGCTGTCGCGATGTCCTTGCCCTTCACACCGGCAGGATCGCTCTTCGGCCCGATCAGCATGTAGTCGTTGTACATCACGTCGAAGCGCTTCACGGCAAAACCGTCGGCGACGAATTTTTCCTCCTGCGGCCGCGCATGTGTCAGCACGACGTCCGCCTCGCCCCTTCGCGCTCCGTCGAGCACCTCATCGGCGCGCCGTGCGATCAGCCTGACGTCGATACCGGTTTTCTGGCGAAAGATCGGCAGCAGATGATCGAGCAGGCCGGACTCCTGCGTCGATGTCGTCGAGGCCAGGACAATCGCGCGGTCCTCCGCGGACGACGCCGCGATGCCCGCGGCCAGGCCGCAGAGAAGCGCGAGTGCGACGGACAGGCGAAAGGCCATGAGCTGGTTCCCATTGGTTACGGGCGCGATCATGATGATCGATTGCGCCGCACTCGTGACGCGTTTGCCCATCGCGTCGCCCGATCGAGACAACAAGAGATAGAGCGGAGATCAAGCTACTACCGGTCGCCCGCCTTGTCGCGCAGCCGGTCGCGCCGCGACGGCTCATTCGGGATATTTCGGCAATGAATCAACCGGCACGTTGATTGCAAACGCGAGCGCCACGATCGCAAGGCCCACACCATTCGAGCGGCTCAAGATCGTCAACCAAGATAGACATCGCCGCATCAGGATGTGTTGCAAAGCAACGAGATGATCGGGCATGGTTCTCGCGGACGAAAATTGAAATGCAGAATTCCACCTGCGACGAAAGTCCAAAAAGAAGCAAGAATTTGCATAGGAATGCAGGATGGAATTCCTGACGACCAGTGAAGCCGCTGACTATCTCCGACTTGGCGAACGCAAGCTCTACGAACTCGTCACCACCGGTGCGATCCCCTGCAGCAAGGTGACCGGGAAGTGGCTCTTCCCGCGGCACGAGCTCGATCTCTGGGTGCTGTCCGGACTGGCGCGCCCTGCGGGCATGCTGAGCACGGAGCCGCCACCTGTCATGGGCGGCAGCCAGGACGAGCTTCTGGACTGGAGCCTGCGCGAATCCGGCTCCGGCTTGGGATCGATGAGCGAGGGCAGCGCGCGCGGGCTCGAACGCCTCCAGCGCGACGAGGTGACGGCCGTGGCCGTGCACTTCCACAGCCTGGATGCCTCCGGCAATCTTGCCTCCGACGCCAGCGTGACAGCGCTGCGGGACGCGCCGGACCTGCATGATGCGCTGCTGGTCGCGTTCGCGCGCCGCGAGCAGGGTCTCGTGCTGCCGCCGGGCAATCCGAAGCGATTGCGCGGTCTCGCCGACGCGCTCGCGCTCGGCGCCAGGATGGCGATGCGACAACAGGGCACAGGCGCGCAGATGCTGCTCGACGTGCTCCTGAAGCGCGCGGATGCCACCACCCGCGATCTGCGCCGGGTGGAGACGCCGGCCCTCACCGGGCCGGATCTCGCCGAAATGGTCCGCGCCGGCCAGGCCGATTGCGGCGTGGCGACACGCGCGACGGCGCGCTCGGCCGGCCTCGATTTCGTGCCGCTGGTCTGGGAGAATCTCGATCTGGCGATGCGGCAGCGCAGCTATTTCCGCCCGCCGATGCAGGCCCTGATCCGGTTTCTCAGCGAAAGGCGGCTGCGCCAGCGCGCCGAGGAGCTCACCGGCTACGATCCTTCGCCGGCGGGACAAATCCGCTTCGCGGCCTGACGTTGACGCCCACCCCAAAATAGTTGCAAAAGAAACCAATTCAGCCGGGCCATACCCGGACAGCAACACCGGCCAACGAGCCGGATCAGGGGAGGACAAGCGTGCATCCAGCAAGATTTGGACTGCCGGTCGCGGCCGTCCTGGCAGCACTGCTGCCGGGCGCCGCAATGGCGCAGGTTTCCGACGACGTCGTCAAGATCGGCGTGCTCACCGACATGAACGGTCCGGCCTCCGCGCCAACCGGCCAGGGCTCGGTGACCGCGGCGCAGATGGCGATCGACGATTTCGGCGGCACGGTGCTCGGCAAGCCGATCAGCATCGTGATCGGCGACCACCAGCTCAAGGCCGACATCGGCGGCGCCATCGCGCGGCGCTGGTACGACGTCGACCAGGTCGACCTGATCGTCGACGTGCCGGTCTCGGCGGTCGGGCTCGCGGTGCAGAACATCGCCAACGAGAAGAAGCGGCTGTTCATCGCCCACTCCACCGGCACCGCTGACTTCCACGGCAAATTCTGCTCGCCTTACGCGATGCAATGGGTGTTCGACACCCGCGCACTCGCGGTCGGCACCGCGGATGCCGTGGTGAAGCGCGGCGGCGACAGCTGGTTCTTCATCACCGACGACTACGCCTTCGGCCATTCGCTGGAACGCGATGCCTCCAGCGTCGTCACCGCCAATGGCGGTAAGGTGCTGGGCTCGGTGCGGCCGCCGCTGGCGACGCCCGATCTCTCGTCGTTCGTGCTCCAGGCGCAGGCCTCCAAGGCCAAGATCATCGGCATTGCCGCAGGCCCCCCCAACAACATGAACGAGATCAAGACCGGCTCGGAGTTCGGCGTGTTCAAGGGCGGCCAGCAGATGGCGGCGCTGCTGGCGCTGATCACCGACATCCACGGCCTCGGCTTGCAGGCAGCCCAGGGCCTGTTGCTGACGACGTCGTTCTATTGGGACATGGACGACAAGACGCGCGAATGGTCGAAGCGCTATTTCGCCAAGATGAACAAGATGCCGACGATGTGGCAGGCCGGCGTCTATTCGAGCGTGATGCACTATCTCAACGCCATCAAGGAGACCGGCACCGACGATCCGCTCAAGGTCGCCGCGAAGATGCGGGAAAAGCCGATCGAGGATTTCTTCGCCCGCAACGGCAAACTGCGCGAGGACAATCTGATGGTGCACGACCTCTGGCTGGTGCAGGTGAAGACGCCGGAGGAGAGCAAATATCCGTGGGACTATTACAAGATCCTCACGACCATCTCCGGCGACAAGGCGTTCGGACCGCCGGACCCGGCGTGTGCGATGGTGAAGAAGTGAGATTGGCGAATGGCGAATAGGGAGTGGCGAATGGGCATGCTTCCATTCGCTATTTGCAATTCGCCATTCGCTACTTCACCACCCCGATCTCGCGAAAGTACTTCATCACGCCAGGATGAATCAGCTCCGGCTTCGGCGCCGCCGCGACCGTGTTTGCGGCCGTGGTCTCGCAGGCCTGCGCGAGCTTCTTGCAGAACGTCGCCTCGGCGCCGTGCAGCGTCTTGGCGAGGCGATAGGCGACGTCGTCCGGCAGGTCTTCGCGCGTCAGCACAAAACTCCACGAGCCGAGCGAGGCGATCGCCTCCGTCTGCTTCGGGTAGGAGCCGGCGGGCACGGTGAGCGGCTTCAGGAACGCATGCTTGGCGCGGATGCGCGTGATCTCTTCCGCGCCGGGCGCGATGAAGCGCGCGCCTGACGCGCTCGAGGCCACCGCGGCAAAACCGGGCCAGCCGATGCCCGCGCCCCAGAGTGCTGCGACGCGGCCGTCCTCGACCATTGCAGGCCCATCGCCGGCGCGGTCGAGATAGACGGCCTTGAAATCCTCGTCCTGCCTCAAGCCGAGACCATCGAGCACGTAACGAGCCAGGATCGGCAGGCCCGAGCCCTTGGCGCCGAACGCGACGGGCTGGCCGACGAGATCGGAAATCGTCCTGTAGGGACTGTCGGCGCGCACCACGAACATGCCGGGATTGGAATAGATCGCTGTGAGGATCTTCAGCCGCACCGGCGCACGGCCGATGCCGGCGAAGGCCTCGTAGGCCGGCTCGCCCGCGACCAAAGCGAGATCGAGCTCGCCCTTTTCCAGCAGCGGGATGTTCTCGTTGCTGCCCCTGGTGTTGCGCGGCGCGATGGTGGCTTGCGGATCGGCCGCGTTCATCACCTCCGCAAAAGCGTTGCCATAGAGCGGGAAGCCGCCGCCGGGCGTCGCGGTGCCCAAGCTGAGTGTCGTGGTCGGAATGGCCGTGCCTCCGGTTTGGGCCGCGGCGGGGCTCGAGAGCAGCGCCGCGGCGAGAAGGATGATGCTGGCGAATCTCATGGTCGTTCCCGGCGGACCTGCGTCAACACCGACTTGCGACGATGTAGGCAGCGGCCCGATTTTGTGAAAGCATGTGCGCATAAGACAATAATGCAATGGGAGGCGTCATGTTGCGAATTTTGCGTAACAGAGTGTTCGGGCTCGCGATCATCCTGGGCCTGTTCGGCGCCGCACCTCCCGCCTCCGCCGGCTATCCCGACCGCCCCGTGCACTGGATGATCGGCTTTGCCGCCGGCGGCCCGGTCGACATCGTGGCGCGGATCATGGCGCAGTGGCTGTCGGAGCGTCTCGGCCAGCAATTCATCGTCGAGAACCGCACCGGCTCCGGCGGCAACATCGCCGCCGCCGCCGCGATCAGCTCGCCGCCGGACGGCTACACGCTGCTGTTCGTCGCGCCCAACAACGCGATCTCGACCTCGCTCTACAAGAAGCTGCCGTTCGACTTCCTGCGCGACACCGTGCCGGTCGCGAGCATCATGCAGCTCACCAACATGCTGGTCGTCTCCAACGCATTTCCCGCCAAGACGGTTCAGGAGTTCATCGACTATTGCAAGGCCAATCCCGGCAAGATCTCGTTTGCCTCGTCCGGCAACGGCACCTCGGTGCACATGTCGGCCGAGCTGTTCAAGGTGATGACCAAGTGCGACATGGTGCACGTGCCCTATCGGGGATCTGCCATCGCCTTCCCCGACATCATCTCCAACAAGGTGCAGCTGATCTTCGATAACCTGCCCTCCGCGCTAGAGCAGGCCAAGGGCGGCACTGTCCGCGCGCTCGGCGTGACCTCGCCGCAGCGCTGGCCGATCGTACCTGATGTCCCCGCGATCGCCCTAGGGCATGCACATATCTCTAAGGCTCCATCCGGCTGAGAGGGCATGGAAGTATTGGAGACCATTGCTGAAG
>NZ_JBXAQU010000018.1:0-183363 GCF_058807535.1 Bradyrhizobium sp. GW821-FHT12B03
ACCGCGGGTCTCGGCCCCGCCGCCAAGGATGGCGGCGCCTCCGCCGCCACGACCGGCTCCGCCGGTCGCTGCGGCCCGGCCCGCGCCGCCACCGGTGGCCCGGCCGGCACCCCCGCCGCCGCCCCGGATGGCCGTCGCACCTCCGCCGCGCCCGGCAGCACCTCCGCCACGTCCCGCGGCCCCGCCGCCGGCGGCCAGGAAATGCCCGCCGAACCAGCCGAAGTGCTAGGGGGCAGGGCGGTATCTACGGAACGGGCCTCTCGTGGGCGAAAGCCGCCCCCGAAAGGCCCTTATTTCCTTGCTTCTGGCCGAAATCGCGCTATATAGCGCGCCATCTCACACGGAAGCATGGCTCACAAGGCCGTCCGGTGGCAGCCGGGGCGACAACGCTCCGTCTTGCTCACACGCTTCCGGAGGAACCAACCGGAGAATTATAACGATGGCGCTACCCGATTTCACCATGCGTCAGCTCTTGGAAGCTGGCGTGCACTTTGGTCACCAGTCGCACCGCTGGAATCCGAAAATGGCTCCGTTCATTTTCGGCACCCGCAACAACATCCACATCGTCGATCTCGCCCAGACCGTGCCGTTGCTGCACCACGCCCTCCAGGCAGTCAGCGACACCGTCGCCAAGGGCGGCCGCATCCTGTTCGTCGGCACCAAGCGCCAGGCGCAGGACGGCGTCGCGGACGCTGCCAAGCGCTGTGCGCAGTATTTCGTCAATTCGCGCTGGCTCGGCGGCACGCTGACCAACTGGAAGACGATCTCGGCCTCGATCAAGCGCCTGCGTCACCTCGACGACGTGCTCTCGGGCGGCGAGGCCAATTCGTACACGAAGAAGGAGCGCCTGACGCTTCAGCGCGAGCGCGACAAGCTCGATCGCTCGCTCGGCGGCATCAAGGACATGGGCGGTCTGCCCGACCTGATCTTCGTGATCGACACCAACAAGGAAGACATCGCGATCCAGGAGGCCCAGCGCCTCAACATCCCGGTCGCCGCGATCGTCGACACCAATTCGGACCCGAAGGGCATCACCTATGTGGTGCCGGGCAATGACGACGCCGGCCGCGCCATCTCGCTGTATTGCGACCTGATTGCGCGTGCGGCGATCGACGGCATCTCGCGCGCCCAGGGCGATTCGGGCATCGACGTTGGCGCCTCCGCCCGTCCGCTCGCCGAAGAGCTGCCGGCGGCCTCCTCGAGCGGCTTCCAGGGCCTTGCCGGTCCGCGCGGCACCGCCGACGACCTCAAGAAGCTCCCGGGCGTGTCGGGCGCGATCGAGAAGAAGTTCAACGACCTCGGCATCTTCCACTTCTGGCAGCTCGCCGAGCTCGATCACGACACCGCGCACACGATCGGTGAAGAAGTTGGTCTGCCGAGCCGCGCGGATGCCTGGGTGGCCAAGGCCAAGGCGCTGACCGCGGAAGCGGAATAGTCAAAAAGAGCGATGGGTTGGCCGGACAAGCTCCGGCCACCATTTCAGTTGACGCGAATTCCTGAGATGGACCGCGGCGGGGCAGTTCGATGCCACGCCGCGGCAAACCGGCAGGCACAAAGGATATTCAACGATGGCAACGATCACAGCTGCGATGGTCAAGGACCTGCGCGAGTCGACCGGCGCGGGCATGATGGACTGCAAGGCCGCGCTGACCGAAAACGACGGCAACATGGAAGCGGCGCAGGATTGGCTGCGCAAGAAGGGCCTGTCGAAGGCCGCCAAGAAGTCGGGCCGCGTCGCGGCCGAGGGCCTGATCGGCGCGCTCACCAAGGGCACCAAGGGCGTCGTGGTCGAGGTCAACTCCGAGACCGACTTTGTCGCGCGCAACGGCCAGTTCCAGGGCCTGGTCAAGATGATCGCCCAGGTCGCATTCGACGTCGGCGCCGATGTCGAGAAGATCAAGGCAGCCAAGGTCGGCGACGTCACGGTCGAGGCCGCGATCAATGACGCGATCGCCACCATCGGTGAGAACATGACGCTGCGCCGCGCAGCTTCGCTCGAAGTGAGCCAGGGCGTGGTGTCGAGCTACGTTCACGGCGCGGTCGTCGAGGGCGCCGGCAAGATGGGCGTGATCGTCGCGCTGGAATCGCCCGGCAAGGCCGACGAGCTCGCGACGCTCGGCCGCCAGGTCGCGATGCACATCGCGGCCGCCAACCCGCTCGCGCTCGATCCGTCCGGCCTCGATCCGGCGGTCGTCAAGCGCGAGAAGGACGTGCTCGCCGACAAATATCGCCAGCAGGGCAAGCCCGAGAACGTGATCGAGAAGATCGTCGAGTCCGGTCTCAAGACCTACTACAAGGAAGTCTGCCTGCTCGAGCAGGCCTTCATCCACGACACCGGCAAGTCGGTGGCGCAGGCGTTGAAGGAAGCCGAAGGCAAGGTCGGCGGCGCTGTGAAGATCGCGGGCTTTGTGCGCTATGCTCTCGGTGAGGGAATCGAGAAGCAGGAAAGCGACTTCGCAGCCGAGGTCGCTGCGGCCAGCGGCAAGAAGTAAGCGCCGGAACGTTCCTTCCGGCGTGCCGCCGGAAGCGGCGCCCGGACAAGGAAAGTGCTCATGACTGATCCGGTCTATCGTCGCGTCGTCATCAAGCTGTCCGGCGAATATCTCGCGGGACAGCAGGGTTTTGGCATCGATCAGCCGACCGTCGACCGGGTTGCGGACGATCTGATCGCCGCCCGCCATCTCGGCACCGAGGTTGCGGTCGTGATCGGCGGCGGCAACATCGTGCGCGGCGTCGAGGTGTCCTCCCGCGGCGTCTCGCGCCCGACCGGCGACACCATGGGCATGCTCGCCACCATGATGAATTGCCTGGCGCTGGAAGCGGCGATCGAGCGCAAGGGCACGCCGGCGCGCACGCTGTCGGCTTTCGTCATGCCCGAGATTTCCGAACTGTTCACCCGGACCGCGGCGCACAAATACCTCGCCGAGGGCCGGATCGTGCTGCTCGGCGGCGGAACCGGCAATCCGTTCTTCACCACCGATACGACCGCGGTGCTGCGCGCCGCCGAGATCGGCGCGCAGGCGGTCCTGAAGGCGACCAATGTCGACGGCGTCTACTCGGCCGACCCGAAGAAGGATCCGACCGCCACGCGGTTCGACCGGCTGACGCATTCACAGGCGATCGAGGGCGGCTACAAGGTGATGGATGCGACCGCCTTCGCGCTTGCCCGCGAGACGTCGTTGCCTATCATCGTGTTCTCGATCGCGGAGCCGGGTTCGATCGGTGCGATTCTGCGTGGCATCGGCCACGGTACCATCGTCGCCGGCTGACGGCTCATCTGGCGCCCTGAAGGGAGGGCGCGGTGAGGTCGCCGGGATTTTGAAGGAGAAACGTGATGCCCACGGGTAATTTCGACCTCAACGAAGTGAAGCGCCGCATGCAGGGCGCCGTCCAGTCGCTCAAGCACGAGCTCGGCGGCTTGCGCACCGGCCGCGCCTCCGCCTCGATGCTCGATCCGGTGCAGGTCGAGGCCTATGGCAGCCACATGCCGCTGAACCAGCTTGCCACCGTCAGCGTGCCCGAACCGCGTTTGATCTCGGTGCAGGTCTGGGACAAGTCGATGGTCAAGGCGGTGGAGAAGGCGATCGTCGATTCCAATCTCGGCCTGTCGCCCGCGACCGAAGGCCAGGTGCTGCGCCTGCGCATCCCCGAGCTCAACGAGGAGCGCCGCAAGGAACTGGTCAAGGTCGCGCACAAATACGCTGAGGCCGCCAAGGTCGCCGCGCGTCACGTGCGCCGCGACGGCCTCGACGTTCTCAAGAAGCTCGAGAAGAATCACGAGATGTCGGAGGACGATCAGAAGCGTCACGCCGACGAGGTCCAGAAGGCGACCGACGGCACGATCGCCGAGATCGACCAGTTGCTGGCCGCCAAGGAAAAAGAAATCCTGACCGTCTAAGGCCGCCCTCATGTCCAACGCCGCCGCGCCCGCAACGGAAGGACCCGACCGGTCCGACGCGCCCGCGCATGTCGCCATCATCATGGATGGCAACGGGCGTTGGGCGGCCGCGCGTGGCTTGCCGCGGGCCGAAGGTCACCGCCGCGGCGTGGAAGCCTTGCGCCGCGTGGTGCGCGCCTCGCACGAGCTCGGCATCCGCTATCTCACCATCTTCTCGTTCTCTTCGGAGAACTGGTCGCGTCCGGCGAGCGAGATCGGCGATCTGTTCGGCCTGCTCAGGCGTTTCATCCGCAACGATCTGGCGAGCCTGCATCGCGACGGCGTCAAGGTCCGCATCATCGGCGAGCGCGAAGGATTGGAGAGCGACATCTGTGCGCTGCTGAACGAGGCCGAGGAGCTGACGCGCGACAACACGCGCCTCACGCTCGTGGTCGCCTTCAACTACGGCTCGCGGCATGAAATCGCGAAAGCGGCGCAGAAGCTCGCGCGTGAAGTTGCGGAAGGAAGGCGCGATCCTGCTTCGATCGACGCCGAGACGCTTGGTGCGCATCTCGATGCGCCCGACATTCCCGATCCCGATCTGATCATCCGCACCAGCGGCGAACAGCGCCTGTCCAATTTCCTGATGTGGCAGGCCGCCTATAGCGAGCTCGTGTTCGTGCCGATCCATTGGCCCGATTTCGACAAGGCGGCTCTGGAAGGCGCGATCGCCGAGTTTGCCAGGCGCGAGCGCCGTTTCGGCGGCCTTGTCGCGAAAACCGCCTCGTGAGCGAACCCGACGCCGCATCGGCGGGCGCCAAGCCTGCCCCCAGCAATCTCGTGATGCGGGTCCTCGCAGGGCTGGTGCTGGCGCCGCTCACCATTGCGATCGCTTACGCCGGCGGCTGGCTGTGGGCCCTTCTCGTCACTCTGGTGTCGATTGGGTTGTTCGCGGAATGGCTGACGGTGGTGGGCGCTGGCTCAGCCGCGCTGACCGGGGCAGGGACGATCGTCATCGCCATGATGGGTTTGTGCGTCGCCGCCGGCGCGCTCAAGACCGCAATCATCGTCGGCTGCGTCGGCGGTGCAATCGTGACGCTGATCGCGCGCGGCAAGTTCGTCTGGGCGGCGACCGGCTTCGCCTACGCAGCGGCGGCGCTGCTGGCCTCGATCCTGGTGCGGAAGGATCTCGTCAACGGCTTCGCCGCGCTGATGTTCGTTCTGCTGGTGGTGTGGGCGACCGATATCGGCGGCTATTTCGCCGGCCGCGGCATTGGCGGACCGAAACTATGGCCGCGCGTGAGCCCGAAGAAGACCTGGGCCGGCGCACTCGGCGGCTTTGCCGCCAGCCTTGCGGTTGCCGCCGGCTTTGCGGCGTGCGGGCTCGGAAAGCCGGTTCCACTGCTGCTCGTCAGCGCCGTCCTGTCGGTGGTGTCGCAATTCGGCGATCTCTTCGAATCCGCGGTGAAGCGGCGCTTCGGTGTCAAGGATTCCAGTCACTTAATTCCCGGCCATGGCGGTCTGCTGGACCGTCTGGACGGCTTTGTTGCCGCCATCCTGATGGCATGGATTATCGGCTTCCTCCGCCATGGTGTGCATAGCGCCGGAAGCGGTCTTATGGTTTGGTGAGGATATGAGCGCGGTCCCATTGCGTAATAACAAGGCTGCCGCGGCGTCTGCCGTCCGCAGCGTCACGGTTCTCGGCGCCACCGGCTCGATCGGCGACAGCACGATGGATCTGCTGCGCGCCTCTCCCGCGCGTTACCGCGTCGAGGCGCTGACCGCGAACAGCAATGTCGAGGCGCTGGCCAAGCTCGCGAAGGAGTTTTCCGCGCGCTTCGTGGCGATCGCCGACACCTCCAAGCTCGCCGAGCTCAAGGCTGCGCTCGCGGGCACGGGCACCGAGTGCGGCGCCGGCGAAAGCGCGGTGATCGAGGCCGGCGCGCGTCCGGCCGACTGGGTGATGGCTGCGGTGAGCGGAGCCGCCGGACTGAAGCCGGCGCTCGCCGCGGTCGACCGCGGCGCCCATGTCGCGCTCGCCAACAAGGAATGTCTCGTCTGCGCCGGCGATTTCTTCATGCAGCGGGCGGCGAAGGCCGGCGCCTGCATCCTGCCGGCGGATTCCGAGCACAATGCGTTGTTCCAGGCGCTGAGCTCGGGCAATCGCGACGAGCTCGTCCGGGTCATCATCACGGCCTCGGGCGGCCCGTTCCGCACCTGGAAGCCCGCCGACATCGAGCAGGCGACGCTCGCGCAAGCCCTGAAGCATCCGAACTGGAGCATGGGCCAGAAGATCACCATCGATTCCGCCTCGATGATGAACAAGGGGCTCGAGGTGATCGAGGCCTCCTATCTGTTCGCGCTCTCGCCCGACGAGATCGACGTTCTCGTGCATCCGCAGTCGATCATCCACGGCATGGTCGAGTTCTCCGACTGCTCGGTGGTGGCCCAGCTCGGCGCGCCCGACATGCGTACGCCGATCGCTCACTGCCTCGGCTGGCCCGACCGTATCAAGGGTCCGGCGGCCAAGCTCGATCTGGCCAAGATCGGCCAGCTGACCTTCGAGGCGCCCGATTTCGAGCGGTTCCCCGGACTACGGCTGGCTTACGATTCGCTGCGGACCGGGAAGGGGGCCACCACGGTCTATAATGCCGCCAACGAGGTCGCGGTTGCCGCCTTCATCGCCGGCAAGATCCGGTTCGGCGCGATTGCCCGGCTGGTGGAGGCGACGCTGGAGGACTGGATCCGGAGTGGGAACCAGGCGCCCCTGACGTCCGCCGACGATGCAATCTCTGTTGACCATGTTGCTCGAAATAGAGCTGCCGCCCTATTGCCTCAAATTGCCTTAAAGGCATCCTAGATGGTTCGCGGCCAGGGCCTTGCGGCGCTGGATGAGGGGAATCGATGATCGACTTTTTCGTCCATAGTTTCAATACGTTGAGCCATGGGCTCCTCGGCTACGCAGTTCCCTTCCTGTTCGTCCTGACCATCGTCGTGTTCTTCCACGAACTCGGCCATTTCCTGGTCGCGCGCTGGGCTGGCGTTCGGGTGTTAACCTTTTCGCTCGGCTTCGGGCCGGAGCTGGTCGGCTTCAACGACCGCCATGGCACCCGCTGGAAGATCTCCGCGATCCCGCTCGGAGGCTACGTCAAGTTCTTCGGAGACGAGAGCGAGGCCTCGACCCCGTCGCCCGAGACGCTCGCGGCCATGACGGCCGAGGAGCGCGCCGGCAGCTTCCATCACAAGAAGGTCGGCCCGCGCGCCGCCATCGTCGCGGCCGGACCGATCGCCAATTTCATCCTGGGCGCGCTGATCTTCGCCGGCATGGCGCTGTATTACGGCAAGCCGAGCACGATCGCGCGCGTCGACGGCGTCGTCGCCGATGGCGCTGCGGCCGCGGCCGGGTTCAAGATCGGGGACGTCGTTGTCCAGATCGACGGCAAGCCGATCGAGAGCTTTGCCGACATGCAGCGAATCGTTGCGATGAATGCCGGTTCGGCACTTGCTTTCCAGGTGAAGCGCGACGGCGCCATCGTGTCGCTGACCGCGACGCCGGCGCTGCTCGAGCGCAAGGATCCGTTCGGCAACAGCCATCGCCTCGGCGTGCTGGGCGTCGAGCACAAGTCTCAGGCAGGGGAGGCCTCGACCGCGCCGGTCGGTGTCGGCGAGGCGCTCAAGATCGGGGTCGAGCAGGTCTGGTTCATCATCACCAGCACCTTCAAGTTCCTGGGCTCGCTGTTCGTCGGAAACGGCAATCCCAATGAGGTCAGCGGCGTCCTCGGCATCGCGAAGATGTCGGGACAGGCGGCCAGCGCCGGGTTCCAGTTCGTGATCAACCTCTGCGCGGTGCTGTCGGTGTCGATCGGCCTGCTGAACCTGTTCCCGATCCCGCTGCTCGATGGCGGTCACCTTATGTTCTATGCGGCGGAGGTGGTCCGTGGCCGGCCCCTGTCGGAGCGGACTCAGGAGATGGGGTTCCGAATCGGTCTGGGCCTGGTGCTGATGCTGATGGTGTTCGCCACCTACAATGACATCCTGCGGATGGCGGCTTCCTGATAGGGGCTTTTTTGTGGCGTGGTTGAGGGCGTTGCTGATCAGCAACGTCTTGGAATGAAATTGAAATTACGGTGTCTGCTGCCGTTTGCGGCACCGAGGAAATTGGCTACAAGCGGCTTCGAACTTGGGGAATCTCCGGACCGGCGTTGGGGTTGGGTCTGGCACGGAATGATAAGGGCGCGTTGCGCATGAAGTTTGGACTGCGACTCCGGGGAGGCTTGCTTGCCACCCTGATCATGTTCGGCGCGCCGGTGGTTGCCCCGGTTGGGGCTGCTTTTGTGTCTTCGTCTGCGCTTGCGCAGACTGTCCAGTCGATTTCCGTCGAGGGAAATCGCCGTGTCGAGGTGGAGACGATCCGCTCCTATTTCAAGCCGGGCCCCGGTGGCCGCCTTGATCAAGGCGCCATCGACGACGGCCTCAAGGCGTTGATCGAGACCGGCCTGTTCCAGGACGTGAAGATCAACCGCGGTGCCGGTGGCCAGATCATCGTCTCCGTGGTGGAAAACCCGGTGATCGGTCGCATCGCCTTCGAGGGCAACAAGAAGATCAAGGACGAGCAGCTCACCACTGAAGTCCAGTCCAAGGCGCGCGGCACCTTCTCCCGCGCCATGGTGCAGTCCGACACGCTGCGAATCGCCGAAATCTATCGCCGCTCCGGCCGCTACGACGTCCGCGTCACGCCCGAAATCATCGAGCAGCCGAACAACCGTGTCGACCTGATCTTCACGGTCGAGGAGGGCGCCAAGACCGGCGTCAAGTCGATCGAGTTCGTCGGTAACGTCGCGTTCTCGTCCTACCGTCTGCGGGACGTCATCAAGACGCGCGAATCGAACCTGCTGAGCTTCCTTGCCAGCGGCGACATCTACGATCCCGACCGCGTCGAGGCCGACCGCGACCTGATCCGCCGCTTCTATCTCAAGAACGGCTTCGCCGACGTCCAGGTGGTGGCCGCGCTCACCGAATACGATCCGGAGAAGAAGGGCTTCAACGTCACCTTCAAGATCGAGGAAGGCTCGCAATACCGCGTCGGCGCGCTCGACTTCCGTTCCAGCATCCCGAACTTCGATCCGAACTCGATGCGCGCGTATTCGCGCGTCAATGTCGGCGCGCTCTACAACGTCGAATCGGTCGAGAAGTCGGTCGAGGAGATGCAGATCGAGGCCTCGCGCCGCGGTTATGCCTTCGCCGTGGTCCGTCCCGGCGGCGACCGCAACTTCGAGGCGCACACCGTCTCCGTCGTGTTCAACATCGACGAGGGCCCGCGCACCTATATCGAGCGCATCAACCTGCGCGGCAACACCCGCACCCGCGACTACGTGATCCGTCGCGAGTTCGACATCTCCGAGGGCGATGCCTATAACCGTGCGCTGGTCGACCGCGCCGAGCGGCGCCTGAAGAACCTCGACTACTTCAAGAGCGTCAAGATCACGACGGAGCCAGGTTCCTCGAGCGATCGCGTCATCCTGGTGGTCGACATGGAAGAGAAGTCGACCGGCGACTTCTCGATCTCGGGCGGCTACTCCACGACCGACGGCGCGCTGGCGGAAGTCTCGATCTCCGAGCGCAACCTGCTCGGCCGCGGCCTGTTCGCCAAGGCGTCGGTGACCTATGGCCAGTACGCACGCGGCTACTCGCTGTCGTTCGTCGAGCCGTACCTGCTCGACTACCGCGTCGCGCTCGGCCTCGACCTCTATCAGCGCCAGCAGCTCTCCAACAGCTACATCTCCTACGGCACCAAGACGCTCGGCTTCTCGCCGCGTCTCGGTTTCTCCTTGCGTGAAGATCTGGCGCTCCAGCTGCGCTACTCGATCTACCAGCAGGAAATCTCGCTGCCGTACTATCTGGCGAACTGTAACAACGTCCTCGGCTCCTCGGCGTTCAACCCGAGCCCGGCTTTCGCCGCGTCGCAGACGCCGGCGATCGACCTGAGCTCGACCGGCGGTCTTGGCTGCTACAGCGACGGCGAAGCTTCGCTGCCGGTGCGCAAGGAGCTTGCCAACGGCAAGACCCTGACCTCGGCGCTCGGCTACACGCTGACCTACAACACGCTGGACAACAACAAGAACCCGACCGACGGCTTGCTCGTCGACTTCCGGCAGGACTTCGCCGGCGTCGGCGGCGACGTCACCTACATGAAGAGCGTGATCGACGCGAAGTACTACGCTCCGCTGGTGTCTGACATCGTCGGCCTCGTTCGCCTCCAGAGCGGCATCCTGACCAAGATGGGCAGCGATCTGCGGATGCTCGACCACTTCCAGATGGGTCCGAACCTCGTTCGCGGCTTTGCTCCGAACGGCATCGGTCCGCGCGACCTCAATCCCTTTGGTACGCAGGACGCGCTTGGCGGCACCAAGTACTGGGGCGCTTCGCTCGAATTGCAGATGCCGTTCTGGTTCCTGCCGAAGGAAGTGGGTCTGAAGGGCGCGGTCTATGCCGATGCCGGCGGCCTGTACGACTATCAGGGACCGACGACGTGGTCGGCGACGAACGAGATGACCACGACGAAGAACTCGAGCTGCATCCCGTCGAGCATCAATCCGTCCTCCGCGGGAACCTGTACCGGTCTCGTGTATGACGACAGCAAGGTGGTCCGTTCGTCGGTGGGTGTCGGCCTGATCTGGGCCTCGCCGTTCGGTCCGCTGCGCTTCGACTACGCCGTGCCGCTCACCAAGGGCAAGAACGACCGCACGCAGGAGTTCCGGTTCGGCGGCGGCACCACGTTCTAATTCGATCAGCACGGCACGACCCGGATCACTGGAGCCGGTTTCCGAAAGGGATCGTGCCGATCCAAG
This sequence comes from Bradyrhizobium sp. GW821-FHT12B03, assembly GCF_058807535.1. Lineage (NCBI taxonomy): Bacteria > Pseudomonadati > Pseudomonadota > Alphaproteobacteria > Hyphomicrobiales > Nitrobacteraceae > Bradyrhizobium > Bradyrhizobium sp. GW821-FHT12B03. The sequence goes on from NZ_JBXAQU010000018.1 coordinate 10,726, forward strand.
AGATGAGGCATGATGCGGCCCGTCCGCTTCATGCCGAAGCCGGACCGCGACGGGGTGGAATGGCGCAGCCGACCTTCTTCACAAAGCCGCCAGCGACAGCGCTGGCCGATATTGCCGCGCTGACCAAGGCGCAACTGGTCGATCCCGGGAAGGGCGGCCACGTCATCACGGGCCTGGCCTCGCTCGACGAGGCCGGTCCGATGCATCTGGCCTTCTTCGACAATCTCAAATATGTCGATCAGCTGAAATCAACCAAAGCGGGTGCCTGCCTGGTCAGCCCGCGCTTCGAGGGCCAGGTGCCTGCGCATGTCGCGGTGTTGCGGGTGGCGCAGCCGTTCCGCGCCTTCGTCGGGATCGCGCGGGAGTGGCATGCGGACGCGCTGAGGCCGCAAGCCTGGACCGGCAATGACGGCATCGCCCCGTCGGCGATCATCGATCCCACGGCCCGGCTCGAGGACGGCGTGATCGTCGAGCCCCTGGCTGTCATCGGTGCGGATGTCGAGATCGGCAGCGGCACGGTGGTCGGCGTCGGCGCCGTGATCGGCCCCGGCGTCAAGATCGGCCGGGACTGCAATGTCGGTGCCCGCACCGCCATCCAGTGTGCGCTGATCGGCAACGACGTCCTGATCCATCCCGGCTGCTCGATCGGCCAGGACGGCTACGGCTTCATCTTCTTCGGCCCCGAGGGCCATCTGAAGGTGCCGCAGACCGGGCGCGTGCTGATCCAGAACAATGTGGAGGTCGGCGCCGGCACCACCATCGATCGCGGATCCCTGCGCGACACCGTGATCGGCGAGGGCACCAAAATCGACAACCAGGTCCAGATCGGCCACAATGTGACGATCGGCCGGAATTGCCTGCTGGCGGCCCAGATCGGGCTGGCCGGCAGCCTGACCATCGGCGACAACGTGGCACTGGGAGCCAAGGTTGGCATCAACAATCACCTCAAGATTGGCGACGGGGCCCAGGTCACCGCGATGAGCGGCGTCAAGGACGACATCCCGCCGAACGGTCGCTGGGGCGGCTTTTTTGCCAAGCCGACCAAGCAGTGGTTCAAGGAAATTATCGCGGTGGAGCGCCTGGTACGCGACAGCAAGGCCGATCCGAAGGACGAGGGACGGGAATGACGGAGGAATCTCCTATCAAGTTCGAGCTGGTGGATATCAACGCGATCCTCCAGACGCTGCCGCACCGCTTTCCGATGCTGCTGATCGACCGTGTGATCAACATCCGCGCCGATTACAGCGGCATTGGCATCAAGAACGTCACCTTCAACGAGCCGGCCTTCCAGGGGCATTTCCCCGAGCGCCCGGTCTATCCCGGCGTGATGATGATCGAGGCGATGGCGCAGACCGCGGGCGTGATCGGCATCAAGTCGGTCGAGGGCACCGAGAAGCCGCGCGCGGTCTACTTCCTCACCATCGACAAGTGCAAGTTCCGCAAGCCGGTGCTGCCCGGCGATACCATCGAGTATCACATGCGCTCGCTCGGCCGCCGCAAGACCATGTGGTGGTTTCACGGCGACGCCAAGGTCAATGGCCAGGTCGTGGCCGAAGCCGATGTCGGCGCCATGCTGACGGACTGAGCGGGTCAGCTCCTCTGGACGCGCTCCCGCGTCCCGCAAGCGTAGTGACCGGCTGTGAGATCGCGCTTGAAGTTCTGGTTGAAGAACTGGCCCATGGACGGTGCGCCCAGGAGGCGGTCGACCGTGTCCGCCGTCACACCGCAATAGCGGTCATAGGCGCCGTTCACGGCGACGACGAGGTCCTGCCGCGCGCGGTCATAGCAGATGCGCTGAAGCACCGTGCTGCGGGTGATGTCGCGGCACTCGAACGTCTTGAGATCAACAAGGTCGCGTTCGCCGGTCTCGACCGTCTCGGAGACGATCGGGGTAGCCGCGAGCTGTGCGAGCAGGAGTACCAGGGCCCTGACCACGATGACTTCAAGCTCCACATGAACGTATTGAAGAACTGTGACGGCCGGCTCATCCAGCATATGAAACAGGCCGATATGATACGTCACTGGACAGATCGGGCATAGTCGCGCTAACCACCGGAAAACCGAACGACTTCAACGCCTAACCAGACCTTTTTGATGAGCCAGATCGCTTGATGAGTAAGATTGATCCCACTGCACGGGTCGCGGACGGCGCCGTGATCGGCGAGGGCACCGAGATCGGACCCTTTTGCATCATCGGCCCGAATGCGGTGATCGGCCAAAACTGCAAGCTGATCGGACAGGTCACAATCATCGGCCACACCTCGGTCGGGGACGGCTGCGTGATCTCGCCGTTCGCGGTGCTGGGCGGCGCGCCGCAGGATCTCAGCTACAAGGGCGAGCCGACCCGGCTCGAGATCGGCTCGGGCTGCACCATCCGCGAAGGTGCAACGATGAACGTCGGCACGATCAAGGGCGGCGGGCTGACGCGCGTCGGGAGTGGCGGCTACTTCATGAACAACAGCCATGTCGGGCATGACTGCATGGTCGGCGACAACGTGATCTTCGCGACGTCGGCGACGCTCGGTGGCCACTGCGAGATCGGCGATGCCGTCTATATCGGCGGCCTGTCCGCGGTGCATCAGTTCACCCGCATCGGCCCCTATGTGATGGTCGGCGGTGTTTGCGGCGTGCGCGACGATGTCATCCCGTACGGGCTGGTCAACGGCCAGTACGCGGTGCTGGAGAGCCTCAACCTGATCGGCATGAAGCGGCGCAAGTTCACCAAGCAGCGGCTTGCGACCGTGCGCGCGTTCTACCAGAAGCTCTTCCACGGCGCCGGCACCTTTGCCGAGCGGCTGGAGGCGGTGCGGCCGCTCGCCGGCGAAGACCCGGCGATCGCCGAAATCCTCGGCTTTATCGGCAAGGGCAAGCGCCCGCTCTGTCTTCCCGCCATCGCGAAGTGAACCTGTGATGGCCGCGGACATGACATCGGCGGCGGCAGGGATTTCATCGCCGGTCGGCGTGGTCGCCGGCGGCGGCGCGATGCCGTTCGCGGTCGCCGACTCGCTCGTTGCGCGCGGCATCACGCCGGTGCTGTTCCCGCTGCGCGGTGCCTGCGATCCGGTGCAGGTGGAAAAATTCCGCCACCGCTGGATCTCGGTCGGCCAGCTCGGGCGCGCGATGCGGCTGTTCCGCGAGGAAGGCTGCCGCGACCTGATCTTCATCGGCACCTTGGTGCGGCCCTCGCTCTCGGAGATCCGGTTCGACTTCACGACGTTGCGGCTGCTCGGCAACGTCATCCGCGCCTTCCGCGGCGGCGACGATCATCTGCTGTCGGGTGTCGGGCGCATTCTCGAGCAAGGCGGCTTTCGCATGGTCGGCATCAAGGATGTCGCACCCGATCTCCTGATGCCTGCGGGCTGCATCAGCCGCGCCTGGCCGAGCGACGCGAGCAAGGCCGACATCGAGCGTGGACGCGCGGTCCTGACCGCGCTCGGGCCGTTCGACATCGGCCAGGCCGTCGTGGTGATCGATGGCCATGTGGTGGCGGTCGAGGACATCGAGGGCACCGACGCGCTGCTGGCGCGCGTCGCACGCCTGCGCGATGAGGGGCGTATCCGCGCCGCCACGGGGCGCGGTGTGCTGGTGAAGGCGCCGAAGAACAGCCAGGATCTGCGCTTCGACCTGCCGACGATCGGCCCGCGCACCATCGAGGGCGTCGCCACGGCAGGTCTTGCCGGCATCGCCGTGATCGCCGGCAACACCATCGCCGCCGAGCCGCAGGCGATGATCTCGCTCGCCGACGCCAAATATCTCTTCGTCATCGGATTGCCGGCGTGATGCAGGGGCGCGATCCCAAGCGGAAGATCTTCCTGATCGCCACGGAGGAATCCGGCGACCGGCTCGGCAGCGCCTTGATGAAGGTGATGCGCCAGCGCCTCGGCGACGGCGTGCAGTTCGTCGGCGTCGGCGGCCGCACCATGGCGCGCGAGGGGCTCGAGACGCTGTTTCCGATCGAGGAGCTGTCGATCGTCGGTTTCGCCGCGGTGGTGCAGCAATTGCCGAAGATCCTGCGCTTGATCCGCCAGACCGCGGATGCCGTGCTGGAGGCCGCGCCCGACGCACTCGTCATCATCGACAGTCCGGATTTCACCCATCGCGTCGCCCGGCGCGTGCGCGCGAAGAATCCTGCGATCCCGATCGTCGACTACGTCTCGCCGCAGCTCTGGGCCTGGCGGCCGGGACGGGCGCGGACCATGCTCGGCTATGTCGATCATGTGCTCGGCCTGTTGCCGTTCGAGCCGGAGGAATACCGCAAGCTCGGCGGGCCGCCGTGCAGCTATGTCGGCCATCCCCTGATCGAGCAATTGTCCTCGCTGCGGCCGAACGCGCAGGAGCAGACGCGCCGCGACAGCGAGCCGCCGGTGCTGCTGGTGCTGCCCGGCAGCCGCCGCAGCGAGATCCGGCATCATCTCGCGGTGTTCGGCGCGGCGCTCGGCCGGCTGCAGGCGGAGGGGCGCGCGTTCAACCTGATGCTGCCGACCATGCCGCATCTCGAAGCCACCGTGCGCGACGGCATCGCGAGCTGGCCGGTCAAGCCGCAGATCGTGATCGGCGAGGCCGAGAGACGTGCCGCCTTCCGCATCGCGCATGCCGCGCTGGCGAAATCCGGCACGGTGACGCTGGAGCTCGCGCTGTCGGGCATTCCGATGGTGACGGCCTATCGCGTCGGCGCCATCGAGGCGTTCATCCTGCGCCGCGCGATCCGTGTCTCCTCGGTGATCCTCGCCAATCTCGTGATCGGCAAGGAGGTCATTCCGGAGTATTTGCAGGAGGACTGCACGCCGGAGAAGCTCGCGCCGGCGCTGACCGACGTGCTGACGGACACACCGCTGCGTCAGCAGCAGGTCGAGGCGTTCGCCCGGCTCGACACCATCATGTCCACCGGCAACAAGTCGCCGAGCGTGCTCGCGGCCGATGTCGTGCTCGCGACGATGCGGAAGGGCCGGCGGACGAGCTAGCCGAGGCCGCCGTCGACCTGAAAGCACTGGCGCGTGATGCGCCGGCTCTCGTCGGAGGCGAGGTACAGGGCCATGTTGGCGATGTCCTCGGGCGTCACTGCATCCGGAATGGCCTGGCGCGAGCGCATCTCGGCGATGGTCTGCTCGTCCGGATACCACAGCCGGCGCTGGCGTTCGGTGATCACCATCCCCGGCGCAATCGCGTTGACGCGGATGCGGTCAGGGCCGACCGACCGCGCCAGCGAGTTGGTGAAGCCGACGATGGCCGCCTTTGCGGCGGCGTAGACCGGCAGCGCCGGCGCCCCGCGCATCCAGGCGATCGACGACATGTTGATGATCGAGCCGCCGCCGCGCGCCTGCATCTGGGGCACCACGGCTTGCGCTGCGAAGAAGACGTGCTTGAGGTTGACGCCGATCATCCAGTCGAATTCGGACGGCGTCACGTCGGCCAGAACCTGGCGCTGGTCGTTGGCGGCGTTGTTGACGAGGATCGCGGCATCACCGAGCGATCGATGCACCGCTGCCATCGCGCCGCGCAAGGCGTCGATATCGAGGAGATCGCAAGGCACGAACAGCGGCGCCGTGCCGGTCGCGGCCGTCACGTCCGCGACCAGCGCCGCGCCGGCTGCTTCGTCGATGTCGAGGAAGGCGACGCGGGCGCCTTGGCCTGCGAAGGCGCGAACGAAGGCGGCACCGATGCCGCTGGCGCCACCGGTGATCAGCACCACGCGGTCCGCGAGGCCGGCATAGCTCGTCTGGGTCATGCGATCAGTCGCTCCGTCTCGGGGTCGAACAGGCAGATGCGGCGGGTGTCGAGCGCAAAGGGGGCCATGGCGCCCGGCGCAGGACGGACGTCCGGCGAGATGCGCGCCTGTGCGGGCTCGCCGCCGAGCCGCAACAGGACGATGGTTTCGGCGCCGGTGGGCTCGACCATCTCCACCGGCGCGGTGACGACAACCGGCGCGCCGGTCGCGCCGGAGAATGCGCGATCCCCTTCGGCGATGCATTCCGGCCTGATTCCGAGCACCACCGCGCGGCCGACGTAGGATGCGGCGGCATCGTAGTCCTGCAGATGCAGACGTACCTCGTCCGATCGCCCGGCGCCGATCACGACCACCGGCCCGCGGCCGTCGGCCTCGAGCCGGGCCGGCATGGTGTTCATCGGCGGCGAGCCCATGAAGCGGGCGACGAACAGATTGGCGGGATAGCGGTACACGGTATCGGGGTCGGCAAACTGCTGCACGCTGCCCTGATGCATCACGGCGATCCGCGTCGCCATCGTCATCGCCTCGATCTGGTCGTGGGTGACGTAGACGATGGTGGCGCCGATGCGCTGATGCAGGCGCTTGATCTCCATCCGCATCTCGACGCGCAGTTTCGCATCGAGGTTGGAGAGCGGCTCGTCGAACAGGAAGAGCAGGGGATCGCGCACCAAGGCCCGGCCCATCGCCACGCGCTGGCGCTGGCCGCCGGACAATTGCGACGGCTTGCGGCCGAGCAGCGGCTCGATCTGGAGCAGTCTTGCGACATTCTCGACCGCGGCGTCCTGCGCGGCCTTGGGCACATGACGGCATTCCATGCCGAAGGTGATGTTCTGGCGGACCGTCATCGACGGATAGAGCGCGTAGGACTGGAACACCATGGCGATGTCGCGGTCTTTCGGAGGGACGTCGTTGACGACGCGTCCGCCGATCTCCACGGTGCCGGCGCTGGCGCGGTCGAGCCCGGCGACGATGTTGAGCAGCGTGGACTTGCCGCAGCCGGACGGCCCGACCAGCACGGTGAATTCGCCGCTCTCGATGTCGAGATCGATCCCCTTCAGCACCTCCAGATTGGCGTAGCGCTTGGACAGGGCACGAATGCTCAGCGCTGCCATGACGACTCCATCATTTCACGGCTCCGGCGGTCAGGCCGCGTACGAAATACTTGCCGCCGATCAGATAGATCAGCAGCGTGGGCAGGGCGGCGATCATGACCGCGGCGCTTTGCACGCCATGCTGCGGGATATCGGCGACCGCGGCGGACAGCGCGATCAGCGCGGCGGTGACCGGCTGCTGCTGGCCGGTCGTGAATGTCACGCCATAGAGAAATTCGTTCCAGATATGCGTGAATTGCCAGATCACGGTGACGACCAGGATGGGCGGCGAGAGAGGCAGGATGATGCGCCAGAAAATGCGAAAGAACCCGGCACCATCGATGCGGGCAGCCCTGATCAATTCCTGCGGGACGGCCACGTAGTAGTTTCGGCAGAACAAGGTGGTGAAGGAGAGCCCCTGGATCGTGTGGATCACGACCAGGCCCGTCAGCGTGTTCATCAGACCGGTATCGCGCAGCACGATGGTCCAGGGCAGCAGACGCATCTGCTGTGGAAGGAAGATGCCGAGCGTGACGATCCCGTAGATCCAGCTGTCGCCACGAAAGCGCCAGAGCGAAACCGCGTAACCTGCGACCGCGCCGAGCAGGGTCGAGAAGATCGTCGCGGGAATGGTCACGAGTGCGGAGTTCAGCATGTAGGGCCGGATGCCGGCGCAGGTCTCTGCGACGCAGAAACCGCTCCAGGCGGTGGCGTAATTGCTCCAGGCCAGATGTTGCGGCCAACCGATCATCGAGCCCTGCGCGATCTCCTCGTTGGTGCGGAGCGAATTCAGCACGACGACAGCCAATGGCGCGAGCCATGCTGCGGCGATCAGCGAAACGATGAGATAGATCAGAATCCGGCCCGGGGCGAAGGTTCGCTCACGCATGGATGGCCCGCCGCCGCTGGACATAACGCCACGCTGCATAGGGCAGCAAGATCGCGAGAAGAATGAGCAGCATGAGCACGGCCGCTGCCGCCCCCCGCCCGAGCAGGCTGCGCTGGAACATCAGGTCATAGACGACGAGGGCCGGCAACTGGGTCGCAATGCCGGGCCCGCCATTGGTGAGGGCGCGGACGAGGTCGAAGGTCGAGATCGCGAACTGCAGCTGGATGACGATGACGGTGATGGTGATCGGCCACAGCGTCGGCAGGATGACGCGCCGGTACATCCGGATCGGCCCGGCACCGTCGATCTGTGCGGCCTTGATCAGGTCGGCATCGACGGAGCGGAGGCCGGCGAGGAAGAGCGCCATGGCGAAGCCCGAGGATTGCCAGATCGCCGCGATGACAATGGTCCAGATCGCCATGTCGCGGTCGATCAGCCAGTCGAACCGGAAGGAGGTCCAGCCGAGATCGTGGACCAGCTTCTGGATGCCGAGGCCAGGATTGAGCAGCCAGCTCCAGACCGTGCCGGTGACCACGAACGACACCGCCAGTGGGTAGAGGAAGATGGATCGCAGCAAATTCTCGCCGCGAATGCGTTGATCGAGCAGGATGGCAAGGATGAGCCCGGTCGCCAGACTCAGCAACACGAAGGAGCTGCCAAACAGCAGCAGATTGTCCAGGGCGATCTGCCAGTTCCGCGATGCCGCGACCGCGGAATAGTTGCGCAAACCCACCCAACCCGACACCGGGACCAGCGTGGATGGCGTGAACGATATCCAGATCGTCCACAGCGAAAACGCAATGAGGTGCGCGGCGGACAACAGCAGCGGCACCCAGATCGTCAGATATTCGGGCAGCCGGCGGATCATTTCAGCAGTCGCCGGCCGGCCCGGTCTTGTCGAGACGACGGTGGTCAACGCGAGCTCTCGACGGCTTCGGCGAGGCGTGTGGCCGCTTGCTCCGGCTTGATCGTCTTGTTCTTCACGAATTCCGTGATGACGTCGATCATCGCTGCGGTCATGCCGTTTTCCAGCGCCATGTTGTGCGCCATGCTGAGGACGGCCTGATTGCTGGCGATGGCGTCTTTCAGAGCCGCTGCGGTCCGCCGTTGACCGTCCGACCAGCCTTCGCCGGACAGATCGACGTCGGTGCGCACGGGGATCGATCCCGTGATCTGCGAATACATCGTCTGGATCGCCGGATCCATGACGAGCTGGGCCATCAGCGTCTGACCGGCTTGCAGGTCGGCCTCCTTGCGCTGCCAGAAGATGAAGGCATCGGCGTTCAACAGGAAGACCGGCTTGCCGTTGTCGCTCGGGCCCGGCGCGATCATGAAGTCGTCGAACTTGAAACCGGCATTGCGCAACACGCCCTGCGCCCAGCCGCCCATGATCATCATGCCCATGTCGCCGTCGACGAAGCGCTTCAGGTTGGTCGAAAAGTGCTGGGCGCCGACATTGGGGTCCATCCAGTCGGCGATCTTGCGAACCTGCACGAACGCAGCTTTGATCTCGGGGGCCTCCAGGGCCTTCTTGTCGAGATTCATGATGGCTGCGCGGTACGCGGTCGGGCTGATGCCGGCGAGCGAGGCTTCGAACTTCTGCCCGTCGTCGGGGCGGGTGCCGCCGTTGGCGACCGGGTAGGGGACACCGCCTGATTTCATCTTGTCGGCGAGATCGTTGAACTCGGCCCAGGTGACCGGGATCTTGTCGGCCTTGGCCTTGTCCATCGCGCGCTTGGAGAGGAACAGCATGTTGGTGCTGTAGATCTGCAGCGGCAGCGCGATCCACTTGCCGCCCGGCCTGTGCAATTTCGCAAGGTCCGGGGCGACGACCTTCTCGTAGCCGGCAGCCGCAACCAGGGCGTCGAGATCGACGGTCGGCGCGATCTTCGACCAGGCCGCGATCTCGGGGCCCTTGAGCTGCGAGCAGGCCGGCGGATCGCCGGCGATGATCTGGGCACGCAGCTTGTTCATCATCTCGGTGGTGAAGCCGGGGACGGGCGAGTGCTGCCAAACCCCGCCCTTCTCCTCGAATTTCTTGCCGAGCGCGGTGATGGCCGCCCCGTCGCTGCCTGCGGACCATTGTGAGATCGCGGTCAGGCGTGGCTTGACCGCGCCTTGCGCGCGGGCAAAGGCCGGCAGTGCGAACGCGGCTGCAGATCCAGCGAGCAGACGGCGCCTTGTTGTCGTGATCGGCATGGCAAGTTCCTCCCGGTGTGAACTCTCTTGTTTGCGCGAGGGCTGCGCGGCTCAGGGCATTTCAGGCAGCCTCCGTCGATGCGGCCGGCATGCCGCCGCGGCAGGCGAGGCAGAAGGCAGCGAAGGCCAGCGCGGCCCGCGGATCGTTGCCATTCGATGGCGGCACGAAAGCGAGCGTGGCTTGCGCATGCTTGCGGCCACCGAGCAGGCTGGCGTCGACGCCGTCGACCAGCGCCTTCCGATCGTCCTCCGCAAGCAGCGACGGCCAGCCGGAGATGACAACGCCGTGACAGGGCTTGACGTTCAGCGTGTTGCCGATCGCAAGGCCAAGGCGATAGAGGCGATGCCGCAGCTCCTGCCGCACGCGCGCGGAGATCGGGATCGCGGTCACCCAATCGCTGCCAAAGCGGAGCAGCTCCGGCTCCGGTACGCCGAGCAGCTCGGCGAGCGCCGGCAACGAGGTATAGGCTTCGACGCAGCCATGATGACCACAGCGGCAACGCGGGCCGTCGGCTTCGAACACCATGTGGCCGAGCTCGACCGGTTGCAGGGCATCGGCCTCGATCGGATCGTCCATCCAGGCGCCCGCGACGCCCTGGCCGACGAAGACGAACAGATGCGCACCACTGAACGGATAGTCTTCCGTGCGGCAGCGGTGAAAAATGGCGTGCGCCACCACCGAATTGGTGAACTCGACCGGGACGTTGGCGAACATCTCACCAAGCACGTCGCCGATATCTCCGACATCGCAGGGAATGATTGGGTTGCCGAACTCGCTCAAGCGGCCGAGACCCGGAATGGAGACGCCGATCTGCGCGAGCCTGACCCTTCGCCGCCGCGTCCAGTCGCGCAGCAATGTCAGCGCCTCGCGAAACACCCGGCCGACCGACTCCGTTGTCGGCTTTCCCGGCAGCGGTACGCGCTCGGTGTAACGCAACTCGCCCGACAGGCTGCCGATGCCGACGCTGAGCCACTGGCCGGTCAGTTCGAGGGCCGCAAGCGCCACCGAACCATCGAGCGAGACGAGGCCTGTCGGGCCGCCGACATAAGGGGCAGGGCGCCGCACTTCCTCGATCAGGCCTTCAGCTTTCAGATCGAACAGGATGCGCGACAGGCTCGCCTCCGACAGGCGCACGGCCTTGGCCAGAGGCGGGCGAAACGAGCCGCCCGACTGAAGCAGATGAGTCAAAATGGCAGCGCGCGTCTGCCGCCGACTTCTCGGCTGCTCCGGCATTTCCATCCCTGTCGTCATTCTTACTTAGAGTAAGAATGCGCGCGGAGCGTTTCGGCTGTCAAGCGATCGCCGGTGCGATCGTTCGACTTGTTGTTGTGCGAGGCAGCAAGACCGGCGCGCGCGATCTGCACGCACATCGCGCGGTAGCGGCAGCATTCAGGAGAGGCGCGTGACGTCGACGATGATCCGCTCGCGGTTGTCTGGATCGATCAGGACAGGCAACTCGCCTCCAGCGACGATGCGGCTTTCGCGGCGGCTCGGGCTGCTGAACGACATGCGCGTGACCGCTTTCCAAGCCGCACCACCATTCGGGTCGTCCACCGCGATGGCAATGTCCCACGTTCCGCCCGGTGCACTGCTCGGTTGCACCTCGTGCGCGCTCAACACCTTCGCCGTGGTCGGGACCAGGCCGAGCGCTGCGGCGCCGCCGGCAAGCGCAATCTCCGTCTGCTGCGGCGTCAGGCCGTTGACCAGCGCGGGCGACGACGCGGCGTGCTCCGCCTCGCGCCAGACGCGGGGAAACGGGCGGTGGCCGGGCGTGCCGGTCTGGCGCTCGCCGCGCAAATGCTCTGCGAGATGCTCGGCGGCTTCCCGCTCGGTCGGCACCAGATCCCATTCGATCCTGAACCGTGTGGGATCAGCGAGGTCCACGGTGACCGGAAGCTCCGCCCCGGGGCGCGGCCATTTCGGCTTGGGCACGTCGTAGCCGCTGTACCGCACGGCAGTTGCGACAAGGCGCTCCGCGGTGACCACCCCGTCAATGTCGCATCTGGGATGAAGCACCATCTCGCCGGCTGCATCGGGAAACGGCGAGCAGGCCACGACCTGCAACCATCCGTCCACCGGGTTCGTGATCCGCATCCGCTCGCCCTTGCGCTTTGTTCGCCCTGCGGGATCCTGCCAAACAAAAACGGCGCCATCGTGAGATGGCGCCGTTTCGAAAGCTGCGTTGGCTCGAGACTTACTTGCGATCCTTGATCGCGACGTAGTCGCGGCGGGTGACGCCGGTGTAGAGCTGGCGCGGACGGCCGATCTTCTGCTGCGGATCCTCGATCATCTCGCTCCACTGGCTGATCCAGCCGACGGTGCGGGCGACCGCGAACAGCACGGTGAACATCGAGACCGGGAAGCCCATCGCCTTCAGCGTGATGCCCGAATAGAAGTCGACGTTCGGGTACAGCTTGCGATCGATGAAGTACTGGTCGCTGAGCGCGATCTTCTCGAGCTCGAGCGCCACCTTCAGCATCGGATCGTCGCCATGGCCGGTCTCCTTGAGCACGGCGTGACACATCTTCTGCATGATCTTGGCGCGCGGATCGTAGTTCTTGTAGACGCGGTGACCGAAGCCCATCAGGCGGACTTCGCTGTTCTTGTCCTTCACCTTGGCGATGAATTCCGGAATCTTGTCGACCGAACCGATCTCGGCGAGCATCGCGAGAGCGGCTTCGTTGGCGCCGCCATGCGCCGGGCCCCAGAGGCAGGCGATGCCGGCGGCGATGCAGGCGAACGGGTTGGCGCCGGAGGAGCCGGCGATGCGCACCGTCGAGGTCGAGGCGTTCTGCTCGTGGTCGGCGTGCAGGATGAAGATCTTGTCCAGCGCGTCAGCCAGCACAGGGTTGATCTTGTAGTCCTCGCACGGCACGGCGAAGCACATGTTGAGGAAGTTCTCGGCGAAGGAGAGCGAGTTCTTCGGATACACGAAGGGCTGACCAACCGTGTACTTGTAGGCCATCGCCGCCAGCGTCGGGATCTTCGCGATCATGCGCATGGAAGCGATCATGCGCTGCTTCGGATCGTTGATGTCGGTGGAGTCGTGATAGAACGCGGCGAGCGCGCCGACGGAGGCGACCATCACCGCCATCGGATGGGCGTCGCGGCGGAAGCCCTGGAAGAAGCGGGCCATCTGCTCGTGCACCATCGTGTGATGGATCACGCGGTCGTCGAAATCCTTCTTCTGCGCGGCGGTCGGCAGGTTCCCGTACAGCAGGAGATAGCAGGTCTCCAGGAAGTCGCCATTCTCGGCGAGCTGCTCGATCGGGTAGCCGCGGTATTCCAGCACGCCCGCGTCGCCGTCGATATAGGTGATCTTGGACTGGCAGCTCGCGGTGGAGGTGAAGCCGGGATCGTAAGTGAACAGCCCGGACTGGCCGTAGAGCTTGCCGATATCGATGACATCAGGCCCGACGCTGCCGCTGTGGATCGGGAGATCATAGTTCTTGTTTCCGACCGTCAGCGTGGCGGTCTTATTGCTTGCTTTTGCGTCCATCGTAGGTCCCCGATGTATGGTGAAACGGGCCGGACCCGGAAGGCCCCGATGAGTTGGCGGGGCAGGCCGGATGTTCCAGAAGGTACGGGTGAGATGGGTATATTATTGCTGTGTGCGCTGCAAGATGGCGCCGCGCATGCTCGACTTACGTCTAGCCTAGCCCTCGCCTAGTCCTTGGCCTGATCCTTGAGCCGGTCCAGACTTTCCTGGCGTCCCAGCACGTCCAGAACCTCAAATATACCAGGCGACGTGGTCCGTCCGGTCAGCGCCACCCGTAGCGGCTGGGCGACCGCGCCGAGCTTGAGACTATTTTCCTCGGCAAAGGCGCGCAGCGCGGCTTCCGCCGTGGACGCGCTCCAGGTCTCGACTTTCTCCAGCGCGGAATGAAGCTGGCCGATCAGCTTGCGGTTCTCCGGCGTCAGCAGAGCTGCCGCCTTCGGATCGAGCTCCAACGGCCGGTCGGCGAAGATGAAATAGGCGCTGTCGATCAGCTCGATCAGCGTCTTGGCGCGCTCCTTCAGGGCCGGCATGGCCTTCAGGAGCTGTGCGCGCGTGGTGTCGTTTAACTTGGCCTTAAGCTCGTCACGGCTCGGCACGACGTGGTCGAGCACGTCCTCGAACATCTTCACGAGTGATTGATCGTCGGCGTGGCGGATGTAATGGCCGTTGAGGTTTTCCAGCTTGGCGAAATCGAAGCGGGCCGCGGCGCGGCCGACGCTGGCGAGGTCGAACGCTGCGATCATCTCCTCGGTCGAGAATATCTCCTGGTCGCCATGGCTCCAGCCGAGCCGGACGAGGTAGTTGCGGAGCGCATCCGGGAGGTATCCCATGGCGCGGTAGGCATCGACGCCGAGCGCGCCGTGGCGCTTCGACAGCTTCGAGCCGTCCGGGCCATGGATCAGCGGGATGTGGGACATGCTCGGCAGCGCCCAGCCCATCGCGTCGTAGATCTGCTTCTGGCGGGCGGCGTTGATCAGATGATCGTCGCCGCGGATGACGTGGGTGACGCCCATGTCGTGGTCGTCGACCACCACCGCGAGCATGTAGGTCGGGTTGCCATCGCCGCGAAGCAGGACGAGGTCGTCGAGGTTCTCGTTCTGCCAGACCACGCGGCCCTGCACCTGGTCCTCGATCACGGTCTCGCCGGTCTGCGGCGCGCGCAGCCGGATGGTCGGCTTGACGTCGGACGGGGCGGTCGCGGGATCGCGGTCGCGCCATAGGCCGTCATAGAGGCGGGTGCGGCCCTCGGCGCGCGCCTTCTCGCGCATGGCGGTGAGCTCCTCGGCGGTGGCGTAGCAGCGATAGGCCTTGCCGTCGGCGAGCAGCTGCTCGGCGACCTCGCGGTGCCGGGCGGCGCGGCTGAACTGGTAGATGACGTCGCCATCCCAGCCGAGCTCGAGCCATTTCAGCCCGTCCAGAATCGCGCCGATCGCGGCCTCCGTGGAGCGCTCGCGGTCGGTGTCCTCGATCCGGAGCAGCATCTTGCCGCCATGCTTCTTCGCATAGAGCCAGTTGAACAGCGCCGTGCGGGCACCCCCGATGTGGAGGAAGCCGGTCGGGGAGGGAGCAAAGCGGGTGACGACGGGGGAGGTCATTCTTGGCAGGGCCTATGCATTGGAGGCGGTGGTATATAACAGGACCGGAGCATAACTAAAGCCCGGCGGCGGACCGCTAAAGGTCTCGCTTAAGCCCTTGGCTCAGCCAAGGGAATTTGGCAGAAGGACCGCTGATTTCCCTACAGGATTGACGTAATGACAGAACCGGTGGCGAACGAGGTTGGGCGCGATTTCATTCGTGACATCATCCAGGCCGACCTCGATCAGGCCAAGTACAAGGAGATCGTGACCCGGTTCCCGCCGGAGCCGAATGGCTATCTCCATATCGGCCACGCCAAGTCGATCGCACTCAATTTCGGCATCGCCCAGGAGTTTCCGGGCCGCTGCCATCTGCGCTTCGACGACACCAATCCGGTCAAGGAAGAGCAGGAATACATCGATTCCATCCAGGCCGATGTGCGCTGGCTCGGCTTCGACTGGGGCAAGAACCTGTTCTTTGCCTCGGACTATTTCGACCGCCTCTACGAATGGGCGGAGAAGCTGATCCGCGACGGGCTCGCCTATGTCGACGACCAGACACAGGAGGAGATCCGCACCTCCCGCGGCACGCTGACCGAGCCCGGCAAGAACTCGCCGTTCCGCGACCGCTCGGTGGAGGAGAATCTCGACCTGTTCCGGCGCATGAAGGCGGGCGAATTCCCCAACGGCGCGCGCGTGCTGCGGGCCAAGATCGACATGGCCGCGGGCAACATCAATCTGCGCGATCCCGTGCTCTATCGCATCCTGCATGCACATCATCCGCGCACCGGCACCAAGTGGAGCATCTATCCGAGCTACGACTATGCCCACGGCCAGTCGGACGCGATCGAGGGCATCACGCATTCGATCTGCACGCTGGAGTTCGAGGACCACCGGCCGCTCTATGACTGGTTCATCGACAAGCTGCCGGTTCCGTCGAAGCCGCACCAGTACGAGTTCGCACGGCTGAACCTGACCTACACGCTGCTGTCCAAGCGCGTGCTGACCCAGCTCGTCCGCGAGGGCCACGTCGCGGGCTGGGACGATCCGCGCATGCCGACCATGGCGGGGATGCGCCGCCGCGGCGTGCCGCCGGCCGCGCTGCGCGAATTCGTCAAGCGTATCGGCGTCGCCAAGGCCAACAGCGTGGTCGACGTCGGCATGCTGGAGTTCTGCATCCGCGAGGAGCTGAACCGCACCGCGCAGCGCCGCATGGCGGTGCTGAAGCCACTGAAGGTCGTGATCGAGAACTATCCGGAAGGGCAGACGGAAGAGCTCGAGGCGATCAACCACCCCGACGATCCCTCCGCCGGGACGCGCAAGATCACGTTCGGCCGTGAGCTCTATATCGAGCAGGACGACTTCATGGAGAACCCGCCGAAGAAGTTCTTCCGCCTGTCGCCGGGTAACGAAGTGCGGCTGCGCTACGCCTATTTCGTCAAGTGCACCGGCGTGATCAAGAACGACGCCGGCGAGGTGGTGGAGCTGCGCTGCACCTATGATCCCGCCACCAAGGGCGGCAACGCGCCCGACGGCCGCAAGGTCAAGGCGACCATGCACTGGCTGCCGGCGGCAGCGTCGAAGCCTGCGGAGATCCGCATCTACAACCAGCTGTTCGCCAATCCGAGCCCGGACGCCTCGAACTTCGCGGCCGACCTCAATCCGCAGTCGCTGGAGATCCTCAGCGACGCGCGGGTCGAGGCATCGGTGGCCGAAAGCAATGCGACCGAGCCGATGCAGTTCGAGCGCCAGGGCTATTTCGTCCGCGACAAGGACTCGACGCCCGGCAAGCCGGTGTTTTCGCGCACCATCGGCCTGCGCGACACCTTTGCGAAGGAAGTCGCGAAGGGTTGAGGCAGGCATGAGCAGTGAAGCCGACGCCATCGTTTCCGCCATCATCGCGAAATGGTGCGCCGGCTTCGCGACGCTCGATGCCGCCGCGCTGTCGTCGCTCTATGCGAAGAACGCGTTCTTCTTCGGCTCCAATCCAAAGCTCTATCTGGGCAGGCACGGCGTTGCCGATTATTTCAACGGCCTGCCGCGCTGGCGCAGGCCAAGCGCGGTGTTTTCCGAGGTGAACGCGGCGCAGGCCGGCCCTGACCTGATCAACATGGCCGCGACCATCTCGTTCGATCTCGCCGGCGAGCGGGACGATCTCGTCGTCAAGATGAGCTGGGTCATCATCCGCGAGGACGGCGACTGGAAGATCGTCAATCATCACGCCTCGTCGAAGGCGCCGTTGATCTAGCGGCTCGCCGCACACGCCATCGTCATTCCGGCGATAGCAACGAACGCGCCGCAAGCACGTTGTGCGGGTCCAGAAGAGGATCCCACCATGCAGAACATCGCAGAGCATATGGAAGTCATCGGCGCCGACGGCGTCCATGTCGGCACCGTCGACAAGGTCGAGGGCCACCGGATCAAGCTGACCAAGAAGGACAGCGGCGAGGGCCGCCACAAGGGCCACCATCACTTCATCGACAAGGGCCTCATCGCCGGTGTCGAGGGCAACAAGGTCCGGCTGTCCGCCAAGGCTGACGTCGCCGTGACGATGGAAGAGGAAAAGTAGGGGCTGACACGCCTCGTTCCTGATCCGTTCCGCTTTTCGCCTGCCTGCTCGTTCCGGTAGCCTCGGTTCCCGTCGCGTATCGTAAGGTGCAGGGGAATGGCGGAGCCAGGCCGGCCGCAGCGTGCCTCGCAGGGGATCGCCGGGACTTGGCCGACGGGCCGAACCGCGCAGGCCGGTGGCTTCGTGCCGGCGGGCTCTGGCCTTTGGCCCGTGCTCGTCGAGACGCTGCGCGAATGGGCGCGCGCCGAGGCCGGCGCCGGGCGGCTGCTGCCTTGGGTGCCTGTCGCGTTCGGCGGTGGTATCGCGCTGTACTTTGCCGCCGATCACGAGCCGGTGCTGTGGGTCGCCGCAGTCACGGCGATGGTATTCGCGCTCTCTGCGGTCCTGTTGCGGCGGAGCCGGCTGTTCGCGCCGGCGCTTCTGATCGCGGCGGTTGCCGCCGGCTTTGCCATGGCGACCTGGAAGACGGCGCGGATCGCACACACGGTGCTGGCAAAGCCGCTCTATTCGGTGTCGCTGTCGGGCTTCGTCGAGACCCGCGACATCCGTGAGCGCACCGACCGGTTCGTGCTGCGCGTCACCGCGATGGAGGCGCAACGCAGTGACGTCAAGCTGGAGCGCGTGCGCCTGTCGGTGCGCAAGGGGACGGCGCCCGAGGTCGGCAGCTTCGTGCAGTTGAAGGCGCGGCTGATGCCGCCGATCTCGCCGGTGCGCCCCGGCAGCTATGATTTCTCCCGCGACATGTTTTTCCAGGGCATCGGCGCCTCCGGCTTCGTGATGGGGGCGATCACGGCATCGGTGCCAGCGGATACCGGCGGCTTGCGGCTGCGCTATGCCGCCTTCATGCAGGGCCTGCGCGATGCGATCGACGCGCGCATCCGGGCGACACTCGAGGGCGACAACCGCGCGATCGCGACCGCGCTGCTGACGGGGCGGCGCGACGCAATCAGCACGCCCGTCAACGATGCGATGTTTGTCTCGGGGCTCGGCCATGTGCTCTCGATCTCCGGCTATCACATGGCGGTCGTCGCCGGTGTCGTGTTCTTCGCGGTGCGCGCGCTGCTCGCTCTGATCCCGGGACTGGCGGTCGGCTTTGCCATCAAGAAATGGTCGGCGGCAGCCGCACTCGTCGCAGCCGCGTTCTATCTGCTGCTGTCGGGCGCAGAGGTTGCGACGCAACGCTCGTTCTTCATGACCGCGGTGGTGCTGATCGCCGTCATGGTCGACCGCCGCGCCATCACCTTCCGCACGCTGGCCGTGGCCGCCCTGATCGTGCTCGCGGTCGCGCCGGAGGCGCTGGTGCATCCGAGCTTCCAGATGTCGTTTGCGGCAACGCTCGGGCTGGTGGCGCTGGTGCAGATCGGCATGCCTAACCTGTTTGCATCCCCGGATCATTCGGCGACCGCGCGCATTGCGATGTGGGGCGGCCGCGAGATCGCGATGCTGTTCCTGGCCTCGCTGATCGCGGGGCTTGCGACCACGCCCTATGCCGCCTTTCACTTCCACCGCGTCACACCGTTCGGCGTGCTCGCCAATCTCGGGGCGATGCCGGTGGTTTCGGCGCTGGTGATGCCGGCGGGACTCCTCGGATTGCTCGCGGCACCGTTCGGACTTGACGGCGTGTTCTGGTGGCTGATGGGGATCGGCATCGACTGGATGGTCGCGGTATCGCGCTGGGTGGCGGCGCTGCCGGGCGCCGTCGGCCGCATTCCGGCTTTCGGCATTGTGCCGCTGGTCGCGGCCAGTCTCGGCATCATTATCATGGGCCTGCTGCGCACGCCGCTGCGCTGGTCGGGCGCGCTGGTGCTGCTCGCTGCGATCCTCTGGGGGCTGTCGGTGCGGCAACCCGACATCCTGATCGCCGGCGACGGCCAGAGCGTCGCGGTGCGGGGCAGGGACGGGCACCTGCATCTGATCCGGGCGAGCAAGGACAGTTTTCTGCTGAAGCAGTGGCTCGCTGCCGACGCCGATCCGCGCGACGCCGGCAGCGCCTCGCTGGCCGACGGCGTATCGTGCGACGAGGCCGGCTGCGTGACGCCGCTCGCCGACGGGCGTCTGGTCACGCTGGCCTTGCGCATCGACGCGCTGGCGGACGATTGCAGCCGGGCAGCGCTGGTGGTGACGGCCCGGCCGGCGCCACCGGATTGCACGGCGATGGTGGTCGACCGGCAGCGTCTCGCCGCGCAAGGCGCGCTCGCGCTGACGCGGCGCGGCGACGGCTTTGCGGTTCAGGCGGTGAAAGCGCGCGGTACCGACCGCCCGTGGTCGCCGGCAACCGCCGGCGAGGGCGATTTCGGTACGAGCCTTGCGCCGCAGGCGGCAGCGCCGCGCAACCGGGACGCAACGCCGTCCGAGGCGGACTTGCAGGCGGACGACTGAGCGGATCGGCTACAGGTACCAGGTCAGCACGGCGTCGAGCCCGGCGGCCCCGATCACGGGCAGGGCCACCATCTGGCTCAGTCCGGCTGCGCGGGCCTCTGCGGCGGAGATCGAGCTGTCATGCGCGAGATCGTCGTTGAGTGCGGGCATGCCGGTGGCCCAGGCGCCGCCGATGCTGCCGTCGCCCCTGGCAATGGATTTGTCCGCGTAGAGCGCGGCAAGATCGGTCTGCGCGCTGCAATCGCCGGCGTGAAAGACCAGCGCTGAGCGGGCCTCGTTCGGGACCCAGATCTCGAAGCGTCGCGCAATGGGCGTTGCCTGCGCGGAGAGGAAGGTCAGCACCCAGGTCTGGTCGGTGCCGGTCCGGTAGGGCACGCCGACGCCGAGATTGATCCCGACTTCGGCAGCGTCTTCCCAGCGCAGAAAACTCCGGGCGTTGTGCAGGTCCTTGATGATCAGCGGCAGGCCCGCTTTCCAGGTGCGGCCGGGCAGGCCGAAGCCGCGCGGAAACCTGGTGTGGCGGGAGTTGAACTCGAACATCTCGGCGGTGCCATAGTAGCCGTCGACGAGCCCCATCTCGTGGGAGATGTCAGGGTCGTTGTGCCAGAGCTCGATCGCGCCGACATGCGCCTCGTCGTCGCCGCAGAACAGCACCATGACGGCCTGCAGGAATTCGCCTGAGAATACCGGCACCGCGACGCCGCAGGTGAGGCCAGCCGCGAGCGCCTGATCGGTCCGCTTGAAATAGGAGTTGGCGAACTTGGTGAGGATCACGGGGTGGCCGCTGGCCCAGGCCTTGCCGGGAAGGCCCTCGTCGTATCCGAAGCGCAAATCCTCGCTCACGGCCTTGAACGCGGACAGGCCTTCGCCGTAGAGGCCGCCGCCGAATTCCAGCCGCGTGCGCGTCCGGTCAGGCACCCAGAGTTCAACGACCCGAATGAAGGTTTTCATCGACCGTGCCCGCCGCCTCATGCCCAAGACACCAGCCGAGACAGCATCGGCCATTTGCCTGCGGAACGGGCGTTCAAAATTCAGGCAGGGCCGCGCAAACTTCGTGCGACGGGGAGGTGCGGGGCAGATCTCGGCGGACTGGATTCTCGGGACACAAACCACACCATCTCGCCGGCCACGGCCGGCGATGGCAATTTCAATCCTGGCTCCGACCCGTGGGCCGGGGGCGCTATCTCAACCGATCGGCAGGCGGGTGATCGTCGGCCTGTCGGCGATGATCTGCGGCTTGTGTTCGCGCTCGCCGACCGGCTGGGTCACCGGCAATTGCAGCACGGTCGCGCGCTGGCCTTCGACCAGCTGGGTCACCAGCACGTATTTGCCGTCGGGGAATTCGATCGCGTCGTGATGACGATCGGGAATGTGCGGATCGATCTTGCCGAACTTGCCGACGCGTGAGTTGATCGTGCGCGTCCAGATCCAGCGATTGTCGTAGCGGACGTTGTCGGCGAAGGCGAGCTCCGTTCCCGGCAGCAGGCAGACCGCGACGGACATGTCGGCCTCGGAGGCGAAGCCACGCGTCGAGGTGCCACGGAAGGTTGTCGTGACGATCGTCTCGCCGACCTCTGCGGGGCGCGTCGCGACGGCGTGCAGGCTGTAGTCACACATCGGGTGCTCCTCATTCGGAGATAGCAACCCGCGTCTCTTCCGAGGCGCAGGCCTCTATCAGAGTGGAAGCCCCCAAGCTCTGCTTGGTTGTAGGCAAATCTGCGGCTTGGGTCCGCAGGCTGCCATCACAATATCTTTTTCAAATGCATTGGGAACAAAGCCCACTCCCGTGCATTTCGCGTGCTTCTCCGTCAGCGACCAGCAGGTGCCGACCAGCCTGAATACGGCCAGACCGGTTGCGACGGCTGCGCGACGGCGTTGCGGGCATTGCGGAATTGTTCGCTGGTCATTGCCGGCGACGTCTTGCGGGAATGGTGCGATGGAGCAGCGAAGGCTTGCGACGCCGATGCTGCGATCAGCGCTATCGTGACTGTGCTCAAGACGATCTTGCGCATGGTTGTCTCCCCGGTTTGCGCACAGGCCCGCGAAGCGATGAGTGCTTCGTTGCGGCGCGCCGAGGATCTAGCGCTGGAGAGGTGGCCGGATAATCTGTGCAAAACCAGAAAGACTATCCAGCCGGAGCGGACAATCGTCCGCTCCAATTGCTCGGGTGTGGTTGCCGACTGCCGCCGCGCGGACGGTTCAGTACTTCCGGTAAAGGCCGATCAGCTTGCCCTGAATCTTCACCCGATTGGGCGGCAGGATGCGGACCTCATAGGCCGCATTGGCGGGCTCGAGCGCAATCGAGGCGCCGCGGCGGCGGAAGCGCTTCAGCGTTGCCTCCTCGTCATCGATCAGCGCCACGACGATGTCGCCGGTGTCGGCAGTCTCGTTGCGCTGGATCAGCGCCATGTCGCCGTCGAGGATGCCGGCTTCGACCATCGAATCGCCGCGCACTTCGAGCGCGTAATGCTCGCCCGAGCCGAGCATGTCAGGCGGTACGCTGATCGTGTGGCTGCGGGTCTGCAACGCTTCGATCGGCGTGCCGGCCGCGATGCGGCCCATGACAGGTACCGCGACGGGGCGCTCGCCGTCGTCCACGGGCGCGCTGGAGCTCGTTCGCACCTTGCCGAGATTGCCTTCGATGACGCTCGGCGTGAAGCCGCGACGACTGCCGGCGGCGGCCTGGAGCTCGGGCAGCTTGATGACTTCAATCGCGCGGGCGCGATTGGGCAGTCGCCGAATGAAGCCACGCTCCTCCAGTGCGGTGATCAGGCGATGGATGCCCGATTTCGAGCGCAGGTCGAGCGCGTCCTTCATCTCGTCGAAGGAGGGCGGCACGCCGCTTTCCTTCAGACGCTCACTGATGAACCGCAGAAGCTCGTATTGTTTGCGCGTTAGCATCTCGACCAAAGTCCCCCGGTTGATGTCGTTCGATTCCGAGACGTTCAATTCAGCGATAAGCCGCTAGATGCTCGAAACAAATCATGAACGGACACTATATGTTCGATACATGTTCCGCAACTGCTTAATTTACCGTGAACGCGACAAAGTTCGCGGAACGCACGTGTCCGCAGCGTTCAGACGGGCAGCAGCAGCACCTCGCAAGGCGAGCCGGCCTCGGCCTTCGGCGCGAACGGCGCGCGCACGAGAAGTGCCTGTGCCGCAGCGAGATTCGCAAGCAGCGAGGAATCCTGGTTATTGACGGGAAGGGCGACGAGCGTGCCGTCGTCGCGGCGCTCCAGGCGCGCGCGCAGATAGTCTTCGCGCTGGTCATTGGCTCCGACATCGCGGCCGAGCACGGCGCGCTCGCGACGGTGATGAATCATCTGTTGGCCCGACAGAGCGCGAATCAGAGGCACCATGAACAGGAAGGCGCACACATAGGAGGACACGGGATTGCCGGGCAGGCCGATCACGCGCATCGGCCCCAACCGCCCGTGCATCATCGGCTTGCCCGGCCGCATCGCGATCTTCCAGAACGCCATCGCGATACCTTCGTCCCTCAGCGCCTGCTGGACCAGATCGTGGTCGCCTACCGAGGCACCGCCGGTGGTGATCAGGATGTCGGCGCCGCTCTCGCGGGCACGGCGGATGCCGGCCGTGGTGGCTGCCAGCGTATCGGCGGCCACACCGAGGTCGATGGTATCTGCGCCCTCCTGGCGGGCGAGGGCGTGCAGGGCATAGCCGTTGGAATAGACGATCTGGCCGGGACCCGGCGTTGAGCCCGGCATCACCAGCTCGTCGCCGGTGGCGAGGATCGCAACCTTCGGGCGGCGACGGACGGGCAGGTGCGGGTGGTTCATCCCGGCGGTGAGGGCGAGGTCGCGCTCGGTGAGCCTGATACCCTTGCGCAGCAGCACGTCGCCTTCGCGGAAATCGACGCCGGCAGGGCGGATGTGCCGACCGGCGATAGCGGCTTCCTTGATCGTGATGTGCTTGCCCTCGGCGACCGTGTCCTCCTGGATCACGACCGCGTCCGCGCCAGCGGGAACGACGCCGCCGGTGAAGATGCGCATCGCTTGGCCGGCACCGACCGATCCCGCAAACGGCCGGCCCGCCGCGACCTCGCCGATCACCGTGAGCTGCGTGCCGACCGTGGCCGCATCGGCCGCCCGCACCGCATATCCGTCCATCGCCGACATCGCCTCCGGCGGCTGCGTACGCCGCGCCGCGATGTCGCGCGCGAGCACGCGGTGGAACGCGTCGTTGAGGCAGACCATCTCTTCGGACAACGGCTCTGCGTCCGCCAGCACCGCGGCAAGCGCGTCAGAAACCGGCATCAAGGCCACGGGAAAACTCCTGCTCGACACGTTCGGACGAATGTTCCGCGAGTCTTCTACCCGAGCGCGGGCGCAGAGGCAAAAACAGCGGCATGGCGGGATGATTCATCCCGCAGCTTCCGCCTGGTATCGAGGGGTGACGTGTCAGAACCGGCGCGGCATGGTCCGAACGACGAGAAGAACCGGCACGAGGGTGACCACGGCAATCACGAGAATGACGAGAGCCGCGGCCAGCACCGGTCAACTCCTCGCTGGTTCGTCCGGACTGACGTCAGGAGCCTTGGGGCCTTGGTCCTTGTCGGGCAGCGGATCGGCCTGCGATTTCAGGTCGGCGGCCTTGCTGATCAGTTTGGCGGAAAGGTCAGAATCCGAAGTCGTTCTGGCGAATTCAAGCAGGAGAGAGGCCTGTTTGGTGAGGTAGGTCTTGCCCAACACGATGATGCGTCCGTCCGTAGAAGTCCCAACGGACTCAAGAGTCCGGAAGCAGGCATTCCGTTCCCGGAACTCTGTATAAAAATGTACAAAGTGACTTGGTTCCTCGTCTCGCGGCCAAATCGGTTCCGGGGAACTCGCCGGTTTCCACCCGCAGGACGATGTATCTCGATCAGATTCCGAGCGCTTTGAGCGCTTCTCCGACGTCGCGGGGCGAGGTCACGTGCACCGCGATCAATCCGCGCGCCCGGGCTCCCTCGATGTTCTCGGCGAGGTCGTCGAAGAATAGGATCCGGTTCGCCGGCACGCCCATCGCGGCGACGACATGGTCGAAGGCCTCCGCGTCCGGTTTGCGCAGGCCGATGCTGGAGGACAAATAGAGCTCGCGGAAATGGCCGAGCAGGTCGGCATACTCCTTCGAGAAGTAGTCCACATGCGGCTGGTTGGTGTTGGAGAAGGCATAAAGCGGCATCTGCCGGGCGGCGCGCGGCAACAGCTCCGCGATATCGGGCATCTCGCCGGCGAAGATCGCATTCCATCCCTCCAGGAACTGCGCGTCCGAAATGCCGATCCCGAGCGAAGCACGTAGCGAGGCGAAATAATCCTCGTCGCTGATCTTGCCGACCTCGTGCAGCCGGTAGGCCTCGTCACGCACATAGCGTGCGACGATGGCTTCGGGCTCGCAGCCGGCATGTCCTGCCCAGCAGGCGATCGCCTTGGAGAAATCGATGTCGAGCACCACGCGCCCGAGATCGAACAGCAGCGCATCCGCGCTGCCGGGAGAGAGCGAGGTCATTGCATCCTTTCAGGTCAGTATCGGTAAGGCTCGTGGTCGAACAGCGGGAACGCGCTGAACACGCCCGGCGCATTCGTCGCGGTGGCGGGGTGCAGGCAGGATTTGTCGACCTCGGCGAATGAGGTGGCGCCCAACAGGCCGAGACAGCGCAGCACCTCGTCTTCCAGCAACTCCAGCATCCGCGTTACGCCGGTTTCGCCGGCCGCCGCCAGCGCCCAGCATTGCAGCCGGCCGATGCCGACGAGGTCGGCGCCCGCCGCGATCGCCTTGACGATGTCGGTGCCGCGGCAGAAGCCGCCGTCGACCATGATCCTGGCGCGCCCCTTCACCGCCTCGACGATTTCAGGCAGCACATGCATGGCACCGCGTCCATGATCGAGCTGGCGACCGCCGTGGTTGGAGACGTAGATCCATTCGACGCCGTGGTCGACCGCGATCAGCGCGTCCTCGGCGGTGGCAATGCCCTTGAGGATCAGGGGGATCTTGAACTTGTCCTTGATCATCTTCACGGTCCGCCACTCCAGGCCCTTCTGGAAATCGCCGCCGGTGGCGCGCAGCCGGCTCTCGCGAACGTAACGCTTGGCGATGTCACGTTCGCGACGGCTGTAATGGGCGGTGTCGACGGTCAGGCAGAAGGCGGCGTAGCCGTGCTTGACCGCACGGCTGACGACATCCGTGACGAAGTCATCGTCGCCGCGGACATAGAGCTGGAACAGGCGTAGCGCATCGGGGGCGGCTTCGGCGGTCTTCTCGAGGCCGGGCTCGGTCACCGAGCTCAACATGTGCGCCGCACCGAACGCGCCGGCACCGCGCACGACGCTGGCAGCCCCCTGCGGATCGAAGACTTCGAGCGCGCCGACCGGCGCGAGCACCACCGGCAGCCGCATCCTGCGGCCGAACTGCTCGACGGAGCCATCGACCTTGCTGACGTCCCGCAGCACGCGCGGGCGGAAGGCGATCTCGTCCAGCGCCATGCGGTTGCGGCGCATCGTGGTCTCGGTCTCGGCGGCGCCGACGATATAGTCCCAGGCGTTCTGGTTGAGGTTGGCGCGCGCCTTTTTGATGAATTCGTGCAGATTCTGGAACGGCTCGTTGCTGGCGCCGAGTTCGACGTTCCTTTCCGGCCGGATGCGGGGTGCTTCGTTCATTATTGTCCTCCCGAGAATTTGAAGCCTTGTCTCATCGCCTAACCCGTCCAGCTGCCCAAAACCATCCTAAAATCGCATGGCTGCGAGGCGTGGGTCGGCCGGACC
Organism: Bradyrhizobium sp. GW821-FHT12B03; assembly: GCF_058807535.1. Lineage (NCBI taxonomy): Bacteria > Pseudomonadati > Pseudomonadota > Alphaproteobacteria > Hyphomicrobiales > Nitrobacteraceae > Bradyrhizobium > Bradyrhizobium sp. GW821-FHT12B03. The sequence continues at coordinate 37,413 of NZ_JBXAQU010000018.1, forward strand.
GATTGCCGCTCCTCGCGAAACGGTTTCGGAACGTTGCCAAAAGTTTAGATCCGGGCGAAGGGATTTTTGCGGTGTACCCGCCGGCGTGGCAGCCCGGCCTTGAAGAAACCAGAATGGTATTGTGAGAAGCGGGCTGGATCGCCATTTGCATGGCGGCTTCCAAGCCCCGAGTGAACTGTCCCAGAACCGCCAAGCAAAAAGGTCGGCCTATCCATGCGGAAATCCCTGCTGTTCCCCCTGGGCGCGCTCACCGGAGCGTGTCTGACCCTTTTGGTAGCCAGTCCGCACGGCGGCGTATGGGCGGCACGGGCGGCGGCGAGCGCGGATGACGCTTACTCCCAACTCAACCTGTTCGGCGAAGTCTTCGAGCGGGTGAAGGCGAGCTATGTCGAGAAACCCGACAATGCCAAGCTGATCGAAGGCGCGATCACCGGCATGGTGACCTCGCTCGATCCGCATTCGCGCTACATGAACGACAAGGCCTGGACCGAGATGCAGGAGACCACCTCCGGCGAGTTCGGCGGGCTCGGCATCGAGGTCACGATGGAGGAGGGCCTCGTCAAGGTCGTCTCGCCGATCGACGACACGCCGGCGTCCAAGGCCGGCATCATGTCCGGCGACCTCATCAGCAAGATCGATGGCGATGCCGTGCAGGGCATGACGCTCGAGCAGGCCGTCAACAAGATGAAGGGCCCGGTCGACACCCAGACCAAGCTCACCATCGTGCGCAAGGGCGCGGACGCCCCGCTCGATGTCGCGATCAAGCGCGAGATCATCCATGTGCGGCCCGTCCGCTTCCACGTCGAGAACGGCGATATCGGCTATATCCGCGTCACCTCGTTCAACGAGCAGACCACCGACGGCCTGAAGAAGGCGATCGCGGCGATCTCCAAGGAGATCCCGCAGGAGAAGCTCGCGGGCTATGTGATGGACCTGCGCAACAATCCGGGCGGCCTGCTCGACCAGGCCGTGTCGGTGTCGAGCGCGTTCCTGCAGCGCGGCGAGGTGGTCTCGACCCGCGGCCGCAATCCGGAAGAAACCCAGCGCTTCACCGCGCATGGCGGCGACCTCACCAAGGGCAAGCCGCTGGTCATTCTGGTCAATGGCGGCTCGGCTTCGGCCTCGGAGATCGTGGCCGGCGCGCTGCATGATCACAAGCGCGCCACGATCATCGGCACGCGCTCGTTCGGCAAGGGCTCGGTGCAGACCATCATTCCGCTCGGCGCCGGCAACGGCGCGCTGGCGCTGACCACGGCGCGCTACTACACGCCCTCGGGCCGCTCGATCCAGGCCCAGGGCATCGCGCCCGACATCGAGATCCTGCAGGACGTGCCGCCCGAGCTGAAGGGCCGGATGGACACCATGGCGGAGTCCCAGATGCGCGGCCATTTGCAGGCTGCCGACGGCACCGAGCAGACCGGATCGCAGTCCTACGTCCCGCCGGAAGAGAAGGACGACAAGGCCCTGCACGCGGCCTACGACTTCCTGCACGGCGTCACCGCGAACGCGGTTGCCGCCAAGCCCGCGCCGAAGGCTGCGGTGCCGAACTAAGTCTTACGGCGTCCAGACAATCGCCCGGGAGTGGATCGCCGCTCCCGGGCGAATTCGTTTTGGGACGCTGTCTCAGCTCGGGTTCATCGCTGCAAAGGTCGCCTCGTAGCGGCCGTCGCGCTCGGCCCAGCGGCGGTCGCGGTCGCGTTCGACCAGCACCTCATCGTGGGGATGAACGCGCAGCTCCAGCAATTGCATGACCTCCGCGATGTAGGCGGGAAGCGGCATGGCGCGGGAATCGCTCGCCTGTTGCGTACCTGTCAGTTCGGTCTGCACATAAGGCGGCGTAAGCTCCAGCACCTCGACCGGGATCTTGCCGAGCTGATGCCGCAGCGACTGGAGCCAGGAATGCAGGAACGCCTTGCTGGCGCAGTAGGCCGGGAAATCTGCGCGAGGCACGAAGGCGAGGTTCGAACTGGTTGCGATGATCGTCGCGTTCGGCTGCCCTTTCAGGAGCGGCAGGAACGCTGCCGTCACGCGCAGCACACCGAGAATATTGGTCTCGACGATCGCTTCCGCGTCCGCGGAATTCCAACCGTCTGCCGTCATGTCCTCCGGACGCGAGATGCCGGCGTTGGCGATCAGCACATTAAGCTCGGGACAGCGTTCGCGCATTTCAGCCGACAGGCGCGGCAGGCTGGAGGGATCGTCGAGGTCGAGCGGCAGGCCGATCACGCCGGGGCGCTCAGCGGTGATCTGATCGAGCAGGGCCTGCCGTCGTCCTGCGATGATGACGCGGTTGCCGCGGTCGTGGAAAGCCTCGGCCAGGGCACGGCCGATGCCGCTGGTGCCGCCGGTGATGAGGATCGTGTTGCCAGTCATCTTCATGGTTGCCTCTCAATGGAGTTGAGAGCCACGGCAACCCAGGAAATCCCAGTGGTGAGCCATCCGGCAGGACAGCAAACATCGCGGCGCGGGCGAGCCGTGCCGGAAGAGGCGTCGTAAATGGATGGGTGGTGTCGCAAACAGGGGAGTGATGGCATGACCGTGGCGTCTCGTGAATCGAGAACTCCCAGCTGGGATCCTCTCGACAAAGGACGCGTTGGATGACGGTAACGCCTACGGCAGCGCCGTTTCGGCAGCTGCAACTGCGGAAATACGTTGGCTGGCGGCTATCGTCAAGTCCGGCGGCCCCGCCATCCCGGCGGAAGACCCGTCCCGCCTCGCGGCAGCGACCCTCGTTGCTGCCACAGCAACAGCGGGGGCGTCGTGTTCCCCCGCCAGGCGACTTGAAAGGCTGTGATCCCGTGTCCTCGTGAGCGGCGGGATCACCGCTGGGTCGTCATTGATCCTTCTTCGGGCCCATGTGGTGCGGGACTTCCGTCTTCGGTCCACCGCCGTAATGGTGGCTGCCGCCAGAGCCGCTGGTCGACCCGCCGGAGCTCTCCTTCTTGCCCATGTGATGCGGGACTTCGGTCTTGGGCCCGCCGGAATAGTGGTGGCCGTTCTTTTCGTCGGTCGTGCTTGTCGTGCTCGTCTGCGCCACGGCGGGCAACGCGACGAACGACATGATCGCGGCGACGGCGATCAGCTTGCGGTGACTCATTTTGGTTTCTCCTGTTTGATCTTGTCGAGTTGGTGTCAATCAAGTCCCGATGGCTTGACTGAGCCGCAACCAAACCCGGAGCGAGACTGTCCAGGTTGAGCAAGATCAAGCGTCGGCGCGCATGCTTGCGTGCGCCGATGCGCGGATCGTCGAGTTGCAGCGGGCGACGCGAAGTGTCGATCTTCTTACAGAGAAAAATTTTCGCCGACCGCACGAAATCGATGGCTTCATGGCGTGTCCTCGTTCACACGGCAGCGCCGACAAGAGGCGTTGCTGGGAAGTTGACGCTGCCGACCGAATGCCCCGAGGACGAAAGGCGCCTGAATTCATTACATCGCTGGGCGACAAAAAGATTTGGCCGGTGGATCGCTCGAGTTTGATGTTCGTCAAAAGCGCATCAACGACGCGACCTAGCGTGCCGGCGCGCACAAGCGGCGAGAGCATCGCGTGCGATCGCGATCCGCGAACATCGCGCAAGAGAATGGGAAGCACGCCGTTGATTGACGAGACGATCCAGCTATCCGGCCGTCCCTTGCAAGTTGCGTTTCTCCTGCGTCGCCGGCTCTGGGAGACGATCACGGTCAGATCAGTGTTGGCAAAACCGCTGCGCGACGTCCGGCTGGATCTGTTTCGCGGCCTGGCAAACTGGCTGATCTTCCTCGGACACATTCCGGATTCGGTGCTCGCCTGGTTCACGACGCGAAACTACGGCTTCAGTGACGGCGCCGATCTGTTTGTGCTGATCTCCGGCTACACTGCGACCTTCGTGTTCGGCACGATGATGGTGGAGCGTGGCTTCATCGTCGGAGCAACCCGGCTGCTGCGGCGGGTGTGGCAACTCTATGTCGCCCACCTGCTGTTGTTCCTGGTCTATCTCACGGCCGTGCACTACATCGCGCACAGCTTTGACGATCTTCATTTGATGGATCAGTTCAACGTCGCGCCCTTGATGAGCTTTCCCGTCGAGACGCTCTCCCAGGGCCTGATACTCAAGTTCAAGCCGCTCAATCTCGACGTTCTGCCGCTCTATATCGTGCTGATGGCAGCGTTTCCCGTCGTGCTCTGGTTCATGCTGCGATGGCGCAACGCGGCGATGATCGGCTCGCTCGGTCTCTATCTGGCGGCCCGCCATTACGGCTCGAACCTGCCGTCCTATCCGACCGGGGTCTGGTATTTCAATCCGTTCGCCTGGCAGTTGCTGTTCGTATTCGGAGCCTGGCTGGCACTGGGAGGAGCGGCGGCAAGCCGCTGGCTGCTGTCGTCCCGCACGCTGCTTGTCCTGTGCTGCGGTTTCCTGCTCTTCGCACTCGTGATGACGCTGGCTGAACGAATCCCGGGACTGCGGGACTACGTTCCTGACGGTCTGGCCGCTATCTTTATCCCGAACGACAAGACCAATCTGGGCCCATATCGCATTCTCCATCTGGCGAGCCTGGTGTTCGTCGTCGTCCTGCTCGTTCCGATCGACTGGCCCGGCCTGAAGTCGCCCTTCCTCCAGCCCTTGATCAGATGCGGCCAGCAGTCGCTGTCCGTGTTCTGCGTCGGGCTCTTTCTGTCGTTCGTCGCGCATTTCGTGCTCGAGTCCGGATCTGAGGGAGTCTGGGCCCAGCTACTGGTCGGCGCCGCGGGCCTCTGGATCATGACGATCGTCGCCTACTACCGAACGTGGTCGAAGGGCGTCGACAGGAGCCGTTCGGCCGGCGAGGAGACGGGCGGATGATAACGTCAGAGCTGATCTTCACCGAAGAAACCCAGAGTATCATTCTGCACGGTCTGCACTGGACGGCGTCGACCATTGAGCTGCTCGGCGTGGTGGTGATCGTCTGTGGAGTGCTTGCCGCAACGGTCTTGTCGCTGACAGAGATGCGGCACGGCGCTCCCGCCGATGCATTTCGTTCCTATCGCGCCAATCTTGGTCGCGGCATCCTGCTTGGTCTCGAGTTTCTGATCGCCGCCGACATCATCGGCATGGTCGCGATCGTGCCGTCGTTCGACCGGCTTGGCATCCTGGCGCTGATCATCGTGATCCGCACCTTCCTGAGCTTCTCGCTCCAGATCGAGATCGAGGGGCGATGGCCGTGGCGAAGGCATGACAGTGAGGTGCCGGATGCGGGACACGGCGGCCTTTGACACATCTGCGCGTAAGAGTTGGCGGCGCTTCGCGTCTATATCACCTGACCCTCGCTGCCCTCATCGTCGACCTCGATGAGCAGACGACCATCCAAATCAAACCCTGGAGAATGACCATGAACTGTCCGAAAAAGTTTGTCGTGAGTGCAGCAGCCCTTGTCGTCCTCGTGCTGAGTCCGGGTGGACTACCGTCGGCGGTCGCCGCATCCGATCTCACGCGGGTTGCGATGATGGATGACGACAAGATGCCGAAGAAGCCCGACCCGTCGGATTCCGGCAGCGGCATGAACATGGGCCAGCCGGCAGGTCAGTCGCAGAACATGAGTGGCGGCCGGATGAGCGATGACAAGATGAAGATGCCGCCGCAGGGCCAGATGCGGGACTGCCAGGGCGGCGGTTGCCAGGACAATTCCGGCATGATGCCGATGATGCAGATGATGGAGAAGATGATGCGCGGTCAGATGAGTCCGTCTGGCGGCAGCGGAGCGATGAGCGGCCCGGCTGATGTGACCGAGCGGCTCGAGGGGCGGATCGCGTTTCTGAAGGCGGAGTTGCAGATCGGCGACAAGCAGGCAGCCGATTGGAATAACGTGGCAGATGCCCTGCGGTCGAGCCGGCAGCACCTGCTGGATGCGCGCAAGATGCTCGCAATGGACGACAGGCTGGGAAGCGCCGACCGTCTGGAGCATTACGAGCGGCACCTGTCCGAGCGCCTGGAGGCCCTCAAGGCGGCTCGCGTGGCCTTCACGCGGCTCTATGCGTCGTTGAACGAGAGCCAGAAGCAGACCGCAGACACGATCCTGCTGCCTCTGATTGCGTCATTCTGAGCGCTGGAAGCGAGTGCGGGATCATGTTCGGTCTGCTGCTTCGACGTCGCCCCGCCCTGGCTGCGCTCGTCGTCCTGGCGAGCCAGCTCGCGGCGAATGCCGCGCCTGTATCGGACACCGGCCGCGGCGTGGCGCACGGGGCCGGTCAGTTCGCTCAACGCCGGGAGCTGGCGCAGGCAGCCGATGACCACGCGGCGCATCATCCCGCCGCATCCGGCTCCGCCGGCGATGCGGCGTCGCAGCCGGGCGGAGATCCGAGCGACCGCCATGCGGCCGGCGCGCCGTCCAGCGGTGCCACGCCAGGGATGATGGGTGGCATGGACGGCATGATGGGCCGGCCGCGCAAGGAGTATTACCCGGCACTGATGGAGATGCCGTTGCTGTCCGCCGAACAGCGGAGCAATCTGGAGGGCCAGGCGCGCGAGCGGATCAGCGCGGAGGCCGATCGCCTGGCGGGTGCCGAAATGGACCTGCGGCACGCCGTCGCTGGAGGCGATATCGCTGCCGCGGATCAGGCGGCGCGTCGGCTTCGCGAATCCCTGAACGCCGTCCAGAGTGGCGTGGTTGCGCTGCATTCGCTGCACGAGGGCAAGTCGCCGCAGCAAATCGCACAGGCCTGGTTCAAATCGCAGATGAACCTCCTGCCTCAGCGAGACGCCGTGGATGCCGATGCCGGCGCGCCGGGAATCTCCTGGTTTCACGTCACGACCATGGCACTGCTGGCGCTGTTCTCGTTCGCGATGCTCGCGGTCTACGTTGCGCGCATGCGCCGGGCGAACGCGCTGGTCGACCGGCTGATGCGTGCAGCGGTCGCTCCGGCGGCTGCGGAGCCGCTTGCATCCGCGCTGACCGTCGGCTCGCCGGTCGACAAGGCCGAGTCGACATTGTCCCAGGAGGCAAATCGCCGTCCGCGGCCGGTCGAACCGAGCCGCTCCTGGAAGGGCAAATTAAGGGTCTGCGCGATCTATCAGGAGACGCCGAATGTGAAGACCTTCCGTCTGCAGGCACCGGACGGCGGCGCGATTCCGTTTGCGTTCCTGCCGGGGCAGTTCCTGACCTATGCCATCGAGATCGACGGAAAGGCCGTCAGGCGTTCCTACACGATCGCGTCGTCCGCCGCCCAGACCGCCTATGTCGAGACCACGATCAAGCGCGAAGACGGCGGGCTTCTGTCCGACTACATGCACGGCCATCTGAAGGAGGGAGACCTCATCGAGGTTACAGGCCCCTCCGGCGCCTTTACGTTCACCGGCGTGGAAGCCGACAGCGTCGTCCTGATCGGTGGCGGGGTTGGCATCACGCCGCTGATGGCGGCGATCCGGTATCTCTCGGATATCGCATGGCCCGGCCAGATCTACCTCGTCTATGGCGCGCAGACGACCGAGCAATTCATCTTCCGGGACGAGCTGGAATATCTGCAGCGCAGGATGAACAATCTGCACGTCGCGGCCACGATGGTGCGGGCCGCAGGCACGTCGTGGATGGGAAGCGAGGGGCAGATCACGGCCGAGTTCCTGACGCAGGCTGTGCCTGATCTCGCCGGACGACGCGTTCACTTGTGCGGTCCGCCCGGAATGATGGACGCGCTCAGGAAGACGTTGATCGGGCTCGGTGTTCCGAACGCGCAGATCAAGGCAGAGGCCTTCGGGCCGGCCCGCGGCGCTGTCCCACCTCCCGGCAAGGTCGCGTCCGAAGCGCAAATGCCGGCGGCTGAGGCGAGCAATCGAGGGGCTGCAACAGTCGGTCCTGCAACGGCCACCGTTCGCTTTGCGAGTTCCGGCAAGGTCGTGGCGCTGCCTCCGGACAAGAGCCTCCTGGAGGTGGCCGAGAGCGCGGGCGTTCCGATCGACTATTCCTGTCGGGTCGGGGTCTGCGGCGTCTGCAAGACGCGTCTGCTGCAGGGACACGTCACGATGGAAGTCCAGGACGCCCTGACCGCAGACGACAAGGCGAACGGTCTGATCCTGGCCTGCCAGGCGAGATCGGTCGGCGATCTGGTCGTCGAGGCCTGACATGATGGACGGGAGACAGCGTTTGGCTGCCGACGTCGCCCTGGCGGCCCTGTTGCTGCTGGTGCCGGCGTTCCTGCTGCACTCCGACGGCCGGTTCGCGGGAAGCCTGGCTGGCTTTGTCCTTGGGGGCGGCGCGGCCGTGCTGATGGTTCTCCTCCTCGTCTATCCGATGACGAAATACAGCGTGGGTCTGAAGGCCCTGGTCACGCGATGCGTGTCGATGCCGACGCTCCTGGCGTTTCACGCCTATGCCGGAATCGCCGCAGCCTTCCTCGCGCTTCTGCATACCGGTCACAAGTTTCAAAGCCCGCTTGGGATCGCCCTGGTGACCAGCATGCTGGTCGTCGTCATCACCGGATTTGTCGGGCGGTACTACCTGCCGCAAACCGCGATGGAGCTCCGTCAGCAGCAGTCGCATCTGGCGACCTTGAGGTCGGCCTATGAGCACATTGCGGCGGCCATGCCGTCGCCCGATCGGGGGGCCCGTGACGGGTCCGCCGTGCGTGCATCGGCCTTGCAGAATGTGCCCCTGCTGCAACTCGTCGATGGCATTGCCGACCTCGAATCGGCGATCGGATCGAGCGAAGCGATCAAGAAGATCTTCCTGCAGTGGGTCGGGCTGCACGTCATGGCAGCGATCGTCATGTATGGGCTGCTCGCGGTGCATGTGGCGACCGAGGTTTATTACGGGCTGCGGTGGCTCGCGTGACGATCAGGGGCGTGCTCTACGCCGTGATCGCGACACTGGCTGTCGCAAGCGTGGCCGTCGTGTCGATCGCTCTGTATCGGGGCGGCTCCGAGGTCGTTCCAGGGTGGGCAAGGTTTGTGACACCCGGGCCATTGTCCGGGAAGCATGCGTTTCTATCCGACAGATGCGAGAGCTGCCATATGCCGACCAGGGGCGTCGAAGCAGCGGCCTGCATCTCCTGTCATGCGCCTTCCGCCGGGGATCTCGCCAAGCAGTCGACGGCGTTTCACGCCACGGCAGGCGGTCAATGTTCCGGCTGTCATCTCGAGCACATGGGTGGACTGCGGCCGATCAGGATGGACCACGCATCGCTGCTTCAAATCGCGACGTCCGCCTCCGGCAGGACGTTGTTCGACCGGGCTGCGGCCGATCAGCTGACGGCCGACCTGAAGGAGTTTCTCGGCCTGCCAAAGTCAGACCGGCGGGAAAGGGCAGGGCTCGATTGCGCCAGCTGCCACAGCAATCGGGAGCCGCATCGCGAATTGTTTGGACGGAACTGCGCGGAGTGCCATGGGCTCGCGTCCTGGAAAATCGTCGGTTTCCTGCACCCCTCGCCAACGTCAAGGGACTGCGCCCAATGTCATCAGGCGCCGCCGAGCCACTACATGGGCCATTTCGTCATGATGGATCGGATGATCACGGGGCAGGAGCACGCATCGGTCGATCAGTGCTTTCTGTGTCACAAGACCGACTCGTTCAACGACATTAAAGGCGTCGGTTGGATGAAGCATCACTGACCAGTCCGGTCGTGCGACGGAGAAGGGTGTTGCACATTACAGCATGCCGCGAAAAAAAATATGAGGCCCATTTCGCGCAGCATCGTGCGGCCGGATAGGGCGCCGGACCTTGAAATTGTGCGGGGGTGCACGACGCGCGTCATAGCTCTTCGACTGACTATGTCGCGTGTGTCGTTTTCTGTTGGCCGTCCCTGCAACCAGAGCTATATGTTCCGGGTCGAGGCAGTGGGTGCGCAGATGATTGGCTTGAGAAAGCCAAGGCGAAAATGGTGGGGATGGCTTGTTGCCATCGCTTATCTGCTTGCGTCGATGACGCCGTCCCTCGCGATCTCGACCGTTCTCGACGCATCGATTCAATGCGAGCATCAGGCCGATCAGCCCGCGCATACTCATACGCATGAGCACGATGAAGGTGCGGGATCGGCGGTGCATTCGCATGACGTTGCGATGGCTGGGGATTGCGACGACGACCAGGACCGGCCCGGCGACCGGCATGCCACCTGCTGCGGCTCGGTGCTGTGCTTCAGCGCCGTGTCGCCACAAGCGCCCGCGATTGCGGAGCTTGTCGTGCCGCACGCGCGCTGTGAAGCACAGCCTGATGTGATCTGTGACGCGGGTGCGTTCCGTCGTCACTACCGGCCCCCCATCGCCTGACATAGCCCCCGAAGATCGAACTGCGTCGCTCCAGGTTTGAGCGCGGATTGGCACGTCTGCGAGGAGCGCTATGCCCCAGCGGATGATGGCCGGTGCACGCCAAGTCGTTCCACGCGGCGGAGCGACAGGACCGGTCTCGGTCGTTGTTCGCGCGCGCCGCGCGTTGGGCGCAAGAACACCGACATAGCGATCATCGGCTTGCGGAAGGCGAGGTCATCGCGTGAGCGCCGCTGGAGCGGCGATCTCTCGCGACCCTTGTTCGAGGGCTGCTCAATCCGCGGATCGCTGTCGTGCCCCATTCGACGCGCTCCCGCTTCAAAGCGATCTACCGAATGTCATTGCAAGGACGATGCGTCATGAAACCGCCGAACGAGAGTCTACAGGCGCGGGCAGCCGGCTCCCCGGATGTGCAGGACGCAGTCGTTCGTGCCGCTCTCGTCACTAGTTACGATCGCCTCCGCAGCTATCTTCAGCGACGCTTTGGCGGGAGGGCGGAAGCGGAGGAGGTGCTCCAGGCGTTCATGTTGCGCGCGCTGGAGCGGTCCGGCGACATTCGTGATGCGGATTCGATTCGAGGCTGGTTGAGCAGGGTCCTGGCGACCACCATCGCCGACTTTCACCGTCAGATGTCAAAGAGCAGAACGCGGGAGATGCCGTTCCCGCGTGAGCTCAACGATCGTCTTGCAGCCAGCGAGGATGCCACCGCGAATGCCGCGGTCTGCGAGTGCCTTTACACCCATCTGTCCCTCCTGAAGCCAGAGCATGCCGATGTGATCAGAAGGGTGGACCTCGGCGGTGAACCGCGGGAGCTGGTCGCAGCCGATCTGGGCGTGACCGTCAACAACCTGACCGTTCGCCTTCATCGCGCGCGACACGCCCTGAAGGAGCGTCTCGAGCAGACCTGCGTTGTGTGTCTGGAGGAGAGCTTCTGGGAATGCCGCTGCGCCGACAGCCGAGGTCCGACCTAGCCGGCCTCGCGGCGGCGGCTTTCGGCGCTGCTGCGCTGGGCGAGCCGGCTGCGATGCAGTGCGAACAGCTCCAGCACCTTGTCGGCCGGCTTCGCTGCGCTGAACAGATAGCCCTGCATCTCGGAGCAGCCGAGTGTGCGGAGCAAGCGCTGCTGCTCCTCGGTCTCGACGCCCTCGGCGGTGGTGGTCATGCGGCGGGCGGTTGCCAGGTTGACGACGGCCTGGACGATGCTGGCGGAGCCGTCGGGGCCGGCGATATCGTTGACGAAGCAGCGGTCGATCTTGATCTTGTCGAACGGGAAGCGGTGCAGGTAGCTCAGCGAGGAGTAGCCGGTGCCGAAATCGTCGAGCGCGATGCGCACGCCGATGGCGCGGAGCTGATGCAGGATCGCCAGCGCGGTGTCGTCGTCGCGGATCAGCACGGCCTCGGTGATCTCGAGCTCGAGCCGGCTTGCCGGCAGGTTGGAGGCGGCAAGCGCCGCCATGATCTTCAGCGCCAGCGTTCCGCTCTTGAACTGCACCGGCGAGACGTTGACGGCGAGACGGATGTCGTCGGGCCATGTGGCCGCGTCGCGGCAGGCGGTCGCCAGCACCCATTCGCCGATCTCGTTGATCAGGCCGGTGTCTTCCGCGATCGGGATGAACTCGGCCGGCGAGACCATGCCGCGCTCGGGATGGCGCCAGCGCACCAGCGCCTCGCAGCCGGTGATGCGGTCGTCCTTCAGGCTGAGGCAGGGTTGGTAATAGACCTCGAGGCCGCCATCGAGTCCGCCTTGGGCGATGGCGTGGCGCAGGTCGATCTCGAGCTGTCGCCGCTCGCGGACCTTGGCATCCATCTCGGGCTCGAAGAAGCGATAGGTGCGGCGTCCGGCGGATTTGGCGGCGTACATCGCCATATCAGCGTTCTTCAGGATCTGGTCCAGCGCGGTGCCGTGCCCCGGCGCCAGCGCGATGCCGATGCTGGCGTCGGTGGTGAGATGATGGCCCATGCAGTCGAAGGGCGTGCGGATGGCCTGGAAGACCCGGGCGACGAGATCGGTGACCTGCTCCGGCGACGTGACCGCGCGCTGCACGATGGCAAATTCGTCGCCACCGAGCCGTGCCACAAAGTCGCCTGCGCCCGCGCAGAAGCTGAGCTTCGCCGCGACCGACTTCAGGAGTTCGTCGCCGACGAGATGGCCGAGCGCGTCGTTGACACCCTTGAACTCGTCGATGTCGATGTAGTGCACCGCGATCTCTTCACCGTCGGCGATGGCGGCCAGTTCCTGCCGCAGATGCTCGTGGAACATGGTGCGGTTGGGCAGGTCGGTCAGCGCGTCGTAATGGGCGAGGTGGGTGATGCGCTCCTCGATGCGCCGGCGCTCGGTGATGTCCTCGTGCGTCGCCACCCAGCCGCCGTCCGCGAGCGGCTCGTTGAGGATCTGGATCGAGCGTCCGTCCGAGGTGTCGACCACCATGGAGTTGCGCGCGTGGATGTCGTGCAGCACGCGCGCGACATAGTCGTCGACGTCGCCGGTGAACGAGCCGGTCGCCCTGCGGTGGGCGATGATGTCGTAGAAGCTGCAGCCGGGCTTCACCACCTCGGGCGACAGGCTGTACATCTCGATATAGCGTTCGTTGCACACCACGAGCCGTTGCTCGGCGTCGAACAGCAGCAGGCCCTGGGTCATGTTGTTGACGGCGCGGTCGAGGCGCTGCTTCTCCAGCGTCAGCCGTTCCCGCGAGAGGCGGTGCTGCTCCAGGAGCTTGCGCACGATCGCGATCAGCACGCCGGCGATGGCGAGCGCGGAAGAGGCGGCGACCGAGATCAGGATGCCGATCTGCTCACGCCAGTCCGTCAGGGCCGCCGCGCGCGTCGTGGTGGCCATCATCAGGATCGGGAAGTGGGGCAGCGCATGCGAGGAGATCAGCCGGTCCTCACCGTCGACGGGGCTGACGAAGCGTCCGGCAAAATGATCGAGACCGAAGACCCTCTGCTGCGCGAACGGGCCGTTCCTGAAATTCCGCCCCATCAAGTCCTCGGAGTGCGGGTAGCGGGCCAGCAGCGTGCCGTCCCGATGCAGCATCGAGATCGTCGCTCCTTCGCCGAGCACGACGGACTCGAAGAACTTCTCGAAATTGGCCGGCTCGATGCCGCGTCCAACCAAGCCCATGAACTCGCCGTTCGGTCCCACGATCTTGCGCACGATCAGGATGGTCCAGGCGCCCGAAATGCGGCTATGCAGCGGCTCGATCAGGACGTCGGGCGCATCGGGATCGTATCGGAAGGTGCGGAAATAGGCGCGATCGGCGACGTTGACCTTCGGAGCCGGCCACGCCGTCGACGAGTTGATCAAATTGCCTTCGGCATCGATGACGTTGACGCCGCCCATGTAGGGAAGCGCCTCGATCTTCGAGCGCAGCAGACGGTGGATGTCCTGCCCGGAAAGGCGCTTGCGATAGTCTTCCGCGCTGGCAATGCCGATCGCGCGAACGTGGTCGACGAAATCCTTCTGGATGACCGCGAAATCCTGCAATTGCTGATCGAAATGATGGGCGAGCATCAGCACGGTGTTTTCCAGCTCGCGGCCGGAGTTGCGCAGCGCACGCTCGCGGAAGTTCTGAGCCATCAGAACCGCGCCGACGGCGATCGCGGCGATCAGGAGCGTGCCGCCCACGACCAGCCAGCGGATCGGTCCGCTGCGCACGAAGGTCTGGTCAAGGAGGCGACTGCCGTATTTCGTCATCATGTCGATAGTTGCCGTGCACACGCCAGGATCAGTTCTTGATCCTCAAAACATCCGTCGGTTTACGGGAACGGTGTGGAGGCGAAGTTAGGAATCGCGGTTAACGCGATGTGAATGGCCGCACACAAAAGCAATCGATGCGCGGGATGCGAAAGGAGATGCAAGACGTGCAGGAATTGCCGCGAGGCTCCTGCGATGCCGGTCAATTTCTGCCGGCCCTGCGACGATCAACCAGGGCTTAACCATCTAACATGCTGGCGATCCTCAAGGTCACATTGGCACGTGATTTGCGAACACACATGCCAACGACACAGAGAGGACGCCACGATGAAGAACGCTTTGAAGAACACCTTGAAGAACTTCCTCGCCGACGAACGCGGCGCGACCGCGATCGAATACGGCCTGATTGCCGCCGGCATCGCGCTTGCGATCATCACCGTCGTGAACGGCATGGGCAGCAGGCTCAGCGCGAAATTCGGATCGATCAGCACGTCGCTGAAGTAGCGACGGGATCAGGCGCGGTAATGGCCTGACTTGCCGCCGAGCTTCTCGACGAGATGGATGCCCTCGATCCGCACGCCGCGCTCGACCGCCTTGATCATGTCGTAGATGGTGAGGCAGGCGACCGACACGGCCGTGAGCGCCTCCATCTCGACTCCGGTCGGGCCCGTCACCTTCACGCTGGCGCGGACGTGGCAGCCGGGCAGCTTCGGGTCCGGCGCGATGTCGACCGTGACTTTCGACAGTGCGAGCGGATGGCAGAGCGGGATCAGCTCCGAGGTGCGTTTGGCGGCCATGATGCCGGCGATGCGCGCGGTGCCGAGCACGTCGCCCTTCTTGGCGTTGCCCGAGACGATCAGGTCCAGCGTCGCCCTGGTCATGAGAACGCGGCCTTCCGCGACCGCAAGCCGTTCGGTCGCAGGCTTGTCCGAGACGTCCACCATGCGCGCCTCGCCGGAGGCGCCGATATGGGTGAGGGCAGGGCCGGCCTTGGTCTTGGCGGGCTTCGTCCTGGTAGGCCTCGTCTTGGTAGGCCTCGTTTTGGCCGGCTTGCGCGCCATGTCAGCGCGTACCGGTCGCGCGGGCCGTCGTCTCGCGCGCGAGCAGCGTACGCGTGGCGGCGGTCACATCAGCCTGTCGCATCAGGCTCTCGCCCACCAGGAAGGTCGACATGCCGACGCGCTCGAGCCGGGCGAGGTCGGCGGGCGTGAAGATGCCGCTCTCGCCGACCATGAGCCGGTCCCCGGGGATCAACGGCGCCAATGTTTCGCTGGTCGCGAGCGTGGTCTCGAAGGTGCGCAGGTTGCGGTTGTTGACGCCGATCATCGGCGAGCGAAGCTTGAGCGCGCGGTCGAGCTCGGCACGGTCATGGATCTCGATCAGCACATCCATGCCATGGGCGATCGCCGCGTCTTCCAGGTCCCTGGCGGTGGCGTCGTCGAGCGCGGCCATGATGATCAGGATGCAGTCGGCGCCATGCGCGCGGGCCTCGACCACCTGGTAGGTGTCGAACAGGAAATCCTTGCGCAGCACCGGCAGTGCCGTCGCCGCACGCGCGGCCACCATGAAGTCGAGATGGCCCTGGAACGACGGCGTGTCGGTCAGCACCGAGAGGCAGGCGGCGCCGCCGGCCTCATAGGCCCTGGCAAGCTGCGGCGGATCGAAATCGGCGCGGATCAGCCCCTTCGAGGGCGAGGCCTTCTTGACCTCGGCGATCAGCGCGAAGTCGCCATTGGCGTGCTTGGCCCTGATCGCGCGCACGAAACCGCGCGGCGCGCCTTGCGCCTTGGCCCTTGCTTCGACGACGGAGAGCGGCTGCGCGCGCTTGGCCGCCGCGATCTCCTCGCGCTTGTACGTCTCGATCTTGGTCAGGATGTCCGACATGTCAGGCTCAGCCGTTGGAGACCGCGATCAGATGCTTCAGCCGCGCGTTCGCCGCGCCGCTGTCGAGCGATTTCGTGCCGATTGCGACGCCCTCCTTGAGGTCCTTGGCCCGTCCGGCCACGACCAGCGCGGCGGCCGCGTTCATCAATGCCACGTCGCGGTAGGGGCTCGGCTTGCCGCTGAGCACGCTTTGCAGCGCAATCGCATTGGCGTCGGCGTCACCGCCTTTGAGCGCACCGGGCTCGCAGCGCGGCAGCCCCGCTTCCTCCGGCGTCACCTCGAAGTTCCTGATCTCGCCATTGTGGAGCGAGGACACGAAAGTCGGACCGGTGAGCGTGACTTCGTCGAGACCGTCGGAGCCGTGCACCACCCAGGCGGATTCAGAGCCGAGGTTCTTGAGCACCTGCGCCAGCGGCTGCACCCATTGCCGCGAAAACACGCCGACCATCTGCCGCTTCACGCCGGCCGGGTTGGACAGCGGGCCGAGCAGATTGAAGATCGTACGGGTTGCCAGCTCGACCCGGGTCGGGCCGACATTCTTCATGGCCGGATGGTGGGCAGGGGCGAACATGAAGCCGATGCCGCATTCGCGCACGCAGCGCCCGACCTGCTCTGGCCTGATGTCGATCTTCACCCCGAGCGAAACCAGCACGTCGGCGGCTCCCGAGCGCGAGGACAGTGCGCGGTTGCCGTGCTTGGCCACCGGCACGCCGGCGCCTGCAACGATGAAGGAGGCGCAGGTCGAGACGTTGACCGAGCCGGAGCCGTCGCCGCCGGTGCCGACGATGTCGATGGCATCAGGCGGTGCCGTCACGGTCAGCATCTTGGAGCGCATCGCTGCGACTGCGCCGGTGATCTCGTCCACGGTCTCGCCGCGCACCCGCAGCGCCATCAAGAGGCCGCCCATCTGCGAGGGCGTCGCCTCGCCCGACATCATGGCATCGAAGGCGGAAGCCGCTTCGTCACGCGACAGGCTGGCGCCGGTCGCCACTTTTCCAATGATCGATTTCAGGTCGTCCATCGCGTGCTTTCAACTCACTGGTTCGCGCCGGTCACCTGCGCGAAGGCGGCCTGATTAATGGTGGTCCCGATGTCGGTTTGAAGCTTGTTGACGTAGGACGCGACCTGCTCCTCGGTCTGCGCCCGGTCGAGGCTGTCCTTCAGCTTCTTGACCGCGTCGGAGGCGGCGTCGACCGTGGGGGCGACGATGTCGGTGACGCGGAACACGATCACTTCGCTGCCGCCGCTCACCGGCGTCTGTCCGACGCCGTCCTTGGCGGTGCGGAAGGCGGCCGCCACGACGGTGCCGGGCACGCTGGCCGGGGAGTCGTCGCGCTTGAAGCCGGTCGCGCTCTCGACCTTGGCACCGATCGCAGTGGCTTCATCGGCGAGCTTGCCGCCCGCTTCGAGCTTCTGCGCCATCTCGGTCGCCTTGGCCTTCAGCTTGGTCGCGATCTGGTCCTGGCGCCAGCGCGCCTCGACCTGGTCACGGACCTCGTCGAGATTGCGGTCGCGCGAGGGCGTGACGGCAAGCACGTCGTACCAGACATAGCCGCCCTTGAACGAGATCGAGTCGTTGTCGACGCCGACGTCGGTGTTGAAGGCCTGCGACACCACGTCGAGGCCCTGCGGGATGTTGGCGACGGGCTGGCCGTTCGGCGCGCGGCCGGAGCGGTCGACGGCGTCGATGGTCACGGCTGACAGCCCGAGCTTCTGTGCCGCATCGATCACGCTGGAGCCGCCGCCGCGCTCGTCTTCCATCTTGTCGCGGAGATCGGCGACCTTGACGCGCGCGCGCTCGGTGGCG
This sequence comes from Bradyrhizobium sp. GW821-FHT12B03, assembly GCF_058807535.1. Lineage (NCBI taxonomy): Bacteria > Pseudomonadati > Pseudomonadota > Alphaproteobacteria > Hyphomicrobiales > Nitrobacteraceae > Bradyrhizobium > Bradyrhizobium sp. GW821-FHT12B03. Next base: position 55,003 of record NZ_JBXAQU010000018.1, read on the forward strand.
ATCTCGCGCTTGATGTCACTGGCGAGGCTGGCGTAGTTCGCCTCGACGCCCGGCTCGATCTTGTCGACCTTGACGATCGCGGTGCCGAGACGGCCCTGGATCGGCTGGCTGATTTCACCTGCGGGGAGGGCGAACGCGGCATCGCCAACCGCCGGGTCGAGCGAGGATTTGGTCACGAGCCCGAGGTCGACGTCGGAGGCGCTCAGTCCGCGCTCCTTGCCGAGATCCTCGAACGACATTCCGCCGGCGAGGCGCTGGCGCGCGGTCGCAGCTTCGGCCGCGTTGGGGAACACGATCTGGTGGATCTGGCGCTTCTCCGGCGTGCCGAGCCGGTCCTTGCGCTGGTCGAACAGTTTCTTCGCGTCCTCGTCGGACACATCGGTCCATTTGCCGATCTCTTCCGGCGAGATCACGACGAAGGCGATCTTGCGGTACTCGGGCGCGCGGAACTGGACCTTGTGATCCTCGAAATAAGCGGCGAGCGCCTCGGGCGAGGGCGCATCGATGGTGCCTGCCTGGGCTGCGTCGAGCCTGACGAATTCGATGGCGCGCTGCTCGTTCTGGAAGCGCGTCAGCACGTCGACCATGGCCTTGGGCGGCTCGAGGCCGGCACCGATCGTGCCGGTGATCTGCCGGCGCAGCGACACCTTGCGCTGTTCGGCGACGTAGCGCTGCTCGGTGTAGCCGAAGTTGCGGATCACGGCCTGGAAGCGGTTCGGGTCGAAGCTGCCGCCGACGCCCTTGAAGTTGGGGTCGTTCATGATGACCTGACGGATCTGGTCGTCGGACTGGCCGAGCCCGAGCCGGCGTGCCTCTTCGTCGAGGGCGGCTTCCGCGATCGTCTGCTGGAGCACCTGGCGGTCGAGGCCGAAGGCGCGCGCCTGATCGGGGGTCAGCGGACGGCCGAACTGGCGGCTGATCTGTTGCAGGCGGTCCGTATAGATCTGGCGGAACTCGTTCACCGAAATCTCGGTGCGGCCGATCTTGGCCACCGTGGACTGGCCGAAGCCCTTGAAGATGTCGGCGATGCCCCAAATGCCGAAACTGACGATCAACACGCCCATCACTACGGCCATAATGGTCTTGCCGAGCCAGTTTGATGAGGCCTTGCGCATTCCTCGAAGCATTTGGTCCAACTTGTTTGGCAGGAGGGGAACGGGAGCGCGTCTTAATGCAGATTCCGCAAAAGCGCGTCACCAAATTGATCAATCATCATAAAGTGGCGGCTTTCCCCCCGCAACCTCAGGTCACGCGGCCTCGCGAAGCTGCGGTTAAGGGCCCCAAAGCGATTTCCAGCGAAGTGGACCCCGGTTCGCGTCAGGAAAACGCGTCAAAACAAGAATCTGGAACTGCCGCAGCAGCTCTGCTAGCGCTGCACAAACCTCATTTTGCTGGAAGTTGACATGACCGACGCCATCCGACCGCTGATCGCCGGCAACTGGAAAATGAACGGCCTGAAGGGCTCGTCTGCCGAATTCGACGCCATGCTCAATGGCGCGGCAGATGTGGCCGCCAAGGCCGATCTGCTGGTCTGCCCGCCGGTGACCCTGATCGCGGCCTTTGCCGACAAGGCGCGCGGCAAGAAGGTCGCGGTGGGGGCCCAGGATTGCCATCCCAAGGCTTCCGGCGCCCATACCGGCGATATCGCTGCCGAAATGCTGGCGGATGCGGGTGCGACCGCCATCATCGTCGGCCATTCCGAGCGCCGCGCCGACCATGGCGAGGGCGATGCTCTGGTGCGGCAGAAGGCGGAAGCCGCCTGGCGGGCCGGGGTGACGGCAATCGTCTGCATCGGCGAGACGCAGGGCCAGCGCGATGCCGGCCAGACCCTGGATGTCCTGCGCGGGCAGCTCGACGGCTCGCTGCCGGACGGCTCCACCGCCGCGAATCTGGTCGTGGCCTACGAGCCGGTCTGGGCGATCGGCACCGGCCTGACCCCCACGGCCAAGGATGTCGAACAAATTCATGGGTTTATCCGGGAAATTCTGACTTCCCGGTTCAAGGCCGACGGCGCCAGGATGCGCATCCTCTATGGCGGCTCGGTCAAGCCTTCGAACGCGGCCGAGCTGATGGCTGTGAAGAACGTCAACGGGGCGCTGGTCGGTGGTGCCAGCCTGAAAGCGGCCGATTTCCTTGCGATCGCCAAGGGCTGCCCCTAGCTAACCCAAACCGTTGGGCCGTACCCGATCGGGGGTGGCAATGCCGTTTCCGATCGTGTAACACCGCGCAACTTCAGGAAAACCCGCGAAGCGCGATCGGCCGCCGTCAGGCGCCGCCCGCTTGTGACGGAAGGGCACTATGCAGACTGTTGTCATCGTCATCCACCTCATGATCGTCGCCGTCATGATCGGCGCCGTCCTGCTCCAGAAGTCGGAAGGCGGCGGCCTTGGCATGGGCGGCGGCGCGGGATTCATGTCCAGCCGCGGCACCGCGAATCTCCTGACGCGGACCACCGCGATTTTGGCTGTCGGCTTCTTCCTCACCAGCCTGTTCCTGTCCTGGTACGCCGGCTACGACCGCAAGCCTTCCTCGATCATCGGCCAGCCGTCGCAGACCCAGCCGGCCGGCGGATCGCCGATCGCGCCGCCGACTTCGGGCGGTATCCTGGATTCGCTGAAGAAGGCGGACGAGCAGCAGCAGGCGCCGGCTCCGAGCGGCCCGCAGGTGCCTCGCTCGCAATAAAGCAGGGGGGCCATGCAGGGCGGTGGCTACCGTCCTGCATCAAAAATCCCCATCAAGGCACTGTCACCACTCTCAGTTTCGGATCACCCACAGGCCCGCAGAATCTTTGGGGCGGAATACGAATCGCTTTGGCGAATCGAATTCGAGGGATTAGAGGTTAAGTCCCATGGCGCGGTACATATTCATCACCGGCGGCGTGGTTTCTTCGCTCGGCAAGGGTCTGGCTTCAGCGGCACTCGGTGCTCTGTTGCAGGCCCGGGGCTACAAGGTCCGCCTCCGCAAGCTCGACCCCTATCTCAACCTCGATCCCGGAACGATGTCGCCGTATCAGCACGGCGAGGTGTTCGTGACCGATGACGGCGCGGAGACCGATCTCGATCTCGGTCACTACGAGCGCTTCACCGGGCGGCCGGCGACCAAGGCCGACAACATCACGACGGGACGCATCTACCAGGACATCATCACCAAGGAACGCCGCGGCGATTACCTCGGCGCGACCATCCAGGTGGTTCCGCACGTCACCAACGCCATCAAGGAATTCGTCCTCGACGGCAATGACGACTACGACTTCGTGCTGGTCGAGATCGGCGGCACCGTCGGCGACATCGAGGGCCTGCCGTTCTTCGAGGCGATCCGCCAGTTGAAGAACGATCTGCCGCGCGATCATGCCGTCTACATCCACCTCACGCTGCTGCCCTACATCCCCAGCGCCGGCGAATTGAAGACGAAGCCGACGCAGCACTCGGTGAAGGAGCTGCGCTCGATCGGCATTCAGCCGGACATCCTGCTCTGCCGCACCGACCGCGAGATCCCGAAGGAAGAGCGGCGCAAGCTCGGCCTGTTCTGCAACGTCCGCGAAAGCGCGGTGATCGAGGCGCGCGACGTCGACAACATCTACGCGGTGCCCGAGGCCTACCACAACGCGGGCCTCGACGACGAAGTGCTCGCCGCCTTCGGCATCGCCGCTCGGATTCCGCCGGAGCTGCGCAGCTGGCAGCAGATCAACGAGCGCGTCCGAAATCCCGAGGGCAACGTCACCATCGCCATCGTCGGCAAGTACACCGGCATGAAGGATGCGTATAAGTCGCTGATCGAGGCGCTCTCGCATGGCGGCATCGCCAACAAGGTGAAGGTCAATCTCGACTGGATCGAGAGCGAGATCTTCGAGAAGGAAGATCCCGCGCCGTTCCTCGAGCACGTCAACGGAATCCTGGTGCCCGGAGGCTTCGGTCAGCGTGGCGCGGAGGGCAAGATCCGCGCGGCGCAGTTCGCGCGCGAGCGCGACGTGCCGTATTTCGGCATCTGCTTCGGCATGCAGATGGCGGTGATCGAGGCCGCGCGAAATCTCGTCGGCATCGAGGACGCCAACTCCACCGAGTTCGGCCCGACCAAGGAGCCCCTGGTCGGTCTGATGACGGAATGGCTGCGCGGCAACGAGCTCGAGAAGCGCTCGCAGGCCGGCGACCTCGGCGGCACGATGCGGCTCGGGGCCTATCCCGCCGCGCTCAATCGCGGCAGCCGCGTCTCGCAGGTCTATGGCGGCGCCACCGAGATTTCCGAGCGCCACCGCCACCGCTACGAAGTGAACACCGCCTACAAGGACCGGCTCGAGCAGCATGGCCTGAAATTCTCAGGCCTGTCGCCCGACGGCGTGCTGCCTGAGATCGTCGAGTACGAGGATCACCCCTGGTTCATCGGCGTCCAGTTCCACCCCGAACTGAAGTCACGGCCATTCGAGCCGCACCCGCTGTTCGCCTCGTTCATTCAGGCGGCGATGGTGCAGTCGCGCCTGGTGTAGGCGCCGGTTACGGCGTCGCCTGGCGCGGCGTCGCAGCGGCTGTCGCGCCGGAATCCTCGCCCTTCATGCGCGCAAGTTCGAGTCCGGCGGCGATGTGCTCGATGTAGATGATGACACCGAGCTCGCGCGTCTTGTTGAAGTAAGTCTGCGCGGTCTTCTTGTCGCCGGTCGCGAGATAGTACTCCCCAATATAGAAATAGCCCTCTGCCAGTGCCATCTGGAGGTCGTCGCCCTTCTTGTCGCCCACCGACTTGATGACGTCGTCGGGCGTCATTGCACCTGCGGCCATACCGAGTGCCGCGCGCGGCCATTCGCCGCGCAGCTCCGTGGTTGCTCGCTTCAATAGATCGGCGGGCGCCGGCTTGCCGAGCCGGGTGTAGGCAATGACGAGCCAGATGTCGCAGTAGACTCTGGATTCCTTGTCGGCCAGTTCGCTGGCCTTGGTTAGGTCGGTAACCGCCTCCTCGAGACGGCCGGCGAACAAGCGCGACACGCCGCGCCCCCGAAACGATTCAGCGGCAGTCCCTCCAAGCGGGATCGCCTTTGAATAGTCGGCGATGCTCTTGTCGAATTGCCCGGTGCGGAAATAGATCCCGGCACGGCAGGTCAGAGGCGAGAACGAATTTGGCGCGAGGCGCACGCCAGCATTCACGTCCTGCATGGCTTCGTCATAGCGATCCAGGTCGGCGTAGCTCTGACCGCGGAGGCAGTAGGCATCCGCCAGATCGGGACCTGACAGCTTTCCGCCCTCGATCGTTTCGGTCGCCTTCTTGATGGTCTGCTCGCTCAGGCCCTGGAGCCGTTTGGTGAAGCTGGATTGATCCGATGGATCGCCGGACTTGATCGCAAGCTTGCTCACGAAAATGAGCCCCCCGACCGCCTTGCTGAAGGATCGCACGTCGTCGGCATAGGCCGTGTAGTTGCCCGGCTCGACGGAAGGACGGAGCGTCATCAGATTCATCGATCGCTTGGCGATGTTGCCGCGAAACGATTCCGAGACCGTCGCGCTGAAATACTTGTTCTCGACCGTCTGGGCGCGGGGATCGGCGAAGTCGCTGACCGCTTCGGGAAAAGTGATCTCCAGATCGTACTTGGCGTGGAACGGATATCCGGGAATGCGCAGCGGCGTAGTCCGGTTCGCCGATGACGACGTCGTCAGGATGTCGACGAAATTGTCCGGCCTGAAATAGACCAGCCAGTTTCCGTCGCGTTCGGTGGCGAGTTTCGGGACCTTGTAGGTCGCGCCGATCGTCAGGGTGTTGTTGACTGTGTCGTCGGCGATGGTGGGCTCGCCGACCATCCTGGCGCCGGGATAGCGGCGCTCCATCGCATCGCCGAACGACCTCAAGATGCGGTCGCGCGAGCTGAGCTCGAACACGACGCGGGTCCGTTCGGCAGTGAGACCACTGAGGATGCGCTTGAGCTCGAGCTGGCCCTCGTCGCCGAATTTGGCGAGCGTGATCCGTTCCGCAATTTCATCCTCGACGAGATCATTGCCGGTGTCCGGGATCGACGTCAGGTCGGTCGTGCCCTGGCCAACCACCAGAACTTGCGCGCCGCTATGGGCCTGACCCATCCGGTTCAGAAGCCCATGCTGGCCGAGCCGGGTCGGATCAAGAAAGTAGACCTGACCGTCGACCACCGCCCGCACGATCGCATGATCGAAGAATTGCGGGCTCGGCAGCGTCTTGTCGATGCCCTCACGCCGCCCGATCTGGAGCACCACGGGACTGCTCTCGATGCCGAGTTCGCGCAGCAGCGTGACCAGCAGGAACGACTTGTCCTTGCAGTCGCCATAGCGGCGGCGCAACACTTCGTCGGGGGCTGCGGGACGGTGCGAGCTCTCGCCGAGCGAAACCGAGAAGTAGCGGATCTGCGACTGTACGAATTCCAGCGCGGAGGTCACGCGCTCCTTGTCCGAGCCGAGGCTCCGGATTCGATTGATGGCTGTGCGAAGGTCCTCGCCGATGGCAGGCTTAGCATCGAACAAGGTGGCCGCCCAGCCGGCGACTTCGTTCCAGCTCTTGAATTCCGAGAATTGCAGGAAGCGATAGCCGAAGAAATCGGGGGCGGTCTGGGCCTCTCCGACGATCTCGGCCAGGTTTTCCTGGTTGAAGTCGAGCCGGCGTATGCCGTCGCGAACGCTTTCGCTCGGAGCGAGCTCCGGCGATGCGCGATCGCCGACCATCCGCCACTGGATCGGCCGGCCGATCGGATGATTCATCACCACCCGGCGATGCAGCGTGGGCAGGCTTTGGTCCCAGAGGCTCAGGCCAAAATACTTGCCGCCGAAGACGGGATTGTCGCCGGAGGTCGAGTAGGCGATGTCGAGCGTGTCGCCGACGCGCAGATCGTCGATCAGGATCGATGCCGTGACGTGCCCGCTGTAGACGCCGTTCTCCAGGCCTTGCTCGCGCTGGAGGAAGCGAATGTTCGACGTCTTGGTCCGGTCGAGCAGTTCCTGCGCCCGCCGGATCCTGACCCAGTGCAGCTGGACGTGCTCGTATTCAGGCGCAAAGGAGATCGAGAAGCGCCCGGCTGCGGTGAGCGAGGCTGCATCGTTGATGGCCATCGCACGCCGGACATAGGTCACCGGCGTCGGTCCGACCAGGAATTGGGTTTCCATCAACCGAATCACGATCGGTTGCGGCTTCGTCATCTCCGGAAGCGGCGTGGGATCAACCCAGGATGGGATCGGGTCGGCGAGGGTGAATGCGTTGCTCTCGACCTGCACTTCCTTCAGTTGTTGGCCGGGAGCGGGCTGCGCAGAAACGTTGTAGGACACCAACAGGCCGGCGAGCACGACGCCCGCACGGAGAAACTTCGCAAGATACATGCTTCACCTCTGCCACTCAGAGGTTGTATAGATGATGCGACGGGGGTGTTCAATGCGCACGCTCCCGGCTGCATTGCCGCTGCGATATGTGACGGTGCATTCAACCGATGTGAGCCGCTGGTTTCCGACCGGATCGATTGAGAACAGTTGCGGCCGGCGTGCAGATGTCGCCGCTGGAGCGCCGCCTAGCCATGCGCAAAACGCCACTGAGGCGGCCGGGCAGGGCTCAAGACACCATCAAGGCCAGCCGTTATAACCGCCGGACCTGTTCAGGGAGGAGCTCAGAATGATCTACGAAATGCGCATCTATCGCTGTGTACCCGGCCGTCTGCCGGCGCTGCTGAAGCGGTTCGAGACGGTGACGCTGAAGTTGTGGGAGAAGCATGGCATCAAGCAGGCTGGGTTCTTCACCACGCTGATCGGCGAGTCCAACCAGGAGCTGACCTACTTCCTGGCCTGGGAGTCGCTCGCCGATCGCGAAGCGAAGTGGGGCAAGTTCATGACTGACCCGGACTGGATGAAGGCACGCGCCGAGAGCGAGGCTGACGGCCAGATCGTCGGCAACATCGTCAGCCAGTTGCTGACGCCGACCGCCTTCTCGTCGGTGAAATAGGGGCCGCCAGCGCAAGGGCCTCGCGGGGAGGCCCGGCGCAACCCTGATATTCTGACAGGCCGGGCCGAATGGGGTTGATCCGACCCTGATGGCGGCTATGGTCGCGCCGAAACGAGGGATTTGCCTTGAGCTCTTCGAATTCAGCGGCGCCGGTCGTCACCATTGGCAAGGTCAAATTCGGCAATGATCTGCCGATTGCGATCATTGCCGGGCCGTGTCAGCTCGAAAGCCGCCAGCATGCGCTGGAGGTGGCCTCCGCGCTGAAGGAGATCGCCGCGCGGCTGAAGGTCGGTCTCGTCTACAAGACCTCCTTCGACAAGGCCAATCGCACCAGCGCGTCGGCGGCGCGCGGGCTCGGGCTGGCGCAGTCGCTGCCGATCTTCGCGGAGATCCGATCCTCGCTCGGTCTGCCGGTGCTGACCGACGTGCACGATGCCGCGCAATGCGCCGAGGTCGCGCAGGCGGTGGACATCCTGCAGATCCCGGCCTTCCTGTGCCGGCAGACCGATCTCCTTCTTGCTGCGGCCGCGACCGGCAAGGTCGTCAACGTCAAGAAGGGCCAGTTCCTGGCGCCCTGGGACATGGCGAACGTCGTGGCCAAGATCACCAGCGCTAACAATCCCAATGTGCTTGTCACCGAGCGCGGCGCCTCCTTCGGCTACAACACGCTGGTCTCGGACATGCGCGCGCTGCCGATCATGGCGCGCACCACTGGCGCGCCCGTGATCTTCGACGCCACCCATTCGGTGCAGCAGCCCGGCGGGAAGGGGACATCCTCCGGCGGCGAGCGTGAATTCGTGCCGGTGCTGGCGCGCGCAGCGGTCGCGGTCGGCGTTGCCGGCGTCTTCATCGAGACACACCCCGATCCCGATAGCGCGCCCTCGGATGGGCCCAACATGGTGCCGCTGCGCGAGTTCGAAGGGCTGATCGCTAGGCTGATGGCGTTCGACGCACTCGCAAAGACCCCGCGCTGATGGAGCAAGGCGAGGCGCGGCCGCACGATCACGGTCTGCCGGCCGCGCTCTACGTCATATCAGGCGCGAGCTTTGCCGCAGCGCTGTCGGCGCGCGCGCTCGATCCGGTGCTGCCGCATATCGCCGAGGATTTCGGTGTCAGCATCGCGACCGCCGCGGGCTTTGCCGCAGTGTTCGCCTTCACCTTCTCGATCATCCAGCCGATTGTCGGCGCCGCCGCCGATCTGTTCGGCAAGACGCGGCTGATGATCGGCTGCCTCGCGCTGCTCGGCCTTGCCAACATCCTGGGCGCGCTTTCGACCTCGTTCTCGGTTCTGTTTGCGACCCGAATTCTTGCCGGCATCGGCTCGGGCGGCGTGTTTCCGGTCGCGCTCAGCCTGACCAGCGATCTGGTCGGCCCGGAGAAGCGGCAGGTCGCGATCAGCCGCACGCTCGCCGGCGCCATGACCGGCAATCTGCTCGGGGCCTCGGCCTCCGGCCTGATCGGCGATTTCCTCGGCTGGCGCGGCGTGCTGGCCGTGCTCGGCGGACTCGTGATCGTGGCCTCGATCGCGGTCGCCGCGGGCTTTCGCGGCGCCAAGGTCAAGCACCCGCCGAAAACGAGCCTGTCGGCGCTGAAGGCCGGCTATCGCACCATCTTCACCAATCCCAATGCCTACGTGTGCTACGCGGCGGTGTTCGTCGAAGGCTGCTGCGTGCTCGGCCTGTTTCCCTACGTCGCCTCGTTCCTGTTCGAGCTCGGGCAGACCTCACTGTCGATCGCCGGCATCGTCATCGCAGGCTTTGCGGTCGGCGGCCTGTTCTACACGCTGACGGTGTCGCGCCTGCTGCCGCGGCTCGGCGTGAGGGGCATGATGATCGCGGGCATGACGCTGGTCGCCTCGCAGCTCGTCGCGGTGGCCTTCGGTCCGCGCTGGGAGGTCCAGGCGCTCAATCTCATCGTCATGGGCTGGGGCTTCTACATGGCCCATGGCTGCCTTCAGGTGTTCGCGAGCGAGCTTTCGGTGGAGGCGCGCGCCACCGCGCTGTCGCTGCATTCGTTCTTCTTCTTCATGGGGCAGACGGTGGGGCCGCTCGCTTACGGCCTTGGCCTCCAGCATGGCGGCAAGGTGCCGACGCTGCTCGCGAGCGCCGTCATCATGGTGGTGTTGGGCCTTGTTTGCGCGCGCTTGTTGAAACAACGCGCACCGTCCGACGCACGGGCCTGACGGAAGTATCAAGTTACCGATTTCCGTATTTTCCCGTAGGCGAACGGTAACACAATCCCTTCCACTTTAAATCAAATCACACGCTTCGAACCGTAGAATTCCGGCAAGCCGCCGGGTTGCGGCATCACCCGTCGGATTGTCAGATGCAAAAGCAACGCTCGGTCGCCCGCATTCTCGGGGCGGTGGTTGGTTCTCTCGGTATCGTCCTCGTCCTCATCTGCGGCTACAGCCTGAAGCAGGCGATCAGCCGCCATAGCGACAGCAACCGCATCGTCTCGCTCGCGATCGCGAGCCGCGACATGACCAACGCGCTGGTGGTGTTCCGGCTCGAGCGCGGAGACACGCTGAGCAACCTGTCAGCGGCTGCACCGGCCGCCGACAAGACGTTCAGCGCCATCGCCGAGATGCGCGCGGCGGCGATCAAGAATTACGGGCAGGCGCTCCAGACCGCCGAGCAGCTCGACCTGCCCGGTCTTGCCGAGCGCGTGCAGAAGTTGCGCGCGGCCTGGGATCAGGTGGACCGACTGCGCTCGGGCACCACGGCAGCCCTGCGTCAGGACAAGGCGGCGCGGGACGCGGCGCTCGCCCCGGCATGGGCCAAGGCGACCGATGCCTACATGGATGCGGTCGGCGAGGTGACCGCACATCTGGACAACAGCATGACCTTGATCGATCCGGTCATCGACCGCCTGTTGCTGGTCAAGCAGTCGGCCTGGCTGGCGCGCGCAACGGTCGGCCAGACCATCCTGTCGCAGTTCAGCGCGATCCTGGGAAGCAAGTCCTGGAGTGCCACCGACGGCATCGATTTCGCCGATCTTCGCGGCCGCTCGCAGGCGGCCTGGGGCATCGTGCGGAATTTGAGCGCGAACGCCGCTTCGCCTGCGTTGATGCAGGCAATCCGCGATGCCGAGCCGGACATGTCCGGCGATCTGTACGACCAGCGCAACGCGGTAGCCGCCCGCCTGTTGAAGGGCGAGCCCGCCGGCATCACCGGCCTCGACTATCGCAACGGCCAGCTCGTCGGTGCCGACAAGCTCGTCGGCGTGACCCAGTCGGCGCTCGCCAACATGATTTCGCGGGCGGAGGAGGGCGCAGCACAGGCGCGCAGCGGCCTGATGCTGTTCGGGCTCCTGGTGCCGGCGTCAGTCACGCTGATGATCGGCGGTCTGTTCCTGATGCGCAACCGTGTCACCCGACCGCTGACCGCGATCACCGGCGTCATGACCCGCTTTGCCGCGCATGATTTCGCCGGCGAGGTGCCGGGCCTCGACCGCAACGACGAGATCGGCCGGATGGCCGCGGCTTTGCAGGTGTTCAAGGAGGCCATGATCAACGCCGAGCGCCTGTCCGGTGATCAGGCGTCCGAGCGCGCCGAGAAGGAGAAGCGTGCCGGCGAGCTTGCCGGCCTCGTGCGGCAGTTCGAGAGCCGGATCGGCCAGATGGTGCAGGCGCTGTCGAGCGCCTCGGGCGAGCTGGAGACGACGGCGCGCTCGATGTCCGGCACGGCGGCGGAAGCCCAGGACCAGGCCGGCTCGGCCTCGACCCTTGCCGACCAGGTCGGCAGCGGCGTGCAGACCGTCGCGGCCGCCGCCGAAGAACTCAACGCCTCCATTCGCGAGATCAACCGCCAGGTTGAGCAGGCCACGCGCGCCACCGAGCAGGCGGTCGTCACCGTCAAGGAGACCGACACCACCGTGCGTGCGCTCGCCGAAGGCGCCGACCGCATCGGCGAGGTGATCGGGCTGATCACCTCGATCGCCGGCCAGACCAATCTGTTGGCCCTCAACGCGACCATCGAGGCCGCTCGCGCCGGCGAATCCGGCAAGGGTTTTGCGGTGGTGGCGAGCGAGGTGAAGAACCTTGCCTCGCAGACCGCGAAAGCGACCGACGAGATCAGCACCCAGGTCACGCAGATTCAGGAGGCGACGCAGAAGGCGGTCTCCGCGATCGATGGCATCGTCAAGACCATCGAGGAGGTCTCGAGCATCAACCGTGTCATCGCCGCCGCCATCGAAGAGCAGAACAAGGCCACTGCCGAGATCGCCAACACGGTGCAGCACACGGCGGAGGCCACCGCAACTGTCACCCGCAACATCGCGACGGTGTCGTCCGCCGCGAACGAGACCGGTCGCGCTGCATCCGGCGTGCTGAAGGCCGCTGCCAACCTCTCGAGCCAGTCGAGCTCGCTGACGTCGGAGGTCGACGGCTTCGTCAGCAGGGTGAGGGCGGTGGCGTAGGGCGCTGGCCGCGGCATTTGAAGTCTTGCTGCTGCATCAACGGCGGCAGCAAGACTTGATGTTGATGGTGACGCTGTCCTGAGGGGCCGCCTCAAGCGCGCTGATTTTGTCGACAACCACGCCCGGTCTGCGGCCCGAGAGACCGAATTGAGGCAGGTCCATTTCCGCGTGGGCACAAAAATCGCCTCGATTGGCCGTGTGGCTGACTTGCGCTGATGCTTCCTTAGGAACAAGAGCGGCGCGGCAATCGTTAGTTATGTCTTCCCTGAGGGCATAACGATGGTTCGGCTTCTCTTCGCGGTCCTGCTTGCGGTCTCAACCTCGGCCTTTGCGCAGGCGCAGCAGCGCCAGCGAAGCCGGCCGGCGAATACTCCCTATTGTTGCGCAGTCCCGACGCAGCCGAGCAACAGCCCGTTCAGCAACCCGATCGGACAAGGCGTGCCCCCGGCCGCATCTGCTCAGCCTTACTGGAACGGTTCCGGTTCGACGCCCCAGCGACGGCGCTGATGAACCGTCTACTCCCGTTCCTCGTAGCGATCGCAGCGAGCGTCACCTCGCTTCACGTCCGAGTCGATCTCGTGGCCATGTAAGGAATTGCAAAATTTGGAGCGGCTACGCCGCACGCAGGTCTCGCGTCACCGTGCCACAGTCGTCTTCGGTATACATGGCACGAAGATTGCTTCGATTTTGAGCAAATCTAAGGTGTGAGACCGTGGACGCCCAGCCTATCCGTTCACCCAGCGCAGCGACCGGATACCCCACCAGGCCACCGCTGCGGCGTTTCCTGATCGACTGTTACGAGGAATTCCGAGCCGACAATTCGGGCGAGCTCGCCGACTACATTCCCGAGCTGAAGCGCGCCAACCCCGATCATTTCGGTATCGCGCTCGTCACCATCGACGGCCATGTCTACGAGGTCGGCGACAGCGCCGTGCCGTTCACGATCCAGTCGGTGTCGAAGGCCTTCGTGTTCGCGCTGGCGCTGGAGATGGTCGGCGAGGCGCGCGTCGCGGCCACCATCGGCGTCGAGCCGAGCGGCGAGGCCTTCAACTCGATCCGGCTCACCAACGACAACCGTCCCTTCAACCCGATGGTCAATGCCGGCGCGATCGCCTGCTCGGGCCTGATCTACGAGGTGGATGGCAAGGGCGCCTTCGAACGCGTCCGCTCGAAACTCAGCCAGTTCGCCGGCCGCGAGCTCGACGTCGACGATGCCGTGCATGCCTCGGAGAGCGCGACCGGCAATCGCAATCGGGCGATCGCCTGGCTGCTCCGCAATTACGCGGTGCTGCCCGATGACGTCGACGCCGTGCTCGACGTCTATTTCCGCCAATGTGCGATCCTGGTGACCGCGCGCGATCTTGCGGTGATGGCGGCAACGCTCGCCAACCGCGGCATCAATCCGGTGACGGGCGTGCAGGTGATCACGCCGCACATCGTTGCCCGCACGCTGTCGGTGATGACGAGCTCGGGAATGTACGACTATGCCGGCGAGTGGACTTATCGCGTCGGCATTCCCGCCAAGAGCGGCGTCGGTGGAGGCATCGTCGCGGCGCTGCCTTCGCAGCTCGGGCTCGGCACCTTTTCGCCGCTGCTCGACGATCACTTCAACAGCGCGCGCGGCCTGAAAGTCTGCGAGGCGCTGTCTGCGCGGTTCGACCTGCACATGCTCAATCGCAACGCCGACGTCCGCACCAGCATCATGGCGGATTACGACATCTACGGCATCTCCTCGCGTCGCAGCCGCCAGCCGCACGAGCAGCAGATACTCGACGAGCGCCACAGCGACATCCGCGTGCTCGAGCTGGTCGGCGCGATGAACTTCGGCACCATCGACTATCTCACGCGGCGGCTCGCCAGCGAGCCGCCGAATGCGCCGCTGCTAATCATCGATTTCCGCCGCGTCCCCGACATCACCGCAGCCGGCGCGGAGCTTTTGGGTGAGACGCTGACGGCGCTCGGCAATGCGGGCGTCATCACCATCCTGTCGGGCTTCGAGGGGGCCTCCGCGGTGTGGGGCGCGATCTGCGCGAGGACGGCCGATCCGCGCCGGCTGCGGCGCTTCGCGCTGCTCGACGACGCCATCGAATGGGCCGAGGATCAGGTCATCTACCGCTTCGGCGGCTTCACCGACGTCAAGGAGAGCGCGCATCTCGGCGAGCAGGCGCTGCTGGCCGAGCTCGACGCCGACGAGATCGCCGCGATCGTCAAGCTGTCCACCACGCGCCATTACGCCGCCGGCCAGCGCATCATCGCCGCCGGCGAGCCCGCCAATTCCCTGTTCTTCCTTCAGAGCGGCATGGTCAGTGTGAAGCTGCGCAGCGGCGTGCGTCTGGCTTCATTCGGCCCGGGTATGGCGTTCGGCGAGATGGCGATCCTGGAGGGAAGCCGCAGCGCCGACGTCTTCGCCGACACGCCCGTCAGTTGCCTCGAACTGCCGCTCGACAGCTTTGCCGACTATCGCCGTCTGCATCCGGAGACGTCACTCAAGATCATGCGCAACCTCGCCGCAATTTTGGCGCGGCGGCTCGTGCTCGCAAATGCGAAGGTCGATTTGCTTAGTGCGTACTAGGAGCGACCCGAGCTCGCTCGCGAACGCGCGGCGCAGGCTTTGCGCTTGCCAAGCTCCCGCATTGTGAAAGAATGGAGTTGGAGCGGTCGGCTCCCAATACAATTTCAGGGAGAGTTGCGTGAGTGAGTCGCTTCATCCCGCCGCACCCCATCATTTGCCTTCTTTCATCACCGCGCCCGGCGATCCCGATGTCCTGATGGTGGTCGTCGGCATCGTCCTGATCGGGGCAATTCTTGCGGTCGGGAATTTCTATTTGCACCTGCACACGATGCCGGAGCGGATGGCCCACAAGTCGCAGAAACTCCAGTTCGAGATCGTGGCCGTGCTGGGGCTGCTGGCCTTGTTCACGCACAATCACCTGTTCTGGGTGATCGGCCTGTTCCTCGCCATGATCGATCTGCCCGACTTCAGCACGCCGCTACGCAAGATCGCCGGATCGGTCGAGAAAATGGCCGGCGTTGCACCGGAGCAGGACCCGACCGAGTCGCCCGACCAAGCTGCCGCCGCGCAACCTTCTGCGGCCGCCGACGCCAAGGTCGGGGAGGCCAAGATCGGGGAGGCCAAGAGCGAGGTGGCCAGCCATGCTTGAGCTGCTGCTCTGCTCCCTTCTGACGATATTTCCAGATTATCTCTACCGCCGCTATCGGCAGGGAAAGCGTATTGGGCGCGAGATCACGCTTTTCTCGGTTTGGTTCGAGCTGCGATTTGGCATCATCGCCTGCCTGATGCTGACGGTCTCCCTGATCACGATGATCTTCTATTTTCATCCGTCGACCAATTCAGCGACGTTGTACTATCGGTCCGTCCCGATCGTTCCCGAGATCACCGGCCGCGTGGCTGAGGTTCATGTCGATTACAGCGCGCCGGTCAAGCAAGGCGACGTGATCTTCCGGCTGGACAATTCCAAGCAGCGAGCATCGCTGGAGACGGCGAAGCGCAAGATTGCCGAGGTCGATGCATCGATGCTGGCGGCGCAGGCCGATATTCTCAAGTCGGAGGGCCAGCTTCAGGAAGCCAGGAGCGCGCTGCAACAGGCCAGCGACGAACTCGACGTCAAGCGCGAGCTCCAGAAGCGCAATCCAGGCATCGTGCCGCAGCGGGATATCGAAAAGCTCGAAGCGGCCGTCGCCGGCCGTCAGGGTTCGGTCGATGCTGCAACCGCGGCAAAGCAGTCGGCAGCGACGCGCGTCAGTGCGCTCCTTCCGGCCGAGAAGGCAAGCGCGGAAGCAGTACTCGCCGAGGCACAGGTCGATCTTGACAAGACCTACGTTCGCGCCGGCGTGAATGGCCGTGTCGAGCAGTTCCTGCTGAGGCCGGGCGATGTCGTCAATCCCATGATACGCTCCGCGGGCGTCCTGATCCCTGAAGGTGCCGGGCAACGCGCATTGTCGGCGGGGTTCGGTCAGATCGAAGCACAGGTCATGAAGGTCGGGATGGTGGCCGAGGCCACCTGCATTTCCAAGCCGTGGACGATCATTCCGATGGTGATCACCGACGTGCAGGATTACATCGCGGCGGGCCAATTCAGGGGCGGTGAGCAACTGCTCGAAGTGCAGAATACCACTCGGCCCGGTACGATTCTCGTCTTCATGGAGCCGATCTACCAGGGCGGTCTCCAGGGCGTGACGCCGGGCAGCAGTTGCATCGCCAACGCCTACACCAGCAATCACGAATTGATCTCGTCAGGGAAGGTCGGCGCGTTCAAGAGCTTCACCTTGCATGTCGTCGATGCGACGGGGCTCGTGCACGCCATGCTGCTGCGGATTCAGGCCCTGCTATTGCCGATCAAGACACTGGTGCTGAGCGGGCATTGATCCGCCCAGAAGACGCCGGAGATCGCCCGCAGTTCTCCGCACTGCATGGGAAATATGCAATCACCTGTTGCCCCGCAATCACACCACCGCGGAAAATTGGCGACCGGGCTGGCCACGAGAAATGTCGGCGATGGTCCACAGGCTGCGAAGCAGCTAATTATTTCCCGTTCGAAATAATTGGCGATGAATCGCATCGTATAGCAATCGAATTGCGCTGTGGAATTTGGAATGGCTGGGGCAGGCGGCTCGCGACCCGCGCAGCGGGCATTCTCGATCAGGACGTTGCCGTCGATGACGACGCTGATTGTGGCGACGGTGTTTCTCAACGGCGCGGCGCAGGCGCAGGATGCGACCTGGCTGCTCAATCCGGGGTCGGGCAACTACAACGCCTCCGCCAACTGGAGCCCGGCGGCGGTGCCGAGCGGCACCGCCTTCTTCGGTACGTCCAATACCACCACCCTGTCGATCTCCTCCACCACCTCGGTCGGCGGCTGGACCTTCAATGCCGGGGCGTCGAACTACAACTTTACAGTATCGAACGCCGTTGACCTGTTCTTCTCGGGCGCCGGCATCGTGGTCAATGGCGGCAGCGCCAGCCTCACCGGTGGTGGCCTGATTTTCTTGAACAGCAGCACCGCCGGCAACGCCAGCATTACCAACAACCTGTCTCTGCAATTCTACAACGACAGCACCGCTGGCACCGCCAATATCACCAACAATGGCATCGCGTCATTCGCCGACACCAGCACCGCCGGCAGCGCCACCGTCACCGCCAACGCCGGCGGCGGAGCCGTCTTCCGAGATTCGGCCAGCGGAGGAATCGCGCGTTTCATCTTGAACGGCACCGGCTATCTAGACGTCTCGCAGCTCGTGACGGGCGGTACCACCGCCGGTTCGATCGAGGGCGACGGTAATGTCTATCTTGGCTCGAAAATCCTGACCGTCGGCGGCAACAATCTCTCGACGACATTTTCGGGCGTCATCCATGATGGCGGCGTTGGCGGCGGCGCGGGAGCTTCGCTCGCCAAGACGGGCACTGGTACGCTCACACTGTCGGGTGCCAACACCTACACCGGCGGAACGACCGTCAGCGGCGGCCTGATCAACTTCAGCGCCGCCAACAATTTCGGCACGGGGCAGATCACGCTCAACGGCGGCGGCCTGCAATGGGCGGCGGGTACAACCACCGACATTTCCTCCAGACTGGCCGCCATCGGCAGCGGTGGCGCCACGTTCGACACCGGCGCCAACGTCGTCACCTTCGCCACTGCCCTGACCGGCACTGGCGGCCTGACCCTGACTGGCACCGGCACGCTGACACTGACGGGCGCCAACACCTATGCCGGCGCCACCACGGTCAACAGTGGTGTGCTGGCAGCGAACGGCACGATCGCGTCGGCCAATATCAACATCACCAGCAATAGCGCGGGCCTGATCTACCTGAACGCCAGCACGGCGGGCAGCGCTGGCATCACCAACGACGGACATCTGGTCTTCGCAGACACCAGTACCGCCGGCAGCAGCACGATCACCAGCAGCAACAACCTGCAATTCGGGGACTTTGCGACGGCTGGCGGCGCCGTCATCACCAACAACGGCGTTCTCATGGAGTTCGTCGACCACAGCACGGCCGGCAGCGCCAGTATCACCAACAATACCTTCCTGAGCTTTTTCAACAATTCCACTGCCGGCAACTCCGCCATCACCAACGGTGCGACCGGCTTGACGGATTTCAGTACCACGTTCGGTCTGAACAACGACGGCAGGATCCAGGCCGGCTCGATTGCAGGAGGCGGCACCTTCAGCCTCGGCCAGAACGAGCTGACGGTCGGCAGCAACAACCAGTCGACGAATGTCAGCGGCGTCATCGCCGACGGCGGTCTCGGTGGCGGTACCGGTGCCTCCCTGGTCAAGGTCGGCATCGGTACGCTGGCGCTGTCGGGTAACAACACCTATACGGGCGCCACCACGATCAACGGCGGCACGCTCGTGGTGAACGGCTCGATCGCGTCGTCAATCCTCACCACGGTAAATACGAACGGATACCTCACCGGCACCGGCACCGTCGGTGCCGCCCAGATCGCGGGAGGCTATTTCTCGCCGGGCGCCCCAGGTGGGCCAGGAACCTCCATGACCCTGGCAAGCCTCGCGATGCAGTCCGGGGCGTACTTCAACGTATTCGTCAATCCCACGACCTCCACCTTTGCCAATGTCACCGGCAACGCAGCGCTTGGCGGCGCCACCGTGAGCGCTAACTTTGCTGGCGGCTCTTACGTCGCCAAGCAGTACACGATCCTGAATGCGGGCAGCATCACCGGCACGTTCGATCCCACCGTGGTGAACATCGGCCTGCCGGCGAATTTCAAGACCTCACTGAGCTATGACGCCACTGCCACCCACGCCTATCTCAACCTGGTGCTGGGCTTCGCGCCGCCGTCTGGCAATCTGAACGGCAATCAGCAGAACGTCGGCAACGCGATCATTGGTTATTTCAACAGCAACGGCACGATCCCGATCGCGTTCGGCGGCCTGACGCCGTTCGGCCTGACGCAACTCTCCGGCGAAGTCGGCAGCGCGCCGCAGCAATCAACGTTCAACGCGATGAACCAATTCATGGGCGTAATGAGCGATCCCTTCATCGCGGGCCGCGGCGATCCCGTCAGTGCAGGCGGTACGCCGAACGCGTTTGCGGACGAGAGCCTTGCCTATGCGGCCAGGGGCAGGGGCCGCAGCGAGCGCGACGCCCATGCCGCCATCTCCACCAAGGCGCCGCCGGTTGCCCCCGCCTTCGAGCAGCGCTGGAGCGTTTGGGCGGCGGGCTTCGGCGGTTCGCAAGCAACCGATGGCAACGCCGCCGTTGGATCGAACAGCACCACCAGCAACCTCTACGCAACCGCCGTCGGCGCGGACTATCGCATCTCGCGCGAGACGCTGGTCGGCTTCGCGCTCGCCGGCGGCGGTACCAATTTCACGGTGGCGAATGCGCTCGGTGGCGGTCGCTCCGATCTGTTCCAGGCCGGCGCATTCTTCCGGCACAACGTCGGGCCGGCCTATATCACCGGCGCGCTGGCCTATGGCTGGCAGGACATCACCACCGATCGCACCGTGACGGTTGCCGGCCTCGATCGCCTGCGCGCCGCGTTCAACGCCAATACCTATTCCGGGCGGCTCGAGGGCGGCTATCGCTTCGTATCGCACGGGTTGGGCTGGACGCCTTATGCGGCGGCCCAGTTCACCACCTTCGACTTGCCGGCTTATTCCGAACAGGCAATCGTCGGCAGCAACCAGTTTGCGCTGGCCTACAATGCGAAGAGCGTCACCGACACCCGCAGCGAGCTGGGCTTACGCACCGACAAGGCGTTCGCCCAGGCCGACGGCATCGTCACGCTGCGCGGGCGGCTCGCCTGGGCGCACGACTTCAATCCGGACCGCGCCATCGGCGCCACGTTTCAGACGCTGCCCGGCGCGAGCTTCGTCGTGAACGGCGCGGCGATGGCCTCGGACTCCGCGCTGGTGACGGGATCGGTCGAGAAGAAGTGGCTGAACGGCTGGTCGGCCGCCGGCACGTTCGAGGGCGAGTTCTCGGACGTCACACGCTCCTACGCCGGCAAGGGCGTGGTGCGGTACGCGTGGTGATGTCAGCCTTAATTCGCTCCACCAGCCGGGATGGGTTCCATGCCGCTCGCAATGATCGTGTCGCGGGCGGCCGGTGAGGCGAGGAACTTGATCAAGGCCCGGCCGGCATCGGGTTCTTTCGAGACGGTCGCGATGCCGGCTGAGAAGATCGTGATCTTCTGCAACTCGTTCGGCAGCGGTCCGACGATGTCGATGCCCTGCACGGGCTTCAATTCGCTGATCTGCTGAAAGCCGAGTTCGGCCTCGCCGTGCGCGACGATCTCGCCGACCGGCGTTGCCGGAATCTTGCGTGCCTTGTCCTTCATGACGTCGGCAATGCCGAGCTTGTCGAACATCTCGGTCGAGACGTAGACGCCGCTGGCGCTGTCGGAATAGGCGATCGTCTTCGCCGCCAGCAGCGCGCGCTTGACTGCTTCGACCGAGCTGATGTCCGGCTTGGGCGCGCCCGACTTCACGGCGATCCCGATCGGCGATCTGGTCAGATCGACCTGGCTGCCGGCGACGACCTTGCCCTTGCTGGCGAGGTCGTTGAGGGCATAGCCCACCATGATCAGGACGTCGGCCGGCTCGCCGCGCTCGAGCCGCACGGGAATCGCGTTGGTGGTGGTCCCCATCGACGGCCCATATTCCGTCAGCACCTTGTTGCCCGTGGCTTTCTCGAATTCCGGCACAAGCGCCTTGTAGGCAGCCGTCAATCCGCCGGAGATCATCACCCGGACCTCGGCCGCATCGGACGCGCCGGTGAGCCACAGGACGCCCAGAAGACCCAGGGCAAGGTTCAGGGCAAGGTTGCGGAACGGTGCTGACATCGATTTCATTGTTGTTCTTCTCCTGCTAGCCCCGCCCGCGATAGGGTGCGACGCCTTGCTCCGGCACCCACAGGCCTTTCGGCACGCGTCCGGTCTGCCAGAACACGTCGATCGGGATGCCGCCGCGCGGGTACCAATAGCCGCCGATGCGAAGCCATTTCGGCTTGATCTCGGCGGCGATGCGCTTGCCGATCATCACGGTGCAGTCCTCGTGGAAGGCGCCGTGGTTCCGGAAGCTCGCGACGTAGAGCTTCAGCGATTTTGACTCGAGCAGCCACGCGCCCGGCGCGTAGTCGATCATCAGATGCGCGAAGTCCGGCTGGCCCGTCACCGGGCAGATCGAGGTGAATTCCGGCACCGTGAAGCGCACCAGATAGTCCGTCCCCTTCTGCGGATTGGGCACGCGGTCGAGCTGGGCTTCTTCCGGCGTCTGCGGCCATTCCACCGCGCGGCCGAGCTGGAGGGATTTCTTCGCCATCGTCGTCACATCCTTTTGCGGATGCCGGGATGGACGCAATTGGAGCCGCCGTCAACCGGCCGCGATTGTCTGGATCACGACGATCCGGTCGTTGCCGGACTCGCAGCCCCAGAGCTCGCCCGGCCTGCCGTCGAGCTGGCGGACATTGGCATTCGGCTTGTTGCTGGCGACGACGTTGAACCGCTCGGTCGCGGGATCGAACCGGACGATGGCGTTGGCGGAGAAATCGGTTAGCCAGACCTTGTCCTTGTCGTCGACATACACCGCATAGGCACGAGGACGTTCGCCCGGCAGCTTCCAGGTCTTCCAGGAGCCGTCAGCGGGATCGTGCACCGACACATGGCCGCTGTTCCACTCGCTGACCCAGATGCGGCTGTTCGAATCCGACCAGACACGCCGCGATCCCTGGTTCGGCGTCGGCGGCTCGACCACATTGGCGTTGCCGGTCGCAAGATCGATCTTCGCGATATAGCTGCCGGCGAGCGAGGCGTACCAGACGTCGCCCTTGGGCGTCACCGTGATGCCATAGGGGCCGACACCCCTAGGCGCCCGGAAAACGTTCATCTCGCCCGACTTGGGCGCAAGCCGGCCGTAATAACCGGACTGTCCGGTGAACCAATAGGTGCCGTTCTTGTCGAACACGCCGGTGTTGAGATTGGCGGAGGCGAACTTTTCGGGCAGGCGGAACAACGTGACTTTCAAATCCGCTGGATCGACCCGTGCGATCGCGTTCTGGCCGCCCTCGGTGACCCAGGGCGCGCCATCGGGGCCGATCGTCACGCCGTGCGGAGCGGCACCCTGACCGAGGCCGACCGTCTTGAAGCTGCCATCCTTGGGATCGAGCCTTCCCAGCATGCCCTTGCCCTGCGCCGTGAACCAGACGGCGCCGTCGGGGGCGGGGGCGAGATCGTGCAGGCCGATGCCGGCACTGATAGGGAAATATTTCGTCCGGAACGGGCCTTCCTGCGCAAGAGACGGGCGGACCGCGAGGAGGGCGGCGCTCGAGGCGAGAAACTGGCGGCGATTCATGGCGTTACCCCGACTGTTTCAGATTGAGGTTAGGCGCACGGACGCGACGCCCTCAACCATAATCTGAGGCGCTCCGGGCGTCAGTCGAAGAGGCTCGTCCAAGCGTTCACATTTGCTTGCGGCCCGTGTAAGACCCGCGGCACCGATCAGCCCTAACGAACGGAAGTGCACATCATGACCGCCATCATCGACATCATCGGCCGCGAAATCCTCGATAGCCGGGGCAATCCCACCGTCGAGGTCGACGTCGTGCTGGAAGATGGCGCGCTTGGCCGTGCCGCCGTGCCATCAGGCGCCTCCACCGGCGCCCATGAGGCGGTGGAACTGCGCGACGGCGACAAGGCTCGCTATCTCGGCAAGGGCGTCACCAAGGCGGTGGGCGCCGTCAACGGCGAGATCTTCGAGGCTTTGAGCGGCCTTGATGTGGAGCAGCAGGCCCAGATCGACCAGATCATGATCGATCTCGACGGCACACCGAACAAGAGCCGGCTGGGCGCCAACGCCATCCTCGGCGTCTCGCTCGCCTGCGCCAAGGCGGCCGCGAACTCGCTCGACATGCCGCTCTACCGTTACGTCGGCGGCACCTCGGCGCGGCTGCTGCCGGTGCCGATGATGAACATCATCAATGGCGGTGTGCATGCCGACAATCCGATCGACTTCCAGGAGTTCATGATCCTCCCGGTCGGCGCCTCGTCCTTTGCCGAGGGTCTGCGCTACGGCGCCGAAGTCTTCCACACGCTGAAATCCGAATTGAAGAAGGCCGGCCACAACACCAATGTCGGCGACGAGGGCGGCTTTGCCCCGAACCTGCCGTCGGCGGACGCAGCCCTCGAATTCGTCATGAATGCGATCGGCAAGGCCGGCTACAAGGCGGGCACCGACATCGTCCTCGGCCTCGACTGCGCCTCGACCGAGTTCTTCAAGGACGGCAAGTACGTCTATGAAGGCGAGGGCAAGACCCGCTCGATCTCCGAGCAGGCCAAATATCTCGCCGACCTCGTCGGCCGCTATCCGATCGTCACCATCGAGGACGGCATGTCGGAAGACGACATGGACGGCTGGAAGGAGATCACCGACCTCATCGGCAAGAAGTGCCAGCTGGTCGGCGACGATCTCTTCGTCACCAACGTCAAGCGCCTCGCCGACGGCATCAAGGCCGGCCGCGCCAACTCGATCCTGATCAAGGTCAACCAGATCGGCACGCTGACCGAGACGTTGGCCGCCGTCGAGATGGCGCACAAGAATGGCTACACCTCCGTCATGTCGCACCGCTCCGGCGAGACCGAGGATTCCACCATCGCCGACCTCGCGGTCGCCACCAATTGCGGTCAGATCAAGACCGGCTCCCTGGCGCGTTCCGATCGCACCGCCAAATACAACCAGCTCCTGCGCATCGAGCAGCAACTCGGCAAGCAGGCGCTCTACGGCGGCAGGGCGGCACTGAAGGCGCTGGCGTAAGCCAGCGTCACCGCGCGAAAGCGCGAAAAACGAAGACAGCGGAGGATCGACATGAGCGACGGCAAGACCGGACTGCAACTGCGTTCGCTGATCAAGAAGAGCGGTGAGCTGGAAATCTCGCTTGCCGACATGCCGACCCCCGAGCCCGCGGACGACGAGGTCGTCGTCCGCGTCGAGGCGGCGCCGATCAATCCGTCCGACCTCGGCCTGCTCGTCGGCGCCGCCGACATGAGCACGGCCAAGGCGTCCGGTACGAAAGAGGCGCCAATCATCACCGCGAAGGTGCCTGACGGTGCGATGCGTGCGATGGGCGCGCGGCTCGACCAGTCCCTGCCGGTCGGCAATGAAGGTGCCGGCGTCGTGATCAAGACCGGCTCATCGGATGCCGCGAGGGCGCTGATGGGCAAGACGGTCGCGATGATCGGCGGCGCCATGTATTCGCAATACCGGACCCTGAAGGCGCGGGACTGCCAGCCGTTGCCCGAGGGCACGACGGCGGCGGAGGGCGCCTCCTGGTTCGTCAATCCGCTCACCGCGCTCGGCATGACCGAGACCATGCGGCGCGAGGGCCACAAGGCGCTGGTGCACACCGCGGCCGCCTCCAATCTCGGCCAGATGCTGAACAAGATCTGCCTTGCGGACGGCATCCCGCTCGTCAACATCGTGCGCAGCAAGGAGCAGGCGGACATCCTGAAGAAGATCGGCGCCAAACACGTCGTCGATTCCAGTGCGCCTGATTTCCTCGACGATCTCACGGCCGCGCTGGTCGAGACCGGCGCCACCATCGCCTTCGATGCCATCGGTGGCGGCAAGCTCGCCGGCGACATCCTCAATTGCATGGAGATCGCGATCAACAAGACCGCGAAGGAATACAGCCGCTACGGCTCCAGCGTGCACAAGCAGGTCTATGTCTACGGCGGGCTCGACGTCCGTCCGATCGAGCTGCCGCGCGGCTTCGGCATGGCCTGGGGCGTCGGCGGCTGGCTCTTGACCCCATTCCTCCAGAAGATCGGTCCGGCCGATATCGGACGGCTGCGCCAGCGCGTCGTGAACGAACTGAAGACCACCTTCGCCAGCCACTACACCAAGGTCGTCTCGCTTCCCGAGGCGCTCGATCCCGCCAACATTGCGGTCTACGCCAAACGCGCCACCGGCGAAAAATTCCTCATCAACCCGAACAAGTCGTCGTGATGTGCGACGGCGTCCGGGGCCTGATCGAATTCAGGCCTGAGCGGTGGGGCGGATAACGATCTCGCCGACATCCACATTATCCGGCTGCCCTATCGCGAAAGCCATGGCTTCCGCGATAGCGCTCGCTGGAATGGCCAGCGCCTTCATGCTCGCTTGCCCTTGCTCCCGTAGCGCGGAATCCGTCATGGAGGATGGAAGCTCGGTGTCGACATAACCGGGGGAGATGGTCGTCACCCGAAGCGATGGGCCGGCCTCCTGACGAAGCCCTTCGGAAATCGCCCTGACGGCGTTCTTCGAGCCCGCGTAGACGGCCATTGTCGGAACGATCTTGATGCCGGCGGTCGACAGGGTGTTGACGAAATGGCCGAAGCCCTGACGACGGAAGACGGGCAAGGCCGCGGCGATTCCGTAGAGCACGCCTTTCACGTTCACGTCGATCATGTCGTCCCAGTCGTCGACCCTCAGATCGTCCAGATGCGAAATCGGAGCAATCCCCGCATTATTGATCATCACGTCCAACTTTCCGTATCGGTCTGTTGCGAGTCCGACGAGCCTGGCGACGTCCTCGCGTCGCCTGACGTCGGTGACGAGATATGACGCCTTTCCGCCCTTTGACGCGATGCTCGCGGTCAGCATCTCCAGCCTGTCGGAGCGCCGTGCGCCGAGGACCACGATGGCGCCACGCTCTGCGAGACGCCGGGCGGCGGCGTCGCCAATTCCGCTGCTGGCGCCCGTGATGGCGATGACCTTGCCCGCGATGCCTGTCATAGGGTGTTCCATCCAATTCGTTGCGAGATGAAATTCGCATCGGTCGCGAGGATGATCTATGCTCGAAATGCTCGAAAATCGTCGAGATCGGATCAAGCCTTGGACAAACTTTCGGACAGGCAGCTCGACATGCACCTGGACATGACCTCGGACCCGTTGTCTCAGGTCTTCTCGCTCCTGGACGTTCGCGCGGCGCGTTGCACGAGGTTCGAGGCGGGCGGCAATTGGTCGTATCGGTTCCCGGCAAAACCTGCCCTGAAGTTCGGCGCGGTCATCCGAGGTGATTGCTGGATCGATTTTGGCGACGAAGCCCGTCATCGGCTTGCCACCGGCGACTGTTTTCTTCTGGCCAATGCACCCGGCTATGTTCTTGCCAACGACGAGCGCCTCGCTCCCGAAGACGGGATAGCGGCGTTCGATTGGACGCAGTCGGATGTCGCCCGTCACGCGGGCAGCGATACCGTTCTGCTCGCCGGGAGTTTCGGCTTCGAAGCGTCTGACGCCGAGTTGCTGCTCGATGCGCTCCCTCGCATTTTGCTCATACCATCTCGCAGTCCGTCGGCGTCAGTCATTCATTCCACGCTCCAGATTCTCGATCTTGAAATCAGGGGGACGGGAATCGGCGCGGCCGTACTCACCGACAGGCTCGCCGACGTCTTGCTCGTCCAGGTGCTCCGCGCGGCGCTGGATCAGAGTGCCGGAGAGGGTTTTGGATGGATCAACGCGCTGGTCGATGCCAGGATCGGCAAGGCAATCAGGCTGATGCACGAAAACGCCGCTCACCCCTGGACCCTGGACGCATTGGCCGACGCGATCGCCATGTCGCGATCCGCGTTTTCGAAGCGGTTCAAGTCGCTGGTGGGGCTGACGCCGCTCGACTACCTTCTTCGATGGCGCATGCGGCTTGCACGCGATCAGCTAAGACGTGGAGCGACCGTTTCGGCAACCGCCGCGCAGCTGGGATACGCGTCGGAGAGCGCCTTCGGACATGCCTTCAAACGGGTCTACGGCCGTGCGCCGAAGCGATACTGGCGTGGACAGGCCACGGACGAAAAATTCCCCAACGCTCCAAATAAATTATCGTGATCTGCGACGGCACGTCACCGAAGGAAGGTCTTGCCTTCTGAGCGAAGCGGGAGATTATTCCGCCGCCATTGAAAGCGGAAAACCGCAAGGGCTCAGAAGGGGACCTCTCCATGACCGATCTCAATCGCCGTCATCTGCTCGCAGGCGCCGCCGCCATCGGTGCGGCTGCCGCCACCGGACTTCGACCGACCATTGCCAATGCTGCAGTGCCGCAAGCCGGGACGCAGGCGCCCGGCTTCTATCGCTACAAGGTCGGCAGCTTCGAGTGCACCTCGATCAATGACGGCGCGCGCACCTTCCCGATGCCGGACAAGTTCGTCGTCAACGCGCCCAAGGACGAGGCGCTTGCCGCGGGCGAGGCCGCCTACATGCCGAAGGGCATGGTCACGGTGCCGTTCAACCCGCAGCTCATCAACACCGGATCCAAGCTGGTGCTGATCGACGCCGGCAACGGCGTCGCCAATCTCGAGCCCAGCAAGGGCGCGGTCGGCCGCACGCTGCAAAACCTCCAGGCCGCCGGCGTCGACCCGAAGAACATCGACGTCGTGCTGCTCTCGCATCTGCATCCCGACCACACCAACGGCATTCGCCTCGCCGACGGTGCGCTCGCTTTCCCGAATGCGGAGATCATGGTGCCGGGCAAGGACTGGGAGTTCTGGACCAGCGAGGACAACGCTGCCAAGGCCGAGTCGAGCCCGATGATGAAGAACTACTTCGCCAACGTGAAGAAGACCTTCGCCGGCCTCGAGTCCAAGGTCACCAAATACGAGTGGGGCAAGGAGGTCGTATCAGGCATCACCTCGATCGCCACGCCCGGCCACACCCCCGGGCACACCTCTTTCGCGGTCGCATCGGGCGACGCCAAGGTGCTGATCCAGTCCGACGTCACCAACATTCCGGAGTTCTTCCTGCGCAATCCGGACTGGCACGTGATGTTCGACAACGACGCCGCGATGGCGCAGGAGACGCGCCACAAATTCTACGACATGGCGGCGGCCGAGAAGGCGACCGTGATCGGCTTCCACTTCACCTTTCCCTCGGTCGGCCATGTCGAGAAGGACGGCGCCAAATATCGCCTGATCCCGTCGGCCTGGAATCCGACGATCTGATCTTGGTTGCGGACTTGCTCGAAACATCAGGCCGCCGCTTGGCGGCCTGATCGTTTTGGGAGACCATCTGCTTTCGCGAAACTCAGCGTTTCCAAATCGGGCCGGTTCATGCACTTGCATTGATTGGTCGAGGCCGCTTAAGTGCCGCCCGGCACTCCCGCTCAAGTCTTCGAGGACCCCCCATGGCCTACAATATCGTCGTTATCGCCGGCAGCCTGCGCAAGGACAGCTTCTCGCTGAAGATCGCCAATGCGCTCGCCAAGCTCGCGCCGGCCTCGCTCAAGCTCGAGGTCGTCACGCCGGCGGGCATCTCCTTCTTCAACCAGGACCTCGAAGGCGCGCCGCCCGCGGACTGGCTGGCCTTCCGCGACAAGCTCCAGAAGTCGGACGGCGTCCTGTTCGTCACCCCCGAATACAATCGCGCCATCCCCGGCGTGCTGAAGAACGCCATCGACGTCGCCTCGCGGCCCTATGGCAAGAGCTCGTTCAACGGCAAGCCGGTCGGCATCATCTCGAACTCGCCGGGTCCGCTCGGTGGCGTCAGCGCCGCCAAGACCCTGCAGAACATCCTGCCGGGCATTTCAGGCCCGATCATGCAGCAGCCCGAGGCCTATCTGAACGCCGTCGGCGACGCCTTCGATGCCGACGGCAATCTGGCCAAGGACGCGCTCAAGACCGTGCTCCAGGCCTATATCGACGCCTTCGCCGCGCACGTGGCCAAGCATCACGGCTGAGCCCAACACCAGTTCATCGTCATGGCCGGGACAAGGCCGGGCATGACGATGACGGTTGGTGGCGCGGGCAGGGGGGGGCATTAGCTCTCCCTTAACCAAGCTGCCCCATCTTCCCAAGGATGGTTTCCCGCGCGCGCCTCAAATCGATCCTGACCGGTCTTGCCCTCTATGCGATGGCGGCTGCCATCGTCGGCTATTTCGGCGTCAACGCCTATACCGGCAAATACGGCCTCAACGCCCGCCAGGAACTCGACCAGGAGATCATCGCGCTCACGAGCGAGCTGGCCCAGCTCAAGCGCGAGCGCGCCAGGAGCGAGCAGCGCGTCTCGCTGCTGCGTTCCGCGAGGATCGATCCCGACATGCTGGACGAGCGGGCGCGCTTCCAGCTCGACTACGTCAATCCGCGCGATCTCGTCCGGATGATCCCGCCGAACTAGCGCTTGCGCGGGTTTCGATACTGGTATCGCAATCCGGCGCCGCGCTGGCCGCTTCCTTCTCCAGCACGCCAAAAGTCGCAAGACCGCAGTGGCTTTGCCGCCTTGACGGAGCAGCACCGGTGAGGGCATGGCTTGCGCGGCGCACCTGCCCCCAAGATTGACAGAGATCAATCAGGCCGCGCCGGCACGTCATAGATTGCCCCCCGGAGGAAACGGTGATGAATGGGTCAATGCCCCAGCATCACGCGGCTCGTGTCGAGGCCGCTATTGCATCAGGCCAGGCGGCTCGCTCCGCGCTCGTGGCCTCGTGGCGCCGTTCGTCCCGACTGCATCATCTCGACCCCTCTGGCCATGGCCTGCCCCAGCGTTTGACCGACGCCGAACTCCGCGAGGCGCGCGAGCGCATCGCGCCGCTGCTCGCCGCGGCAAAGGGGGCGATGGACCGGCTCTACCAGGCGGTCGGCGCTGCCGGCTGCTGCGTGCTGCTGGCCGACGGCGAGGGGGTGCCGGTGGATCGTCGCGGCACATCGGCGGACGACACCACCTTTCAATCCTGGGGCCTGTGGACCGGCGCGGTCTGGAGCGAGGAGCACGAGGGCACCAATGGCATCGGCACCTGCGTCGTCGAGCAGCGGCCGCTGACGATCGACCGCGACCAGCATTTCTTCACCCGCAACACGCTGCTGAGCTGCACCGCGGTTCCCATCTACGACCACGAGGCGGCGTTTGCCGGCGTGCTCGATGTCTCCTCCTGCCGCGCCGACCGAACCGATGCGTTTTCCAATCTGATCGCGCTCGCGGCGGGCGAGGCGGCAAAGCGCATTGAGGCCGACCTGTTCCGCCGGGCCTTCGCTCACGCCCGCATCGTGCTGACGCCGGCTGCGGACGGCCAGTGCGGCGGCTTGGTCGCGGTCGATGCCGATGATCTCGTGATCGGCGCGACCCGGTCCGCCCGGGCGGGACTGGGGCTCGCGCCGGGCCGGGCGTTGCGACCGGTGCCTGCGGCCGATCTCCTCGGCGGCGACGTCGCGCGCGACCACCTTGCCGGCGGTCAGCGTGCCGTGCTGCAGCGGGCGCTGCTGCGCGCGGGCGGCAATGTTTCGGCGGCCGCCAAGGCCCTCGGCGTCAGCCGCGCCACGCTGCACCGGAAGCTGAAGCGGTTCGAGCTGAACCACTAGGTCTTCGCGTCTTCCCCCTTCCGGGCCGCCTACCACCTGTCGCAGTTCTGCGACAGGTCCACTCCTCCATCGCTCCCATCAGGGCTGACAGCAAATGTCTCCCGATACATCGTCTGCGCAAGTCGCGAGCAGCGACGAATTGCGCAAACAGCAAACATCGGGAGTGATCAATGAACAAGGTTGAATTCCTCAGCGTCACCAAAGTTCCCTTCGCCGAACGCTACGACAATTTCATTGGCGGCAAGTTCGTCGCGCCGATCGCCGGCAAGTATTTCGACAATGCCTCGCCGGTGAACGGCCAGATCGTCTGCAAGATCGCGCGCTCCGACGCGCAGGACGTCGAGGCCGCCCTCGACGCGGCGCATGCCGCCAAGGGCGCATGGGGCCGCACCAGCGTCGCCGAGCGTGCCGCGATCCTGAACCGGGTCGCCGACCGCATGGAAGAGAATCTCGAGCGCCTCGCGATCGCCGAGACCTGGGACAACGGCAAGCCGATCCGCGAGACCCGCGCCGCCGACATCCCGCTCGCCATCGATCACTTCCGCTATTTCGCCGGCGTGGTCCGCGCCCAGGAAGGCTCGATCGGCGAGATCGACCACGACACCATCGCCTATCATTTCCATGAGCCGCTCGGCGTGGTCGGCCAGATCATCCCCTGGAACTTCCCGCTGCTGATGGCCTGCTGGAAGCTCGCGCCTGCGCTCGCCGCCGGCAATTGCGTCGTGCTCAAGCCCGCCGAGCAGACCCCGGCCTCGATCATGGTCTGGGCCGAGCTCATCGCGGATATTCTGCCGCCCGGCGTCCTCAACATCGTCAACGGCTTTGGTCTCGAAGCCGGCAAGCCGCTGGCCTCGAGCCCGCGCATCGCCAAGATCGCCTTCACCGGCGAGACAACGACGGGCCGGCTGATCATGCAATATGCCAGCCAGAACCTCATCCCGGTCACGCTGGAGCTCGGCGGCAAGTCGCCGAACATCTTCTTCAAGGACGTCACCGCCGAGGACGACGACTTCTTCGACAAGGCGATCGAAGGCTTCGTCATGTTCGCGCTGAACCAGGGCGAGGTCTGCACCTGTCCGAGCCGTGCGTTGGTCCACGCCGACATCTACGACCGCTTCATGGAGCGGGCGCTGAAGCGCGTCGCTGCCATCAAGCAGGGCGATCCGCGTGCGGCCGACACCATGATCGGTGCGCAGGCCTCCGGCGAGCAGCTCGCGAAGATCCTCTCCTATATCGACATCGGCAAGCAGGAGGGCGCCAAGGTGCTGGCCGGCGGCGGTCGTGCCGAGCTCGGCGGCGATCTCTCCGGCGGCTTCTACGTCCAGCCGACGGTGTTCGAGGGCCACAACAAGATGCGCATCTTCCAGGAGGAGATCTTCGGCCCCGTCGTCTCGGTCACGACCTTCAAGAACGACGAGGAGGCGCTCGCGATCGCCAACGACACGCTCTACGGCTTGGGCGCCGGTGTCTGGAGCCGCGACGCCAACCGCTGCTACCGCTTCGGCCGGGCGATCCAGGCCGGGCGGGTTTGGACCAACTGCTACCACGCCTATCCCGCGCATGCGGCGTTCGGCGGCTACAAGCAGTCGGGCGTCGGTCGCGAGACCCACAAGATGATGCTCGATCATTACCAGCAGACCAAGAATCTGCTGGTCAGCTACAGCCCGAAGAAGCTCGGCTTCTTCTGATCGGGGACGTGGCACTGAGGAGGTCGTCATGCCCGGGCTTGTCCCGGGCACCCACGTCCTTCGTGCCGCTGGGCAGTGTGGATGGCCGGGACAAGCCCGGCCATGACGCTGTGGAAGCTTCGGCGCCAAACTCATGCGTTTGGTTTCAGCCGGGCAGGCTAATGGTGGCTCGCAGTTCTTGACGCGGCCACGAATCTGCGCGTGCGGCGCCCGTGCATAGATTTGTTGCCCTATCAGCGCCAAAGATTTTGCAATATTACGATCACGTTGCAGTGCGGCATAATGAAAGTCGTGCCATGCCGCCGCGGTGCTTTCCAAGGGTGTTTGACTTGGGTTAGAGAGGACGAAAGTTTTCTCTGACCCGGAATTCCCATGGCCGCACCCAAGAAAGCCGCCGCAAGCACTCCACACGACAAGACCAACGGCGGTTCGCCCCCGGAATTCACGAGGGAGCAGGAGCTCAAGGCGCTCCGCGACATGCTCCTGATCCGCAGGTTCGAGGAAAAAGCCGGCCAGCTCTACGGCATGGGCGCCATCGGCGGCTTCTGCCACCTCTATATCGGCCAGGAGGCCGTGGTGGTCGGCATGCAGATGGCCCTCAAGGAGGGCGATCAGGTCATCACCGGCTATCGCGACCACGGTCACATGCTCGCGACCGGCATGGACGCCAACGGCGTGATGGCCGAGCTCACGGGGCGCCGCGGCGGCTATTCCAAGGGCAAGGGCGGCTCCATGCACATGTTCAGCAAGGAGAAGCACTTTTACGGCGGCCACGGCATCGTCGGCGCCCAGGTTTCGCTCGGCACCGGGCTGGCCTTCGCCAACAACTATCGCGGCAACGGCAATGTCAGCGTCACCTATTTCGGCGACGGTGCGGCCAATCAGGGCCAGGTGTATGAGAGCTTCAACATGGCGGAGCTCTGGAAGCTGCCGGTGATCTACGTCATCGAGAACAACCGCTACGCCATGGGCACTGCGGTCTCGCGCGCTTCCGCCCAGCAGGACTTCTCCAAGCGCGGCGCGTCCTTCAACATCCCCGGCCAACAGGTCGACGGCATGGACGTCCGCGCCGTCAAGGCTGCCGGCGACGAGGCGGCCGCGTGGTGCCGCGCCGGCAAGGGCCCCTTCATCCTTGAAATGCAGACCTACCGCTATCGCGGCCACTCGATGTCCGATCCTGCAAAATACCGGACGCGCGAGGAGGTCGAAAAGGTCCGCCACGACCAGGACCCGATCGAGCAGGTGCGCAATCGCCTGCTGGCCGCCAAGGTGAGCGAGGCCGACCTCAAGGCGATCGACGCCGAAGTGCGCGACATCGTCAACGCGTCTGCCGATTTCGCCCAGCATGATCCCGAGCCGGATGCCGCCGAGCTCTGGACCGACATTTACCGCTGAACGCGCGCAAGCTTTCTTTTGGAGTCGATATGCCAATTCAAGTGCTGATGCCCGCGTTGTCGCCCACGATGGAGAAGGGCAACCTCGCCAAATGGCTGAAAAAAGAGGGTGAGACGATCAAGTCCGGCGATGTCATCGCCGAGATCGAGACCGACAAGGCCACAATGGAGGTCGAGGCGACCGACGAGGGCACGCTCGGCAAGATCCTGATCCCCGAGGGCACCGCCGACGTCGCGGTGAACACGCCGATCGCGACGATTCTCGCCGACGGTGAAAGCGCCGCTGATCTCGCCAAGACGCCCGCGCCGGCCCCGCAGCAGAAGGCCGCCGAATCCGCAGCCCCTGCCGCCGCGAAGGCCGAAGCGCCCGTGCCCAAGTCTTCAGAGATAAAGGCTGCGCCCGCACCGCAAGCTGTTGCCGAGCCCGATCCGGAAGTGCCTGCCGGCACCGAGATGGTGACGCAGACCATCCGCGAAGCGCTGCGCGACGCGATGGCCGAAGAGATGCGCCGCGACGCCGACGTCTTCGTGATGGGCGAAGAGGTCGCCGAATATCAGGGCGCCTACAAGGTCACCCAGGGCCTGCTCCAGGAGTTCGGGCCCAAGCGCGTCATCGACACCCCGATCACCGAGCACGGCTTTGCCGGCGTCGGCGTCGGTGCCGCCATGACCGGCCTGAAGCCGATCGTCGAGTTCATGACATTCAACTTCGCCATGCAGGCGATCGACCAGATCATCAACTCCGCCGCCAAGACGCTCTATATGTCGGGAGGCCAGATGGGCTGCTCGATCGTGTTCCGCGGGCCCAATGGTGCTGCGGCGCGCGTCGCCGCCCAGCACAGCCAGGATTACTCGGCCTGGTACTCGAACATTCCGGGCCTCAAGGTCGTCGCGCCGTTCTCGGCCGCCGACTACAAGGGCCTGCTCAAGGCTGCGATCCGCGATCCCAATCCGGTGATCTTCCTCGAGAACGAGGTGCTGTACGGTCACACCGGCGAAGTGCCGAAGCTCGACGACTTCGTGATTCCGATCGGCAAGGCGCGCATCGTGCGCTCCGGCAGCCATGTCACCCTCATCTCCTGGTCGAACGGGATGACCTATGCGCTGAAGGCCGCCGACGAGCTCGCCAAGGACGGCATCGAGGCCGAGGTGATCGATCTTCGCACGCTGCGCCCGATGGACACCGAGACCATCATCAACTCCGTCAAGAAGACGGGGCGCGCCGTCACGGTGGAAGAGGGCTGGGCCCAGAGCGGCGTCGGCGCCGAGATCGCCGCGCGCATCATGGAGAACGCCTTCGACTATCTCGACGCCCCTGTCACCCGCGTCTCCGGCAAGGACGTGCCGATGCCCTACGCGGCGAACCTGGAGAAGCTCGCGCTGCCTTCGGCGGCGGAAGTCGTCGAGGCCGCCAAAGCCGTCTGCTACAGGTAGACCATGGCGGGCCCGAAGGAACAGCCTCTGCCACCCGACGTCATGACCCGCGAGGACGCGGTCGAGATCCTGCGCGTGTTCGTGCTGGACGGCGGGCTGTCGATGGCGTTCCAGCGTGCCTTCGAGGAGCCCGACATGTGGGGCCTGTTGCTCGTCGATCTCGCCCGCCACGCCGCGCGCGCCTATGCGCGCGAGAGCGAATATACCGAGGAAGACGCGCTGAACCGGATCCTCGAGATGTTCCAGGCCGAGATCGAGCGTCCCACGGACACCGGCACCACGACACCGCGCGGGAAGGGGCACTGACAGTGGCGATCGAATCCTATCACTTCGATTTCATGCTCGAGGCGATCCGCGAGGCGGAGGCCTCGATCGCGCAGGGCGGCCTGCCGATCGGCGCCGTGCTGACGCGCGACAACCAGATCATCGCCCGCGGCCACAACAACCGCGTGCAGGAGAACAACGTGATCCTGCACGGCGAGATGAGCTGCCTGCGCGAGGCCGGCGTGATCTCGTTCCACGACACCGTCATGTACACCACACTGTCGCCATGCTCGATGTGCGCCGGCGCGCTTGGTCTGTTCAAGGTGAAGCTGGTGGTGATCGGGGAATCCGTCACCTTCCCGGGATCCAAGGACATCCTCGACAAGTTCGGGATCCCCTGGATCGACCTTGCCGATGATCGCTCCATCACCATGATGAAGAATTGGCGTTCTATCCCGGCCAATGAGCGCCTTTGGCAAGGCGACATCGGCAACTAAACCTGGTCTGTTCGTCTTCGCTGTCGGAGACGAATTTTTGCAAAGTTCTTCTTGAGGTCAGCATGCCCATCAACATCCTGATGCCCGCTCTCTCGCCGACGATGGAGAAGGGCAACCTCGCCAAGTGGCTGAAGAAGGAAGGCGACAAGGTCAAGTCCGGCGACGTCATCGCCGAGATCGAGACCGACAAGGCGACCATGGAGGTCGAGGCCATCGACGAGGGCACGATCGCCAAGATCCTGGTGCCCGAGGGCACGCAGGACGTCCCGGTCAATGACGTGATCGCCGTGCTCGCCGGCGAGGGCGAGGACGTGAAGGCCGCAGGCAGCGCCAAGCCCAGCGCTTCAGCCGCGCCGCCGAAGGCCGAGAAACCTGCTGATGCTCCCGCTGCAGCACCGGCACCGGCTGCGCCCAAGGCCGCACCGCCGCCTGCCGCCGCGCCCGCGCCGCAAGCCGCCGCACCGGCCGCGCAGAGCAACGGCCATGGCGGCCGCGTGTTCTCGTCGCCGCTGGCGCGTCGTCTTGCCAAGGACGCCGGCATCGACGTGTCGATGGTCACGGGCACCGGCCCCCATGGCCGCGTGGTGGCCCGCGACGTCGAGCAGGCCAAGTCAGGCAAGGGCCTCAAGGCGCCCGCGGCGGCGCCGTCCTCCGCGCCCTCGATCGCGCCGACCATGTCGGACAAGCAGATCCTGTCGCTGTTCGAGCCCGGCTCCTACGAGGTCGTCCCGCATGACGGCATGCGCCGTACCATCGCGCAGCGCCTGACAGCGTCGATCCAGAACGTCCCGCACTTCTACCTCACCATCGACTGCGACATCGGCAAGCTGCTCGCCGCGCGCGAGGAGATCAATGCGGCTGCTCCCAAGGACAAGGAGAAGAAGCCGCTCTACAA
The DNA here is from genome assembly GCF_058807535.1 of Bradyrhizobium sp. GW821-FHT12B03. Lineage (NCBI taxonomy): Bacteria > Pseudomonadati > Pseudomonadota > Alphaproteobacteria > Hyphomicrobiales > Nitrobacteraceae > Bradyrhizobium > Bradyrhizobium sp. GW821-FHT12B03. Next base: position 91,822 of record NZ_JBXAQU010000018.1, read on the forward strand.
GATCTCGGTCAACGACTTCGTCATCAAGGCGATGGCGGTCGCGCTGCAGAAGATCCCGAACTGCAATGTGAGCTGGACCGAAAGCGGCATGGTCAAGCATCACCATTCCGACGTCGGCGTCGCCGTTGCCATGCCCGGCGGCCTGATCACGCCGATCATCCGGAAGGCCGAGACCAAGACGCTCTCCACCATCTCCAACGAGATGAAGGATTTCGCCGCTCGCGCCCGCTCGCGCAAGCTGAAGCCCGAAGAGTACCAGGGTGGCACCACCGCGGTTTCCAACCTCGGGATGTTCGGCATCAGCCACTTCACCGCCGTGATCAACCCGCCGCATGCCACCATCCTCGCGGTCGGCACCAGCGAAGAACGACCCGTGGTGCGGAACGGCAAGATCGAGATCGCGAACATGATGAGCGTGACCTTGTCCTGCGATCACCGCGCCATCGACGGCGCGCTCGGCGCCGAGCTGATCGGCGCCTTCAAGCAGCTGATCGAAAATCCCGTCATGATGATGGTCTGACACGGCGGCAGAGGGGGCAACGTTGCATGTCCGTACCCGCTGGCCGTGGATATCGCTGCTGCTCGGAGCCGTCGTCGCGCTCAACCCGATTGGGCTCGAATTCCTTCACTCTGCGTTCCTTGCCGGTGAGCAACTGGCACGGAACATCGCCCAGCCTATCGTGTTCACCGCGCTGGCCGTCATGGTCCTGGCGGCAATGCTCGAATGGCTGGTGAGATATCTTTTGGTCAAGCGCCGCGCCCGCGGCGCCTCTTGAGTTGAACGGGAGCCGCCATGGCCGATACATCCTTCGACGTCATCATCATCGGCTCCGGCCCCGGCGGTTATGTCACCGCGATCCGCGCCGCCCAGCTCGGCTTCAAGGTCGCGATCGTCGAGAAATCCTATCTCGGCGGCATCTGCCTGAACTGGGGCTGCATCCCGACCAAGGCGCTGCTGCGTTCTGCCGAGATCTACCATTACATGCAGCATGCCAAGGACTACGGCCTGTCGGCGGAGAAAGTCTCGTTCGATCCGAAGGCCGTGGTGCAGCGCTCGCGCGGCGTCTCCAGGCGGCTGAATGACGGCGTCGGCTTCCTGATGAAGAAGAACAAGGTCAGCGTGATCTGGGGCGCCGCCTCGATCGACGCGCCCGGCAAGGTCACCGTGAAGAAGTCCGATGTCGAGGCGCCGAAGGGCTCGCTGGGCGAGGGGACTTACCAGGCCAAGCACATCATCGTCGCGACCGGCGCACGGCCGCGCGTGCTGCCGGGGCTCGAGCCCGACAAGAAGCTGATCTGGACCTATTTCGAGGCGATGGTGCCGGAGAAGATGCCGAAGTCGCTGCTGGTGGTCGGCTCCGGCGCGATCGGCATCGAGTTCGCCTCGTTCTTCCACACCATGGGCTCCGAGGTCACGGTCGTCGAGGTGCTGCCGCACATCCTGCCGGTCGAGGACGCGGAGATCGCCGGCCTCGCGCGCAAGCGTCTGGAGAAGCAGGGCATCAAGATCATGTCCTCGACCAAGGTGACCAAGCTGGAGAAAAAGGCCGACAGCGTCGTCGCCACCATCGACGACGGCAAGGGCAAGCCCGTGACCACCGAGTTCGAGCGGGTGATCTCAGCCGTCGGCGTCGTCGGCAATATCGAGAATCTCGGCCTCGAAAAGCTTGGCGTGAAGACCGACCGCGGCTGCATCGTGATCGACGGCTACGGCAAGACCAACATCCCCGGCATCTACGCCATCGGCGATGTCGCCGGTCCCCCGATGCTGGCGCACAAGGCCGAGCATGAAGGCGTGATCTGCGTCGAGGCGATCAAGGGCCTGCATCCGCATCCCATGGACAAGAACCTGATCCCGGGCTGCACCTATTGCCAGCCCCAGGTTGCCTCGGTCGGTCTCACCGAAGCCAAGGCCAAGGAAGGCGGCCGAGAAATCCGCGTCGGCCGCTTCCCCTTCGTCGGCAACGGCAAGGCGATCGCGCTCGGCGAGGACCAGGGCCTGGTCAAGGTGATCTTCGACAAGAAGACCGGCCAGCTCTTGGGCGCCCACATGGTCGGCGCCGAGGTCACCGAGCTGATCCAGGGCTACGTCGTCGCGATGAATTTGGAGACCACGGAAGAAGAGCTGATGCACACGGTGTTCCCGCATCCGACGCTGTCGGAAATGATGAAGGAAGCCGTGCTGGATGCCTATGGAAGGGTGTTGAATATTTGACCGCCGCCGTCATTGCGAGCGAAGCGAAGCAATCCAGACTGGCTCCGCGGAAAGACTCTGGATTGCTTCGCTTCGCTCGCAATGACGAGCATAGAGAGCCGTTTGCAAAATAAGAAGGAAATCATCCCATGCACGACAACGACAACCTCACCATCGAACGCCCGACCTTCGTCACGCATCTGGAATGCGCGATGGAAGGCGATCACTACGCCGCCGATCAGGTCCACAACCTCTCCAAGGCCGGCAAGCCGCTGCTGGTGCGCTATGACCTTGCGGGCGTGAAGAAGGCGCTGACCAAGGATGCGCTTAGCGACCGTCCCGCCGACATGTGGCGCTACCGCGAGCTGCTGCCGGTGCGCAAATGCAGCGATATCGTCTCGCTCGGTGAGGTGACGACGCCGTTGATCCGGCTGCCCAAGCTCGGCAAGAAACTCGGCGGCGGCGAGATCATCGTCAAGGACGAAGGACGGCTGCCGACCGGTTCGTTCAAGGCGCGCGGCCTGGTGATGGCGGTGTCGATGGGCAAGGCGCTCGGCATCAAGCACATGGCGATGCCGACCAACGGCAATGCCGGCGCGGCGCTCGCGGCTTACGCGACCTCCTGCGGCATCAAGACCACGATCTTCTGCCCGGCCGACACGCCCGAGGTGAACGTTAGCGAGATCGAGCTCCAGGGCGCGACGGTCTATCGCGTCAACGGCTATATCGACGATTGCGGCAAGATCGTCGGCGAGGGCAAGGCCAAGGTCGGCTGGTTCGACACCTCGACCTTGAAGGAGCCGTACCGCATCGAAGGCAAGAAGACGATGGGCCTGGAGCTTGCCGAGCAGCTCGGCTGGGACGTCCCCGACGTGATCTTCTATCCGACCGGCGGCGGCACCGGCCTGATCGGCATGTGGAAGGCATTCGACGAGCTCGAGAAGATCGGCTTCATCGGCTCAAAGCGCCCGCGCATGGTCGCGGTGCAGGCGTCGGGCTGCGCGCCGATGGTGCGGGCCTATGAGGCCGGTACCGAGCACGCCACGCGCTGGGAGGACGCCCACACCATCGCCTCCGGCATCCGCGTGCCGCAGGCGATCGGTGATTTTCTCATCCTGCGCGCGGTGCGTCAGAGCAAGGGTTTTGCCATTGCGGTCGACGATGACAAGATTTCGTCGGCACTGAACGAGGTCGCGCGCGAGGAGGGGCTGTTGCTCTGCCCCGAGGGTGCCGCAACCTACGCCGCCTACAAGGAGAGCCTCGCCGACGGCCGCGTCAGCAAGACCGACCGCGTGATGCTGTTCAACTGCGCGACCGGCCTGAAATATCCGCTGCCGCCGGTCACCCGCACGCTCGATCGCCACAAGCCGATCGACTACACGCAGTTCTAGCGCGTCATTTCGTCTCTTCACGAACGATCTCTCTTCCCGTACGCGGGAAGAGATAAAAATAAGAATGATATCGCTGGGGAGAGTGCAATGAACAAGGCCGTCTGGGCCGCGCTGATCGGTATCCTCGCTCTCACCGGCGCCGCGCGCGCCGATGACTATCCCTCGCGGCCCGTCACCATCATCGTGCCCTTTGCCGCCGGCGGCCCGTCGGATGCGATGGCACGCGTGCTCGCCGAGCGGATGCGGACCTCGCTCGGCCAGCCCCTGGTGATCGAGAACGTCACCGGCGCCGGCGGCTCGATCGGCGTCGGCCGGGCCGTGCAATCACCGCCTGACGGCTACACGATCTCGTTCGGCCATCTCGGCACCCACGTCGCCAACGGCGCCGTCTACAAGCTCAACTACGATCTCGTCACGGACCTCGAACCCGTGGTACTGCTGCCGAGCAACCCGATGATCGTCGTCAGCAAGAGCGCGGTGCCCGCAACCTCGCTGAAGGAGCTGCTCGCCTGGCTGAAGTCGCGCCCGTCGCCCGCGACCGCCGGCACCGCAGGCGCAGGCTCCGGCAGCCACATCGCCGGCGTCTATTTCGAAAGTGTCTCCGGCATCAAGCTGCAATACGTCCCGTATCGCGGCACCGCGCCGGCGCTGAACGATCTCATCGCCGGCCAGATCGATGTCATCGTCGACCAGACCTCCAACTCCATCAATCAGGTCCGCGCTGGCACCATCCGCGCCTATGCCGTCACCGACGACAAGCGTCTGGCCTCGGCGCCCGACATCCCGACCGCGGAGGAGGCGGGGCTGAAAGGCTTCAACATGACGCTGTGGTCGGGAATGTGGGTGCCGAAGGGCACGCCGAAGGAGATCCTGACCAAGCTCAACGCCGCCGCCGTGGAAGCGCTGAACGATCCCGCCGTGAGGAAGCAGCTCGAAAGCCAGGGCCTCGAGATGACGCCGCAGGATCAGCTCACGCCGGAGGCGCTCGGCGCGCGACAGAAAGCCGAGATCGCAAAATGGTGGCCGATCATCAAGGCGGCGAACATCAAGGTGGATTGAGGCGGGAAGAGCGGGCTCATGACGGACGAGACGGTCGCTGGCCTCGACAATCTTCAGGAGCAGCGCATGTTCATCGAACGCCTGACCCAGACGATTGCCTGGTGTCGTGATGCAGGTGTGCCATCGCAGGCGAAAGAGTCGCTACGAACCTGCAAGGTTGAGCAGGACGATCTGACGCCGCAAGATCTTCGTGCGATCGCTCCGGCGTATGGGCTTGCTCGGTTAGATCTATTTTTCAGCGTGCGACACACACAGACCTCATCGTGAGGGGCCGCGTAACGGCCGTCTCGAAGGATGGCCCGCGGGATCGGAGGAAGTTGGGGCCTTTCTTGGTCCCTTTGTGGGGGCTCACGTGAGGGCTCCTATTTGCAGAAACCATATTGCAATGAGGGGCGGCGATGAGGAGCCATGCTCGCTCACAGCTGAACATCACGCCGTGGTTGCCCGGCGTCCACCCAGTGCCATCTCCAGACATTGCATCAGGTCCGAGGTGGCGAACGGTTTGCCAAGAAAACAGATTGCCCCGGCCTTGAGCGCACGTGTCCGCACGCTTTCATCCGGGAACGCCGTGATGAAAATGAACGGTGTCGTCGAGTCTTGGGCTCGCATCTGTATCAACAGGTCGATCCCACTCATCATCGCCATCTGCACGTCCGCTATCACGCACGAGGCCCCCTTCACATCGGTCGACCCCAAAAACTCCTCGGCCGAGGCAAATGTGTGGACGACGTAACCGCGCGACTCCAGAAGATTGTTGATCGCGGCCCGCACATAGGGGTCATCGTCAAGCACCGCAATCACCGAAGGCACTGACAAGACGTCCGCTCCTCGCCTGGGAATACGCTTGCTGACGCACTGCGGCGATGCGTAACGTGAGCCTGCCGGGCAGGATTTGGAAGCATACTTAGGTTTGTATGTCGGGCTTGGCGCGCTGAATCCCCAGCGCCTCGGCCATTCTCACCAGGTCCGCGAGCGACTTCGCTCCCATCTTCCGCATGATCTGGCCGCGATAGATCTTGACGGTGATTTCGGCCAGTCCCAGCTCGGCGGCCACCTGCTTGTTCATCAGGCCGGACGTAACCAGCGACAAGACGTCTCGCTCTCGCGGGGTGAGGGACTCGAAGCGGGATCTGACATTCGAAACCGTCTTATCGAGGTTGCGGCGCTTGCGATCCCGCTCGATCGCGGCCTGAACCGCGTCGAGAATGTCCTGGTCGCGTACCGGCTTGGTCAGGAAGTCGACGGCGCCGCTCTTCATGGCCCGTACGGTCATGGGGATATCGCCATGACCGGTGATGAAAATGATCGGTGTGTGGATGTTTGCGCTGGCGAGGTCGGCCTGGAGGTCAAGGCCGCTCAGTCCCGGCAGACGGATGTCAAGTACCAGGCAACTGGGGACTTCCGGCGGTTTTCTTTGCAGGATCTGCGGCGCCGAACCAAATGCCTCGACCCTGAGGCCGACCGACTCAAAGAGATTGGTGAGCGCCCGGCGCATTGACGGATCATCGTCGACGATGAAGACGATCGGCTGATCGTCGTTCGCCTGAGGCGGGAAAGGCTTGGCGCGCTCTGTCACGATGCTTCCTCTTGATGCAAGGGCAGCTTGATCTGAAATGTCGCGCCTCGGCCCTGATTGGGCGACGCCGAAAGCCGTCCGCCATGGGCCTCGACAATGGAACGACAGATCGACAGCCCCATGCCCATACCGCCGGACTTCGTGGTGAAGAATGGCATGAACATCCGGTCGATGGCGTCTTCACGGATGCCGGGGCCGCGGTCCATCACGGTCACCAGCACCGCTCCGTTTCCGTCCGCGCCCGAGCGGATCGCCAGCTCGCGTGGACGATCAACGATACCCTCCATAGCCTCAATCGCGTTCATCATCAGGTTGATCAGGACCTGTTGCAATTGGATTCGATCGCCGAAAATCCTGGGCAGCTGTGACGACAGCTCCATTCGCACCGATATGGCGTGGCTGGCCATCTCACGCTGAACGAGCGCGACGGCCTCCCTGACGACCCCGTTGGCGTCGAGCGGCACCATCTCGATGTCGGCTTTCTTGGCGAGCGCCCGGACGTGACGGATCACCTCGCTGGCGCGGTTGCCGTCTTCGATGATCCACTCCACCGATCGGCGCGCCGCCTTGAGATCGGGCGGACTGCGCTGGAGCCAGCCGATGCAGGCATCGGCGTTGGCGATCACCGCGGCGAGGGGCTGGTTGACTTCATGGGCAATCGAGGCGGTCAGCTCGCCGAGCGTCGTGACGCGCGTCACATGGGCGAGCTCGGCTTGCGCCTTGCGCAGCGCCTCTTCAGCCTGGTCGGCCCGGATGGCTGCGGTCACATCGGTGCAGACGCCACGATAGCCGAGGAAATTGCCGTTGGTGTCGACGAACGGTTTGCCGCTGGTGCGAACGTAGATCGGCTGCCCGTTCCGGTCTTTGCTCCGATACACCAGATCGCGAAACGGTACGTGAGCATCGAGTGCCGCGCGATGCTCCTGCCACTTTTGCGGTTCGGTCTCAGCGTCGGGAGCGATGTCCCAGCGTGCAAGCCCGACCACCCCGGAAGGGGCCATGCCGGCGGTCTCGGAATGTTCGGAGATTTGGGTGACGCGATGGTCCGGTCCGGTCTCCCAGAACCAGTCGGACGCGGTTTCGGCATAGTCGCGAAAGCGCTGCTCGCTTTCACGGAACCTTCGTTCTGCCTCCTTGGCCGCCGTGATGTCGGTCACCGAGCCAACGAACTCCGTGGCCCCGCCTTCATCTCGCGTGGCGCGGGCCACCGCACGGACGTATTTCACGGAGCCGTCGGGCATCACGAGCCGGTATTCGTGATCGAAATCTCGGCCTTCGCGCGCGGCCCGACCCGTGACCTGTTCCACGGCGAGCCGGTCCTCCGGATGGATGCGTTGGAGCATGAACGGGATCGACGGCATCGCCGCCTCGTCGCATTGGAAGATCCGAAACGTCTCTTTCGACCAGGTGATCTCGCCGGTCGCGGCTCTCCAACCGAAGCTGCCGGTGCGGCTCAGTTCCTGTGCCTGGGCGAGGTAGGCCTCGCTCTGCCGCAATGCGTTCTCCGCTTCCTTGCGCTCGGTGACATTTTCGCAGGCGATCAGCACGACCGGTCTGCCATCGGCGCGCAACATGGCCTTGGCGTTCTCGCGCACCCACAGGACCGAGCCGTCTTTTCGCAATTTTCGGATTTCCCATGTGTGGGGCTGATCGACGGTCTCGAGGCACAGCGCGACACACTGGCGGACGAAGTCGCGGTCCTGCTCGAAAAACACGTCCATCACCGATTGGCCGATCAATTCCGACGCCCTATAGCCCAGCTGTGCGGCGCCGTACGTGTTCACGTTCACTACGGCTCCGGCCGGATCGACCATGAAGTACATGACCGGATTGTGCTCGAAGACTTGCTGCCATTGCCTGACTGCTGCGCGCAAGCCTGCATCGCCGTATTCCGGCCTCTGCTTGGCCGAGACGGCTTGCCGTTCACTGCGGCACTGCTGGATCAACCCAGACCCGACCAGGCATGCGAGAAGGAACGGAAGGATCACCAGCCGATCCCGCGGATCGGAGATCTGGAAATCAAAGAGGGGCGGGGCCGAAAAATAGGCGAGCGCAGCGACTGCGAGGAGGGTCAGGAGACCGGAGGCCAGGAAGCTGTCCGTGAGTGCGAACAGCAGGATCACCACAAGATAGCAGAAGGCGGTCGCTGCGAGCCCGACCTGGAGGAAAAAGCAGGCCGCAGTCACCACCGCCAATCCGACGCAGCCCAGGATGAACTGCGCGGCTAGCGTTCCGAATGTCGCTGCCCGGCCTAGCTTCATCGCAGACGGTCCCGGCGCTCCCTGCGGCGAACACAAATAGAGCACGTTGCAGCAGCGTGGGCAATTCTTTCCGACCCGGAGCTGGATTGGCGGCGGTCGAACGATGACACGCCATCGAATTTGCAGTTGCGGCGCCGTTCATGGGTGGTGCATCGAGCGCGGTCATGCCGACCCAGGTTTCGCGGTCACCGTGCAATTGGCGAGGTCTGCGCCGCCTCGTTGCGAACGCGCCGCCGCATGACCTCGGGCAACTACGGGACAAACCTAGGTATAGCTCCCGCATCCCTAGTCATGTCGGTCATTTACCTCCGTACAATTGAGCGCTTCATTGCCGGCGGAATAGCCTCACAACCAATCGGGAAGGGCCGGTGCGCGGCCATTGCACGCACCGCGACGACGCAGCCGCAATCCTGGTAATTCACTACCCGTCTGAGGTCGAAGGAATCGAACGAGCAAGAGCGCAGGCAACACGAGGGAGAGAACGATGTGCGGTAAGCCCGAACACCCTGAGCGTCGTCCTTCGGACAATGGCTGTGCCGTCTGCGGCCGGAAGTTCGGGCTGATCCGTTACTATTCCTCGCGAACCGCGATCTGCTCCAGGAAGTGCCTCGATCGTTTCCGGACGCGCAGCGAACGCGACCGCCGATGGTTGTTCCGGATGCAGCTGGCGTGAGATCGGCGGGAGCTGCGCTGTTCGGTCGTTCTGATCCAGGAGGCTGCGCGTTGAACCGGTCTTGGAAGCTTCTCTTCTCGAGCGTTCTCCTTCCTGGCCTCGCTGCGGCAGCCCAGGCGCAGGAGGCGGGACAAGGTACCGCCCATCGACACCATCCTCCTCAGGATCAGGCTCTGCACGAAAGGTTTTATTCGACCTGGCATATGCCGGATAATCCGGCGCACAGCTGCTGCAACAGCGCAGACTGCTACCCTACCGAGATCAGGTACGAGGACGGCAAGATCTTTGCGCGGCGCAGGGAAGACGGCAAATACATCCTGGTCCCGTCTCAGAAGGTGGAGCGGAACAGGGATAATCCCGACGGCCGGAATCATCTTTGCGCGCCACCGCCTGCGCTCTCTCCGCTGGATACCGTCTATTGCTTCGCATTGGGAGGTGCCACATGAAATTCGCGCTCGTACCGGTGAACGACTGGAGGCCATTCCGGCAGACCTACTGCATGCAGTGCTGCGAGCGCGGCGGCAGCTATCTGCGCGAGATCGGGACGCATCTGCCTTACTGCGACTATGAATGCTACGTGTTGTTTTACGAGGCCCTGGCGGAGCGGAAGGTTCGCGCGAGGGCGGCTTCATGAGGTTCGCGTTTGTCAATCATGAGCCGCCGTCGCGCGAGGCTGTGTGCAGCACCTGCTCGCAGCGACTCCGATCCGGCTATATCCGACATATGCGGACGCAGCGCCGGTACTGTGGCTACGATTGCTATCACCGAAACGAGTTCGCGACGCGGATGATGGAGTGGTCGATGCCGGGCCTCGCCGCGACGCAGGCAAACAACATTGCGGTCGTCGCCCGCAGCACGGGCGCTGTCCTCGCAGTCCTCGGTGCGGTCTCGTGCTGGAGCTCCACGTTGCAGATGTGGACTTTCTCGCTGGCATTGACCAACGCATTTCGGGGCGCTCACGACCCGACTATGGTCGAAGGCGGTGACGGCTAGCAGAGCCCGTTTGGGCGGCAGCCACCGCGACCTGGAAGGCGCCCTGTCCAGCCCCGGAGCGTCGACCAGGGAGGGTGGGTTAGCGGCAGACGTGCCCGCCACGACAAAAGTGGTGGGTTGCGCTTCGCTAACCCACCCGGCGATTCCAGGGATCAATCCCCGCCCACAAGACTCGCGGGCGTTGCCGCGGCGCTCGCGTCTTGCGTCACCACGCGCGCATCGCTCTTGCCGGCGACCACGCTGCTGCCATCGAACCGCGCGCGGTACACAAGCACGTTCTCCATCACGCGCTGGACGTAGTTGCGCGTCTCCGACAGCGGGATGCGCTCGACCCAGTCGACCGGATCGATATTGGGATCCCTGGGGTCGCCGCGCGCCTGCACCCATTCGCGGACACGGCCACGGCCGGCGTTGTAGCCGGCGAAGGTCATGATCTGGTTGCCGCGATATTCCGACAGCAGCGCGCTGAGCTCGGCCGCGCCCATCTGCGTGTTGTAGACGGGATCGGAAACCATCCTGTCCCAGTCATAGGTCAGGCCGAAGCGCCTTGCGGTGTCGCGGCCCGCTTCCGGCGTGACCTGCATCAGGCCGACCGCATTGGCGGGCGACTTGTCACGCTGGTCGAAAGAGCTTTCGGTGCGGGCGACCGAATAGATCATGCTGGTCTCGATCGCCGGCGCCACCTGCTTGTGCTCGGGAATGCCGATGGTCGGGAAGGCGTAATGGTCGAGCGCAAGCCCGCGCGCCAGCGCCGACTTGCCCACCTCCAGCATCACGCGGGCATCGTTGCGCCGCCCGGCCAGCTCGCCGAGGCCTTCGAGGGCGGCGACGTCGGTGCTCTCCTTGGCGAAATCCTCGGCGTAGTACAACACCGTGTCGCGCTCGCCGATGCCGTAGAGCATGTCGGCGGCGCGCACGCGCTCGTCCGAGGCTGGCGTGTCGGCCGCCGCCAGCACGGGCGAGGGCGGACGCAGCTCGATGCGGTCGAGGCCGAGCTTTGCGCGGGCGAGCTGGCCGTAATAGGCGGTCGGATAGCGCGCCGCCGCCCGATAGCTCTGGCGCGCGTCGGCCGCCGCGCCCATCGCTTCGGCGGCACGGCCGCGCCAGTAATTGGCGCGCGACAGCGCAAGCGGATTGGCCGAGCCTTCGTCGATCGCGGCGAAGTGCATCATTGCCGTCCCGGGATCGTCGAGATAGCGCAGCGCGATCCAGCCGCACATGAAGTGATGGTCGACGCGATAGACCTCCATCGCCGGCACGGCCGCCGCGCGCACAACGTCGTAAGCCGTTTTGAACTTACCCTGGTCGAGCAGTTTGCGTGCCAGCAGACGGCGCTCGCGCCACCAGGCGTCGGTGTCCTGCGCCGCCATGGTGTCGGGCGCGGCCGCCAGGATCACCTCGGCCGCATCGTCGATGCGGTCTTTCTGGAGATGCCATTGCGCGCGGCACAGCACATAGCCGAGATCGCGGCGCGCCTCGGCGGAGACGTCATCGAGATAGTCCTTGGCCTTGTTGGCCTTGCCGGTGACGGCGGCGCAGGCCTTGACGATCGCGAGCGCATCCTCGCCGAGCCGTTTTGCCGCGCGCCTTGCGCCGGCATAGTCCTTGGCGCCGAGCCGCTTGTCCATGCGGGCGCGATGATCGTCGGCCGTCAGGAGGTCGCGGAACGCCTCGTAGGCGTCCTCCTCGCTACGCTCGGACAATTCGTCGGTCCGCCACGCGTCACGCACGAGACGGGCAGCCCTGTCGCTGTCGCCTTCGGTGATCAGCACGCGCGCGAGCGCGAACTTGCCCTTGGCGCTGGTCGGGCGGTCCATGGTGAATTTGTGCACGGTGGCCGCGTCGGTCTTCTCCTGCCACAGCCGCGCCTCGGCGCGCCGGCGCAGAAGCGCGCTGCTGGGCCAGTCCGGATTGGCGGCGAGGAAGCCGGCATAGCGCTTGAAATTCGCGGTGCTCTCGGAGTGGCGCAGCATGAACCAGTCGGCGAGCTTTTGCCCGGCGGGGTCAGCGATGCGGTCGCGCGCCGCGCTCGCATCCTCGGTCTTGCCCTTGCGCGCGAGATCGATCGCGTCCTTCAGCGCGGCGAGATCGCCGGTCAGCGGCGGGGCTGCCGGTTTGTCTGACGGCTCGTCGTCCTGCGTCTTCGACTTGCGCTTGGCCTCGGCATGCTTGCCGTGGCGTGATTTGGCCGCGGCATGGCGCTGCTTGCCGGCCTTTGCCTCATGCGTCTTCTTCGACGCGGACGGCTTGTGACTGCTCTTTGCTGCCAACTCAGTGGGGAGAAAGGCCAAAGCGGCCATGGCAACGACACACGCGAGCGAGCGTAGGCACTGGTTCATTCCGTGGTCCCCCTGCGAAACCAGTACAAACCAAAATCCGCGACAACATGCGGCTCGAGAATCAAAATGACATCGAAAACGATGCCACGGCATCGTTTCGCATTTGTCACGCTGTCGCAACAATGCGGCAAAATACGGATGGAGCGCGGGAACTCTTGCAACGGGGAATAGAACGGGTCTTTTAACCTTTTGTTAACGAATAAGGCTCGCGCGACGGTTGCGCACGGCTCGGAGCGTCGCGAAGGCCAGATTGCGCGTGTTCCCGGGCCGAAATCCGGTGTATTGAGTTCCCAATCGGTCCTTTCAGCCTTTGCCCCGCACCTATGCCGCTTTTCAACCAGTCGATCCGGCGCAAGATCGTCGGTATCGCGCTCGGACTGATCGTCCTGATGCTGGTCACCTCGATCCTGTCGATGGTGATGTCGAGCAAGGTCGGCGTCCTCCTGGACGAGCTGACCAACCGCTACATCCCGGCCTACGGGCACTTGGCGCGCGCCAATATCCGCTCGCTGGAGCGGTCGGTCGCGCTGCGGCGGATGATCATGATGAGGATGCAGGCGTCCTCGGACGAGGAGGCCTATGCGGCGCGCCTGCGCGAGTTCGAGGAGGCGGACCGCAGGATCGAGGAGGAGGCGGAGAGCGCGCGCACGCTCGTCAACGCGATCATCGACGATCCCAGGACGCCGTCCGACAACGCCGCGCTGGCGCGGATCGAGATCCGCATCGAAACCGCCGTCAGCGAGCTGCGCCGCGACATGAACGAGGACCACGCAAAGCTCCTCACGCAGGTCGATGCCAAGCAGATGCCGGAGGCGCGCGGCACGCTTGAGCATATCGACGCGATCCGCGACCAGTTCAACCAGAAGATCGATGCGATCCGCGCCGACATGCTCAAGCAGGTCTTCGTCTCGACGTCGCAGGTGATCGGTCACCAGCGGCAGGCGATCATCGTGTCGGGCATCGTGACCTTGCTTGCGGCGGTCGTCGGATTTGCCTTTGCGCTGCTGGTGTCCGGCGGCATCACGCGGCCGGTGCGGCTGTTACTGGCCGGCACCCGCGAGGTCGAGGCGGGTCGCTTCGACAAGACCATCGCCGTCTCGACCCAGGACGAGATCGGCGAGCTCGCGGCCGCCTTCAACCGCATGATCGAGCAGCTCCGGCACAATGAGCGCATCCGCGAGACCTTTGGCCGCTACATCGATCCCAAGGTGGTGCAGGGCCTGATCGACCGGCCGGAGGTCGCCATCGACGGCCAGCGCCGGGTGATGACCATCATGTTCTGCGACATGAGCGGCTTCACCTCGATGAGCGAGGGCATGACCCCGCGCGGCCTCGTCAAGGTGATGAACCACTATTTCACGGTGATGTCGGTCCCGATCAGGAGCAATCGCGGCGTCATCGACAAATATATCGGCGACGCCATCATGGCCTATTGGGGCCCGCCCTTCATCGAGGAGGACGAGCCGGCACTGCTGGCCGCCGGTGCCGCCATCGACATGGCCGACCAGGTGCCGGCGCTCCAGAAGCAATTGCCTGACCTGCTCGGCATCCGCGCCATGCCCGTGCCGTGCGACCTGCGCATCGGCATCGCCACCGGCGAGGTCCTCACCGGCAGCATCGGCTCCGAGCTGATGATGAGCTTCACCGTGATGGGCGATGCCGTGAACCTCGCCTCGCGGCTCGAGGCCGTCAACAAGATCTACGGCACCCGTATCCTGATCTCGCAAGCGACGGCGGATGCGATCGGTGACCGCCTCGCGCTGCGCGAGATCGATTGCCTCGCGGTCGCCGGCCAGAGCGCGCCGCAGGTGGTCTTCGAGGTGATGGCGAGGGCCGGCGCGCTCACCGCCGCGCAGGCCAGCTTGCGCACGCACTACGCCGAAGGCCTTGCCGCCTACCGCGCCCGCCGCTTCGACGAGGCCAGCGCCGCCTTCAACGCGGCGCTCGAAGCCGTCCCCGGCGATGGTCCCTCGCGCACGCTGCTCGCCCGGATCGCGCAGTTCGAGGCCAATCCGCCGGAGGAGGGGTGGGACGGCGCCTGGCGGCCGGAGCAGAAGTAAGCCGCCGCGCGGGAAATTTGATTCTACTCGATAACGATGTTCGCCGTGACCTATTTCCCGGGCCTAGGTTTGTCGTCCTTGAGGCGTTTGATGGGGACACGCCGATGACAGAACTTGAGGACAGGCTGGAACGGTTCGAGACGCTCACGGCCGAATGCGAGCTGATCGCCAAGCTCGCTACCGACAGCAGCAAGCGTGAATTCTATCTCAAGCTCGCCGAGCACTATTACCAGCTGGCGAGCGAGACTCGGGCCGCGGTTGCGACCCGGGCTGCGGCCTGAGGGCAACTGCAATCCGTTCTTAACATTTGGCACGCATCCTTCCAGGGAGTGAGCGTCGCGATTCGCGATGGCTCGCTTTGGGAATGCCGAGGCCTGCTGCGATGCAGCGCGTCTCGCGGATATTGCTTTGCCGGTGTTCTTACGGGGCAGTCCCATGCGTGTTGTTGCGGTTCTCATTCTCGCGCTCATGACTGCGGCCTGTAACCAGGAGCAGGACATCACGGGCTCGACCGCAGCCTGCCCGGTGCGGAACTACAGCTCCTACAATTCCCGCGACCTGAAGCAGTGCGTCGCCGCCTGCAAGGCGTGCGACCACGGCAACACGGTCACCTGCACCACGTCCTGCACGCTCAAGGGCGCTCACTGAGCGGCCGGCGGTTTGGCAGAAGCGGAGGGCTGGGATCGCCGGCCGCTTGGGCGGCGAGGAACTGGCGGTGTTGGGGCACCGGAACGATTTACCTGACACATCATTGGTAGGAGCAGGCAGGACGCGGAGTCCGATGGAATGGGTATGCTCGATCCCGGCCGGTTTCTGGTGTCATGCTCGCAGTGCGACGCATGGCCGATGGCGGCCAACGTCAAACGCTCGAGCTGGTCGGCGTCCCCGAGCGAGGTCCGCTTCGTGTGCCCGCGCTGTCGCCGCGAGGAGACCGCGATCGTCTCCGCCTCGGGCGAATTGACGCCGATCAGGCGCATCGACATCCCGCCGCGCGATGTCACTGTGGCCTGGGCCCAGGCGCAGCGCCCAAGAGGGCGGGCGTAGCAAGAGGGCGGGCGTAGCCGGCCGGCACGTTGCTCGATCCGGTTTCGGAACCCGGGCGTTTCGTCGGACGTTTCCGCCCCACCATCTCCAACGTCACGTAGCGGGGCCGGGCGAATGATCAGTGAGCATTTCGACACCCGTACACGGATCAACATG
The DNA here is from genome assembly GCF_058807535.1 of Bradyrhizobium sp. GW821-FHT12B03. Lineage (NCBI taxonomy): Bacteria > Pseudomonadati > Pseudomonadota > Alphaproteobacteria > Hyphomicrobiales > Nitrobacteraceae > Bradyrhizobium > Bradyrhizobium sp. GW821-FHT12B03. The sequence continues at coordinate 107,568 of NZ_JBXAQU010000018.1, forward strand.
AAGCTGGCGCTGGATCGGATTTGCCGCAATCGGCCCGCAGGCGAGGACCATGGGTTCCGCAGGTCGGTCGCCGAGAACATCATCCGCTGCGCGCTCGCAGGCCGGACCGGCATCGGTCAGCTCGTCGATGCCGGCGAGCGGGCGGTGGTCACGACGCGCGCGGCGCGGAAGCCTTCCTGATTGTCTGCCTTGCGCTGGAGCTCATCGTTCCACCGGTCGATTGACTCTCCATATGCTCGCCCCTAGTTTGATCGGCGACGGTTCTCCTCACGGAGATCAAAAGGGAACGTGGTGCGAGATTGTCCCGACGCCGGGATTTTCCCAACGCCACGGCTGCCCCCGCAACTGTAAGCGGTGAATCTTTCGTCATATGCCACTGGGAATCTCGGTCCTGGGAAGGCGACGTAGAGGTAACGACCCGCGAGCCAGGAGACCTGCCGTCAGCCGTGGTCACACGCGAAGATGTCGGTCGGGGAGTACAGGCATTGGCTTCACCGGAGCAATCGATCGCTCCGCCTTGGAACCTCGTTCGCTGTGACGTGCCACTGACGTCATACCGAGGTTACAACCGTGTCCCGTACTGTCTTTGCCGCCAGGCGCTTTAACGCCGGCATCGTTGCTGCCGTTTCCCTCTGTTCGATCGATCTTCCCACCGCCTTCGCGCAGCAAGCCGCTGCCGAGCAGCTGCCGCCGGTCGAAGTGACCAGGTCCGACGATCAGAACCGCACGCGCGCCCGGGCGATCGGCGATGGCGACACGACGAGGCGGCGAGCCGCGAGCGGAGCGCCGCCAGCCAATGGAGCCGGCGCAACCGGCTCCGGCGGCAAGGTGGTCGCCAGCGACGGAGGCATTGTCGGGGCTGCCACAACCGTCATCACGGCCGCGGACATCGCACATGCGCCCTCGCAGACTCTTGCCGAGATCATCGCGACGCAAGTGCCGGGCGCCCAGATCACGACGCTCTATGGCGGCCAGGTCGGCGCGAAGACCAGCGTCGACCTGCGCGGCTTCGGTGCGTTTGCCACCGCCAATTCGCTGGTGCTGATCAACGGGCGGCGGCTGAATGACATCGACATCGCGCAGGTGGACCTGTCCACTATCCCGCTCAACTCCATTGAGCGTATCGAGATCACGCGCGGCAATGCCGGCGCGGTGCTCTATGGGGACAATGCGGTGGGCGGCGTAATCAACATCGTCACCAGGAACGGCGTCGGCGGGCCGCCCGTTGCCGCGCGCATCGAGGCCGGATTCGGGTCGTTCAACACCAGGCTTGGCAATGTCTCGACGTCGCTCAATTCCGGCCCGTGGTCGACCTCGTTTCACGGCAATGCCGTCAAGACAGACGGCTACCGCGACAACAATCGCTATGTCCAGGAGAACGGCGTCGGCAATCTGAACTATAACACGCCCGGCCTGACTGCCTTCTTCACCGTGACCGGCGACAATCAGGAGCTGCGGCTGCCGGGCGGCCGCGCCGTCGATCCGTCCATCGGCGTCGACGAGCTCGCGACCAGCCGACGGGGAACCAGCACACCCTTCAACTACGCCAACCAGCAGGGCCTTGGCGCGACAGCGGGCTTCACAAAAACCCTGGTCAACGGCGTCGATCTCATCGTGGACGGCGGCGCGCGCGACAAGAAGCAGCAGAGCGCGTTCTTCTCCAGTCCGGCGCCGGTTCCCGCGTTCTTCACGTCGACCTATGTCGATGCCGACCTGACGACATGGTCGATTACGCCGCGGCTCAGCGTGAAGGGCTCGCTGCAGGGGATGCCGTCGCAGCTGTTGACCGGCCTCGACTATTACGATGCGAGCTTTCAGCAGAACCGCGGCGCCGGCCAGGGGCTCGCTCCCTGGCACAATTACGATCTCAGGCAGCAGACGGTTGCGGGCTATTTTCAGCACACATTGGGTGTGGCGCCCATGACCGACATCTCCTACGGCGCGCGGGTGCAGACCATCAGTCTCTCGGCGCGCGACAATTTCGACCCGGCAGCTCCATTCAATGCCGACATCGGTGCGCTCCCGCTCCGGAGCGATGAAACTCAGTATGCGCTGCACCTCGGCGCCGAGCATCGCCTCAATGACATGGTCTCGCTGTTCGGTCGCGCTGCGCGTGCGTTCCGCACACCTGACGTCGACGAGCGGGTGTCATCAGGCCCTTCATTCGACCCCTTCTTCAATCCGGTCCCGCAGACCTTCCGGCTCAAGACCCAGACCTCGCAGGATGTCGAGGGCGGGCTGCGCATCAGAGGGGGCGGGCTGCAGCTGCAGAGCAGTGTCTACCTGATGGACCTCACCAACGAGATCCACTTCAGTCCGATCCTGTTCTACAACACCAATCTCGATCCGACCCGCCGTTACGGCTCGGAGACCGGTGTGTCCTATCGCGTCAACGACTCTCTGCTGCTGCGCTCCGGCATGGCCTATACACGGGCCGTGTTCCGCGAGGGCGTCTGGGCCGGCAACGACGTGCCGCTGGTGTCGCGCTACACCGCGAGTGTAGGCCTCACCTGGAACATCTGGCAGAACTATGTGGTGCTCGACGCCACCGCGCGCTTCTGGAGCGAGCGGCGCATGGACAACGACCAGGCGGCGACACAGAGGCCGATCCCTGCCAATGGCACGATCGACCTCAAGCTCAGCGGTCAATACGAGCGCTATTTCTGGTCGCTGAGCGTCAACAACCTGCTGAACGCGCTCTACTACGACTACGCGATCGCAAGCACGTTTACGGACGGCCGCTTCAGCGCCTATCCGCTGCCCGGCCGCACTTATCTGCTCAAGGCCGGCGCCAATTTCTGATCAAGGCTCTGACCGCGATGAGGGCTGTCACAGGCTCTCAAATGGACTAGAATTCGAAAAGAAGGAGATCACCCATGGCTCTCAGCATCCTGCCGTCTCACGCCGACCGCTTCCGGCTTCATCCGGTCGCGCCGCGCCTTGCGCCGATGTTCGGCTTTGCGCTGCTCACGGTGTCATGCGCACTGGCGAGCTTCGCGCTGGCCTGCGCGACGCCGTTTGCGGCCTTCGCCGTCGTTGCGGCGGCAATGCTGCCGCTGCGTCCTGCGCTGCTCGTCGTCACCGGCGCATGGCTGGTGAACCAGAGCATCGGCTTCGGCGCGCTGCACTATCCGATCGACGGCAGCACGATTGGCTGGGGGCTCGTCATCGGCGCCGCTGCGCTGGTCGCGACCGCCGTGTCGTCCGCAGTGCTCCGTGCGCTGCCGCAGGGCCGAACCCCGCTGATGCTGGCGATCACGTTCATCGCCGCCTACGCGGCCTACGAGCTCGTGCTGCTCGCCGCGACGCCGACCTTGGGCGGAGAGGGCGCCTTCACCGCTTCCATCGTGGCGCGGATCGGACTGACCAGCGCCGTCTGGCTCGCCGGCCTCGTCGCCGCCTGCGAGATCGTCCGCCTGCTTGCGCCGTTCGGGCGCAAGGGAGCGATGTCGGCCTGAGCGGTCCTCTCGCGTAGCCCGGATGGAGCGCAGCGCGATCCGGGAAGGTTTTTCAGCGAGGTGAGAACCCCGGATTACGCTGCGCTCCATCCGGGCTGCGAGATCTTGCCCGACGGGCAAAACACCCGCGAAGCTGTCAAGCCGCTGCCGCGAAAATATTCCACTTTACCGAAATTCGGAAATGGCGTATGTGTCGCCCATCCCGGCTCATCCTTGAGGGGCGATCATGTGGTCGTCTTGTTCGCGAGCCGGGCTTGCGGTGGACGCGGCAGCGTCGGCACGAAAGGTGCGGGCAGGGCGGGTAGTCCCTGTGAGCTCGCGGCCGCGTGCGGACGAGCGGCGCTGTCAGGTTCGTCTCGTCTGTAAGTTTCCGGCTTCGTCGACAGGGCCGGGAAAACTGCGGCGATAGGGCGGGCCGTGCGTACGGCAAAACCGTGTGGTCCTGGCCGTCGTTGCTACGGTCAAGCTTTCGCGGAGGTGTGTGCGAGCCCAACCGGGCGGACAGCATCGTCAATTCGCGGGGCGAGGGAGGCCAGAAGGAAAGTTCGGCTCCCGGGAGAGCACGGCATAAGCCGTCCGACCATCGCGCAGGGAAGGCCGAGTGATCGGCACCACCTGTATGCTGCTGTGCGGTTTTTCTGCGTGCGCTTTTCGCGCAGCGGACCGCGGGTGCGAGGTCAGCACCCGGCCTTCCCTGCGCCCTCTTGGTTATGAGGGTGGAGAGATCAAGCAAAGCTCGGGCGAAATGCGCCGCGAGGCTGCGAACGCATGTCTGTGATCGAGAATGGATGCGAAACGAATTGCACCTCGTGCCCCGGACGCAGCGCAGCGTCTCCCCGGCGATGCGAAGCATCGTCCGGCACGGCGGTGCGCTGCAGAGCCGGGGCACGAGGAGGAGTGGTCGACGAGTGGAGAGTCGTACCGACTCACTTGTGTGCGCGTGGCGGTTGAGGGAAAGTTTGGCGCAATATGCGCTCACAAAACCTGGAGTTGTGGATCGTCCGCTTGATGAGGGTATCTCAGTAAGCGAACCTCGTGTCTTCCCGGTAACGATTGTGCTGTCTTCGCAACAGTCTCAGCGGATTTAACCCTCATCACCGCCAGTTCGCATCACCGCCGCTTTTTAGCCACACCCGAACATGAATAAAATCTCTCTAATGTTTCAGGGGCAGCGGCGGTCCTCAAGGCGACGGAAAATCCCAAGGTCGATTCAAATCTTGGGTCTGATTTTTCGGGTCTGAAAGGGTTGGCCGGGGAAACTGGTTTGCGATGGACGCGAAGACCAACATCAAGCAGAGGCTGCCGAGCCGTCACGTGACGGAAGGCCCCTCGCGCGCGCCCCATCGCTCCTACTTCTACGCCATGGGTCTGACCACCGAGCAGATCCATCAGCCTTTCGTCGGCGTCGCCTCGTGCTGGAACGAGGCCGCTCCCTGCAACATCTCCCTGATGCGCCAGGCGCAGGCGGTGAAGAAGGGCGTGGCGTCCGCTGGCGGTACGCCCCGCGAATTCTGCACCATCACCGTCACCGACGGCATCGCCATGGGGCATGACGGCATGCGCTCCTCGCTGCCGTCGCGCGAATGCATCGCCGATTCCGTCGAACTGACCGTGCGCGGTCATGCCTATGACGCGCTCGTCGGCCTTGCCGGCTGCGACAAGTCGCTGCCGGGCATGATGATGGCGATGGTGCGCCTCAACGTGCCCTCGATCTTCATCTATGGCGGCTCGATCCTGCCCGGCAATTTCCGCGGGCAGCAGGTCACCGTGCAGGACATGTTCGAAGCCGTCGGCAAGCACTCGGTCGGCGCCATGTCGGACGAGGACCTCGACGAAATCGAGCGCGTGGCATGCCCCTCGGCGGGCGCTTGCGGCGCCCAGTTCACCGCCAACACCATGGCGACTGTCTCCGAGGCGATTGGCCTGGCGCTGCCTTACTCCGCCGGTGCCCCGGCACCGTATGAAATCCGCGACGCGTTCTGCATGACCGCGGGCGAGACGGTGATGGACCTGATCGCCCAGAACATCCGGCCGCGCGACATCGTCACCCGCAAGGCGCTGGAGAATGCCGCCGCCGTGGTTGCGGCTTCCGGTGGCTCGACCAATGCTGCATTGCACCTGCCGGCAATCGCACATGAGTGCGGCATCAAGTTCGACCTGTTCGACGTCGCCGAAATCTTCAAAAAGACACCTTATGTCGCGGATTTGAAGCCGGGTGGCCGTTATGTCGCCAAAGACATGTTTGAAGTAGGTGGCATCCCGCTTCTGATGAAGACGCTGCTCGACAACGGATTTCTCCACGGCGACTGCATTACGGTCACCGGTCGAACGATCGCCGAAAACCTCAAGAGCGTGAAGTGGAATCCGCACCAGGACGTGGTGCACCCGGCAGACAAGCCGATCACCGTCACCGGCGGTGTGGTGGGTCTGAAGGGCAATCTGGCGCCAGAAGGTGCGATCGTGAAAGTCGCGGGAATGTCCAACCTCAAGTTTACCGGTCCGGCCAGGTGCTTCGACCGGGAGGAGGATGCTTTCGAGGCCGTTCAGAAGCGCACCTATCGGGAAGGCGAAGTCATCGTGATCCGCTACGAGGGCCCCAAGGGCGGCCCCGGCATGCGGGAGATGCTCCAGACCACCGCGGCGCTGACCGGCCAGGGCATGGGCGGCAAGATTGCGCTCATCACCGACGGCCGCTTCTCCGGCGCCACCCGCGGCTTCTGCATCGGCCATGTCGGGCCGGAAGCGGCCATCGGCGGCCCGATCGGGCTGCTCGAGGACGGCGACATCATCGAGATCGACGCGGACGTCGGTACCCTTAACGTAAAATTGAGCGACCAGGAGCTTGCCCAGCGCAAGACCAAATGGACCGCTCGCGCGACTAACCACACGACGGGCGCGCTCTGGAAATATGCTCAGCAGGTTGGACCCGCGGTCGGGGGGGCAGTGACCCATCCGGGCGGCGCGCACGAGAAACAGTGCTATGCGGACATCTAGGCGTGCCATTGTTGCGTTTGTGTTGGGGGTCGGTGCGCTGGCCGCGCCCGCGCTCGCCTTCGACGGCGCGCCGGTCAACCAGAAGGACGCGACCATCCCCGTCGTGACGACCCTGCCGGGAGCCGCGGGTGCGGTGCGCAGCAAGGTGCCGCCGGCCACCCAGGAAACCTCGCTCAGCGCCCTGCAATATGCCGCCGAGGGCGGCCATCCGATCGCGCAGTGGAAGCTCGGCCGCATGTACGCCAATGGCGACGGCGTGGCCCAGGACGATTTGCGCGCTTTCGAATATTTCAGCCGGATCGCCAACGCGCATGCCGAGGACAGCCCGTCGGCGCCGCAGGCGCAGATCGTGGCCAATGCCTTCGTTGCGCTCGGCCGCTATTATCTCAGCGGCATCCCGAACTCGAAGATCAAGCCGGACCAGGACCGGGCGCGGGAGATGTTCTCCTATGCGGCCTCCTATTTCGGCAACGCGGACGCCCAGTACGACCTCGCCCGGCTGTACCTGAAGACGCCGGACGCCTCGCGCGAGGATTTCCGCTATGGCGCGCGCTGGCTCGGCCTTGCCGCGCAGAAGGGCCAGCACGAGGCCCAGGCGCTGCTCGGCCAGATGCTGTTCAACGGTGACCGCCTGCCGCGGCAGGCCGCGCGCGGCCTGATGTGGCTGACGCTGGCTCGCGACAGCGCAGGTAGCGAAGAGACCTGGATCAAGGAAAGCTACAACCGCGCCTTGTCCAAGGCCTCCGACGACGACCGTGCCATGTGCCTGCAAATGCTGGAGCAGTGGGTGCAGGGCCGCCGCGAGTGAGCCCCAAGAGGCGGCGTTAGGCTGCCTCCAGATCCAGAAAGAGGCGGCGTTACGCCGCCTCGAGATCCAGATCCGCCCATACCGGCACGTGGTCCGACGGCTTCTCCCAGGCCCGCACATAGCTGTCGATGCCGACATTGGCGAGCCGGTCGCTGGCCTGCGGCGACAGCAGGAGATGGTCGATCCGCAGGCCATGGTTCTTCTGCCAGGCGCCGGCCTGGTAATCCCAGAAGGTGTAGAGCCCGGGCTCGTCGGTGACCGCCCGCAGCGCGTCGGTCAGGCCGAGGCCGAGCAGGGACTGGAAGCTCTCCCGCGTCTCCGCCTTGAACAGCGCGTCCTCGGTCCAGGCCGCGGGATTGTGGACGTCGCGGGCGTGCGGGATGACGTTGAAGTCGCCTGCCAGGATCAGCGGTTCCTCGGTCTTGAGGCGCTCCTTTGAATATTCAAGAAGCCGCGACATCCATTTGAGCTTGTAGGGATATTTCTCGGTCCCGACCGGATTGCCATTGGGCAGATAGAGGCAGGCGATGCGCAGCACCCCGCGCTTGAGCGTCACCACGCCCTCGAGGAAGCGGGCATGCGCGTCCTCGTCGTCGCCCGCGAGCCCCGACTTGGTCTCGTCGAACCGGAGCTTCGAGAGCAGGGCGACGCCGTTGAACGTCTTCTGCCCATGCGTGACGACGTTGTAGCCGAGCGCCTCGATCTCCAGCCGCGGGAAGGCCTCGTCGACGCATTTGATCTCCTGGAGGCAGACGATGTCCGGCTGGCACTCCCTCAGCCAGGTCAGGAGCAGATCGATCCGCTGCCGGACCGAGTTCACGTTCCAGGTGGCTACTCTGATGGGCATATCGACGGCTCCGGGCAGGGGCGTCAGTTAGAACAAAATGCAAACGCTCCCGTCAAGGACGCCGCAAAATCTCCCACAAAATTAACCCGGCTTAAGCGGGCCGCAGGCCATTGATACGGAAAAGGTTCTACGGATGGGATGGCGGGTCAAAGCTTCACAACGGACTGAGCCGCGCGACGGACTGGTCGGCGCGTTCCTGTATTGGCTCGGCGGCTTCGAGATCGAGGACGGCCTGACCGCCGATCTCAGCGAGCGTGAGCTGCGCCGGATCCGCGCCAAGCAGATCGACGCGGTGACGCGGCTGATCCCGGTGACGATGGCTGTCACCATGCTCAACGTCGCCATCGTGCTGATCCTGTTCTGGGGCAGGGGCTGGAACGACTTCCTCGCGGTCTGGGGCCTGACGCTCGCAGCCGTCGCCCTGGTTGCGTTTCGGTCGTGGCGGCGGTCGCACCGGAATCCGCCGCAGGAGGCATCGCCCCGCGCCGCGCGGCACATGCTGCGGCAGGCATTCTTCCTCGCCGCGATCTGGGGCACGCTGCCACTGGCGCTGTTCAGACATGTCGAGCCGACCAGCCAGCTGATCCTGGCCTGTTTGATGGTCGGCATGATGTCCGGCGGCGCCTTCACGCTCTCGACCTTCCCGCGGGCCGGCCTCGTTTATCTCGCCACCATGACGGTCGGCTGCGCCGGCGCGCTGCTGTTGTGCGGCGCCGGGCCGTATCTGGTGACCTCCCTGTTCCTGCTGCTGTTCGCGTTCTTCATGGCGCGCAACATCGTCTCGCAAGGCAACCTGTTCCTCGGCAATCTCAAGGCCCAGCTCGAGCTCGAGCGCCAGACCGAGATCATCTCGCTGCTGCTGAAGGATTTTCAGGAGAACGCCAGCGACTGGCTGTGGCAGACCGACGCCGAGGGACGTCTGGTCAATGTGCCCGAGCGCTTCGCCGATGTCGCGCAACTGCCGCTGCCGCTTCTGAAGGGATCGCAATTCGCCGACGTGCTCGACATGCTCTGTCCCGAGGACAAGAGCGCGGCCTACAACGTCGTCGGCCTGATGGAACATGCCGAGCCGCTGCACGAGATGAACCTCAAGGTCGTCGCCGGCGGCGAGGCGCGGCTGTGGTCGCTGACCGCGAAGCCGGCCTATGATCGCGACGGCCAGTTCCTCGGCTATCGCGGCTTCGGCCGCGACGTGACCGAGCGCTGGCGCGCGGAAAAGGCCGAGGCCGAGAGCCGCGCCAAGTCCGACTTCCTCGCCGTGATGAGCCACGAGATCCGCACGCCCATGAACGGCGTGCTCGGGCTCGCCAGCATGCTGCTCGAAACCAGGCTCGATCCGGAGCAGCGCGAGGCCGTCACCACGATCCGCGAGTCCGGCGATAACCTCCAGCGCATTCTCAACGACATCCTCGATCTATCCAAGCTCGAGGCCGGCCGCTTCGCGTTCGAGGCGATCGACTTTGCGCCGCGGACGCTGGTCGAGACGATCGCGACCGTCGTGCGCGCGAGCGCCAAGAGCAAGGGGCTCGCGATCAAGGTCGAGCTCGATCCGAACCTGCCGCCGACGCTGCGTGGCGACGTCGCGCGCATCCGCCAGGTACTGCTCAACCTCGCGTCCAACGCGGTGAAATTCACCGATGAGGGCGAGGTCACGATCTCGGCCACCTGCCAGGCGCGGCGCGACCTGCTGGCGACCGTCGAATGGACCGTCAAGGACAGCGGCATCGGCATCGCCCCCGAAAAACTCGGCCAGCTCTTCAGCGATTTCGCGCAGGCCGACGCCTCGATCAGCCGCCGCTTCGGCGGCACCGGACTTGGCCTTGCGATCTCCCGGCGCATCATCGAGCAGATGGGCGGTACGATCGGCGTCACTTCGACGCCGGGCGAGGGCTCGACCTTCCACTTCACACTGGTGCTGCCCTGGAGCCAGGCGCAGGCCTCCGATCAAGCGGCGGGTCGTGACGAAGCCGATGAGCTCAAGGCCCGCATCGCCGAGCTCGACCGCCCACTAAAGGTGCTGGTCGCCGAGGACGATGCCGTCAACCGCATGGTCGTGACCAAGATGTTGGGAGCCTTCGACGTCGAGCTGCGGGTCGTCACCGACGGCGTCCAGGCCGTCGCGGCGGCCTCCGAGGGGGACTGCGACGTCGTGCTGATGGACGTGCGGATGCCCGACATGGACGGCCTCGCCGCGACCCGCGCGATCCGCGCACAGGGCGGCCGCTTCGAAGCGTTGCCGATCGTCGCGCTCACCGCCAATGCCTTTCCGGACGACGTCAGGATCTGCCGCGAGGCCGGCATGTCGGACTTCCTGGCCAAGCCGCTGCGCAAGCCCGCGCTGGTCGCGGCGTTGCTGCGTGCACTGGACGGACACGTGATAACGGACGACGCGCCGCTCCAGCCGGAGCTGACGCCTGATGAGGTGGAGTGGACGGACGAGGAAAGGCAGATGACGGGCGCATAAGCGCTAACCCTGTGCCTGAATATGCGTTTCGCACCGGTTGGTTGGACGCTGCCAATTCGGATGCGCCATGTTAGCTTGCGCCGCCATGCGCCTCATTGCCCTGCTTCTCATCTTGTTCACGGTCTCCGCCCGCGCCAGCGACGGGCCGCTGATGAGCGCGCACATGATGTTGCCTGTCGTGATCTCCGGCAACAAAGTGTCGCTGGAAAGCTTCGTCATTCGTCCTGATCGCCCCGGCAAATTTCCTCTCGTCGTGATCACTCATGGCCAGCCAGGCATCTTTGGCGATGAATTCTTCAATGAAATCCTCAACCGCTCTCCGGTCGGCTACAGCAAGGCGGCCGTCGCCTTTGCCCAGCGAGGATATGCAGTGGTCTCGATCATGCGTCGTGGCTATGGCCGATCGGGGGGAGGGTTCTCCGAGTATTTGCAGCAGGCCTGCGACTATCTTCCCGCCGTGCGCGTTTCCGGCGACGATGTCATTGCGGCGGTCGCTTCACTGCGTAATGAGCCCTGGGTCGACGCTGAGCATGTTGTCTTGCTCGGTCATTCCGTCGGGGGGCTCTCGGTGATGGCAGTTGCCGCGCAGAACATGCCGGGCGTAGTTGGCGCCGTGAATTTTGATGGCGGTTGGCACAGCTTCTCAGCACCCAACCAACCTTGCTCGCCCGATAACTTAGTCGATACAGTAGCCGCATTGGGGCGCACGGCCCGTGTCCCGGTGCTTTGGCTCTATGCTGAGAACGATCAATCCTATGGTCCTGACTTGGCGCGGCGCATGTTCGCCGCCTACAGCGCTGGCGGTGCGCCTGCGCAGTTGCACATGCTGCCTCCATTCGGATCAAACGGCCACGATACCGTCGCGCTCGCGTCGGCTGATACTTGGTTTCCGTTCGTTGAACCCTTCCTCGAAAAGCTAGGTCTTCCGACCAGGACTGTCATAGCGGCGCCGTTCTTCGCTGAGCTGCCAATCCCGCCGGGAGCTATCGCTCCTTGTCAGAAGGCGTTCGCGGACTACCTCTCTAATCCCGATGACGCCAAGGCCTTCGCGATGAGCACCCGCGGCGGCTGCGGGACTGGATTTGGCCGCACAGGGCTCGAGGCGCGCGAGCCTGCTTTAATGAAATGCAAGATCAATACGCGCGGCGGCGATTGCAGGCTTTACGCGGTCGGACAGAAGCTTGCGGAGGATTGACCCGCAGTCCACTTGATCCTTTGCAGGATCTGGAATCTTTGATTCCTGCAAAATGACAACTCTGGCCCATTGTGACGAAGTGAGCGGTACGCACTTGGTCGCTGTTGGAGCAGAGCGAACGCGGACCAGTACTCTATCCAGGTGAGCAACGGCCGGCAGTGTAAACGCGGCGCCGTCACAGTTTTCCATAGACTCGGCCGGCGACCGCCTTCAGGCGCTCGACCGAGCCGGACTCCGGGTGCGGTTTGACCGGCGCGAACAGGATCGAAGCCTGCCTGCCGTTCTTCCAGACAAAGATGTTGACGGCATTGCCGTTGCCCTTGGTGCAGGAATGCTCGCCGAACGCTTCACTGCCGAGCTCGGGGATCGCCACGTGCTTGCACGGGCCCATGCGCTTCATCATGCTCATGACCGTGTCGCGCGAGATCGCGATCACCGCGACTGTCATGGTGTTGGCCTCGCGATCGAACATCATGCAGCTGCCCGCGCCGGTCCGCTGGACCGTCAGCGTGCTCTTTTCGAGGAAGCCGTCGGCATCCGCGGCCGTGAGCCATTCGCAAGTGCCGAAGCGCTCGCTAGTCTTGTTCACATTGCCAATGGCAACGCGTGCGGCTTGGGTGATCGGTCCGAGCAGCGCGTCGTCGGCACGCCGGCCGATCGGATAGACGCCGATCTGTAGAATGTAATCGCCGGACAAGGCGACGACCGAGGCCTCCTGGCGCTGCGCGTCGGCGGCGGTCGTGCCGCCCTGGCCTTCATCGCCGATCCCGGACACCGGGCCAAGCGGCATGCGCTCGCCGAGCGTCTTGACGAAGGTTGCGTACAATTCCCTGGCGCGGTCCCTGTCGGGATTGCGGAACACGGTCAGCATCATCGTGTCGCCGCGCCCGCCCTGATAGATGCAGCCGCGGCCGTCCTGATTTGAAATCAGCGACCATTTGAGCGCCGGCATCGCGCCGGCGAGTTCCTTTGCGCTGATGAACGGGCAGGTTTCGGCAGCGTTCGCGGGAAGCACCGGGAGAACTACGATTGCAAGGAAAAGAACGAAGTAACAGAACAAACGATCAATCATGCGCATCGGATAATTTACTACCGCTATCGGCGCCGCCGACGAGATACTAACTTGCGCGGGAGAATCGGACTGGGGCAGGGCCGCTTCGGCGTTGGGCTGTATCGAACCCGTCGTGTGTATGTCAGGTCGAGTTCCCCGACCTTGGGGACCTCGCGATGATTACATCCTACCCCTGTCTTGCCCGACGCGTCAATCAATTTTCGTAAAAGACGAAATGCATCGTGCCGGTTTCCCGGCTACTGTGCATGGGGTTGTTTTTCAGGTTTTAAGTCGAGCTAGATCGAGAAGCTGGTCCCGCAGCCGCAGGACGCCGTCGCATTGGGATTGTTGACGCGGAACGAGGCGCCGATCAGGTCATCGACGAAATCGACCTGCGACCCCGCCAGGAAGGGCTGGGAGGCGGAATCGACCAGCACCACCGCATTGTCCTGCTCGATCACGAGATCGTCGTCGGTGCGGTCGCGGTCGATATCGAACTTGTACTGAAAGCCGGAACAGCCGCCGCCCTCGACCGAGATGCGCAGCATCGCGCCTGACCCTTCGCCCTTGAGGATCTCCCCAATCCGGCGTGCGGCCCGGTCACTGATGGTCACGGCAGTCGTCATCTCTGGTCTCCGATCGTCGGCGGCGTCATACCAAGGTCACTTGCCCAATTCATTTGGTATCCCGCATCCGGCATAGTTAAGTGCCACCATACGCAGAATCAAATGGATAGGGACTAAATTCGCCGTGTCCGTCGGAATGGCACCCCCTCACGCGCCCTATGCCTGCGACCCCGATCGCAGCCGCGGCCGGCTGGTCGCCGAGCCCCCGAGCCGGACTCGCAGCCCTTTCCGCCGGGACTGCGACCGGGTGATCCACTCCACCGCGTTCCGCCGCCTGAAGTACAAGACCCAGGTGTTCGTGTTCCACGAGGGCGACCACTACCGCACCCGGCTGACCCATTCGCTGGAGGTGGCGCAGATCGCCCGCGCGCTGGCCCGGCAGCTTGGGCTCGACGAGGACCTCACGGAAACCCTGGCGCTTGCCCACGATCTCGGCCACCCGCCGTTCGGCCATGCCGGCGAACGGGCGCTGGACGCCTGCCTGAAGGAGTTTGGTGGCTTCGACCACAATGCCCAGGCCTTGCGCGTCGTCGCGGCGCTGGAGCACCGCTATCCCGAGTTCGACGGGCTGAACCTGACCTGGGAATCGCTGGAGGGGATCGTCAAGCACAACGGCCCGCTGACCGACCGCAGCGGCGCGCCGGTCGGGCACTATCGCGAGCATGGCATTCCCGTCGGCATCGCCGACTACATCAAGGTCTACGATCTCGAATTGTGGAGCTTCGCCTCGCTCGAGGCGCAGGTCGCAGCGCTCGCCGACGACATCGCCTACGACGCCCACGACATCGACGACGGCCTGCGCGCCGGCCTGTTCCATCTCGACGATCTCAAGGTGATGCCGCTCACCGCCGAGATCATCGCCGAGACCTCGGCGCATTACCCCGATCTCGAAGACGTCAGGCGCGGCGCCGAGCTGGTTCGGGAGCTGATCTCCCATCTGATCGGCGCGGTGTTTGCGCAAGCCGAGAAGAACCTTGCCGCTGTGAAGCCGCAATCGGCTCAGGACGTGCGCCAGCAGAGCCGGGCGCTGGTCGCGTTCCCCGCTGACGTTGCCGAGGAGGAGGCTGCCATCAAGCGCTTCCTCTACCAGCACATGTACCGCCACAAGCGGGTGATGCGGGTGATGGCGGAGGCCGAACAGATCCTGTTCGACCTGTTCGCGAAATACCTGAAATCCCCGGCCGAGCTGCCGCCGGAATGGCTGCTCGGGGCGGAGGCGGACAACGAGGGCGACCGGGCCCGGCGGATCGGCAATTTCATCGCCGGAATGACCGACCGTTTCGCCCTGACCGAGCACCAGCGGCTCTTTGACTCGACCCCGGATTTGCGTTAGGCGGCGGCCATGCCCCAGACATCCTCATCCCTGCATTTGTTCGCTGACGTGCTCGCACGCGTGCACGCCGCCTGCCGCGCGCTCGCCGCGGATGCCAGCTGGCCCGAGGGCATCGATTTCTCGCGCGTGGTGGTCGAGCCGCCGCGCGATCCCTCCCACGGCGACATGGCGACCAACGCCGCCATGGTGCTTGCGAAAGAGGCAAAGGCAAAGCCCCGCGATCTCGCCGAGCAGATCGCCGAGCGGCTGCGCGCCGACGCGCTGATCGCCAAGGTCGACGTCGCCGGGCCTGGCTTCATCAACCTGACGCTGAAGCCGGCTGCCTGGGCCGAAGCCCTGCGGACGGTGCTGCGCGAGGGCGCCGATTACGGCCGCGTCCGGGGTGGCTCCAAGGTCAATGTCGAATACGTCTCGGCCAATCCGACCGGGCCGATGCATGTCGGCCATTGCCGCGGCGCCGTGTTCGGCGATGCGCTGGCGAGCCTGCTCCAGTTCGGCGGCCACGACGTCACGCGCGAATATTACATCAACGATGCCGGCGCCCAGGTCGACGTGCTCGCGCGCTCCGCCTTCCTCAGGTACCGCGAGGCGCTGGGCGAGGACATCGGCGCGATTCCGGAAGGCCTCTATCCCGGCGATTATCTGAAGCCGGTGGGCGAAGCGCTGGCGAAGCAGCACGGCGACGAGCTCCTGACGATCAGCGAGGCGCAATGGCTGCCGACGGTTCGCGCCAAGGCGATTGCGATGATGATGGACGAGATCAAGGACGATCTCGCCGCGCTCAACATCCGCCACGACGTATTTTTCTCGGAGCGCTCGCTGATCGAGACCGGCAACAACAAGGTTGCCGAAACCATCGATTTCCTGAAGGCCAAGGGCGACATCTACGAGGGGCGCCTGCCGCCGCCGAAGGGCGCGCCGGTCGAGGATTGGGAAGACCGCGAGCAATTGCTGTTCCGGGCGACCGCCTATGGCGACGATGTCGATCGTCCGCTGATCAAGTCTGATGGTTCCTACACCTATTTCGCCTCCGACATCGCCTACCACAAGAACAAGTTCGACCGTGGTTTTGCGGACATGATCGACGTCTGGGGCGCCGACCATGGCGGCTACATCAAGCGCATGCAGGCGGCTGTGAAGGCGACGACATCGGGCAAGGGCGCGCTCGACGTCAAGATCGTTCAGCTCGTGAAGTTGCTGCGCAACGGCGAGCCGGTGAAAATGTCGAAGCGGAGCGGGGACTTCGTCACCTTGCGTGAGGTGGTGGATGAGGTCGGCCAGGATGCCGTCCGCTTCATGATGCTGTATCGCAAGAACGACGCGGTGCTCGACTTCGACCTCGCCAAGGTCATGGAACAGTCGCGCGACAATCCCGTGTTCTACGTCCAGTACGGCCACGCCCGCGGCCACTCGATCTTCCGCAACGCCCGGGCCGAGGTGTTCCCGGACCTGCCGGAGGATCCGGACACGCGGATCGCCTGGCTCGGTGAGTCGGCGGTGGAGCGGCTGTCGGACCCGGTGGAGCTCGACCTTCTCAAGCGCCTCGCAATTTATCCGCGCATGCTGGAAGCCGCCGCTGCGGCCCACGAGCCGCACCGAATTGCTTTCTATCTCTATGACTTAGCGAGCGAATTTCATGCACTTTGGACGAAGGGGCGCGATTTGCCCTATTTACGCTTCATTATCAATAATGATGCAGTTCTAACAAAGGCGCGGCTGGCCATGGTCCAGGGCGTCGTCTCTGTCCTGGCATCGGGCCTCGCCATCCTCGGCGTCCATGCCCCGGACGAGATGCGGTAGTTTGGGGCGAACTACTTAAGGGGATTTTGGGGGTAACCGGCAGAAGCCGGACCGCTTAGACTTGGTTGAAAGCCTTGTGGGTCGAAAGCCGTGCCTTGGTCGAGGGGCGCGCGGCTTTCCCGAAGGGACGCATCATCACGATGGCCGAACGATATCATGACAGACCGTTTCCTTCCGATGACTATGGTCGCGGCGGCGATCAGCATGGGAAGGCGGAAAATGATCCCTTGGCCGAGCTCGCCCGCCTGATCGGACAGACAGATCCGTTTGCAGCGCAGGGGCGGCCCGCTGCGCGCCCGCCCGCAGCAGCACCGGCGCCCGCCCAGAGCTATCAGGACGACGACTATCGCCAGGACGATCAGCAGGACTATGCCGAGCAGGCCCCGCCGTCTCCGCCCGGGCCGCCCTCATGGATGCGGCGCGCCAACGTGCAGCCCCAGCCGGCACCCGCGCCGGAGCCTGACTATCCCGTCTCCGTAAACCCGGTTCATCCGTTGCATCGCTATTCAGCCCAGCCGACCGCGCCCGAGCCTGATTTCCATCAGCCGCAGGCGTATCAGGACCATGCTTATCAGGATCAGGCCTATCAGGATCAGGCTTACCAGCAGGGTCATGGCCATCAGCAGGAGCAGGCCTATCAGGAGCCCTATGCGCAGCCCGATCCGTCGCGCTACGACGATGCGCTCTACGGCCGGCTGGAAGCTGGCGAGCAGGACTATCAGCGCGATCCCGCCTATCCGGACGATCCTTACGCGTTCCAGAGCGACTATCCGGAAGCTGATCTCGACGAGCCGAAGAAGCAGCGCGGCGGCATGATGACGGTTGCGGCGATCCTTGCGCTTGCCGTCGTCGGGACCGGTGCGGCTTTCGCCTACAAGACCTATGTCGGCTCGCCCCGCAGCGGCGAGCCGCCGATCATCAAGGCCGACAACACGCCGACCAAGATCGTGCCCGCGCCGACGGATTCCTCGGCCAAGGTGCCGGATCGCATGGTCACTGGCGATGGCACCGAGAAGATCGTGCCGCGCGAGGAAGCGCCTGTCGACGTCAATGCCAGGGCGAGCGGTCCCCGCGTCGTGTTCCCGCCACTGAACCCGAATGCGAATCCGCCGCCGGTGGCGAGCGTTTCGCCATCCACGGTCCCGCCGCCGAGCGCAGGCCCGATCCCGAGCAACGGCACGCTGCCGAACAATTCGCCGCGGCCGATCCGGACTGTGGCTGTGCGGGGCGATCAGACCGATAGCGCCGCGCCGCAGTCGACTGCGGCCGCCAAGCCCGCAACCCCGCCGAAGCCCGTCGCCGCGCCAGCCGCGCCGCGCACGCCGCCGACCTCGGCCAATGCCAGCGCCAATCAGCCTCTCTCGCTGGCGCCGCAATCGGCGCCTGCGGCCGAGCCGCCGCAGCGGATGGCCGCGACCAACCCGACGCAGCTCGCGCCCGCCAGCGGTGGTGGCGGTGGCTACATCGTGCAGGTCTCCTCGCAGCAGAGCGAGGACAGCGCCGCCGCGTCCTACCGCGTGCTCCAGAGCAAGTATGGCAGCGTCCTCGGATCGCGCTCGCCAGTGATCAAGCGGGTCGATCTCAGCGACAAGGGCAAGGGCATCGTCTACCGCGCCTTCGCTGGCCCCTATGGTTCGGCTGAGGAGGCGACGCAGGCTTGCAACAGCCTCAAGTCCGCGGGCTTGTCAGCCTGCTTCGTCCAGAGGAATTAACGGCCGATTCCTTGACCCCCTCGCGGGGCAGGGTTAATCGGCCCTATGAGCACGCGGGCCTTCATTACCGGTGTATCCGGAACGGAACTAACCGCCGCCGAGCGGGAGTTTATCCGTAGCGAGCGCCCATGGGGCTTCATCCTCTTCAAGCGCAATATCGCGACGCCGGCTCAAGTTGCTGCATTGGTTGCGGATTTGCGGGCGGTCGCGAGCGCGGCCGACGCCCCCGTCCTGATCGATCAGGAGGGTGGACGGGTGCAGCGGCTGGGCCCGCCGCACTGGCCGGTCTATCCGCCAGGGGCGATTTTCGCGAATCTGTACGACACTGATTCGGCCCTCGGGCTCACCGCGGCGCGCCTCAGCGCCCGGCTGATCGCGGCCGATCTCGCCGATCTCGGCATTACCGTGGATTGCCTGCCGCTGGCTGACGTGCCGGTGCCGGGCGCCGACGCCGTCATCGGGAACCGGGCCTATGGCACCGAACCTGGCAAGGTCGCTGCGATCGCGCGCGCGGTGACCGAGGGGCTGGAGCAGGGCGGCGTGCTGCCGGTCCTCAAGCACATTCCCGGCCACGGCCGCGCCACCGCCGATACCCATTTCAAGCTGCCGACCGTCGATACGCCCAGGGACGAGCTCGAGCGGACCGACTTTGCTGCATTCAAGCCGCTGGCGGATTTGCCGATGGCCATGACTGCACATGTTGTGTTTAGCGCGGTCGACCCCGCCCATCCGGCGACGACATCTGCGACAATGATTGCTCAGGTGATTCGCGGCGCAATCGGGTTCCAGGGTTTGTTAATGAGTGATGACGTGTCGATGAACGCGCTGGCGGGAAATATCGCCGATCGGACCCGCGCCATCTTCGCGGCCGGCTGCGACATGGCCCTGCATTGCAACGGCAACATCGAGGAGATGCGTGAAGTTGCCGGCCAGGCGCCTGAACTGTCCGGCAGGGCGCTGCAGCGGGCGACAGCCGCGCTCGCCGCGCGCAAGGCGCCGCAGCCATTCGACCGGGTGGCCGCGCGCGCTGAGCTGGACGCACTGATCGCACGGGCAAACACGGCATCCGCATGACCGCAGAAATCCTATCGTTTGAAACCGGGCGGCCTGCCGAGCTCGCCGAGGGTGAGCCGGCGTTGGTGGTGGACGTCGAGGGCTATGAAGGCCCGCTCGATCTGCTGCTTGCGCTTGCACGGCAGCAAAAGGTCGATCTCGCCAAGATCTCGATCCTGGCGCTGGCCGACCAGTATCTCCATTTCATCGAAGCCGCGCGGAAGATCCGGCTGGAGCTCGCCGCCGATTATCTCGTGATGGCGGCGTGGCTCGCCTTCCTGAAGTCGCGTCTGCTGCTGCCGGAGCCGCCGAGCGCGGAAGGCCCGAGTGCGGAAGAGATGGCGACCGCGCTCGCCAACCGCCTGCGCCGTCTGGAAGCCATTCGCGAAGCCGCCAACCGGCTGATGAACAGGCAGCAATTGCTGCGCGACATCTTCCCGCGCGGCGAGCCCGAGCAGATCGCCGAGATCAAGCATCCGAAATACACCGCAACGCTCTACGACCTGCTCACCGCCTATGCCGCACAGCGCCAGTCGCGCGTGCTGGCGAGCGTGCACCTGGCCAAGCGCACGGTGTGGTCGCTCGCGGAAGCGCGCGCCACGCTGGAGCGGCTGGTCGGCAGCATCAGCGAACAGGACGACTGGGGTGTTCTCGACGACTTCCTGATCCGGCACGTCGCCGATCCCACGCAGCGCGCAACGGTGTTCGCGTCGAGCTTCGCTGCCGCCTTGGAACTGGTGCGGGAAGGTCAGCTCGAGCTGAACCAGAAAGAGGCGTTTGCGCCGATCTATTTCCGGAAGGGGCGTCCCAAACCGGTCGCTGACGCAGCTCCTGCGCCCGATGCGCCGGTCGCTTAAGTGCAAGAAGGAGAATCTGCCATGGCAAGCCTGGCTGAAGTGCGGGTAGACGAGGCCGAGCCGATGGAGAACGAGTCCCAGGCACGTCCCGAAGAATTGCGGCTGCTGGAAGCGCTGCTGTTCGCGTCGAGTGAGCCGCTGGATACCGCGACGCTGGCCAAGCGCATGCCTGATGGCGTGGACGTCAAGGCCGCGCTCGAGCAGCTCCAGGCCGACTATGCCTCGCGCGGCGTGAACCTCGTGCGCGTCGCCAACAAATGGACCTTCCGCACCGCCGGCGATCTCGCCTGGCTGATGACGCGGGAGAGCACCGAGACCCGCCGCCTGTCGCGCGCGGCGATCGAGGTGCTGGCGATCATCGCCTATCACCAGCCGGTGACGCGCGCCGAGATCGAGGAGATCCGCGGCGTCGTCACCTCGAAGGGCACGCTCGACGTGCTGCTCGAGACCGGCTGGATCAAGCCGCGCGGCCGGCGCAAGACACCCGGCCGTCCCCTGACCTTCGGAACCACCGAGGACTTCCTGTCGCAGTTCACCCTGGAACAGCTCGGCGATCTGCCGGGCCTGGAAGAGCTCAAGGGCACGGGTCTGCTGGATTCGCGTCTGCCGACCGGATTCAGCGTGCCGACGCCGTCCGACGACCCGCAATTGCGCGAGGACGAGGATCCGCTGGAACCGGGCGAGGACCTCGATCTCGCGCTGGCACCTGCGGTCGAGCCCGAGTCGCCGGAAGGCGGCAATGAGGAGGGCGGCGAAGGTGGTCGCGAGGACTGACGTCCTGGCCTTCTAGGGGCCCCCTGCGACCGGTTAACACTAGCAAGATTACGTAGCGCCAACAGCGAATTGGCGCTGCCTTGGTCCTTGTTTTTGAGGCCTGCCAAGCCTACGTTCCGGTGAAGATCGGCCGGGTCCCCGGCCATGCGCGTTTGGAGGGTTGCAGGATGGGTTCACTCAGCATTTGGCACTGGATCTTGGTGATCGCAGTGGTCCTGCTGCTGTTCGGCCGCGGCAAGATTTCGGATCTGATGGGCGACGTGGCACAGGGCATCAAGGCGTTCAAGAAGGGCATGCAGGACGACGACAAGCCCGCTGACAAGCCCGCCGAACCGGCCAAGTCCATCGAGCACAACGCCGCCCCGAGCGCGGCACGCTCCGACGTCGGCAGCAAGGCCGTCTGAGCCTAAAGAAGCACGCGAGACGCGGGTGGCGGCCCCGATCCTGGCGCGCGAGGGATTGGGCCGGCTTGCTGCTGGCGTGAACGGAAGACCTCATGTTCGACATCGGGTGGAGTGAACTGGTCCTGATCGGGGTCGTGGCCCTGATCGCCATCGGCCCGAAAGAGCTGCCGGGCGTGCTGCGCATGGTCGGACAGTGGATGGGCAAGGCCCGCAAGATGGCCGCCGAATTCCAGGGTCAGTTCCAGGAAGCGATGCGCGAGGCCGAGATGGCCGACCTCAAGAAGAGTTTTGACGAGGTCAAGGAAGCCGCCACCGGATTCGCCAGCAACAATCCGCTGACCTCGCTCCAGAAGGACGTGAGCGACGCGCTCCGCGTCGATGCGCTGGACAAGCCGGCCGAGACGACGGCCACCACGGCGGTCGAAACGCCGACGACTTCAACTGAAGCGCCGACGACACCGACCACTCCTGAAGCGCCGACGCCGGAAACCTTCGTTGAAGCGGAGGCCCATACGGCGGTGAACGAGCCGCTCGCCATCACCCGTGAGGTCGAGCAGGCGGGCGTCGTTGCGCAGGACACTGCGCCATCCGAAGCGATCAAGGATGCCAAAGCGTCATGAGCGACGCCGATATCGAGGCCAGCAAAGCCCCGCTGATGGACCATCTGATCGAGCTGCGCTCGCGGCTGATCAAGGCGCTGGTTGGCTTTGGCTTGGCCTTCATCGTCTGCTTCTTCTTCGCCAAGCAGATATTCAACGTTCTGGTATGGCCCTATGTCCTGGCCGTCGGCGACGGCGGAAACGCCAAGCTGATCTATACCGCATTCCTGGAATATTTCCTGACCCAGTTGAAGCTGGCGTTGTTCGGGGCTGGCTTCATCTCGTTCCCGATCGTTGCAACGCAGATCTACAAGTTTGTGGCGCCAGGGCTGTACAAGCACGAGAAGCAGGCCTTCCTGCCGTACCTGGTCGCAACGCCGTTCTTCTTCGTGCTCGGCGCGGCGCTGGTCTATTTCGTGGTGTTTCCGATGCTGGCGCGCTTCTCGCTCGGCATGCAGCAGCTCGGCAGCGACGAGACCGCCAAGATCGAGCTGCTGCCGAAAGTCGGCGAATATCTGTCGCTGATGATGTCGCTGATCTTTGCCTTTGGGATCGCCTTTCAGCTGCCGGTCATCCTGACGCTCTTGGGCCGGATCGGCATCATCACCTCCAAGATGCTGCGCGAGAAGCGGCGCTATTTTATCGTCATCGCCTTCGTCATCGCGGCGGTGCTGACCCCGCCCGACGTGATCAGCCAGTGCTCGCTCGCGATTCCCTTGATGGCGCTCTACGAGGGCTCGATCATCGCGGTGGCGATGGTGGAGAAGAAGGCGGCGGCGTCAAAGGCCGCCACCGGCACCGACGTGTCGACGCCAGCCAATCCGGCCGAGTAGGGCACTTTCGCTCTATCATCTCGTTGCTCAGCCCATGATTCGTCATGTCCGGGCTTGACCCGGGCATTCACGACTTGGTCTAAGGCGGCAGACACGTGGATGGCCGGGATAAACCCGGCCATGACGGGAAAACAGCCATGCACGACATCAAATCGATCCGCGACAATCCGCAAGCCTTCGACGCCGGTCTCGTCCGGCGTGGACTGAAGCCACTGTCGGCCTCGCTGCTCGCGATCGACGAGAAGCGGCGCGCGGCGATCTTGGCCTCCGAGCAGGCGCAAGCGCGGCGCAACGCGGCCTCGAAGGAAATCGGCGATGCCAAGAAGGCGAAGGATGAGGCGCGCGCGGCCAAGCTGATGGCGGAGGTCGCCGAGCTGAAGACCACGATGCCGGAGCTCGAGGCCGTTGCGAAAGCCGCAGACGAGGAGCTCGCCACGGTGCTGTCGGCGATCCCCAATCTGCCGCTCGGCGAAGTGCCGGACGGCGTCGACGAGCACGGCAACGTGCAGCGCCATGTCTTCGGCAATCGGCGCAACTATGCGTTTGCGCCCAGACCTCACGACGATCTCGGCGGCGCGCTCGGTGACATGGATTTCGAGACGGCGGCCAAGCTCTCCGGCGCGCGCTTCGTCGTGCTGAAGAAGGGGCTCGCGCGGCTCGAACGCGCGCTCGGCCAGTTCATGCTGAATCTGCACATCGACGAGCACGGCTATACCGAGATCAATCCGCCGCTGCTGGTCCGCAACGAGATCATGTTCGGCACGGGGCAATTGCCGAAATTCGAGGACGACCAGTTCTGGGCGATCAAGGGCGAATTGCTCGCCGCACCCGATCTGGACCGGCTGCGGACCGAGCGTCTCGGCATCATTCCGACAGCGGAGGTGGCGCTCACCAACCTCGTCCGCGAATCCATCCTCGATGAAAAGCAGCTGCCGATGCGGCTGACCGCGCTGACGCCGTGTTTTCGCGCGGAGGCGGGCGCCGCAGGGCGTGATACCCGCGGCATGATCCGCCAGCACCAGTTCACCAAGGTCGAGTTGGTGTCGATCACGACGCCGGAGACCAGCAAGGACGAGCACGAGCGGATGCTGTCCTGCGCCGAGGAAGTGCTGCGCCGGCTCGATCTGCATTACCGCGTGATGACGCTGTGCACCGGAGACATGGGCTTTTCGTCGCAAAAAACCTATGACATCGAAGTCTGGATGCCCGGGCAGGGCGAAGGCGGCGCGTTCCGAGAGATCTCGAGCTGCTCGGTCTGCGGCGACTTCCAGGCGCGGCGCATGGACGCCCGCTCGCGCGGGCCCGACGGCAAGCCGCGCTTCGTGCACACGCTGAACGGTTCCGGCACCGCGCTCGGCCGTGCGCTGATCGCCGTGATGGAGACCTATCAGCAGGAGGACGGCTCGATTGCGGTCCCCAGCGTGCTCCAGCCCTATATGGGCGGGCTGAAGGTGGTCGCGCGCGACTAACGCGGTATTGCTCGCAGAAACGCAGAAACGTTTGGTTGCGAAGATTGGGCGGCCGGTTATCCTGCCGGCCACCCGTCAATGCGAACCGACAGTTCATGGCCTTGCACCGCGACATCTTCTGGGTCGGCAGACAATGGGCGGTGACAGGTGCCGGTATTCAAGCCGTCGATCAGCGGCTGCGCGGCGTGCTCGACATCGAGATCGCGCGGCTCTGGGACGAGGATCTCGTGCGGAGCCGGCGCGCCAAGCCCGGCGTGAATGTTGCGGATTTCGACAAGGCGCTGACGGTCGCGCGCGAACGTTTTCCGCAAGAGCCGGCATCGGACCCGATCGTTGCGCAGCTGAAGGCACTCGGCGTGATCGAGACGCCCGCCGTGAGTCCGGTGGTGCCGGCGATGAAGCTGTCGGCCGAAGGCCGGCTCGCGCGATTCCTGCCGCAATGGCGCATCCGCCGCTAGAGCGCCGCACCGATGACATCGGAACGGCGCTCTAGATTTTTGTTTTGACGCGTTTTCTTGACGCGAACCGGTATCCACTTCGCTCGAAAACGCTCTAATACGGTATCGGGCTCGAATAGTTCGGCGTCATCCGCAGCAGCGAACCGGGGTCGATCGTCTGCGATCGGTGCCGCACCGGCACGCAGCCGTGGCGCGTTGCGACCGTGCCTTTGGCGCAGGCGCGGTGTCGCTCGGGTTCGTCCGATGACAGTCTTGGCGGTGCCTCGCCCTCCGGTTTCGCGGCCGCCGTAACGCAAGGCCCCTCGCGCGGACAGCGTTTCGGCACGCATTTGCCCCGCGACAATTCGAGATCGTAAACCTGTCCGGACATCGTGACCTGGCCGTTGCACAGGCATTCGCCGGTGATCGTCATCGCACCGCCCTGGCAATTCTCCGCGTCGGTCCGCAGGCAGGTGCCGCCGGGATCCGTGCCGGCCGGCATCAACTCGTAGCCGGCCGGACAGGTGCATTGCCCGTTGCTCGCCGTGCCGCCGATGCAGGTGATGGTGATCAGGGCACGCGGCGGCGTGGCTGGAGGTGGCGCGTCGGCGATGCAGACCCCGCTCGCGTCGATGTGGGTGTCGGCAGGGCAGGCCGGCGGAGTGGCTGTTTCGATGCGTTCCGGCGGAGGGGGCGGGCTCGGGACCTGCGTCTCCGCAGGCGGCGGAGCAAGAGCCGGGGCAAGAGGGGCCGACTTCGCCGCGCAAATGCCGTTGCGGAACTCCTGCCAGGGAAAGCAGCGGTCCTCAGCCCTTGAATTCTGTGCATGTCCCGGCCGCGGCGCGAGCGCGCTCAGGCCAAGACTCAGGCCGAGACTCAGGCCAAGACCAAGTCCAAAACAGATAAGGGCTGCAAAGCGGGTCATCTGGTGTCCCGTCGCCTCGGAATGTGGATGGAAAATAGGGCGGCATGCTGCGCCGCCGCAATGAGCTAGATCACAGATGGGCCGTTTAAACGCCCGCAGCTCATATCCGGAGGCGCCCGGTTTGCCTGATCGGTCATAGCCGGATAAGACGGCCCAAACGGCTTCAGGAATCGACCTTTCGCATGCGCATCCTCTGCACCAATGACGACGGCATTCACGCTCCCGGCCTCAAGGTTGTTGAGGAGATCGCGCGGGCGTTGTCCGACGACGTCTGGGTGGTGGCGCCCGAGCTCGACCAGTCCGGCGTGTCGCATTCGCTGTCGCTGAACGATCCCTTGCGTCTGCGCGAGGTCGGCCCCCGCCACTTCGCCGTGCGCGGCACCCCGACCGACTGCGTCATCATGGGGGCGCGGCATATTCTGGGCACCAAGCCGCCCGATCTCGTGCTGTCGGGCGTCAACAAGGGCCGCAACGTCGCCGAGGACGTGGTCTATTCCGGCACCATCGCCGGCGCGCTGGAAGGCACCATTCTGGGGCTGCCGTCATTTGCGCTGTCGCAGGAATTCAGCGTCGAGACCCGCGATCGGCCGCAATGGGACACCGCGCGCCAATTCGGGCCCGACATCCTGCGCAAGGTGATCAAGGCCGGCATCCCGAAGGACACCGTCATCAACGTGAACTTCCCGGCCTGTGCGCCGGAGGATGTGCTCGGCATTCGCGTCACCCGCCAGGGCAAGCGCAATCTCGGCTTCCTCAGGATCGAAGAGCGCAGGGACGGTCGCAACAATCCCTATTTCTGGATCGGCTTCGAGCGCGCCGCGATGATGGATACGCCCGCCGAGGGCACTGATCTCGCGGCGCTGCGCGAGCGCTATGTCTCGGTCACGCCGCTCAGGCTCGACCGCACCAACGAAGCGTTTTCCGAAGCGCTGAGTGCGACGCTGAAGTAGCGTCGAGGAATCGTGGCCCGAACGGAGTGCAGCGAAATCCGGGGCCGTCGTCGTTTCTGGCACGATTCCCGGATTGCGCTGCGCTCCATCCGGGCTGCGGAAATCTCCTAGCCGCCGCGAAGGGCGGCTTCGATGGTCTTGCCGAGCGCATCGAGCTGAAACGGCTTTTGCAGCGCCGGCCGGTCACGGTACTGCTCGGGCAGGCCGGAGGAGCCGTAGCCGGTGGCGAAGATGAACGGGCAGCCCTTGGCCTTGATGACGTCGGCGACCGGCGAGATGACCTTGCCGTTGACGTTGACGTCGAGGATGGCGATGTCGAACTCGGTCGCCTGGGCGAGCCGCAGGGCTTCGTTGATGTCACCGGCCTCGGCCGCGATCTTGTAGCCGAGCTCTTCGAGCATGTCCGCGACCATCATCCTGATCATCACCTCGTCTTCGACGAGGAATACAGAGCGGCCGGAAAGCCCTGTCGCGGTCATTATCGGTGAGTCCTTGCCCATTCCGGAAAACGTTCGCAGATAACGCGAATCGACGCAATGCGCGTTTCGGCGAACGGGCCACCTGAAAATGGCCGTCGCGGTTGGCCCGTTGCAAGCCAATTTGTGGTCAGATACTCCACCCCGAAGAGTATCATGGGTTCCTGAACAGGAACAAGATTCTCGCGCCCGGTGGCTTGGCCACGCAAGCATCGGGCTCGACCTGACGAGACGGCACAAGCAGCAATGACCTCCCATCAGCACCCGCCGGAAAAGATGATGTTTCAGCTCACGCTGAGGCGTCGGGGCATCAGCGATCAGGCGGTGCTGCGGACCATGGAGGAGGTGCCGCGCGAACTGTTCGTCGATGAGGCCGACCGCGACGGCGCCTATCGCGATAGCGCCTTGCCGATCGCGTGCGGGCAGACCATCAGCCAGCCCTTCGTCGTCGCCTACATGACCGAGCAGCTCCAGCTCCAGAAGCAACATCGCGTGCTCGAGATCGGTGCGGGCTCCGGCTATCAGGCCGCCGTGCTGTCGCGGCTCGCCGGACAGGTGTTGACGGTCGAGCGCTATCGCAAGCTTGCGGATGCCGCACGCGCCAGGCTTGAGAAGCTCGACTATCACAATGTCGAGGTGATGCTGGGCGACGGTCTCAACTTGCCTCCCAATATCGGCCCGTTCGACCGCATCATCGTCACCGCCGCGATGGAGCAGATTCCGGAGAACCTGGTCGAGCGGCTGGAGGTCGGCGGCATCCTGATCGCGCCCGTCGGCCCGCATCAGGGCGTGCAGACGCTGACCCGGCTGACCCGCAGCGCGAGCGGGATCGCGCGCAAGGAACTCGTCGAGGTCCGCTTCGTGCCTGCGCTGCCCGGGGTGGCGCGGGAGCTGTAGATTTCCGGATTGGCTGTGCTGCCAACATCTTATTGGGAGGGTTAAGCCGTTATTTACTCGGCGCGTGTTTACTTAAAAGACCAGTTCTGTTGCGTACGAGTGAGTAACCATGTCTGTCGTCGCCGAGTTGCTTTACTCGCGCCGCGTACCGCAGGTCGCGGTGCTGGCGCTGATCTCCTTCAGCTTCGCAGGGTGCAGTGCCGACATGTCGTCGCGGCTGTCCCAGTCGAACTTCTCCAATCCGTTCTCGCAAGAATCGACCGGTTCGGTGCAGCAGGCGCCGCCGCCGCAGCGTGAGCTGCCGCAATATGCGCGGCCGCAGACGCAGTCCGGTTATTATCAGTCCCAGCCCTTGCCGCCGCCCGCGGTGGCCGCGCCGCAATCCTATCCGGTCGCGGCAGGTGGTGGCGTGTCCGGTGGCGGGCGCGGCGTCGGCTCCTACGCGCCCCCGGCGCAGCCGCATCTGGAGACCACGGCCACCGTGCCGCCGCGCTCTGTCGCGGCCGCCCAGCCGGCCGGCGGGACCAAGATCATCGTCGGCACCAGCGACACGCTCGACGTGCTCGCCAAGCGCTATCACGTCACCCCGCAGGCGATCCTTGCTGCCAACGGCTACAAGGGCCCGCGCGCACTCTCGCCCGGTCAACAGCTGATCATTCCGCATCCGGGCGCGACCGCGGCGGCACCTGCGCCTGTGATGGCTCCCGTCGCTGCGGCTCCCGCGATGGCGCCGGCGGCGAAGCCGGTTGCGGCCGTTGCCGCGCCGTCGAGCATGCATTTCGTCAATCGCGGCGACACGCTCGCCAGCATTGCCCGCAAGAACCATATCTCGGCGGCCGAACTGGCCCGTGCCAACGGTCTCGATCAGTCCGCCAAGCTCAAGCTCGGCACCAAGCTGACCGTGCCCGGTGCGAAGACCGCCGCCGTCGCGGCACCGGTTACTGCGGCTCCGGTCTCGGCCGCCCCGGTTGCGGGGACGCTGCAGCCCGTTGCGGCCGCTCCCGCGCCGGCCACCAAGATGGCCGCCGTCGCGGCACCTGTGCAGAGCGCGCGCCTCGCCCAGGCCACGACCAATGTCGAGGAGAAAGCTGCGGAGGCTCCGGCGAAAGCCGCCGAGACCACCAGTGCGCTCCCGACCTTCCGTTGGCCGGTGCGCGGCAAGGTGGTCACGAGCTACGGCGCCAAGACCAACGGCAAGTCCAATGACGGCATCAATCTCGCGGTGCCTGAGGGGACGCCGGTCAAGGCGGCTGAAGACGGCGTCGTCGCCTATTCCGGCAACGAGCTGAAAGGTTACGGCAATCTGGTCCTGGTTCGGCACTCCAACGGCTACGTCACCGCATATGCCCATGCGAGTGAGCTGTTGGTGAAGCGCGGCGATACCATCAAGCGCGGTCAGGTCATTGCCAAGTCGGGTCAATCCGGGGAGGTGGCGTCGCCGCAGCTCCACTTCGAGATCCGCAAGGGATCGAGCCCGGTTGACCCGCTTCAATTCCTGAACGGGGCGTGAGGCCCGGCGCCTCGCTGGTCACATCAAAACGAACGCCGTGATCGCCCGCCTTGTGCGCAATCGCACACTGGAGCGGGCGATCGTGTATTCGAAGGCTGCTACTTCGCCGCCAGCTTCACGCCGAGCCGACCCGCCAGTTCCTGCACGAACTGCCAGGCGACACGGCCCGAGCGCGAGCCGCGCGTGGTCGACCATTCCAGCGCCTCGCGCTCCAGCGCCTCGTCATCGACCTTGATGCCGAAATGGCTGCAATAGCCGCGCACCATGGCGAGATATTCGTCCTGGCTGCAGCGGTGGAAGCCGAGCCAGAGGCCGAAGCGATCCGACAGCGACACCTTCTCCTCGACCGCTTCGCCGGGATTGATCGCGGTCGAGCGCTCGTTCTCGATCATCTCGCGCGCGAGCAGGTGGCGGCGATTGGAGGTGGCGTAGAGGATGACGTTCTCGGGTCGGCCCTCTATGCCGCCTTCGAGCACCGCCTTGAGTGACTTGTACGAGGCGTCATTGCCGTCGAACGAGAGGTCGTCGCAGAACACGATGAAGCGGAAGGACGATGCGCGCAGCTGGTCCATGAGCGCGGGCAGGCTCTCGATGTCCTCGCGGTGGATCTCGATCAGCTTCAGTCTGTCGGCGGCCTTGCGGTCCGCGTTGATGCTGGCATGTGCCGCCTTCACCAGCGACGACTTGCCCATGCCGCGCGCGCCCCAGAGCAGGGCGTTGTTGGCGGGCAGGCCGCCCGCGAAGCGCTCGGTGTTTTCCATCAGGATGTCGCGCATCCGGTCGACGCCCTTGAGCAGGAACAGCTCGACGCGGCTGACCCGCGGCACGGCCGAGAGGCGGCCGTCCGGATGCCAGACATAGGCGTCCGCCCGTTCGAACGACTCGCGTTCGGCGGCCGGCTTGCCCTGGGCGGAGAGATGCGCCGCGATGGTCTCCAGCGCGCGGACGATGCGCTCCTGGGTGAGGTCGGGGGTTGGCTTGGAGACCTTGGTGGTCGCCTTGGAGCCTGCCGTGGGGCGTTTTGCCGCGACGCGGGAAGGCTTCCTGGCAGGGGTACGGGGGCCTTTGCCGGCCGGGCTTTTGCTAAGGTTTTTGGACATGTCCGAAGTTCCTGAGAATGCAGCCTTATCGGGCCTGACGGCGCGCCGCAAGGTGGCCAAAAGGGCGGTCTGGCAGCGTTGCAATTGGGGCGGTGGCCGCTATAGTCCGCGCGAATTTGACCGAGCCGGTCGCCTTTGAGGGCCTGACCGGCTTTCCCCCGTTCTCACGAGGATCGTCCGAATGCTGATTACCCCTGCGTATGCCCAGGCTGCGGGCGCCGGTGACACCAACAGCATGTTGATGTCGCTGCTGCCGTTCGCCCTGATCTTCGTGATCATGTACTTCCTGATTCTGCGTCCGCAGCAGAAGAAGGTCCGTGACCATGCCGATCTCGTGAAGAACATCCGTCGCGGCGACACCGTCGTGACCTCGGGCGGCCTCGTCGGCAAGGTCACCAAGGTCGTCGACGACGACCAGATCGAGTTCGAGATTTCCGACGGCGTCCGCGTGCGGCAGATGCGCCAGATGATCTCGGGCGTGCGCGCCAAGGGCGAGCCGGCGAAAGAATCCAAGGATAGCAAGGAAGCCGCCAAGGACGACACCGCGGCGAAGTGAGCGCTTCTGCGAGTGTCTCAAGTCTTCCTGCAAGTCCCCTGATCTGACAGGTCCAGTCGATGTTGTATTTCACGCGGTGGAGAGCGCTGGGGATTATCCTGACAGCGCTGATCGTGTGCCTCTGCGCGGTCCCGAACTTCTTCCCGGAAGCGCAGGTCAAGACCTGGCCCGCCTGGGCGCAGCGACGGCTCGTGCTTGGGCTCGACCTCCAGGGCGGCTCCTATCTGCTGCTCGAGGTCGATTCCAACTATGTGAAGAAGGAGAGGCTGGACCAGGTCCGCGACGACGTTCGCCGGACGCTGCGCGATGCCAAGATCGGATTCACCGGCGGCGTCACCGTGCGCAACGACGCGGCCGAGGTTCGCATCACCAAGGAAACCGACGTGCAGCCCGCGCTCGCCAAGCTGCGCGAGCTGTCCCAGCCGCTGGGCGGACTGATGGGCTCCAGCGGTCAGCGCGACCTGGAGGTGACCGACGCCAGCGGCGGCGTGATCCGCCTGAGTATCCCGCAGGCCGCGATGCTCGACCGCATGCGCAAGACCATCGAGCAATCGATCCAGATCGTCGAACGCCGCGTCAACGAGCTCGGCACCGTCGAGCCCGTCATCCAGCGTCAGGGCAACGACCGCATCCTGGTGCAGGTCCCCGGCCTGCAGGACCCGACCCGCCTGAAGGAATTGCTGGGCAAGACCGCGAAGATGGAATTCCGCATGGTCGATGCCTCCGTGCCGCCTGATCAGGCGCAGCAGGGGCGGCTCCCGCCGGAATCCGAGCTTCTGATGAGCGCTTCGCCGCCGCCGGTGCCTTATGTGGTCAAGAAGCAGGTGCTGGTCGCCGGCGGCGACCTGACCGACGCCCAGGCGAGCTTCGACCAGCGCACGGGCGAGCCGGTCGTGAGCTTCAAGTTCAATACGTCGGGCGCGCGCAAGTTCTCGCAGGCCACGCAGGAGAACGTGGGACTGCCTTTCGCGATCGTGCTCGACAACAAGGTGATCTCGGCGCCCGTCATCCGCGAGCCCATCACCGGCGGCCAGGGCCAGATTTCCGGCAATTTCACCGTGCAGTCGGCCAACGATCTTGCAATCCTGCTGCGTGCCGGTGCGCTGCCGGCGCCGCTCACGGTGGTCGAGGAGCGCACTGTCGGTCCGGGCCTCGGCCAGGACTCGATCGAGAAGGGCGAGCTTGCGGCTTACGTCGGCTCGATCCTCGTGATCATCTTCATGCTGCTGACCTACCGGCTGTTCGGAGTGTTCGCGAACATCGCGGTCGCCATCAACGTCGCGATGATCTTCGGCCTGTTGTCGCTGCTCAATGCCACGCTCACGCTGCCCGGCATCGCCGGCATCGTGCTCACCGTCGGCATCGCGGTCGACTCCAACGTGCTGATCTATGAGCGCATCCGCGAGGAGCTGCGGGGTGGCCGCAACGCGATCTCGGCGATTGACGCCGGCTTCAAGCGGGCGCTCGCCACCATCCTCGATTCCAACATCACCACCTTCATTGCCGCCGCGGTGCTGTTCTACATCGGCACCGGCCCGGTGCGCGGCTTTGCCGTGACGCTGGGCATCGGCATCATCACCACGGTGTTCACCGCCTTCACCCTGACCCGGCTGATCGTCGCCTGGTGGGTGCGGTGGAAGCGGCCGCAGAGCGTGCCGATCTAGGAGCCTGATCGTGACTCACACCGTTCTCATCGGGCTTGGCATCTTGATTGCCGTCCTCACCGTGGTCGCCGCGCTCGGCTGGCTGCCGTCGCTGCGCATCGTCCCGGATGATACGCATTTCGACTTCACGCGCTTTCGCCGCATCAGCTTCCCGATCTCGGCGGCGCTGTCGATCGTCGCCATCACGCTGTTCTTCACCCACGGCCTGAATTTCGGCATCGACTTCCGCGGCGGCACGCTGCTGGAGGTCAGGTCGAAGTCGGGTGCCGCCGACATCGCTGCGATGCGCACGACGCTGGATTCCTTGCGTCTCGGTGAAGTGCAATTGCAGCAGTTCGGCGATGCCGAGAACGTGCTGATCCGTGTCGCGGAGCAGCCGGGCGGCGATGCGGCCCAGCAGGAGGCCGTGCAGAAGGTCCGCACCGCGCTCGGCGATTCCGTCGAATACCGCCGCGTCGAGGTCGTCGGCCCGCGCGTGTCCGGCGAGCTCCTGGCCTACGGCATGCTTGGCCTGATGCTCGCGATCGTCTCGATCCTGATCTATCTCTGGTTCCGCTTCGAGTGGCAGTTCGCGCTTGGCGCCATGATCGCCAACGTGCACGACATCGTGCTGACGATCGGCTTCATGTCGATCAGCCAGGTCGATTTCGACCTGACCAGCATCGCGGCGCTTCTGACCATTCTCGGCTATTCGCTCAACGACACCGTCGTCATTTACGACCGAATCCGTGAAATGCTGCGGCGCTACAAGAAGATGCCGATGCCGCAGCTTCTCAACGAGTCCATCAACTCGACGCTGTCGCGTTCGATCATCACCCACTTCACCGTGACGCTGGCGCTGCTGGCGCTGCTCCTGTTCGGCGGCCATGCCATCCACAGCTTCACCGCGGTGATGATGTTCGGCGTGGTGCTGGTCGGCACCTACACGTCGATCTTCATTGCGGCTCCGATCCTGATCTATCTCGGGGTCGGCGAGCATCGCGAAGATGCGGCCGATACGGCTACGCCGGCGAAGAAAAACAAGGCATGATCCGAACCGCACGCCCTCGCACGCGTTTGCGGGGGCAGTAAGCCCCATTCGGACCAAGCTCATGACCGGCGATCCCAACGCACCGCATTTTCCGCGCTCGGCGCCGATCGAGGCCTATGGCAAGGGCGGCTTCGCCTTTGCCGGCATGTCGCATCGGGGATCGCTGCTCTGCCTGCCGGATGCGATCTGGGCCTGGGATGTGACGGACCCTGCGAAGATCGACCGCTATTCGCTGGAACGGGTCTTCACGGCCGCCAACAGCATCGACACGCTCCTGATCGGCACTGGAACAGGGGTTTGGCTGCCGCCGCTGGAGCTGCGGCAGGCCTTGAAGGCGGTGAGGGTGGTACTGGACACGATGCAGACGGGCCCGGCCGTGCGCACCTACAACATCATGATCGGCGAGCGGCGCCGCGTTGCGGCCGCGCTGATCGCCGTGCCATGAGCAGCGCCGCACCTCCGCCGGATTCCGTGACCTTCTGCGCCGATCTCGTGCGCAGCCACGACTTTCCGCGCTATGTCGCGACCCTGTTCGCGCCCGCCGCCGAGCGCCGTGCGCTGCTCGCGCTCTACGCCTTCAATGTCGAGATCGTCCGGGTCCGCGACCAGGTAAGCCAGCCCTTGCCCGGCGAAATCCGCCTGCAATGGTGGACCGACATGCTCTCGGGCCAGGTCCATGGCAGCGCCGAGGGCAATCCGGTCGCGGCCGAGCTGCTCCGCGCAATCCGCGATTTCGACCTGCCGGTCGAGCCGCTGTCGCTGCTCGCCGACGAGCATCAGTTCGATCTCTACAATGATCCGATGCCGACGATGGCGGCGCTGGAAGGCTATTTGGCCGCGACCTCATCGGCGCTGTTCGCCCTCGCTGCGCGTATCATGGGCCCGCCGTCGGACGCGGTCGAGCATCTCGCCCGCCATGCCGGGCTGGCGCAGGGCATCGTGCAGGTGATCTCCAATCTGCCGCGCGACGCCGCGCACCGGCAATTGTTGCTGCCGCAGCAGGTGCTGGCGAGCCACAATTGCAACATGGAGGACGTGTTCGCCGGCAAGGAGACGCCGGGCTTGCGCGCCGTGCTGGAGCAACTCGCGGGCGAGGCGCAGCAGCATTTGACGACGGCCTTGTCGCTGCTGGCGGAGCTGCCGGCATCAGCGCGTCCAGCGTTTCTTCCGCTCGGACAGGCTCAGGCCGACCTCAAGCGCCTGTCGCAACCCGGGCGCAATCCGTTTACGCCGCAGCCGTCGTCACGGCTGCGCACGCTGTGGACGCTATGGCGGGCTTCACGTTCCCGGGAATTTACCAAATAGCGGTTGGCTTGTCGCCCGAGCCGGGCAAATG
Organism: Bradyrhizobium sp. GW821-FHT12B03; assembly: GCF_058807535.1. NCBI lineage: Bacteria > Pseudomonadati > Pseudomonadota > Alphaproteobacteria > Hyphomicrobiales > Nitrobacteraceae > Bradyrhizobium > Bradyrhizobium sp. GW821-FHT12B03. The sequence continues at coordinate 142,726 of NZ_JBXAQU010000018.1, forward strand.
CTCTATGTTGTCCTATGGCTGACTTGTCCCAAATCACGGCCTCCGATCTCAGCGGCCTTCCCGTCGCACCTGACGACATTCACGCAGCCGCCGAGACTATCCGTGGCGCCGTCGTCGAGACGCCCTGTAGCTACAGCCGCACGCTGAGCAACATTTGCGGCTGTGACATCTGGCTCAAATTCGAGAACCTCCAGTTCACTTCCTCGTTCAAGGAGCGCGGTGCACTCAACCGGCTTACCGCGCTGACAGCGGAGGAGCGTGCGCGTGGGGTCATTGCCATGTCGGCGGGAAATCACGCGCAAGGCGTTGCCTATCACGCCAGGCGGCTCGGCATTCCCGCCACCATCGTGATGCCCGTCGGCACGCCCATGGTGAAGGTCGAGAATACCAAGCACCATGGCGCCGAAGTGGTCGTCACCGGCGCGACGCTGGAGGAGGCGGCCGCCTTCGCGCGAAGCCATGGCGAAGCCCGCAGCATGATCTTCGTCCACCCCTACGACGATCCGCTTGTCATCGCCGGGCAAGGCACTGTCGGCCTCGAAATTCTCAAGGCCGTGCCGGAGCTGGACACGCTGGTCGTCCCGATCGGCGGCGGCGGCCTGATCAGCGGCGTCGGCATTGCCGCGAAATCGATCAAGCCATCGATGCGGATCCTTGGCGTCGAGGCCTGGCTCTATCCCTCGATGTACAACGCCATCCATGACGGCAATTTGCCGGCGCGGGGCGACACGCTCGCCGAGGGCATCGCGGTGAAATCGCCGGGCAAGATCACCACCGAAATCGTCCGCCGCCTCGTCGACGACATCGCACTGGTCAACGAAGCCGAGCTCGAGCGCGCGGTCGCGACCCTGATCTCGATCGAGAAGACGGTCGTTGAAGGCGCCGGCGCCGCCGGCCTTGCCGCGCTGATGTCCGATCCGTCCCGCTTTGCCGGCCAGAAGGTCGGCCTGGTTCTGAGCGGCGGCAATATCGACACGCGGCTGATCGCCTCCGTTCTCACCCGCGAGCTTGCGCGCGAGGGGCGGCTGACCCAGCTGTCGCTCGATATCCCCGACAGGCCCGGCCAATTGGCCGCGGTGGCTGCATTGCTGGCCGAAGCGGGGGCCAACATCATCGAGGTCTCGCATCAGCGGACCTTCTCCGACCTGCCGGCCAAGGCGACGCTGCTGCAACTGGTGATCGAGACCCGCGACAGCGCGCATCTCGACGAGGTCATGGCGAGGCTCAACGCATCCGGATTGAGCGCGCGCTGCACCTGAGTGGCGCGGTCATCCCGTTATCGCAGTGCCAAATCGGCGAGATGACCGATCAGCCGGTCGATCTCGGCTTCGGTGTTGTAGTAATGCGGGGAGGCGCGCACGAGCGGCGGCAGCGCCCGCATCTCGGCGTCGATGCGGGTGCTCGACGGATCTGAAGCACCAATGGTGATGCCGGCGGCAGCGGCACTGCTGACAATCGCGTCCGCCTCATATCCGTCCATCGTGAAGCTGACGATGGCGCCCGGTGTGCGTCCGAGGTCGCGAATTGTGATGCCGCGAACGGAAGCGAGGCCGCTCCGAAGGCGGTCCGCCAGCAGGCGGCAGCGCTGCTCGATGGGACCCATACCGATATCGAGCGCGTAATCGACGGCAGCGCCGAGCCCGAGCCGGGCTGCGTAATTGTTCTCCCAGGTCTCGAAACGGCGCGCATCGTCGCGGAGTTGGTATTGGTCACGCGAGACCCAGGGCGCCGCGAAGTGGTCGATCATCGGCGGCTCGAGCTGTCGCAGCAGCCCGCAGCGGACATAGAGAAAGCCGGTGCCGCGCGGGCCGCGCAGGAATTTGCGCCCCGTCGCCGACAGCATGTCGCAGCCGATGGCATCGACGTCGACTGCCATCTGGCCGACCGCCTGGCAGGCGTCGAGCAAATAGGGAATGCCGTGCGCCCGCGCGATCTTGCCGACGGCCGCTGCGGGATTGATCAGCCCGCCATTAGTCGGAACCCAGGTGATGGCGATCAGCTTCACGCGCTCATCGATCATGCGTTCGAGTGCGTGGATGTCGAGCTCGCCGCTGGCATCGCTCGGCACGATTTCGATGACCGCACCGGTTCTCTTGGCGACCTGGAGAAACGCGACGTAGTTGGCGGCGTATTCCGCCTCGGCGGTCAGGATGCGATCGCCCTGGCGAAACGCAAGCGCGTAGAACGCCATTTGCCAGGCCACCGTCGCGTTCTCCACGAGGGCGATCTCGTCTGGCGAAGCGTTCAGCAGGCGCGCGACCGAGGCGTAGACTGAATCGAGCCGGCGCGCCTCACGGTCTGCAGCGGCGTAACCTCCGATCTCGCTCTCCAGATCGATATGCTCCTTCATCGCCGCGACGACGGGCAGCGGCATGAGGGCTGCGCCTGCGTTGTGGAGATAGGCGAGCCGGTCAGCGGCCGGCGTGTCGGCACGGATTCGGTCGATGTCGATCAAGTCAGGATCTCCGCCTTGTGCCGCGGCCGCTTCAGTGCGGCATCTCTTCGAACTGCGGCAGATGGAGCGGCGTGTTCCATGGCAGGCGACGTTTGGTGAACATCTCGAGCTTCGGTGCGACGAGGTCGGGCCGGTCGAGGCTTCCTAATTGGACGAAGACCGTCTTGGGGAAGCTATCGAGGTTCGAGGTGAACACGCGCGAGCCGCATTCGGGGCAGAAATTGCGATCCAGGCCCTTGCCGGAGTTCGCCACGTAGTGAAAGGCCTTTGGCTTGCCACTGAGAAGCGTGAAGTCATCCTCCGGGACGGCAAAGAAGGTCGCCATCTCGCCGCCCGAGGCGCGCTTGCAGTCATTGCAATGGCAATTGGCGACGAAGGTCGGATCGGTGTCGAATTCGAACTTGATGGCGCCACAGGCGCATTGGGCGGTGTATTTTTTGGCCATTGATGGTCTCAAACTGGACAGCGGCGCGACCATATTGGCTGGCCAGGGAAGCGCGCGCAACAGCGCCTGCCGCGCGGCGCCTCGTCTCAGATGCAGAGGCCGAGCAGCTTGACGTGGCAGTTACTCGATTTGGGCTTGCTGGCGGGGGCGGCCTCGCGCTTCACGGCGACCAGCGGCTCTGAGTCCTTCCTGCCCTTGCCCTTCTTCGGCTCGTAATCGCCGGCGATCACCATCGCCCAATAGGTACGTTTGCCGCTGGCATTTTTGGCGCTCGCGATGCCGACGCGCGAGGCGTTGTGCAGCAACAGGTTCTTGCGGTGCCCCGACGAGTCGATCCACTGTCCCAGCGTCTTCTCGAAATTGTCGTAGCCGTAGGCGATGTTCTCGGCGGCGCGGCCCGCGCCGGCCGGCGCGACGCGCCTGTTGAACGGGCCGAGCGCGTCGTGGCTGAGGTCATCCTTCGTCGCCATCGCACGCGCCTGATCCATGGCGATCCGGTCGAGGGTCGCATCGCGCACGACGCGGACTTCGCCGTGCTTGAGGCGGAAGCTGGAGATCAGCTCGGCCGGGGTTTCGGCCATTGCGGGCGTCGCTGCCAACAGCAGAAGGCCGGCGATCATGCCGCCAGCCCCACGTTGCCTCATCGTCCCCCGAGAACTCATGACCCTGCCAAGCCTGCGTTTTCCGATTGCTTCTCTATCGCCAATGTGGACGCTTCAAGGCGCGGCCAGCCTGTCAACCCGCCGGCAGGTCCGCCTCGAAATTGAAGCGGTCGCGCAGGTTCTTGCGCTGCTCCAGGATGTCCTTGAGGAAGGCGCGGTCCTGGTCGTTCTTCATCATCGGCTCGATCAAATCGAGCTGGTTCATGGCGACGAGTTGCAGGATCTCGGTGCGCGGCTTGCCGCCGGCGTCGCGCGGTAGCGCATGCACGACCTGGATGTGTTCCGGCGGCTTCGGGCCCTTGGCGGCAGCAAGCTCGTTGCGGAGCTGACCTTCGAGCGCGGCCTGATCTGCTTCGACGAAGGCATAGAGCCCAACGCCGGAGCGTCGGTCGGCGAAGGCGACGATGGCGGCATCGCGGACGGCGGGATTCTTGCGGATCAGCTCCGCCAGCACCGGCGCATCATTGACGAGCCGGCGGCCGCCGCCCTCACGGTCGGTGAAGTTGAACAGGCCGCGCGTGATGGCACGATAGACCTTCTTGCCGGTGGCGAGCCACAGGCTCGCGGCAAAGGACTTCTTGGCGAGGATCTTTCGTTCCAGTGGCGTCAGCGCTTCCGGAGCATAGGAGCGCTTGTGCTTGAGCAGATGCCGGAGGTCTTCATAGGCGAGGATGCGATAGAGCCTGCTGCGCCGGGCAAAGCACGCGGCGAGCTGGAAGTCGGTCACATAGGCGCGGCCGTCGCGGCCGACTAGCCAGTTCTGTTCCTTGGCGAGGTCGTTGTGGCAGATGCCGGCGCGGCGCAGCCGGCGTAGCGCCGCCTTGGCCGAGCGGAAATAGGCGAGGTCGCCATGCGGTTTGGCCAGATGCAGCGCGACGCCGTCGACGAAGCCGCGAACCAGAGCACGCTGCCCGGCCCACAGCAGCTCGGGACCGACGTTCAGGCCCTTGGCGAGGGCGAGCGCATGCTTCTCGCGCGCGAACAGATGGCGGGCCAGCAGGAACGACCACCACGGCACCTCATCCAGCCGGCGCAGCACGGCATCGACCTCGCCGGTGTCGGCACGAAAGCGGCCGCGTTCGACGGTCGAGAACACGTCGCGCTTGAGCAGCACGCCCTCGGTCCAGCGCGCCGAGAGCATCGCGGCGTCGTCTTTGGGGAGGTTCATTGACAACTCACGCGGCGGCGGCAATGCGCAGGTGATCGGCTATCCAGCGATCGAGATCCGCGAGCGCCAGTGCGCTCATCGCCTGCTTCTTGGCCACCGTCTTCTCGTTGCCGCGCAGGCGCGTGCCGTCGGGCTTCTTGGTCGGAGCGCTCGCAAGCGGCGGGAACAGGCCGAAATTGATGTTCATCGGCTGGAACGAGCGCGTGCCGGGCTCGATGGTCTCGATATGGCCGCCGGTGATGTGGCCGAGCAGCGATCCCAGCGCGGTCGTCGCGGGCGGGCCGGTCAGGGTTTCGCCACGGGCATCGGCCGCCGCATAGAGGCCGGCGATCAGGCCGACGCTGGCGGACTCCACATAGCCTTCGCAGCCGGTCATCTGGCCGGCAAAGCGCAGCCGCGGCTGCGCGCGCAACCGCAGCTGGCCGTCCAGCAGCTTTGGCGAGTTGAGGAAGGTGTTGCGATGCAGGCCGCCAAGACGGGCGAACTCGGCCTTCTCCAGCCCGGGAATGGTGCGGAAGATACGCTGCTGCTCGCCGTATTTCAGCTTCGTCTGGAAGCCGACGATGTTGTAGAGCGTGCCGAGCTTGTTGTCCTGGCGCAGCTGCACGATCGCGTAGGCCTTCGTCGTGGGATCGTGCGGATTGGTGAGGCCGACCGGCTTCATCGGGCCGTGGCGCAGCGTCTCGGGACCGCGCTCTGCCATCACCTCGATCGGCAGGCAGCCGTCGAAATAGGGCGTGTTGGTCTCCCACTCCTTGAACTCGGTCTTCTCGCCTGACATCAGCGCGGCGACGAAGCCGTCATACTGCTCCTTGGTCATGGGGCAGTTGATGTAATCGGCGCCGGTGCCGCCGGGACCGACCTTGTCGTAGCGCGACTGGAACCAGGCCACCGACATGTCGATGGATTCGCGGTGCACGATCGGCGCGATCGCGTCGAAGAAGGCGAGTGCGTTTTCGTCGGTCAGTTCGCGGATGGCGTCGGCGAGTGGAGCCGAGGTGAGGGGGCCGGTGGCAACGATGACGTTGTCCCAGTCGGCCGGCGGCAGGCCCGCGACCTCGCCACGGGCGATCTCGATCAGGGGATGGTCGTTCAGCGCCTTGGTCACGGCCGCCGAGAAACCGTCGCGATCGACCGCCAGCGCGCCGCCGGCAGGCACCTGGTTGGCATCGGCCGCGCGCATGATCAGCGAGCCCAGGCGGCGCATCTCGGCATGGAGCAGGCCGACGGCGTTGTTGGCGGCGTCATCCGAACGGAACGAATTGGAGCAGACGAGCTCGGCGAGCCCGTCGGTGCGGTGCGCCTCGGTCATGCGGTTCGGCCGCATCTCGTGCAGCACCACGGGCACGCCTGATTTGGCCACCTGCCAGGCGGCCTCGGAGCCAGCTAGGCCTGCGCCGATGACGTGCACGGTATTGGATAGGGGTCCTGTCATGGGGCGGACAGGTAGCGCTTTTCGGCGACCAGTGGAATCGCCGAGATCGAGTTTTCTGCCATCAGAAAACGACAACGCCCGCACGAGGCGGGCGCTATCGGTTCGTCCGGTGAGGGCTGAACGATATCAGCCCTGATACTGACCGGCGGCAACGCGCGGGATGTCCGAGCGATCGAGGCCGATGTCGGCCAGTTCGCGATCGCTGAGCTGGGACAGCTCGGCAACATTGCGCTGATAGTCCCGGAAAGCCTGGATCATGCGGATGAGCGAGAGCAGCATTGGTAGTCTCCTGTAGTTCGATTCAGCCCTTGCCCGGGCGTCATCATTGAAATGAATATAGGTGAGAGTGGTGCACTGCGAAAGTTCCGATGTTGCGATGCAGCTAAGCGAACAGCGCATGGCATTGGTAAGGGGCGATTAACCTCTTGGCAGTCCCGCCCAAGAGCTAGGCGGAAGCCATCGCGTCATGCAATAAAACCCCGTGAAATCACGGGTTTATGACGATTCACTCGGTTCCCATGATGCTGGAAATAGGTTACGTTCTCGTGATCTGCAACACGATGGAGCAGCTTGTAAGCCCAAGTCTCGCATGCGTGATTCGCATGACCTGCGAATTGTAGAAATGAATTTATATTCACGGTGGTAATGCCGTTCCGTGGCCCAAGGAGATACATTCAGCTGCGCGATTCGCTCAGCGCCCGCTGGCAGGCCACCTCAGCGGCTTGCTGCGCAGCCGGGATGTGTCGGTCCAATGGCCCGAGCTTGAGCGTCTGCGGCTCGTTTGATGCAGTGCACACGCCAGACGTGTGAAGCCTGATTACAAAGTTGTAATGAAAATCAGAAGTTCTGCATGCGGCTCTGCGCCGCGCGCAACATCACGCAATTCTCGCGGGGAATTTATTGCGACATGTTGCCGCGAGCGGAGGAAAGTCATGTCGCGGATTCCGGCAATGTCGCTGGATCTGTCCCAAGAACAAGAGAAGGAAAGTAACATCATGACGAAGTTACTCGGGGTTATCGCCATTGCCGCCGTCGCATTCGCCGTCGCGCCGGCCCAGGCCGCCAAGCACGCCATGGGCGGCTGCAGCGGGTCCAATCTGGAGAAGACGGAGACCGCGATCGAGAACATGGCCGACGGCGACAGCAAGTTCGTCGCGCAGAAGGAGATCGCGGCGGCGCAGGACTCGCTGCTCAACGGCAAAATGGGTGCGTGCGGCTCGCATCTGAACAAGGCGATGCACGCCACTATGGGTAAGTAAACGCTCCCAAGAGAGGGCCGGTCGCCGGGCGATCGGCCCTACGCGTTTGGTGAACGCTGCTTATGGAGCGTGCGCGAGCTGGGTCGCGAAATAGGCGACGGTCTTGGAATAGACCTCGCTCTTGTTCCACTGCTGTAGCACTGTGAAATTCGGGCTGCCTGGCTGCCAATCCTTACCACGCTGCCAGCCATAGCCGGCGAGGTAATTGGCGGTGGAAGCCAGCACGTCGGGCGCGTTGTGCAGGAGATCGCGCTTGCCGTTGCCGTCGAAATCGACGGCGTATTTCATCCATGACGAGGGCATGAACTGGGTCTGGCCGAGCTCGCCGGCCCAGGCGCCCTTCATGTCGGCGGGGGCGAGATCGCCGCGCTGGACGATGCGCAGCGCATCCAGCAGTTCGGCGCGGAATTGCTCGGAACGCCGGCAATCGTAGGCCAGTGTCGCCAGCGAGCGGATGGTTGCGAACTTGCCGGTGTTGACGCCGAAATCGGTCTCCAACCCCCAGATCGCGACCAGCACCTCGCCGGGCACGCCGTAGGTCTGCTCGATGCGGGAGAGCACCGAGCCGTATTGCTTCATCATGTTGGAGCCGCGCGTCATGCGCGGCGGCACCATACGGCCGGAGAACTCCTCGAAGGTCTGGGTGAAGACCTTTTGCGACTTGTCGCGGTTGAGCACACTCTGATCGAGCGTCACGCCGGCGAGCCCGGCAGCGATGGCCTGCTGCGAGATGCCCTTGGCCGCGGCGTCAGTCTTGAAGTCCGCAAGCCAGGCGTCGAAATTGCCGGAGCCGCAGGCGACCGCAGCGAGTGCTGGCTCGGCGGAGAGGATTGACGCGGAGAGGGCGAAGGCTGCGAGAGCGAGACGAGAAATCGTCGGGGTCATCAGATGAAATGGATTCCGTGAAGTGATCTGACCGGCGAGGTGCAATCTCGGTCGGAACCGCGGCCAAAGCAAGGCGCATGACGGGGCCGGTCCTGCCCGGAGCCGGGCAGGACCGGATGTCACGAGATCGTTAGGCGTCCGTTCGATTCCGCCACGGGAAGAGGTTGGCGGGGAAGTCGGCGGCGGGCTTGCGCGGACGATGCGGCGGCGGCGGCACGGGCCGGGCGCCGGGATCGGACACGATCACCTTGCGATAGAGATGCCAGGTGGCGTGGCCGAGCAGCGGGATCACCACGGCGAGGCCGAGGAATGCCGGGATCGTGCCGAGCGCCAGCAGCGCCGCCACGATCAGGCCCCAGGCCGCCATCGGCACCGGGTTCTTCGCGACGACGCGCAGCGACGTGACCATCGCCTCGAATGCGCCCGCATGGCGGTCGAGCATCAACGGGAACGACACGGCGCTGATACAGAGCGCGGCGAGCGCAAACAGGAATCCGGTGCCGCAGCCGACCACGATCAGCCACCATCCTTGCCGGGTCGTCAGCACGCGCGTGATGAAGTCCGAGATCCCGGTCACGCCCTCATAGCCGAAGGCTGCGACATAGATCGCCTGTGCGGTCGCAACCCAGGTCACGAACAGGGCGAGCAGCAAGGTGCCGAGACCGAGCATGGCGCCGAACGAAGGCGAACGCAGCACCTCCATGGCATCCCAGGCGCTGGCCTCTTCATAGCGTTCGCGCCGGCTCGAGAGCTCGTAGAGACCCAAAGCCGCGAACGGCCCGATCAAGGCGAAGCCTGCGGCGAGTGGAAACAACAACGGCAGCACCGAATAGCCCATCACCACGCGGGCGAGCACGAGGCCCAGCACCGGATAGATCACGCACAGGATGATGGCGTGGCTCGGAACCGCCTTGAAATCCTCCCAGCCGCGCCTCAGCGCATCATGCAGGTCGGACAGATGGATGGTCCGGATGGTTGGTCCCGTCGCATCTGCGGGCGGGGCCATGGTGGGGACATTGCCCGGGTAGAATGTGGCCATGGTCGCTAGCTCCCTTGCCATGCAGCCGAATCCGGCGCCGGCAAACGGCGCAAGCGGCCGCTTCTCTTGGATGATCGCGATCCCAACCAGACGCGAATTCCGGAAGGCATCGCGAGCTGAACTGCAAGCGTACTCCCAATTCCGAGTCCTGTCCCTCACGCTTGGGTGAGATTCGATGCCGCACCGCAACCTCAATGATGTCATTCGGCCGTCATTTCGCCGCAGATAAGCTGATGCTGGTTGTTGGTTCGCAGAACTCCGCGGGCGCAACGCAGAAACTTCGTCTATAAGTGCCACTCAAGGCCCTTCCAACGGATCCTTTTTGGGGAGCAGATATGAGCATTTTCGGGAAAATCATGAGCGCGATCTTCGGCAGCCAACCGGCTTCCGCCGCGCCCGCAGGCGGGGCAGCTCCGGGCGGCGCCCCCGCTGGGGCCGCGCCGGCGCCGGGAGCCGCGCCCATGGCGGCCATCGACGTCGCAGCCATCGTCGACAAGGCGGTCGCCGCGCACAAGGGCGAGAAGCTCGAATGGCGCACCTCGATCGTCGACCTCATGAAGGCTCTCGACATCGACTCGAGCCTCGCCGCGCGCAAGGACCTTGCCCGGGAGCTCGGTTACAGCGGCGACACCAACGATTCCGCGAGCATGAACGTCTGGCTGCACAAGCAGGTGATGTCCAAGCTCGCCGCCAATGGCGGCAAGCTGCCGCCGGAGATCAAGCACTGAGCGATCGCTCGGACGCAGCCAGGGGCCCGCGATCACGCGGGCCCTTTTGGGTTCAGGCGACGAGGTCCGCGTCCTCCGGATGCTTGTCGAGATAGTCGGCGACGAAGCCGCAGCCGGCGATCACCTTCCTGCCGTCGCTGCGGATCAGATCCAGCGCACCCTTGACCAGCTCGGAGGCGATACCGCGGCCGCGGAGCGCGCGCGGCGTCTCGGTGTGGGTAATGATCACGGCCGACGGCGTCAGCCGGTAATTGGCGAAGGCGACCTCGCTGCCGACATCGAGCTCGAAGCGGCTCCTGTCCTTGTTGTCGCGTACCGGCCCCGCCATGCAAGATCCTTTCGACATGCGTATCGCTTGCTTCATCTAGAAGCCCGTTCCAGCACTTGGCAAGCGCGGCCAAGCAAGGCAGGTTGCCGGAATAATTCCCGACACCGCTCTTGCAAGTTCCGCGGCGGCTCCCAACGTCCACTGCAGGACATACGCCCGAATGCGGCCGGCACGGTCGCTAGACATTCGGAGTGTCGTGATTGCCAGCCGCAGACGTATGCCTCTTTTGGAGGAGGGTACGATGTCGGACTTTGGTTTCTTGAACACTCATCGAACATGGGAAGACTGGTGCGGAATGCTGCTCGGTGCGCTGATGGTTGCGTCGCCGTGGTTCCCCATCCAGGATCATTCGGGGATCGTCGGACACGAGACGATGGTCCTGAACACGGTCGCGGTCGGCCTCGTCGTATTTGGCCTCAGCCAGCTCGAATATGTCGCCTTGCAGCGCTGGCAGGAGGTGGCGACGATCCTGGTCGGGCTGTGGCTCATCGTCTCGCCTTTAGCGCTCGGTTATTCCGGCGAAGGTTTTCTCCGGGTCTATCACACGGGTCTCGGCGCGGCGGCGGTGGTCCTCGGCGTGCTCCAGCTGTGGCAGGACTGGGATCTGAGTGACCAGGATATGCTCAGGCATGGGCAATAGGCGTGGATTTCAGCAGGCCCGCTGCGTGGTCGGCTGGCCTGCGCTCGCTCATCTCTCCACGAGATCCTGATAGTCCGGGTGCTTCTCGATCCACGCCTTCACGAACGGGCATTGCGGGATCACCTTCAATCCGGCGGCGCGAACCTGGTCGAGCGCGCCTTGCACCAGCGTCGAGCCGACGCCCTTGCCGCCGAGCTCCTTCGGCACGTCCGTGTGCTCGAACGTGATGAATTTGCCGTCGAGCTTGTAGTGTTCGGTCGCAAGGTGGCCCTCTACCTCCAGCTCATAGCGGTGATGGGCCTTGTTGTTGATGACGTCGCTCATGTCGTCTCCGGTCAGCTCTTCAGCGAGTCCGTCAGCATCTTGCCGCCCGGTTCAATCACTCGCTTTGGCCAGCCGCGCGTCCTCGGGCTGCGGCTGCGGGCGCAGGCAGCCCTGGCAGATGACGAGGGAGCGGTTGACCCTGGCGTCCTGCGCGGCCTCGATACCGTCCTGCGCCTGCCACCATTCCTTTGAATAGGGCTGAAGGCCGGCTTGCGACCTGTTGCGCTCGGCTGCTGCGGCGGATCGTGTTGCGCGCGATGGCCCCGCGGCGGAGCGCTGCTGATTGGGATCTTCGCCCGCGCCATCCCAGGCATAGCGCGCAGGCTTGAAGGCGGGATCGGGCGCGAGATGGGCCTGCGGAGCCACGGCACATCCGGCAAGCGCCAGCGACAACAGGAGGAGGGCGGACGCTTTGACCATGATGCGGCACTCTGTACGCAAGAACTGGCCGAGGTTGCGCCGATCATGTTTAAAATTCCCTGAACGATCGCCGCTCTGCGAACGACCAACGCGAATGCGATATCTGATCCTCCCGCTCACACTGCTCGCCACCGCTGCGCGTGCCGACGACGCAAGACCGTTCAATCCGGCCGAGTATCCGCCCGGCGTGCAGAAGGCGCTGCGTTACGCCAATGAAGAGTGTGAGAGCCAGGACGGCGGCGCGGTCACCTTTGCGCCGGACACGGTGCGCAGGATCGACCTGACCGGCGACGGCCGCGACGACTACATCGTCGATTTCCGCGACACCAAGTGCGGCGACCGCGAGACCACCTATTGCGGAACCGGCGGCTGCGTCATGACCATCCTGGTGACGCTGCCGGATGGCGGCCTGCGTCCGGTGTTCGACGGCCATGTCCGGAGCTACAGAATCGTGGCGCCGCCGATCAAGCGCGGCGCCGCGCGCACCATCCGCTTCGACCTGCATGGCAGCTATTGCGGCGGCTTTGGCGCGCAGGCCTGCGTCAAGGAGAAGGCCATCACGGCGACGCCGTTCGCATTCAAGCAGCCGTAGAGCAGGTGCCCGGCCGGCGGCCTTGCGGGGGCGTGGGCGATGGCGATAAATGGGCTGCAACGAGCGGGCGGCGAGCGCGCCATCCGCTGTCGAAGAGGAAGCCCGATGCAGCCCCTGCGCATGTCCCGTCGCGTCATGAATCTCGCCTACATGCTGACCCAGAACGCGCGGCGGCATGGCGCGCGCCCCGGCTTCGTCTGGGGGGAGCGATCCTGGACCTGGCGTGAGATCGATGCGCAGGTCTCGGCGCTGGCCGCGGCGCTCGCCGCGCGCGGCATCACCAAGGGCGACCGCATTCTCGTCCATTCCAAGAACGGCGACGAGATGTTCTTTTCGATGTTCGCCGCGTTCCGGCTCGGTGCGGTCTGGGTGCCCACCAATTTCCGCCTGATGCCGGACGAGGTGACCTATCTCGCGCAGGCTTCCGGTGCGAAGGCGTTTCTGTGCCATGTCGATTTTCCCGAGCATGCGGCGGCCGTGAAAGGCGGCGCGCTGGAGTTCACCTGGAGCGTCGACGGCAAGGGTACGTTCGGCGAGATGTCGGTGGCCGATGCCATCGCCTCGCAGGCGGGCGCCGTGGTCGAGAACGTTGCAGTCGAGCACGATGATCCCTGCTGGTTCTTCTTCACCTCGGGCACCACCGGCCGTTCCAAGGCTGCGGTGCTGACCCACGGCCAGATGGGCTTTGTCGTCACCAACCATCTCGCCGATCTCACCCCCGGCGCGACGGAAGCGGATGCGTCGCTGGTGGTGGCGCCGCTGTCGCATGGCGCCGGCGTGCATCAGCTGGTGCAGACCGCGCGCGGCGTCTGCACCGTGCTGCTGCCGACCGAAAAATTCGACATCAACGAGGCCTTCCGCCTGATCGAGACGCATCGGGTCGCAAATCTCTTCACCGTGCCGACCATCCTCAAGATGATGGTCGAGCATCCCGCCGTCGACACATACGATCACTCCTCGCTGCGCCACGTGATCTATGCCGGCGCGCCGATGTATCGCGAGGACCAGAAGACCGCGCTGAAGAAGCTCGGCAAGGTCATCGTGCAGTATTTTGGCCTTGGCGAGGTCACCGGCAACATCACCGTGCTGCCGGCGGCGCTGCATGATCCAGAGGACGGCCCCTACGCGAAGATCGGCACCTGCGGCTTCGAGCGCACCGCCATGCAGGTCTCGATCCAGGACGACGAGGGCCGCGAGCTCGAGGCGAACCAGAGCGGCGAGATCTGCGTGATCGGTCCTGCGGTGCTCGCCGGCTACTATGACAATCCCGAGGCCAATGCGAAGGCGTTCCGCAATGGCTGGTTCCGCACCGGCGATCTCGGCCACATGGACGAGGAGGGGTTCGTCTACATCACGGGACGCGCGTCGGACATGTACATCTCCGGCGGCTCCAACATCTATCCACGCGAGATCGAGGAGAAGATCCTGACGCATCCTTGCGTCGGCGAGGTCGCCGTGCTCGGCGTGCCCGACCCGACCTGGGGCGAGGTCGGCGTGGCCGTGTGTGTCGCGCGTGAGGGAGCGAAGCCGGTGAGTGAAGCGGAGATGGCGGCGTTCCTTGGCCCCAAGGTACCGCGCTACAAGATGCCGAAGCGGTTCTTCTTCTGGGAGGCGCTGCCGAAGTCCGGCTATGGCAAGGTGCCGAAGCGCATGGTCCGCGACGAGCTCGAGGCGCGCGGGCTGCTCGACCTCGACAAGACCAAGACGGGCTGAGCATACGCGATGCGGAGTATCAAGCAGCCGGGCGTGCCCGTCGCCGAACGCATCCAGTGGGTGGAGGCGAGGGGGCGGGCTTTCGCATTCACGCTTGAAGCCGGCCTGCCGCTGCTGGAGGCTGCGCGCCGCGGCCTTGCCGCTGAAGGTTTTACGAGCGGCGTGCTGAATTTCGGCCGCGGCACGCTCGGGCCGTTCGCCTATGTCATGCCGGCGCTGTCGAAGACCGGCGAGAATGCCGCGTTCTACAGCGACACGTATCGCCCCGAAGGCGTGACGCGGACGAGGCTCGGCAGCATGACGCTCGGCGCGCGCGACGGGGCGCCGTTCTTTCATTGCCATGGGCTGTGGACCGAGGCGGACGGCAAGGCCGGCGGCGGCCACATGATGCCGGACGAGACGATCGTTGCCGCGCCGTTCGAGGTCGCCGCTTTCGGTATCGACGGGGCGATGTTCATCGCGGAGCCCGATCCCGAGACCAATTTCAAGCTGTTCGGACCGGTGGCGGCTGCGAGCGCCGGGGCGCGTACGACGAGCCGTGTCTTCGCGCTGCGGCTGCGGCCCAATCAGGATTTTGCCTTCTGTCTCGAAGCATTCTGTCGCGAGCACGGCATCTCGCGCGCGAAAATCCATGGTGGCGTCGGCTCGACCATCGGCGCGCGCTTCACTCATGGTGGCGTAACCGAGCCGTTCGCGACGGAGCTGGCGATAACGGCCGGCGCGATCGCGCCCGGTCCCGCCGGCGCGCTGGAAGCCGCGCTTGACGTTGCGCTGATCGACTACACCGGCGGCATCGCGGAGGGCCGTCTGATCCGAGGTGACAATCCCGTGCTGATGACCATGGAACTGGCGCTCGAGGTGTCAGGCTAGTATCGGCGAGCGATCGTCAGTGAGCACGTAGTTTGGCGATCGCCAGGAACGTGGATTCACTTATGCTCGATGTGCCTGAACTCGATCCTTGAAAGAGATTGAGCAAGGGAGATTGACCCTGACCGGTGCTCTGGCTGTTCTTGACGTCGTACATGGCGGAGAACCGGCCCAACAGCTTTTCAACCTTCGCGGGGTCGGAAAGATCTTTGATCTTCATGAACCTGTCCACGAACTTGGCCTGCTGATCGATCGGCATCGCAGCCATCGAATCTGGCAGATTGAAAGTGGTCCTGAACACCTCCGAAAGAGCCTTGTCGGCCAGGATGTCGTACGCGGACGTGATGTCTGGCGCCTTCCGCTGGAAATAAAGCGCCAGGCGCACGCCGGGATTGGTATCCCCTTGCTGCTGCTCCAGGCTCTGCTCGACATAGTTCGCTTGTGTTTCCCGAAATTGATCTTGCTTCTGTGGACCCATCATCGGGAGGCGCGCGACGTTGCCCTTGCTGTCGAAATTGAACGACGCGGCGATCTCGGCAAAGCGGGGATCGCTCTCGGTGTTGGCGAAGCTCTTTGGATTATTCAGATCGGATGCGAAGATCTTCTTGAGATAGTCGGTGCTGACCTTCTTGGGGTCCAAGCCCTCGGCAACGAGAATGAAATCGACAATCTTGCGGTTCGCAAGCAGCTCGGAAACGCTGTCGATGCTCGCGATGGCCTCCTGATAGGACGTCGCGTCTTTCTGGGCTTGTTCCCGAACCGCCTTCTGCTGCTCGGGGCTTGCCTGTTTCAGCGCCGCAATGACGTAGTCCTTCGCGATCTGGAGGACGTCGGCCGGGTCCTGAGCCACCAAGGGGGTCGTCAGATTGCCTTTTGCGTCGAAGTTGAAGGCCCGTGCGAGCTCGACGTATCGATCGTCCTTGAGCGTATAGACGTAGCTCTTGGGATCGCTGAGGTCGCTTTCGAGGACAGCCTTGACGGTGGCCTGCGGGACCTCCGCGGGATCAAGGCCGACGGCGCCCAGCGCAAAGTTGTACACGGCTGGTGTCGACACGAACGCCTGCAGGGAATTGACATTGAGGATGGCGTTTCTGAATAGCTTGATGGCCAGAGCTTCGCTCAGCGGGCTTGCCGCCGCATAGACGGCGGACTTGCTGTCATCGAACCGCTGTTTGGTGAGCGTGATGTTTGCAGCAGTTTGCGCAGACACGCCCGCGGGCAGGGATCCGTCAGGCGAAAACTCGAACGCGCCGGCCAGGTCTACAAACTCGCCAATCGTCGCGATCTGGTCGTTGAGGCTGGAAATGCTCTTCGTGTATGACTCCAGGTGATATTTTTCGACCAGGATCTGAACCTTCAACTGGTCCACGTCGGCGCCTGGTTGCGAGAGTTGGGCCGTGTAGTCGGCGATCTTCGTGTTGGCGGCGCTCGCGTCCGATTTGGCTTGAGCGAGCTGGGCGTTGAGGCCGGTCAACTGAGACGCGAAGGTGGTGTTGACGTAGCTGTTTGGATCGGATGGATCGCTGCGCAGGACCTGACTGATCGTGTCGCGCGGCCACTTGCTCTGATCGATCCCGAATGCCGAATAGACGTAGTTGCGAAGGCGATCGTCGTTCAGGAGCTGGTCTGCGGTGCTGATGCTGCCGATTTGGGCGCCGTAGTAATTCGTATCGTCGGCAAGTGCGTCGACCTGGCTCTTCTTGGTTGCCGTGTACAGACCGATCATCTCATCGGTCTGGTCCTCTGATTGCGCAACCGGCGTTGCGGTGCCGTTGAAGGAAAATGCCGCGGCAAACTCCCGGTAACGCTTGTCGACCAGCTTGTTGACAAAGCTCGTTCCGTCGGAGAGGTCGCTCTCCAGCACCTTTTTCATGAAAGCCTTGGCGTACGCCATGTCTTCCAGGCCGTACGCCTTCATCGCATAGTGATACAGGCGATAGTCCTTCATGAAATCGTCGACGGTCTTCACCTTGCCGATGTTGGCCTTGTAATAGGCGGCCTCTCGCGCCACGTCCGCTTGCTGTTCGACCCGCGTCAGGGACTGTTTGAGATTGCGCGTAATGTAGTTGTAATTGAAATACGTGGTCACCATCGCGCATTCCTCGCGGCTCTACGGTCCCGGACGTCCGTCAATCATTGCGGGGTCGCGAGGTGGGGGCTGGCCTCATGCCAGGAAACTTTCTCAGCCATGTCTTAAGGCGATTCCGGACTTCAATTTGAGGTTTTAAGTTGTGTTCAAGTGACGCGCGCCGGGTTTTGTTGCTGTTCATTTCCATATGTTTCTCAAATGCAGCTTTCGCGAAGGTTGCGTTCCCGATATGTTCCAGTCAAGGCATCGGTCGGAATGAGTTGGAAGCCGGGCATGAGCCGAAGAAGCGGTCGAACGATCAACCTGCCGGCGCCTTACCTGAAGCGGGTCTGGCTCGACCCGTCGCAAGTTCGCGATCGCGAGGCGACGCATGGACGAGTCCGGCATCTGCCAGGTCATCATGGCAACCCATTCGCCGATGCTGATGGCCTATCCCAATGCGCGGCTGCTGCGGCTCGGGAAATCCGGGTTGGAGCCGGTGACGGTGGAGGAGACCGACCATTACCGGCTGATGCGGGAGTTCTGTGACGATCCGCGGGGCTTCGTGGAAGCGACGCTCGGGGAATGAATGCCGTATTCATTGCAGTTCACCGGTTTCCGTAGTACGTTTCTGCCATGATAAGATCCTGGCGGAATGCGGCGAGCCGCAAGGTCTGGGATGGCGAGCGTCCGAGCCAGTTTCGCGGACTCGATTTCGAGGCGGCGGCCGATTTGTTGCTCGCGCTGAACGTCGCAAAATCGCTTGGCGACCTCAGCCCGTTAAAGAGCGTCGGGCTGCACAAGCTGAAGGGTGATCGCAAAGGGCAATGGGCGATGGCGGTCAACGAGCGCTGGCGCATCTGCTTCGAGTTCAGCAAGGGCGACGCCTACGAGGTTGAAATCGTCGACTATCATAAGGGCTGAAGATATGCCTCCTCTCCTGCACCCCGGTCGTTTGCTCAAGCGCGAAATGACGGCGCGCGGTCTTAGCGCCAACAGGCTTTCAATTGACATCGGCGTTCCCTCGGGCCGGATCACGGATATCTTGAACGGGCGTCGCGGTATCTCCGCAGACACGGCAGTGCGTCTCGGACGCTACTTCGGCAACAGCCCTCAATTCTGGCTGGACTTGCAAGGACAGTACGATATCGGCGTGGTCGAGCGTGAGAAGGGAGCGGAGATCGCTCGACGGGTGAGGCCGGCCGACGCGGCCTGACTGAGTTTTGGTCCAGGGTTTCATCGGATCGCCTCCGGACGACGCTGAACACGGCTTTACTTCCTCGCGGCACATCGTGCCCGAGCTCTGCTGGACTTGCCGCCCCCAAAAGTGCCGAGGGCGCAGGGAAGGCCGGGTGCCGGCTGGCACCCGCGGTCCACTGTGCGAAGCGTGTGCTTAAAAGGCTGCACAGCGGCATACAGGTGAAGCCAAACATCCGGCCTTCCCTGCGCAGTGGGTTGACGGCTTATGTCGTGCTCTCCCCGGGGAGCGATGCACTATTGCCCCCGTCGCCTTGCGGATGGCTGACGCGCCCGCCCGGTCGGGCAGCACACGTCACCGCAAGACTTGGCATACAGACCCCGGATGCCAGGACCACACGATTTTGCCGTACGCGGGCTGCACCGGTCGTGTGCGCGCGGATCGTTGCTCACGGCGTGAGCCGCCCTGCAAACCACCTTCGCGCCGACGCCGCCTGCGTCCACCACGTCCCACCCCGCGTGTCGTGACGATCGCGATACGCCCCTCGGACCGGGCTGGGATGGCCGAAATATGCGACAATTCCGAATTCGCGTAAAGCGAATTATTTTGGTCCTGGTGCATTGCCCCCGATCTGGTGTGTTTTGCCCGTCGGGCAACGCAAGGGATGGTGTGGATGGGAATCGTCTCCCGCCCCAGCCGTGCCGCGAACCGGTCTCGCCACGGTCCAAAAATGCGCTACCATGACCTCAGCGCGCCTCAAGTCGCGCAGATGCAAGAGTGAGGAAACGACATGAGGATGACAAGCGGAACGGCGTTCGCCGGGGTGGCGGCGCTGGCGGTGGCGGGGATGGCTCTGACGGTCGCGCTCGAGCCGGTTTGGGCCCATGGACCGACCCGGCAGAAGGTGCGGGAATCCATCGAGATCAACGCAGCCCCGGCCAAGGTGTGGGCGGTGATCGGCAATTTCCAGGACATGAGCTGGCTGCCGCCCGTTACCAAGACCGAGGGCGAGAAGGGCAACGAGATCGGCGCGACGCGGAAGCTGACCCTGACGGGCGGGGCGACCGTGGACGAGGAGCTCTACAAGTTCGACGCTGCCGCGATGACCTATTCCTACCGGATCACAACCGTCGACGTGAAGGTGCTGCCGGTCACCAACTATTCCTCGACGCTGACGGTGACGCCGAGCGCCGACGGCAAGGGCGCGACGCTGGAATGGGCCGGCGCGTTCTACCGCGGCTTTCCCAACAACGATCCGCCGCCGGAGCTGAGCGACGAGGCCGCGGTCAAGGCGGTCAAGGGGCTCTATCAGGCCGGCCTCGGGGCGCTGAAGAAGAAGGTCGAGAGCGGAAGCTGACGGTGCGGGCCCTGGTGCTGGCGGCGCTGGCCGCCAGCTTTTGCCACGCCGTTCTCGGCAGCGCTGCGGCCGAGGAGGCGTTCGTCACCAACCAGCTCAGCGACGATCTGATGGTCGTCGACCTCGCGACATCTCGCAGCGTTGCGACCATCCCGATCGGCGGCAAGCCCGCAGGCGTGGCGGTGAGTGCGGACGGGCGCTTTGCCTATGTGACGAGCCCCGACGCGAAGGCGGTGACGGTGGTGGACGCTGCCACGCGCCGGGTCGCGGGCCGGATCGAGGTCGGCGGTGGGCCGCTCGGCATTGCGGTCGCGCCCGACGGCCGCACCGTCTATGTCGCGGACTGGTACGCCGCGGCGGTGCGGGTGATCGATACGGCCTCCCGCAGCGTCACCGCCAGCATTGGCGTCGGCGCCTCGCCGTCGGGGCTTGCGGTGACGCCGGATGGCAAGCTGCTGCTCTCGGCGGACCGCGACGACGACAGCGTCTCCGTGGTGGACACGGCGACGCGCCTGCGCAAGACGACGATCAAGGTCGGCACCCGTCCGTTCGGCGTCACCATCGATGCCGAGGGCAAGCGCGCCTACACCGCCAATGTCGGCTCCAACGATGTCTCGGTGATCGATATTGCTACCGGCTCCGAGATCGGACGCGTGCCGGTCGGCATGCGCCCCTATGCGGTGGCGCTTGCGCAGGGGCGCGGCTTCGTCACCGATCAATATGGCGGCACCGTCAGCGTGTTCGATGTTGCGACGTTGAAGCCGATCAAGCGCATCAATGTCGGCGACTATCCCGAGGGCATTGCCGCGACCGCCGACGGCAAGCGCATCATCGTCGCCTGCTGGGAGAGCAACACGCTTGAGATCATCGATGCAGCCGAGCTGAAGAAGATCGGCGAGGTCAAGACCGGCGACGGCCCGCGCGCGTTCGGGGCGTTCTTGCGCAGGACGGAGTAGGGGGTGCGGGCGTCCCGCAGTTGACCACCTTCATCGTCGAACCAGATGTTCCCCTGCGCCGACAGATGCTATCCACGATTGTTGTTATGCGCCGACTCGCGGGCGGCTGAACTGGAGAATTGTCTGATGGAAAAATGGATGGTTGAGCTTGCGCTGTCGTGGTTGCCGTTTGTGGTGCTGGTCGGACTGTGGTTCTGGTTTTCACGGCGGGCCGGAATGCAGGCGCGCAGCGCGTCGGGCGTGAGCCTGATCGACCTCTACGAGCAGCAACTCGCCGAGAACCGGCGGATGAACGGTTATCTGGAGCGGATCGCGCAGTCGCTGGAGAAGCACGAGCCGCCGCGGGGCGGGGTGTAGGTTCGTAGGGGGTAGCGAAGCGTAACCCACCTCTTTTGTCACTGCGGATGCGAAGAGTGGTGGATTACGCTTCGCTAATCCACCCTACGTGTCCGCATAAAGTATCTGCAATGTTGCGCATATGTTCGAACATGTAGTCGGGCGCAAGCGCTCGTAGCGCCGCCGGCGCCGCATAGCCCCAACTGACCGCGCCGCAGGCAATCCCCACCACGCGCGCCGCCTCGATGTCGCGGACCTCGTCACCGATCGCGATGACCTGGCCCGGCTCGACGCCCGCGCGCCGGATGACGCGGCGGAATTTCGCTGATTTGCCGAACAGCGACGCACAGCAGTCGAAATGCGAAAACAGCGCGGCGGCATCACCAAGCTTCTCACGTGCATTGGCCTCGCTGTCGGAGGTCACGAGCGCGAGCTGCACGCCATTCCCGGCCAGCGTCCGCAGCGTCGCCTCGACGCCCGTGAACAGCGAAATTTCGGCCGCCGCTTCTCCCTTCAGCCGCCGCGCATGCCGCGCGATCGCCGGCAGCTTCCACAGCGGCACCTCGAGCCGGCTGAGGATCTCCCGCGTCGAGGCATGCCGCAGCCCCTCGACGTCCTCATCCTGCACACGGCGAAAGCCGAAGCGATCGGCGACGTCGTTGATGGTGCGCAGGAACCAGGGGAAGCTGTCGGCGAGCGTGCCGTCGAGGTCGAAGATGGCGAGGGCGTAGGGCATGGAGGAGGTATTCAAAGTGACCGCGAGACCCTGGTGGGTCCCGAGAGGACAGACGGTGCGACCATTCGCTGCGTCGCTTCCGCGCGACAAGCTGCGGCGGTTGCGCTAAAGCAAAAGTTGTGCATCATTTGAAGCGCAACCCTGATCCTGCTCAGGCGGGATCCGGGCATAGGCAATATTTGAAGGAATTGGTCAAACGAAAACTTTCATGGAGGATCTCAATCATGGCCGCAAGAAAGGCGAAAGCAAAGGCGAAGGCAAGGAAGACGAGTTCGAAACGAGGCCGCAGGCCGGTGCTGGGCGTGCGAACCAGAGCGGGCTTCATGTCGGCGGACATCGCCGAGGCGGACGTTCCGGACTATGTGGTGGCCGAGTTGCGCTATGAGGCACCGGTCGCGTTCAGTGGCCGGGCATTTGCGGCCCCTGCAGATGCGGAGCCGCAGGCGGACTCGCTCAATCGCGTTCTCGCCGATTTCAAGATCGACGCGATCAGATCGCACTTCGCGCTTCCGCAGGCGGCCATCAGATCCCGCGTCGAGGTCGCGGCGGTGTTGCCCGAAGAGCCGGACCCGAAGCGGTTTGCACGGCGCGGCATGGACGCCGGCTTCATCCAGAGCGGCTTCGTCCAGATCGTGCCGAAATCGGGCGCGGACGCCAAGAAGATCGCGACCGCGCTCAACCGGCAGAAGGCGGTCTGGCAGGCCTATGTGGCTCCGCGCCCGGTGCCCGCGATGCCGACGGGCTCGGCCGCCGGAAGCCGCAATTTCGAGCCGTCGCAAGGTTATCTCTGCGACGCGCCCGACGGCATCGGCGCGGAGGCGGTGTGGCCGCTGGCCGGCGGCAACGGCAAGGGTGTCACCATCTGCGATATCGAAGGCAACTGGAATCGGACGCACGAGGATCTGCCGAGCGGCATCCCGCTGATCGGCGGGACGGTGATCGCCGATCCCGGATGGATCAATCATGGCACCGCGGTGCTCGGCGAGATGATCTCGATCCCCGACGGCAGGGGGTGCGTGGGCATCAGCCACGGCGCCAAGGCCATGGTCCACTCCGCGGTCATCAACGGCGTCTTCAACGCGGCCGGCGCGATCACCGCCGCCGCCGGCAAGCTGAAGGCCGGGGACGCGATCCTGATCGAGCTTCATGCGCCCGGACCGACCGGCAACTACGTCGCGATGCAGTTCTGGTCCGACATCTTCGCGGCGATCAAGACGGCGGTCGACAAGGGCATCACCGTGATCGAGGCCGCCGGCAACGGCAACGAGAACTTCGACGCGGCGATCTACAACGGCAGCGGGCTCCAGAAGGACAGCGGTGCGATCGTTGTCGGCGCCGGCGTGCCACCGACCAACCATTTCGATTTCGACGGGTTCGGCGCGCAGTTTGCAGGCTATTCCTCGCTCGGCACGCCGCGCTCGCGCATCTTCTTCTCCAACTACGGCAAGATCGTCAACGTTCAGGGATGGGGCTGGCACGTGACCTCGCTCGGCTATGGCGATGCCCAGGGCGGTGCGTCGGAGAATGCCTGGTACACGCTTCGTTTCTCCGGCACCTCCAGCGCGTCGCCGATCGTTACCGGCGCGGTGGCCTGCCTCCAGGGGCGGGCGAAAGCCAAGAACGGCGCGCCGCTCACGCCGAAGAAGGTGCGGGACATCCTGATGGCCACCGGCACGCCGCAGCAGCCCGGTCTCGGTGTGCCGCTCGGCCAGCACATTGGGCCGTTGCCTAACCTCGTTGAGGCCATGAAGAAAGTGTAATAGCCTTAGGAATGATCCCGAACGTGCGTGCGCCCGGAACCGCGAGAATCCGCATTCCGGTCGAGGTGAAACTGAAATCCAGCCACCGTTACGACTCGAGCAAGCGGATGTTCGAGGCGGCCTCGGGCGCACGCTTCAATCCTTCGCGGGAGCTGCCGAAGGGAACCCGGATCGTTCACAAGGTTCCTGCACTGGCTGCTGCCGATCGCACCAAGCTGTCGAAGTGGGAGAAGGAGCTCGGCCGTCAGCTCCAGGTGATCCTGCCGCACGGCGTGTCGGCGAACGACTATGTCGACGTCATCCGCAAGTGGCCTGCTGTCGAGGATGCCTGGGTCGGGCCGGAGGTCGGCCTGCCAGGTTCGAGCTGAGGCGAGGGCGCGCCGCACCGCCGGACCCGAAGCGACGACCCGAGCGCCTCGTCTTTAGTCGTCGTCACGCGTCGAAGCCTGTCGCGGCTCAGCTCGCAGGCCATGAGCCCTGAATTCGTTTGCGCCCCTTGTCTAGGACTTCCACACCGTCCCTTCGGTCCAGCCGAGTTCGTCGAATTCGGCGGCCCGGAGCGGCGCTTCGCCTTCTGCGAAGAACTCGTCGAGCTGCGGCGGCGCGACGGTCGACTCGGACAGCATGGCGTGCGCCTGCCCGCGATGATGGATCTGGTGCTGGAAGAGATGCATGAGCAGCCGGTCGCGCCGCTCGGCCTGGACGCGCGTATCGCGGTTGATCTTCACGATGTCATCGAGCCCCGCGGGCGTCAGCGCATCGCAGATGGCAATCAGGCGCTTGTCCATCGCAGCTTGCGCAGGCTTCAGCGCGGCGAGGGACGGAAATGGCACTTCGTTCTTCCAGGCCGCCGGTCCGAGCCAGCCGCCCTCCAGCGCATCGATGTAGAAGAGATCGATGACGTAGATGTGGTTCAGCGTACGCTGCAGGCTTGGAAAGAAGCCGGTGCGGTGGGCTTCGAATTCCGGCTGAGGGAGTGCGGCGCAGGCG
This sequence comes from Bradyrhizobium sp. GW821-FHT12B03, assembly GCF_058807535.1. NCBI lineage: Bacteria > Pseudomonadati > Pseudomonadota > Alphaproteobacteria > Hyphomicrobiales > Nitrobacteraceae > Bradyrhizobium > Bradyrhizobium sp. GW821-FHT12B03. Next base: position 167,087 of record NZ_JBXAQU010000018.1, read on the forward strand.
GTGAGCAGGCGATGGTTCGCCCAGGCATTGTTGTGGGCGAAGGCGCGGTACGTCTGCACAAAGCCAGCGGACAAGGTTGATCTCCCTTCGATCAATGCGTCGGCAGATTCGGTCGCGTGGACTACTCCGCCGCCTCGCTCGTCCTCCCGCGCTTCGGCTTCCTTGCCTTCTTCAACACCGGCTCCAGGAATTTTCCCGTGTAGCTCCTTGGCGCCTTGGCAATATCCTCCGGCGGGCCCCAGGCGACGATTTCGCCGCCGCCGTCGCCGCCTTCGGGGCCGAGGTCGATGACCCAGTCGGCAGTCTTGATGACTTCGAGATTGTGCTCGATGACGACGACCGTGTTGCCCTGTGCGACCAGCTCGTGCAGCACCTCCAGCAGCTTCTTGACGTCGTGAAAATGAAGACCGGTGGTCGGCTCGTCCAGGATGTAGAGCGTGCGGCCGGTGGCGCGCTTGGACAATTCCTTTGCGAGCTTGACGCGCTGGGCTTCGCCGCCCGACAGGGTCGTCGCCTGCTGGCCGACATGGATGTAGTCGAGGCCGACGCGGTGCAGGGTCTGGAAGGTCTCGCGCACGCGCGGCACCGCCTTGAAGAACTCGGCGGCTTCCTCGACGGTCATGTCGAGCACGTCGGCGATGCTCTTGCCCTTGAACAGGACTTCCAGCGTCTCGCGGTTGTAGCGCTTGCCCTTGCAGACGTCGCAGGTGACGTAGACGTCGGGCAAAAAGTGCATCTCGATCTTGATGACGCCGTCGCCCTGGCAGGCCTCGCAGCGGCCGCCCTTGACGTTGAAGGAGAAGCGGCCGGGCTCGTAGCCGCGCGCCTTGGCTTCCGGCAGGCCGGCGAACCATTCGCGGATCGGCGTGAAGGCGCCGGTATAGGTCGCAGGGTTCGAGCGCGGGGTGCGGCCGATCGGCGACTGGTCGATGTCGATGATCTTGTCGATGTGCTCGAGGCCCTCGATGCGGTCGTGCGGGGCGGCGCCCTCGCTGGCATTGTTCAGCTTGCGGGCGATGGCGCGATAGAGCGTGTCGATCAGCAGCGTCGACTTGCCGCCGCCGGAGACGCCGGTGACGGCGGTGAACAGGCCGAGCGGAATCTCTGCCGTGACGTTCTTGAGGTTATTGCCGCGCGCGTTGACCACCTTGATGGTGCGGCGATGGTTCGGCGGACGCCGCTCCGGCACCTCGACCTCGAGCTCGCCGGTGAGGTACTTGCCGGTCAGCGATTTCGGGTTGCGCATGATCTCGGCGGGCGTGCCTTCGGCGATGATGTTGCCGCCATGCATGCCGGCGCCGGGGCCGATGTCGAGAACGTGGTCGGCGAGCAGGATGGCGTCCTCGTCATGCTCGACCACGATCACGGTGTTGCCGAGATCGCGCAGGCGCTTGAGGGTGTCGAGCAGGCGCGCATTGTCGCGCTGGTGCAGGCCGATCGAGGGCTCGTCCAGCACGTAGAGCACGCCGGTCAGTCCCGAGCCGATCTGCGAGGCGAGGCGGATGCGCTGGCTCTCGCCGCCGGACAGCGTGCCGGATGAGCGGGAGAGGGTGAGGTAGTTGAGGCCGACGTCGAGCAGGAAGGTGAGGCGCTCGCGGATCTCCTTGAGGATGCGGCCCGCGATCTCGTTCTGCTGCTTGTTCAGCGCGTCGGGCACGGTCTCGAACCACTCGCCGGCCTTCTTGACCGACAGCTCCGAGATCTCGCCGATATGCTTGGTGCCGACCTTGACGCAGAGCGCCTCGGGCTTGAGCCGAAAACCGCTGCAGGCGCCGCAGGGCACGTCGTGGAAATACTTCGCCAGCTCCTCGCGCGCCCACTCGCTCTCGGTCTCGCGATAGCGGCGGTTGATGTTGGTGATGACGCCCTCGAACGGCTTCTTGGTGTCGTAGGAGCGCACCCCGTCCTCGTAGGAGAACTTGATCTCGTCCTCGCCGGAGCCGTGGAGGATGGCATTCTGCGTCTTCTTCGGCAGATCCTTCCATTTGGTGGTCAGCGTGAACTTGTAGTGCTTGCCGAGCGCCGTCAGCGTCTGCGTGTAATAGGGTGACGACGATTTGGCCCAGGGCGCGATCGCGCCCTTGCCGATCGCGAGCTCCTTGTCGGGGATGACGAGGTCCTCGTCGACGTGCTGCTCGACGCCGAGGCCGCCGCAGGCGGGGCAGGCGCCATAGGGGTTGTTGAACGAGAACAGCCGCGGCTCGACCTCGGGGATGGTGAAGCCGGAGACGGGACAAGCGAATTTTTCCGAGAACAGGATGCGCTCGGGCCCGCTCTTGTCGTGGATCTTCGCGGTCTTCTTTTTCTCTTCAGCTGGGGCAGCCGTCGCGGGCGCGTCGGCGAATTCGACCACCGCGAGGCCCTCGGCGAGCTTCAGCGCGGTCTCAAAGCTCTCGGCGAGGCGCTGGCCGATGTCGGCACGCACCACGATGCGGTCGACGACGACGTCGATGTCGTGCGGAAACTTCTTGTCCAGCGTCGGCGCCTCGCTGAGCTCATGGAAGGTGCCGTCGATCTTGACGCGCTGAAAGCCCTTCTTGAGCCATTCGGCGAGCTCTTTCCTGTACTCGCCCTTGCGGCCGCGCACGACCGGCGCGAGCAGATAGAGGCGAGTGCCTTCGGGCAGCGCCAGCACGCGGTCGACCATCTGCGAAACGGTCTGGCTCTCGATCGGCAGGCCGGTGGCCGGCGAATAGGGCACGCCGACGCGGGCCCAGAGCAGGCGCATGTAGTCGTAGATCTCGGTGACGGTGCCGACGGTGGAGCGCGGGTTCTTCGAGGTCGTCTTCTGCTCGATCGAGATCGCCGGCGACAGGCCGTCGATCTGGTCGACGTCGGGCTTCTGCATCATCTCCAGGAACTGGCGCGCATAGGCCGACAGCGATTCGACGTAGCGGCGCTGGCCCTCGGCATAGATGGTGTCGAAGGCGAGTGAGGATTTGCCGGAGCCGGAGAGGCCGGTGAACACCACCAGCTTGTCGCGGGGAATCTCGACGTCGATGTTCTTGAGGTTGTGCTCGCGCGCGCCACGGATCGTAATTGCGCGCAGGCTGGAGCCCGCGTTCTGTTGTTGGCGCTTCGCCTTGATCACTTCATCCATCCGAGTTGCCCTCAAGGAATCCCATGGGTGCGCGACCGCGCCAGCAAAAAAGGCGCGCTTCGCCCGGAACCGGGATCGGCGCCGATGGGGTTGTCAGCGAACGTAGGAAGAACGGCGACGGATTTCCAGTGCGACTTGCGAATCGTCAACGGATTGTTGGCGCGCTGGCGGCATCTGGCAGCAGCGACCATCCTGAAACGGGTGGATCGTGCGCACGACAACAAAAAGGCCGGCACAAGGCCGGCCTTTCGTAACGATGTGACGTCGGTAGCGATCAGTACTTCGCGACGATCGGGCCCCCGAAGTGATAGTTCACGCCGACCTGCACGGTGTGGAAGTTGAGCGTGCCGGTGGGCAGTGCGCCCGAGAAGTAGGTCTCGCCGCCGAGGCTGCGATAGAGGTACTCGCCCTTGACCGACCACTGCGGAGCGAAGAACGCCTCGACGCCCGCGCCGACGGTCCAGCCGGAGTGGAACTTGCTGTCGGAGACGCTCGCGCCACCAGCGGCGAGGGTGATCTTGTTGTCGATCCAGGCGTAACCACCGGTGCCGTAGAACAGCACCTGGTTGACGGCGTAGCCGATGCGGCCGCGCACGGTGCCCATGGCGTCGGTCTTGGAGGTGGCGGTGATGCCGGTGAGCGCGTCGGTTGCCGAAGCGCTGACATCAGCCCAGGCGCCATCGGCCTCGATGCCGAACACGACGTTGCCGGTCTGCCAGTTGTAGCCGGCGGTGCCGCCGACGAAGCCACCCTTCATCTTCGGGTCGCCCGAAGCGTTTTCCCAGGCGCCGCCGCCGACGATACCGAGGTAGAAGCCGGTCCAGTTGTAGACCGAAGCCACAGCCACCGGAGCCTTGGTGTAGGGGCGGGCCGCGAGATCAGCCGCCGATGCGGGGGCAGCCAAAGCGAACAAACAGGCCGAAGCCAGCAAAACCTTCTTCATTTTCAACTTAATCCCAGTCCCAGTTTCTGTTGTGCCTTCCACGATCGGGAAGGGCATCGGACGCTGTGGTCCAACTGATGTCGTGCTTACACCAATAAAGCTGCAAGTTGTGTCTCCCAAAAGCCACAACAGTTACAAAACGTAATGGTCACTGACTGATTGTTGCGAGGCTGGAACCCAAAGCAAAAAGGCCGGCGCGGGGCCGGCCTTTGATCTTCAAATGATATCAGATGGATATCAGTACTTCGCGACGACCGGGCTGCCCCAGTTGAAGTGATAGTTCACGCCAGCCTTGATGGTGTGAACGGTGTCGGTCCACTCGGAGCGGTTGGTGGGCGCTGCGGTGTACTGGATCGTGCTCTTGCCGAAATCGATGTAGTTGTACTCGACCTTGGCCGACCAGTTCGGAGCGAACATGTATTCGGCGCCGGCACCGACGGTCCAACCCCAGCGCCAGTCGTTCTGGACGAAGACGTTTCCGGGAACGCCATCATAACGGTGCTGGATGTCGCCGACCGCGGCGCCGCCGCTGACGAACAGGAGGGCGGGACCGGTCGAATAGCCAAGACGGCCCTTGATGTCACCGAAGCCGCGAATCTTCGTGAAGTAGGTGTCGCCGACGCCGGCATTGATCTCGGCAGAACGGCCGCTGATGTCAGCCCAGTGATAATCGCCCTCGATGCCGAAGACGACCGGGCCGGACTGCCAATTGTAGCCGAACACGCCACCAACAAAGCCGCCGTTGGTATCGTACTTCTGCGTTCCAGCAAAAACCGCCGTATTGGGAGTCCCGAAGAAAGTTTCGTCGCTGCGGCCCCAGCCGCCGCCCCCCTGAACACCGACGTAGAAGCCGGTCCAGTTATAAATGGGCGAGGGCGCGACCATCGGCGCCTTCGTATAGGGACGCGCGGCCATATCCGCCGCATTCGCAGGAGCCGCCAAGCCCAACGCAGCGGCACCAAATGCAACCACCAAGATTTTATTCATTACGGTCTCTCCCAAGCTTGTCCGCTTCTCAAGAAATCCCCGAAGCGGGCCATCAGGCGCGACGCCCAAATGATCTAATTCCGAGGCAACGATAGCCCGGTTCGGCGGCAGAGTCCGTCTCCGAAATGCCACACTCGCCAACCAATGTCAGAGAGGTCAAGTAGATGAATGTTAAGGGATTTTTTCGATTCCGGGGAACCCGAGAAAGTTCCGTCGGTTTCATCGGCTTGTGCAATTTTCAATCCTGCCTTGCCCGGTAATTCGGCACCTGTTCGGGGTGGGTCGGGGCTGAGAACAAATCTGGAACAAATCCGCCAGCGATGCTATATATGGGGATAACCTGAGGGGTGACGGGCTGATCCGACCTCGCAAGCGTATAGGTTCGCCTCAACAGGGTGGCAGAGGACCGTTTCGCGCGGACCCCGCCTTTTAGATTCAGTGGCATTCGGAGCGGAGAGCGGCAATGGCGGGAAGCGTCAACAAGGTCATTCTGGTTGGAAATCTCGGCAAGGATCCTGAAATCCGCCGCACCCAGGACGGGCGGCCGATTGCGAATTTGAGCATCGCGACCTCGGAGACCTGGCGCGACAAGAACAGCGGCGAGCGCAAGGAAAAGACCGAGTGGCATCGCGTCGTGATCTTCAATGAAGGGCTCTGCAAGGTCGCCGAGCAGTATCTGAAGAAGGGTGCCAAGGTTTACATCGAGGGCGCGCTGCAGACCCGCAAGTGGACCGACCAGAGCGGCGTCGAGAAGTACTCCACCGAGGTCGTGCTCCAGGGCTTCAACTCGACCCTGACGATGCTCGACGGCCGCGGCGGCGGGGGAGGCGGCAGCTTCGGCGAGGAGCCGGGCGGCGATTTCGGCTCCTCCGGTCCCGTCAGCAGCGCACCGCGCCGGGCCGTTGCCGCCGGCGGCGGTGGCCGCAACAGCGACATGGACGACGACATCCCGTTCTGAGGCGGGCGGGGCGCTTCGCCCCGGATGTCACCTTGCTCGCGTGAAGCGACAGGATTTCTTACCAATTGGCGGGTAAAGCTCGGTTTTTCCGGGCTTGCTTCATGTGCGGCCTCAGGCCTTTTGACGGGCCTTGATGTGAATGGTATTAACTTCATGTTAATCCTATTCACATGGATCTGTCGATCGGAGGAAGCCCCTGCATGAGTCTCGCGCCGCTGCTTGAGGCCGCTCCAGCGATCCCGCTGCATGCCTTCGCCGCGATGGCCGCCTTCCTGCTCGGCCTGGTCCAGTTTGCCGCCCCCAAGGGCACGCTGCCGCACCGGACGATCGGCTGGATCTGGGTGGGGCTGATGGCGATCGTCGCCGCCTCGTCGTTCTGGATCCACCAGATCCGCCTGGTCGGGCCGTTCGGCCCGATCCATCTCTTGTCGGTCTTCACGCTGGTGGTGCTGCCGCTGGCGGTTTGGCGGGCACACACCCATCGGGTGGCCGACCACCGGCGGATGATGATCTTCATCTTCGCCGGCGCGCTGCTGGTGGCGGGCCTGTTCACGCTGGTGCCCGGGCGCATCATGCACCACGTGATTTTCGGGACGTAAGGGGCGGTTCCACCCGGCTCGTTCGGGCCTTGCCCCGGATGGTGCCGGGAAGGGCGTAAGTCTCTGGAAAAACAGTCGGAAAAAGCGCTTCCCTTGACCCCCGCAAGGGTGGTTATGAGGGGCTCGATGCGCTATATGATTCCCAGACAAAAACTCACCGGATTCCCCCTTGGCTGACGACGACAACAAGCCCGGCGACCAGCCGGCGCACCCCTCGGACATTCGCCCCGTCTCCATTCTCGACGAGATGAAGAAGTCCTATCTCGATTACGCCATGAGCGTGATCGTGGCGCGTGCGTTGCCCGATGCCCGCGACGGCCTGAAGCCGGTGCACCGCCGTATCCTCTACTCGATGCACGAGCAGGGCCACACGCCCGACAAGAAGTACGTCAAGTCCGCCCGCGTGGTCGGCGACGTCATCGGTAAGTATCACCCGCACGGCGACCAGTCGATCTACGACGCCATGGTCCGCATGGCGCAGGACTTCTCGATGCGGGTGCCGCTGATCGACGGCCAGGGCAATTTCGGCTCGGTCGACGGCGATCCGCCTGCCGCCTATCGTTACACCGAAGCGCGCCTCACGCGGTCGGCGCAGGCGCTGCTGGCCGACATCGACAAGGACACCGTCGACTTCCAGCCGAACTACGACAACAACGAGACCGAGCCGTCGGTCTTGCCGGCCAAGTTCCCGAACCTTCTGGTCAACGGCGCGGGCGGCATCGCGGTCGGCATGGCGACCAACATCCCGCCGCATAATCTCGGCGAGGTCATCGACGCCTGCGTGGCCCTGATCGACAATCCCGCGCTCACCATCGACGAGCTCATGAACATCGTGCCGGGACCGGATTTTCCGACCGGTGGCGTCATTCTCGGACGGGCGGGCATCCGCGCCGGCTATCACCTCGGCCGTGGCTCGGTCGTGATGCGCGGCAAGGTCACGATCGACACCATCCGCAAGGAGCGCGAAGCGCTCATCATCACCGAGATCCCGTACCAGGTGAACAAGGCGACGATGGTCGAGCGCATCGCCGAATTGGTCAAGGAAAAGAAGATCGAAGGCATCGCCGATCTGCGCGACGAATCCGACCGCGACGGCTTCCGCGTCGTCGTCGAACTGAAGCGCGACGCGGTGCCCGACGTGGTGCTGAACCAGCTCTACAGATTCACGCCGCTCCAGACCAGCTTCGGCGTCAACATGGTTGCGCTCGACAGCGGCCGTCCGCGGATCATGCATCTGAAGGACCTGCTGGCGATCTTCGTCGACTTCCGTGAGCGAGTTGTCACGCGGCGCACCAAGTACCTGCTGGCCAAGGCGCGCGATCGCGCCCATATCCTGGTGGGTCTGGCGATCGCGGTGGCCAATATCGACGAGATGATCCGCGTCATCCGCACCTCACCCGATCCGACCACGGCGCGCGACACCCTGATGTCGCGCGACTGGGCTGCGCGGGACGTCGAGGATATGCTGACGCTGATCGACGATCCGCGCCACCGCATCAGCGCGGACGGCACCATCCGGCTGTCGATGGAGCAGGCCAAGGCCATTCTCGACCTGCGTCTGCAACGCCTGACCGCACTTGGCCGCGACGAAATCCGCGACGAGCTCGACAAGCTCGCCAGTGAGATCGCCGATTACCTCGACATCCTGCGCTCGCGCGAGCGCGTGCTTGGCATCATCAAGACCGAGCTTGCCGAGGTGAAGGCGGAGTTCGCCACCCCGCGCCGCACCGTGATCATGGAGCAGGAAGGCGAGGTCGAGGACGAGGATCTGATCCAGCGCGAGGACATGGTCGTCACCGTGTCGCATGCCGGCTACGTCAAACGCGTGCCGCTGTCGGCCTATCGGGCGCAGCGCCGCGGCGGCAAGGGCCGCGCCGGCATGCAGACCCGCGACGAGGATTTCGTCAGCCGGCTCTTTGTCGCATCGACTCACACTCCGGTGCTGTTCTTCTCCTCGCGCGGCCAGGTCTACAAGGAAAAGGTCTGGCGGCTGCCGATGGCGGCGCCGAACGCGCGTGGCAAGGCGCTGATCAACATCCTGCCGCTGGAGCAGGGCGAGCGCATCACCACCATCATGCCGCTGCCCGAGGATGAATCTACCTGGGGCAACCTCGACGTGATGTTCGCCACGACAGGCGGCAACGTCCGTCGCAACAAGCTGTCCGACTTCGTCGATGTCCGCCGCTCCGGCATCATCGCGATGAAGCTCGACGAGAACGAGGCGATCGTCGACGTGCAGATCTGCACCGAGCACGACGATGTGCTGCTGACCGGTGCCGGCGGCCAGTGCATCCGCTTCCCCGTCACCGATGTGCGCGTGTTCACCGGGCGCACCTCGATGGGCGTGCGCGGCATTGCGCTTGGCGAGGGCGACAAGGTGATTTCGCTGGCGATCCTGCGCCATGTCGAGACGTCCTCGGACGAACGTTCGGCGTATCTGAAGATGCGCCGCGCGATAGCCGGCGAAGCCACGACCGAGGAGCCGGCGGTGGACGCCGAGGCCGAGGAGACCTCGGGGAGCTTCCAGCTCCCACAGGAGCGCTATGTCGCGATGTCGGCGGCCGAGCAGGTCGTGCTCACCGTCTCCGTCAACGGCTATGGCAAGCGGACCTCGTCCTACGAGTACCGCACCACGGGGCGCGGCGGCAAAGGCATCGTCGCCATGAGCGTCAACAACCGCAACGGCAATCTGGTCGCGTCCTTCCCCGTGGAGGATGCCGACCAGATCATGCTGGTCACCGACAAGGGCCAGCTGATCCGCTGCCCGGTCGAAGGCATCCGCATTGCGGGCCGCTCGACCCAGGGCGTGATCGTGTTCGACACCGCCGAGGACGAGCATGTGGTGTCGGTCGAGCACATCACGGAAGAGGCCGAGAGCGGGAATGGTGAGAACGGAAACGGGGCGTGACGCCCCGTTCTATGCGGCGTTCGCCAGCTCTCTCGTGAGATCGGCGAGCGCATCACGCTTGCCGATCTGCGCCATCCAGCACCACAGCTCCAGCGTGCAATACTGACGGTAGACAGCGAGCGTCTCCTGCCAGTCAGGGCGCTCGATCTTGCCGTAGCCGGCAAGTAATCCGTTACGCTTGGGCGCGTCCTTCGCCGTGAAGTAGTACAGCGCCTTGGCGATATCCATCAGTGGATCGCCTGCGGTCGCATTCTCGAAGTCGACGATGCCCGTCAGGTGCGGTTCGCCCTGAGACGTGACCAGCACGTTTCCGGCATGGAAATCGTAGTGGCAGAGGCGAGGCATTGTGGCCGCCTCGAACAGATGCTGCCGCGCCGTGACGCTGTCCCGGAGCCGCGCGGCCAGCGCGGCGTCGCCACCGCGGGTACAAAACTCCGTCAACTTCCGGTCGTGCTGCGCAGACATGTAGGCGTGGTTGCTCGGATGCGGCGTCCACACTCCGTTGGGGCCGATATAGCCAAAGTTGTCGAGGGTGACGTCGTTGATCCGGCGCAGCGCTGCGCCCATCTCTGCATAGATCGCGAACAGCTCGGCCTCCGACAGCGCCGCCTCGCGCCGGCCGAGCACCGTGCCGTCAAGCCTGGTCATCAGCAGATAGTTCAGGTCGATCACCGACCGCGTGTCGTCGGCGAGCAGGATTTGGGGGACGACCGCGTCGACGTCCCGCAGGAGCCCCAGCACGTAGACCTCCTTGGCCATCTTCCACTGTAGCGATTCAGGATAGATCTTGAGGATGCAGGCGGGGGCATCCCAAAGCGCAATCTCGAGGACGGTACTGATCTCCCCGCCATGCAGCTCGGTGATTCCCGCGACCCGTGCATGGGGATCGATCCGCCGGACGATCGCTTGCGCCCGATCGACCGGAATCGCTGGCTGGGGTTTTAGCTGTAACGGCGGATCGCTCGACATCGACACTTGCTTCCAGCCAGCGCGCGGAGTCGCACTAAATCTCCAGCTCCGTGCCGAACTCCACCACCTGCTTGGTCGGCACGCCGAAGAACGCGGCCGAGCGCTCGGCGTTGCGTTGCAGGAAGGCAAACACGGTTTCGCGCCAGACCCACATGCCCGGGACGTCCTCGCGCGGGATGATGGTTTCGCGGCCGACGTAATAGGTGATGTCGGAGAGGTCGATGCCGGGCAGCTTGCCCTGCCGGCAGGTCAGCGTCAGCCCGTCATAGATCGTCGGGTTCTGCATGAAGCCGTAATGCAGGATCACGCGGGTAATGCCCGGAATGATGTCGATCACCTCGGCGCGGTCCTCGTCCGTGATGTGCGGGGATTCCTCGATCAGCACGGTGGCGAGCAGCACGCGCTCGTGCAGCACGTGGTTGTGCTTGACGAACTGGGTCAGCGCGAGCGGCACGCCGCGCGGCGCGGACGCCAGGAACACGGCCGTGCCGGGGAGGCGGGCGGTGCACTTGTTCACGGCGGTCTCGATCAGGTCCTCCTCGGGCTGGCGCAGCCGTGCGCGGGCCGCCTCGACCAGCTTCACGCCGGCGCGCCAGGTCAGCATCAGGAAGGCGACGAGGGCCGCGAGCAGCAGCGGAAACCAGCCGCCCTCGAACAGCTTGACCGAGTTGGCCGAGAAGAAGATCACGTCGATCACGAAGAAGAAGCCGTTCACGGCCACCACCAGCCAGGGCGAATAGCCCCACTGGATTGCAACCAGGGCGGCCAGCAGCGTGGTGATCGCCATCAGCAGCGACACCGCGATGCCATAGGCGCCGGCCAGCGCGTCGGAGGTGCCGAAGCTCAGGACGGCGCCGAGCGTGGCGGCGGCGAGCAGCCAGTTCACCAGCGGCACGTAGATCTGGCCCATCGCGTCGCTCTGGGTGTGGCGGATCTGCATGCGCGGCAAAAAACCGAGCTGGATCGACTGCTGGGTCAGCGAGAACACGCCGGAGATGATCGCCTGCGAGGCGATCACGGTCGCCACCGCCGAGAACGCCACAAGCGGGTAGTGCAGGGCGTCGGGGCAGAGCTGGAAGAACGGATTCTCGATCATCGAGGGATCGGTGATCAGCAGCGCGGCCTGGCCAAAATAGTTCAGCACCAGTGCGGGCAGGCAGATCACGAACCAGGCGAGGCGGATCGGCAGGCGGCCGAAATGACCCATGTCGGCATACATCGCCTCGCCGCCTGTTACCGCCAGGAAGGCCGCGCCGAGGATTGCGAAGGACACGTGAAAATCCTGGTGGATCAGGAAGTCGAAGGCATAGAGCGGGCTGAGCGCCGCCAGCACTGCGGGGGCCTTGACGATACCGTGGATGCCGAGCGCGGCGAGCACGACGAACCAGGCCATCATCACCGGCCCGAAGATGCGGCCGATGAAGCCGGTGCCCTGCTTCTGCATCATGAACAGGCCGATCAGGATGACGACGGTCACGGGCACCACGGCGGGCGCGAGCGAGGGCGCATCGACCTTCAGACCTTCGATGGCCGAGAGCACCGAGATCGCCGGCGTGATGGCGCCGTCGCCATAGAGCAGGGCGGCGCCGACGAGGCCAACGACCAGGAGATGCGCGCGCCAGGTGCCGGGTTGGGCGTTGCGCGCATGGAGCAAGGCCAGCAGGGCGACGATGCCGCCTTCACCGCGATTGTCCGCGCGCAGGATCAGCAGCGCGTATTTCAGCGAAATGATCAGCAGCAACGCCCAGAGGATCAGCGAGGCAACCCCCAGGACAGCGTCGGGAGTCGCGGTCGCGCCGTGGGCGGCCGCCTTGGCGGCTTCCTTCAGGGCGTAGAGGGGGCTGGTGCCGATATCGCCATAGACCACCCCGAGAGCGCCCATGGTCATGGCAATCGGCAGCGGGGCAGGGTGATGGCCGGAAGCGACTGCGGGCGTACTGGACAACGGCGACCCCCGATGGGATCGCGCCCGCCGGGCCATTCCGACGGACGCGAGCATCACGCAGTCTGCGACGGGACGTCGCAAATATCCATGGATTTTGTCTTCGGGGTTATCGAGGCTTACCTGACGCGAAACTGACAGACCCGACTACGGCGTGCGGTCGGCGGTCACGAGGCGCGCAACGCGGACGTCGGCCTTGGTGCCGGCACGGCGGAGGCAGGACGCCTCGAAATTCGGCCAGGCCTGCTGCGAGCAGTCGCGGCCGATGCTGCGGATATCGAGCCGGTCGCTCTTGGCCAGCGGCTGCGGCACGCTGGCCTCGACGGTCGGGGCAAAGCCGGGCAGGAGGGTGAGGGCGGCGGCAACACACGCAGAGATAGCGATCGCTGAAAGAGCCTTGATCATTGACAGTCCCCTGTGATGCGGCCGCTACGCCCAGTGTGCGGCCCGTCATTCGTTGGCTGGATTAGTAACCATGGCCAGTTTCCGGACGTCTTCGCGGACGCGGGAAATGGTTTCGTTCGTGGCCCGTTTTGTTTCGTGGTCGGCCCCAGGACGAAACAATCCGGTCGGCGCCGACACGGCCGGCAGGACAATTTCCGGGAAACGGACAGGGAACCCGGCCGGCTTGCCGGGCCGGGCCGGGCGGGGTAGGAGGGAGCCATGCCGCGCATCGCCTTCTACCCAGGTTCCTTCGACCCCATCACCAACGGCCATCTGGACGTGGTCCGGCATGCCGTTCCCCTGTGCGACCGGCTGGTGGTCGCGGTCGGCGTCCATCCCGGCAAGAAGCCGCTGTTCTCGACCGAGGAGCGCCTGAAGATGCTCCTGGACGTTTGCGGGCCGGTGGCGGCCCAGGCCGGCTGCGTGCTCGAAGCCGTGACGTTCGACGATCTGTCGGTGACGGCCGCGCGCAAGCATGGCGCGATCATCATGATTCGCGGCCTGCGCGACGGCACCGATCTCGACTACGAGATGCGGCTTGCCGGCATGAACGAGGCCATGGCGCCGGAGGTGCATACGGTGTTTCTGCCGGCCTCTCCCATGGTCCGCCCGATCACCGCCACACTGGTGCGCCAGATCGCAGGCATGGGTGGGGATGTTTCGACGTTCGTGCCGCCGCTCGTAGCCAGCCTGCTCAAGGCCAAATTCGCCGGATAACGGCGCACACTCTTCATCTCACCTGATCCGGAGTTTTCATGATCCGTCGTCTCGCAATTCTTGCCACGATCTTTGCCGCGCTCGTCAGCGCGGTCCCGGCGGTGGCGCAGCAGCTGCCGGCGAACCTCGACAAGGCCAACGCGCTCGTCATCGACACCACCAAGGGCCGCATCGTCATCAAGCTGCGCACCGATCTGGCGCCGCAGCACGCCGAGCGGCTCAAGACGCTTGCGCGCGAGGGCTATTACAACAACGTGCCGTTCCACCGGGTCATGGACGGCTTCATGGCGCAGACCGGCGACGGCGAGAAATTCAACGGCACCGGTGGCTCGAAATATCCGAACCTGAAGCAGGAATTCTCCAAGGTGCATTTCGCGCGCGGCATCGTCGGCATGGCCCGGCGCGGCGACAGCGTCGACACCGCCAACTCGCAGTTCTTCATCATGTTCGCCGACGGCGGCAGCCTCGATGGCCAGTACACCGTGATCGGTGAGGTCGTGCAGGGCATGGACGTCGTCGACAAGCTGAAGAAGGCGCCTCCCGGCTCGCCGGGCGGCACCGTCACCGATCCCGACAAGATGGTGAAGGTGCAGGTCGCCTCCGACATCAAATAATGGGAGAGCGCGATGGCACGCTGCGGCGGCAAGCTTCTGCTGGTTGCCGCTGCGTTGCTTTTCGGCGTCTCCGGCGCGGTCGCAGAAGATGCGCAGGTCAACACCATCCAGGACGTCTTCCGGCATCTGCGCACCTGCTGGAAGCCGCCGCCGGCCAGCAAGGCTCGCCCACTCGACATCACCGTCGTCGTGAGCTTTAACCGGTCCGGCGACATTCTGGGCCATCCGCGGATCAGCTATGAATCCGCGGAGGCCTCTGACAATGACCGGCTGCAATACCGGATCGCGGTGATGGAGGCGTTGCAACGCTGCACGCCGATGCCATTTACCGATGCAATGGCCGGCGCCGCCGCGGGACGTCCATTCGCGATCCAGTTTCGTAACCGCAAAACGTCACCTGACAAGACTTCACCTCCAACGCAAGAGAGACGAGCATGAGCGTCACCGAAAACACATTGATCCTCGAGACCACGCAGGGCCCCGTCACCATCGAGATGCGTCCGGATCTGGCACCCGGCCACGTCGCGCGCATCAAGGAGCTGGTCCGTGAGGGCTTCTACGACGGCATCGTGTTCCACCGCGTGATCGAGGGCTTCATGGCGCAGACCGGCTGCCCGCATGGCACCGGTACCGGCGGCTCCGGCAAGAAGCTGAAGGCCGAGTTCAACAAGGAGCCGCACGTGCGCGGAACCACCTCGATGGCACGCGCCGCGAGCCCGGATTCCGGCGACAGCCAGTTCTTCATCTGCTTCGACGACGCCCGCTTCCTCGACAACCAGTACACGGTGTGGGGCAAGGTCACCGAGGGCATGGAGAACGTCGACAAGATCAAGCGCGGCGAGCCGGTGCAGAACCCGGACAAGATCGTCAAGGCGCGGATGGCCGCGGACGCGGAGTGACAACTGCCGTCATGCCCCGCGAAGGCGGGGCATGACAAGGTATCGAACGTGCGCACCGACCTCTTCGATTTCGACCTGCCCGCCGAGCGCATCGCCTTGCGCCCGGCGAGCCCGCGCGACTCCGCGAAGATGCTGGTCGTGGAGGGCGGTGCGCTGCGCGACCAGATCGTCTCCGACCTGCCGCAATGGCTGAAGAACGGCGACCAGCTCGTCGTCAACGACACCAAGGTGATTGCGGCGCAACTCAAGGGCCGCCGCATCGGCCGGGAGACCGAGCCGAAGATCGAGGCAACCCTGATCAAGCGGCTCGACGGCTCGCGCTGGCAGGCGCTGGTGAAGCCGGCCAAGAAGCTCACAGCCGGCGACCGCATCCGCTTCGGCAATGAGGGCAAGGTCTGCCTGCTCGGCCATCTCGATGCCGAGGTCGAGGCGAAGGGGGCCGAGGGCGAGGTGACGTTGTCATTCTCGTTCCATGGCCCGGCGCTCGACCAGGCCATCGCCGACCTCGGCAGCCCGCCGCTGCCGCCCTACATCGCCTCCAAGCGCACGCCCGACGATCAGGACCTCGCCGACTACCAGACCATGTTCGCGGCCAATGAGGGCGCCGTTGCAGCGCCCACCGCGGGCCTGCATTTCACCCCCGCGCTCGAGCAGGCGCTGCGCGCGCGCGGCGTCGGCATCGTCAGCGTCACGCTGCATGTCGGTGCCGGGACCTTCCTGCCGGTGAAGGTGGACGACACCGCAGGCCACAAGATGCATGCCGAGTGGGGCACGATCTCGGCCGAGACGGCGGAGCGGCTCAACACCGCGCGGCAGAACGGCGGCCGCATCATCGCGGTGGGCACGACCTCACTGCGATTGCTCGAAAGCGCAGCGAGCGAGGACGGCGTCATCCAGCCGTTCGCGGCCGAGACCTCGATCTTCATCACGCCCGGCTATCGCTTCCGCGCCGTCGATATCCTGATGACGAATTTCCACCTGCCGAAGTCGACGCTGTTCATGCTGGTGTCGGCATTCTCGGGGCTGGAGACGATGCAGCAGGCCTATGCGCACGCGATTGCAACTGGCTATCGGTTCTATTCGTATGGCGATGCGTGTTTGCTGTTTCGGGCAGTGCCGTAGGGTGGGTTAGTACTACTGAGTCAGTTGGTCGCGGCGGCTTAGGTGTGAAAATCAAGTATCTGTAGGGATTCAGAA
>NZ_JBXAQU010000019.1:0-179164 GCF_058807535.1 Bradyrhizobium sp. GW821-FHT12B03
GCCTCCGGCCGCGGCCCCGCAGCACGCCCCGACACCGCCGCCTCCCGCACCGCCTGCGGCACGTCAGGCGCCCACGCCGCCGCCCGCTGCTCGCCCGATTCCGACGCCGCCGCCGCCCCCTGCAGCGGCTCCCTCGGCGCGGCCCGCCCCTGCGCCCACGGCGACGCCTGTGGCTCCTCCGCCCGCCGCGCCGACGGTCCGCCCCGGCACGCCCGCGCCGGCCGCCACACCTGCACCGGCAGCAACACCAGCGCCGACCGCGACGCCGGCTCCTGGCAGCACGCCTGGCGCACCGCCAACTGGCCGCCCCGGTGCACCGGCGCCCGGCGGACGTCCCGGCGCGCCTCCCGCTGCCGGAGCACCAGCGACCGCTCCGGGTGCGACGACCGCTCCGCCCACCACGCCTGCCCCTGGCGCAACGCCGCTGCCAACGGCGACACCGGCGCCCGGCGGCGCTGTGACGCCTCCGCCCGGACGTCAGGGTGGAACGCCTCCTGCGGGCGCGCCCGCGGCCGGAGCCCCGCCGACTCAGCCGCAGGCGGGTGCTCCGCCCCGGCCGCCGGCGCCTCCCGCCGGCGTCGCGGCACCGAGCACCGTCTCGGGCTCGGCCGCCGCAGCGCCGCCGCCCGGCAGGGCGCAATACGCGCCGCCGACGGTTGCCCCCGCCTTCCGCGCCGCACCGACGACGACCACGCCGCTGCCGCCGCCACCGCGGCCGCAGCAGCGTGACCTGACGCCGCTCGCGATCGGCGCGGCCGTCGTCGGCGGCGCCGTGATCGGCGCGACCATCGCCGACCTGCACAACCAGCGACGCGAGAGCGTCGAAGGCGGCCGCACGGTCTACACCGAGCCGGATCGCATCATCATCCGCGATCCGGGTGGGCAGGCTTACGTCCGCGGCAACGATCTCTATCGCTTCCGCTATGGCGCCCGCGACATCCGCACCGACACCGTCGGCGGCGAGACCCGCACCGTCGTGATCCGTCCCGACGGCAGCGAGATCATCACGACGGTCGGTCCGGACGGTCGCTTGCTGCGGCGAATCCGCAGGGATCCCCGCGGCCGCGAGATCATCATCATCGACAACAGCTACCGCGACCCGCAGTCGGTCGGCGGCTTCTATGTCGACGCGCCGCCGCCGGTCGTGAACATTCCCTATGATCGCTACATCGTCGACGCCCAGGAAGCCTCGCCGGACGTGATCTACCAGACCATGGAGGCACCGCCGGTGCAGCGGATCGATCGGCGTTACACGCTCGACGAGATCCGCTACAGCCCGAATGTTCGCATGCAGATGCCGAGCATCGACGTCAACACGATCACCTTCGAGACGGGTTCGTGGACGATCCCGCCGGACCAGGCGGCGAAGCTGCAAGCGATCGCCGACGGCCTCAACCGTGCGATCCAGGCCAACCCGCGCGTGGTGTTCCTGATCGAGGGACACACCGACGCCGTCGGCAACGAGGTCGACAATCTGTCGCTGTCGGACCGCCGTGCGCAGTCTGCAGCCGAACTGCTGACCCAGCAGTTCGGTGTGCCTGCGGAGAATCTGACCTCGCAGGGTTATGGCGAGCAGTACCTGAAGGAGCAGACGCAGGGGCCGAGCGCGATCAACCGGCGCGTCACCGTCCGCAACATCACGCCGCTGCTCAACGGCGGCCAGGCCTCGCTGCCGCCGCCCCCGCCCGGCACCGCGCCGCCGCGCTGAGGCGAAGCACAAAGGCAAAATGGCCGGGAGCAATCCCGGCCATTTTTGTTTCTCTTGTAGGGTGGGGTTAGCCGAAGGCGTAACCCACCTCTTTAATTTCCGCGGCGGCAGAAGCGGTGGGTTACGCTTCGCTAACCCACCCGAATTCAGCCCTTGTCGTTCTCGAGCTTGAAGATCTGCGAGCCTTCGCTGCCCGACAGCAAACCGGTCTTCGAATAGAGACCGAGCTTCGTCCTGGTGTCGGCGATGTCGAGATTGCGCATAGTGAGCTGGCCGATGCGATCGGCCGGCGTGAAGGCGGCGTCCTCGACCTTCTCCATGCTGAGTCTTTCAGGCGCGTAGGTGAGGTTCGGGCTCTCGGTGTTGAGGATCGAGTAATCGTTGCCGCGGCGCAGCTCGAGCGTCACCTCGCCGGTGACGGCGCGCGCGACCCAGCGTTGCGCGGTCTCGCGCAGCATCAAGGCCTGCGAATCGAACCAGCGGCCCTGATAGAGCAGGCGCCCCAAGCGCATGCCGCTGATGCGATACTGCTCGATGGTGTCCTCGTTGTGAATGCCGGTGACGAGGCGTTCATAGGCGATGTGCAGCAACGCCATGCCGGGCGCCTCATAGATGCCGCGGCTCTTGGCCTCGATGATGCGGTTCTCGATCTGGTCACTCATGCCGAGGCCGTGGCGGCCACCAATCACGTTGGCTTCGAGGAACAGCGCGACGGGATCGGTGAAGGTCTGGCCGTTCAGCGCGACCGGCTGGCCCTCCTCGAAACGCACGACGACCTTCTCGGCCTTGACGTTGCAGTCGTCGCGCCAGAACGGCACGCCCATGATCGGGTTGACGATCTTGATGCCGCTGTCGAGGCTTTCGAGATCCTTGGCTTCATGCGTGGCGCCGAGCAGATTGCTGTCGGTCGAATACGCCTTCTCGGCGCTCATCTTGTAGGCAAAACCCTGGGCGGTCATGAACGCCGACATCTCGGCGCGGCCGCCGAGCTCGTCGATGAACTGCTGGTCGAGCCAGGGCTTGTAGATCTTCAGGCCCGGATTGGTGAGCAGGCCGTAGCGGTAGAAGCGCTCGATGTCGTTGCCCTTGAAGGTCGAGCCGTCGCCCCAGATGTTGACGCCGTCTTCCTTCATCGCCGCGACCAGCATCGTGCCGGTGACGGCGCGCCCCAGCGGCGTGGTGTTGAAATAGGTGATGCCGCCGGTCGAGATATGGAAGGCGCCGGACTGGATCGCGGCGATACCTTCGTGGACGAGCTGCATCCGGCAATCGACGAGGCGGGCTTTCTCGGCACCGAACTCCATCGCCTTGCGCGGGATCTCGTTGTAGTCGGCTTCGTCGGGCTGGCCGAGATTGGCGGTATAGGCGTAGCAGCGCGCACCCTTCTGCTTCATCCAGAGCAGCGCCGCTGACGTGTCGAGGCCGCCCGAAAACGCGATGCCGACTTTCTCACCCTTGGGCAGGCTTTTCAGGATCGTGGTCATGGGGCTTCCAATCGGGTCTCAAGGGGCTGACGAAGGTGGCGGGTTGACCGCGCGAATATCAAATTTCGCAGGGCTCGGCACGCATTTAATGGCTCAAATCGACGGCTCGGGACCGGTCTTGCGGCCGAACAGGCGCTGGCGGAGCCGGAAGGCCGGCATGTTCAGCCGGGTCAGGGCGGCATCGACGGCGGCGTCCGAGAACCGCGTCCGCGGCCAGCGGTAAATCATGGCGTAGGCGAACCAGATCACGACGAAAGTGACGAGGCCGGCGATCGAGACGTCGGTGAAGAAGTGCCCGCCGAAGGCCATGCGCAGCCCTGACGTCACGAGGCCGAAGATGACCGCGCCGGCATAGGCGAACGGCCGCCACGCCGGCGGCGCCAGGGCGGCCGGCGCCAGCGTCCAGAAGGCAGTCGCGCCCTCGCCCGAGAAGAACGAGCAGTTGCGCGCGCAGTCGCCGCGCGGATCCCACCACGGCACGAACTGCTGGTCGCCGGCGAACTGCGTCACCACCACCGGACGCGGCCGGCCCCAATAGGTCTTGAAGGTGAGATTGGTGAGAATGCCGGCCGACAGGATGATCGTGACCAGCAGGAACACGATCGCGCGCCCCGACACCATCAGCGGCCGGTCGGGCCGGATCATCTTGACCACGAGCGCGACCAGCGGCGGCAGCACGAAGGCCCAGGCGACCCACATCGCGGCGTCGCGCGCGAAGGCCGCCCAGTCGTTCAGCTTGAGCGGAAACGTCTTGGTCTCAGAATCGAAGAACAGCGCGGCGAGCTTGAGATCAAGCTCGGGGTAGAGGCCGAAAACGACGCCGATCACGAGCCACAGCGCCAGGGCGATGAAGAGTCCAGTCCGGTTCATGGCGCGCGGTTTAGCGGAGTGGGGAGGGGATGAAAACCCCAGGCAAAGTGCCCATCCTCCCCTGGAGGGGGAGGATCGGGTCGTATGCAGCGAAGCGAAATACGAACCGAGGTGGGGTGAAGCCACGCACACCGCCATCGCGGATAGGCTGTCACCCCGCCCCGCTCGGGCTGCGCGCGATCGACCCTCCCCCTCCAGGGGAGGGTAAGAAACTCACCGCGCATCCGGCCTTGACTGCGATGGCAGCGGCGGAGGCGGCTGGCGCGGGGGCGGCGGGTTGCGCCAGGCGCCGGCGTTGCGGCCGGCGATCAGCCAGTAGACGAATCCGGCGACGATGCCTGCGCCGGTCATGATTTCCAGGTGACGCCGCACGATGCCTTCGAACTGGAACGTGTCGGAGTGGAAGGGAACGAGGCCCAGATAGCAGGCGAGCCCGACGAGACCGCCGCCGAGCGCATAAGCCAGTGCGCTACGGATATACAGCGCCTCGGTGATCGCGACGATCACAGCCGCCGGCACCAGCGCAAAGCCCGAGACGAAGATGAAGCCGAATCCGAGCAGGATGTCGATCGTGCCCTGGTCGACGGGGCCGGCGCCGAGATCGGCGAATTCCGGAAACAGCAGGGCGACGACCACGATCATGCCGCCGACGAAGCAGGCGGCGAGGAAGCCGATGAAGATGACGACGAGGCGACCGATCAGGGACATGAGATAAGCAGGTTGCGGATCAACGACGTCGTCGCGCTCTCAGCCGTCATGCCCGGGTCAGACCCGGCCACCACGAGCGTTGAGGGAGTCGCCATTATCAATCCGTCATCGCCATGGCGCGCAGCGTCTGGCGTTCGCGGGCCGAGAGCTTTTCGGTTTCCGACTTGAGCTGGCCGCAGGCGGCGAGGATGTCGCGGCCGCGCGGGGTGCGCACCGGCGAGGAATAGCCGGCGTTGAAGATGTATTCGGAGAACTTCTCGATCTGGTCCCAGTCCGAGCATTCATAGGCGGTGCCGGGCCAGGGATTGAACGGGATCAGGTTGATCTTGGCGTGAATGCCCTTGAGCAGCTTCACCAGGAGTTTCGCATCGTCGAGCGAATCGTTGACGCCCTTGAGCATCACATATTCGAAGGTGATGCGGCGCGCGTTCGAGGCGCCGGGATAGTCGCGGCAAGCCTGCAGCAGCTCCTTGATCGGGTATTTGCGGTTGAGCGGCACCAGCTCGTTGCGCAGCTCGTCGCGCACCGCATGCAGCGAGATCGCGAGCATGACGCCGATCTCCTCGCCGGCGCGCACGATGTTCGGCACCACGCCCGAGGTCGACAGCGTGATGCGGCGGCGGGAGATGCCGATGCCTTCATTGTCGCCGACGATCAGCAGCGCATCGCGGACCGCGTCGAAATTGTAGAGCGGCTCGCCCATGCCCATCATCACGATGTTGGTGACGCGGCGCGTGCCGTCCTCGCGATCGGCCCAGTCGTTGAGGCGGTCACGCGCGACCATGATCTGACCGACGATCTCGCCGGCGGTGAGGTTGCGCACCAGGCGCTGCGTGCCGGTGTGACAGAAGGAGCAATTCAGCGTGCAGCCGACCTGCGAGGAAACGCAGAGCGTGCCGCGGTCGGTCTCGGGGATGTAGACGCACTCGACTTCATGCGCCTTCTGAACATTATCGCCGCTCGGCAGCCGCAGCAGCCATTTGCGGGTGCCGTCGTTGGAGATCTGCTCGGCCACGACTTCGGGCCGGTCGACCGTGAAATGCTGCGCGAGCTCGGCGCGAATGCCCTTCGAGACCGAGGTCATGTCGTCGAAGCTCTGGGCGCCGCGGAAATACATCCAGTGCCACAGCTGCTGCACGCGCATCTTGCGCTGGGCGGGCGCAACGCCGATGTCCCCGAGCCGATCGGCAAGCTCGCTGCGCGACAGACCGATCAGCGACGGCTTGGCCGGCGGCACATAGGTTTCGAGCGGAGTCTTCTCCACCAGGATTGCGTTGTGCGGCTCGGTCGTCGGTTGCATCGGTTGCCTGAGGTTGCTGCTGTCTCGTCATGCCCGGGCTTGTCCCGGGCATCCACGTTCTTTTCCGCCTGCGGTTAGCACGTGGATGGCCGGGATCTGGTGCGAAGACGCGCTTCGCGCTTTAGCCCGGCCATGACGACCAAAATTGTGGAACCGCCCCTATATAGCAATGGAAACTGCCGATTGCGACCGTGGCTATTACTTAGCCTTACCGCCGGCAATCCTGCGAAATCCGGTCCAGCGCCTGGGCGAGCCCCTTCAGCGAGAACGTATCGGTCGTCTCCGTGCCCTTGGCCGAGACGCCCTTGACCACGAGATCGGCGGATTTGCGCATGGCTTCGACCATCCGCTCCTCCTCGGCCGCGTTCTTGATCCAGAGCCCGTCGCCCTGCGTGTACATCGCAAAAGCAGCACCGCCGACCTCGACCGAGGATTCCGATCCCGGCTTCAGCGCATAGCCGATCATGACCGAGACTTCGTTGTTCACCTTCTCGGCGGGCCGGGTCGAGACGAAGGCATAGGCGGGATCGCGCGGCCGGTTCGGCGGATTGGTCTTCGACGACGAGGGCTTTGCCAGCGCAAAGCAGACCTTCTTGCCGTTGGGCGTGGCCGAATAGGCGCCCCAGGTGCCGAACTGGCCGATCAAGGTCGGCTCCGCGCCGCCCGCAACCGCTGCGGGCGGGGCCACCGGCTTGCTCTCGGGTTTCGCGGCCGTCTTTGCAGCCGTATTGGCGGCGGGCGCCGCCGCTTTCGGCGCGGCTTTCGGCGCCGGTTGCGCCGTCTGTGCCCGTGCGGAATCAGTGATTCCCCACGCCGCCCCGCCAATCATCAAAGCCAAAAATAGCACCCGCCACATGCTGGAGTGGTTCCCTCAATATTGTGACTGGAAGATGGCCCGGCCGCGCATTGTCCCCGCGGCAGGGATAGCCGGGAAAGTCCAATTTGGGAAGGCAGTTAGCGGGTTGGCAACAGCTAGCCCCGGGATCGCGCGGCGCGCTGGTCGGCCCATTGCGCATCGGTCCAGCCGAGCAAATCCTCGGCGCCGGAACTGCGCAAATGCGCGCCACCGTCGATCACCACCATCTCGCCGTTGATGTAACCGGCACGATCGGAAACCAGGAAGCTGGCGAGATCGGCAAGCTCGCTGTGCTGGCCGGTGCGGCCAAGCGGATTGCGCGCGGTCCAGCCGTCGTCGCGGCCCTCGGGGCGAAGCTGTCCGGATGCGCCTGATGTCGGGAACGGACCCGGCGCGATCGCGACGGTGCGGATGCCTTTCGGGCCCCACTCCACGGCGAGGCTCTTGGTCATCGCCAGCAACGCCGACTTCGCCATCGCGGACGGCACGGTGAAGGCGCGGCCGGTGATGGTCGAGGTGGAGAGGATCGAGAGCACGACGCCGCCATGCTTGCCATCGATCCAGCGCTTGCCGGCGGCGAGCGTGCAATACATCGCGCCATGCAGCGTCGGCGCCAGGATCGCGTCGGCGGCGCGGAAGGAGAGATGCTCGCTCTGGGCAATGAAGGTCGCGGCGGCGTTGTTGACGAGAATGTCGAGCGGCGCCTCGCGCCAGATCGCGTCCATCATGCTCTCGACGGCGGCACCGTCGCGGATGTCGCAGGCGATGGTGGTGACCTTGCCACCGGTCTGCGCGCGCATCTCGCTCGCTGTTGCCTCGAGCCGGTCGAGCTTGCGGCCGCAGATCACGAGCTCGGCGCCGAGCGCGAGGAAACCTCGCCCCATCGCGGCGCCGAGGCCCGAGCCGCCGCCGGTGACGAGGATGCGCTTGCCCCTGAGCAGACCCGTTTCAAACATCGTTTGAATCCTCCCGTTTTGTCTTGCTCCGTCATTGCGAGCGCAGCGAAGCAATCCGGAGTCCGTCCTGCGGAAATAGTCTGGATGGCTTCGCTACGCTCGCAATGACGCGAGGATAGGCCTTCGCACTGCCCCAGACAAAGAATCCGGATTGTGGGGCCGCGCTAAATCCGGCAGAAACGGCTCAACTATAATTCCACTCGAAACGCTCTAGGTGCCGCCATGAAAGCCATTCTCTGCTCGCAATATTGCCAGCCCGACGATCTCGTGCTCGCCGATGTGCCGGATCCGGTGGCAGGCCCGGGCGAAGCCGTGATCGCGATCAAGGCGGCGGCGCTGAACTTCTTCGACATCCTGATGATTCAGGGCAAGTACCAGATCAAGCCGCCGTTCCCGTTCTCGCCCGCTGCGGAAGTTGCCGGCGTGATCGAGAGCATCGGCCCTGGCGTGACCGATCTCAAGGTCGGTGATCGCGTGGTCGCCTCCTGCGGCCATAACGGCGCGCGCGAGAAGATCGCACTGCCGGCGGCATCGATCGTGAAGATCCCCGACAATCTCGACTACGACCGCGCGGCCGGCATCATCATCATCTACGGCACCGCGCTGCATGCGCTGGAAGATCGCGCCAGCCCCAAGCCCGGCGAGACGCTCGCGGTGCTCGGTGCGGCCGGCGGCACGGGCCTGGCTGCCTGCGAGCTCGGCAAGCTGATGGGCCTCAAGGTGATCGCCTGTGCCTCGTCCGACGAGAAGCTTGAATTTGCGAAAGCGCATGGCGCCGAGCTCACGCTGAACTACGGCAAAGAGGATTTGAAGGAAGGCTTGCGCAAGCTCACGGGTGGAAAGGGCGTCGACATCATCTTCGATCCGGTGGGCGGCGCCTATGCCGAGCAGGCGCTGCGCTCGATCGCCTGGGAAGGCCGCTTCCTGGTAATCGGCTTTGCCGCCGGCGACATTCCGAAGATGCCGCTGAACCTCGCGCTGCTGAAGGGCTGCGACATCCGCGGCGTGTTCTGGGGCGCCTGGACCCGGCTCAACCCGGAAAAGAACCGCGCCAATCTCGAGAAGCTCGTGAAGTGGACCGCGGAAGGCAAGATTTCATCGCATGTCGATCGCACCTTCCCGCTGGCACAGACCGCGGACGCACTGAAGGTGCTCGCGGGACGTCAGGCGATGGGCAAGGTGATCTTGCATCCGTGATCGCGATGGAGTCGCGTAGAGTCGCGATATCGTCACCACACACTCAACTGTCGTCGCCCGGCTTGACCGGGCGATCCAGTACGCCGTGACGCTCGCGATTGAACCGAGAAGCCGCGGCGTACTGGATTCCCCGCCTTCGCGGGGAATGACAGCGGAATGCGTGGCGATAGCGGCTATGCGGCTTCCGCTTCCGAATTGCTTTCACCCACGCCGCGCTTCAGCGCGGCGCGGGCGGCGTCGCGGTGCTCCGTCGTGATGTGGCTGGCGACCATGCGGATCGCGGTGGCGAGCACGGCGGCATCGTCGGTGAAGCCGAGGATCGGCATCACGTCGGGGACGAAATCGAAAGGCAGGATGAAATAGGCGATCGCCCCCAGCAGCGACGCCTGGACATGGCGCGGCGTCTGCCGGTCGAACGCACAGTAATAGGCCGCGAGCAGGTCTTCGGCGAACGGCAGATGCGCGACGACGCGCTTCAGCTTGCGCCAGAAGCGGCGGCGAAGGCCTTCACGATCTTCCGCGAGCCGATCGGCCGGCTCGAAGCCGACGCTGTGTTCGGCAGCCATGCTCCAAAACTCCCCGTTCAGGCAGAAGCGGCGGATCGCCGCATCCCCTGCCGATCACAAGATGGGGATGCGGCCGGTCGCTGCAAGACGTCAGCCAAATGTCAGCTAGGCCGCCAGCTTGGCGATGGCGTTCATCGCCCTGGCGAGCTCGATGTCGAGCGCCGTGACACCGCCGGCGTCATGGGTCGACAGCACCACCTCCACAGTCTTGTAGACGTTGCGCCATTCGGGGTGATGATCCATCTTCTCGGCGACCAGCGCCGCGCGGGTCATGAAGCCGAAAGCCTCGTTGAAATCCTTGAAGACAAAGGTTTTCCCGATCGCGTCGCGGCCCTGAACTTCGGTCCAACCCGGTATTTCGCCCAGCGCCCGCTTGCGCGCTTCCACCGCCAGCCGTTCTGCCATGATCGCCTCCGTGCTTCAGGGGAACTTTACCCTAACACCGTGCTTACGCCCCGGGTTCACACGGGATTTGCCCCATCCGCTAACCATGACGCAGATGTAACCCCGCGGGACAAGAAATTTGCTACAATTGCGGGCGTAAATCGCCGGCCAAGATGAAGCTGAGCCTCAAGCGCCTGTTTGGGAGATCGATGACCGGGGGATTGGACCTGGCCGAAACGCCCTCTCCGCCTTCGCCGCGATCCGCGGCGCGGAAGACCGCGCTCGTGTCTCTGGCGCTGGTGCTCGCGATCATCGGCGCGCTCGCCGGCGGCTATTATTTCGCGATGCGGCCGGTGACGCTGAAGATCGCGGTCGGTCCCGCCAACAGCGATGACATCAAGGTCGTGCAGGCGCTGACGCAGGCCTTCTCGCAGAACAAGAGCTATGTCCGGCTGCGCCCGATCCAGACCGACGGCGCCGCTGCCAGCGCCGAGGCGATCGCTGAAGGCAAGGTCGATCTTGCCATCGTGCGCGGCGACGTCGACGTGCCGAAGAACGCGCAGGCGGTCGCGACCCTGCGCAAGAACGTCGTGGCGCTGTGGTCCGTCCAGGGCAAGGGCAAGAAGAAGGGCGCCAAGATCACCAAGATCGCGCAGCTCGCCGGCCATCGCGTCGGCGTGGTCGGCCGCACCCAGGCCAACGTCAACCTGCTGAAGGTGATCCTCCAGCAATACGGCGTCGATCCCGCCAAGGTCGAGATCATACAATTCCCGGCCAATGAAGCCGCCGAGGCCATCAAGGCCCAGAAGGCCGACGCCTATCTCGCAGCCGGCCCCGTCAACAGCAAGATCACGTCGGATGCGATTGCGGCATCCGCCAGGGACGGCGGCACGCCGATCTTCCTCGCCATCGATTCGGCGGACGCGATCGCGCAGAATCATCCGGTCTATGAAGCGTCGGAGATCCCCGCCGGCACCTATGGCGGCTCGCCCGATCGTCCCGACGACGAGGTCAAGACCATCAGCTTCTCGCACCACATCGTGGCGCGCAAAGGTGTGTCCGAAACCACCATCGCCGCGTTCACGCGCCAGCTCTTCGCCGTGCGCCAGCAGCTGGTGACGGAATTCCCGCTGGCAGCGAAGATCGAGACGCCTGATACCGACAAGGATGCGGTGATCCCCGTGCATCCGGGTGCCGCCGCCTTCGTCGATGGCGAGGAGAAGACCTTCCTCGACAAATACAGTGATTACATCTGGTGGAGCCTGATGGCGCTCTCCGCCATGGGTTCGATCGGCGCGTGGTTTGCCGGCTATCTGAAGAAGGACGAGCGCGACAACAACAGCCATCTGCGCGAACGCCTGTTCGACATGATCGCGGCGGCACGCAAGAGCGAGACGACCGAAGAGCTCGACCAGATGCAGACCGAGGCCGACGAGATCCTGCGCGATACGCTGCGCTGCTACGATCACGGCGCGATCGAAGAGGGCGCGCTCACCGCCTTCAACATCGTGCTCGACCAGTTCCACGCCGCGGTTGCCGACCGCAAGGCCGTGCTGTTCAGCATGCCGCAAAACCTGCAACGCGCGGGCGCGCAGTTCAGGGCCGCCGGCAACGCCTAACCCTTGCGCGTAATCCCTGCGTCACATTGCCTCAATATAGCTTTTGCCGTCATTCCGGGGCGATGCGTCAGCATCCAACCCGGAATGACGACGCAAGATGCGCGCAAGACAGCTAGCCCATGAGCCAGCCATGAACATCAAATTCTCCCGCCGCGGTTTCCTCACCACCGGCGCCGGTGCGCTTGGCGCAGTCGCAATGCCCTATCTCTCGCGCGCGGCCGACCGGCCGGCGGTCACCCACGGCGTGCAGTCGGGCGACGTCAGCGTCGACAGCGGCGTGGTGTGGGCGCGCGCCGACCGTCCGTCGCAGATGCTGGTCGAGGTGGCGACGACGGAGTCCTTCAAGGACGCCCGCGCGCTGCCGCCGATCGCGGCGTTACCCGAGAGCGACTTCACTGCAAAAATGCTAGTCGAGAACCTGCCGGGCGGACAGGATATCTTCTATCGCGTCCGCTTCCGCGATCTCTCGCACGGTGCGATCGAGGGCGAGCCGGTGGTCGGACGCTTCCGCACCGCGCCAGCCGACCGCCGCGACGTCAGCTTCGTCTGGGGCGGCGACGTGGCCGGACAGGGCTGGGGCATCAATCCCGATGACGGCGGCATGTTCACCTTCTCCACGATGCGCAAGCATCGTCCGGATTTCTTCCTGCACTCGGGCGACACGATTTATGCCGACGGCCCCATCCAATCCGAGGTGAAGCTCGCCGACGGCAAGACCTGGAAGAACGTCACGATCCCCGAGAAGGTCAAGGTCGCCGAGACGCTGGACGAGTACCGCGCAGCGCACAAATACAATTTCACCGACGACAACCTCCGCGCCTTCAATGCCGAGGTGCCGATCTTCGTGCAGTGGGACGACCACGAGGTGACCAACAACTGGTCGCTGTCGAAGGATCTTCCGGCGGCCTACAAGGTGCGCGACATCACGCTGCTCGCAGCGCGCGCGGGCCGCGCCTTCCACGAGATGTATCCGATGCGCGAGAGCATCAACGAGCCGGGCCGCGTCTATCGCCAGATCGCCTATGGCCCGCATCTCGACGTGTTCGTGCTGGACGAGCGCAGCTATCGCGGCCCCAACGGCGCCAATCTCGAAACCGCTTACGGCCCCGCCAGCTATTTCCTCGGTCCGGACCAGATCGCCTGGCTCAAGCGCGGCCTCCTCAACTCCCGCGCCACCTGGAAGGTGATCGCCTCCGACATGCCGCTCAGCCTCGTCGTCTCGGACACGCCGAAGGGCGGATCGGAGGCGATTGCGCAGGGCGATGGGCCGGTGCGTGGCCGCGAGTTCGAGATCGCCGACATCCTGCGCTTCATCAAGATGGCGCCTGTCAGCAACACGGTGTGGCTGACCGCGGACGTGCACTACGCCGCCGCGCACTATTACGATCCGAACAAGGCGCAGTTCCAGGATTTCGAGCCGTTCTGGGAATTCGTCTCGGGCCCGCTGCATGCAGGCACATTCGGTCCGAACGCGCTCGACAACACGTTCGGGCCGGAGGTGCGCTTCGTCAAGGCGCCGGGCAAGGACAATCAGAACCTGCCGCCGTCGGCCGGCATGCAGTTCTTCGGTCATGTCAGGATCGACGGTGTCTCCGGCCAGATGACGGTGACCTTGCGCGACCGCGCCGATGTCGCGCTGTGGTCGACCACGCTCGACCCAAAACTCGCGTGAGGCGATTCTGACGTCGGCGGCCTGAACCATCCCGCCGGCCCGGACGACTATTGCAGGCCCGCGCATGTTCGCGGGCCTGATGCCGTCCGAGCCATTGTCGAGTTGACGCCGTGCTGTTCAGCCGCCGAACGATCGTCATCGCACTCCTGCTGGTTCAGATCCCTGCCGCTTGGGCGCAGGCTCAGCAGAAGGATAAGGCCACGCTGGTCCGCGAGGCCATTGCGTCACCCTATGGCAACGCATTGACCACCGAACTTGGCAAATCGCTGCGCGCCAGCGCTGATCCGGCCTGTCTGACGGACAAGGGGCTCACGGCCGACCAGCTCGAGCCGCTCGGTCGCGACATCGTCATCAAATGGGGCACGCGGTTCATGGAAGGCGTATTGGCGCCTATCGACCAGCAAATCGCCGCCAATCCATTCGCCGGCGCGGCGGAACTGGACCGCCTGAAGAGCAATACGGACGTGAAACGCTATCTGGCCATGGAATTGCCGATGCGCCAGGCAAGGCTCCTCGACATGGTCTTTGAGAACTTCGATCGCTACAACGTGGTCAACCGCGTCAAGCTTCGCGCGGTGCATCCCTTGGGCACTGGAAATGAAGACCTGCTTCGTCTCAATCCGATCGACGCCACGGAAGAAGCGCTGGACAAGTTCGTCGATGGCACCCGGTCGAAGACGCTGAAGCGCTTCCTGCAATTGTCCGAACAGGAGGCGGCTGCGCCGATGGAGGCCATCAAGAAATCCCGGACTCCACCAATGGTGCCACACACCTTCTTCAAGGGCGTTGAGAGCGACCTTGCCGAGCTCTGCATCCGCTCCGGCAAATAGACGTCAGGCGCCGCGCGACCGCAGCGCGGCTTCGAGCGCATCGCTCGAGCATGGCTTTTGCAGACGCGGCCGGCCGACGAAATCGGGAGCAATCCGGGTCTCGGCGCCATAGCCGGTGACGAAGACGAAGGGAATTTTCAGGGCCGCCAGCCGCTCGGCAACGGCAAAGCTTTTCTCGCGGCTGAGCTCGACATCGAGCAGCGCGAAGTCCGGCGCGCGCGCCGCGATGGCGACCAGCGCCTGCGCCACCGATCCGACAGTGCGCACGCGCGTCACGCCAAATCCAAGCAGGCGATCCTCGAAATCGATCGCGATGATCGGATCGTCCTCGACGATCAGGACATCGGCGGGGATATCGGCCGAGCCGTCCGGGAAAGCAGGTATCATGATCCTGGCTATTGAGGGCTGCATCATTTTCCAATCAGGACAGCCGCATCACGACGCCTGCGCCCAGCGCATCGGAGGGTTCCCGGAACGAAACTCACCACACAACAGTTTTCCCGTCTGTCCACTTGTGCACACAGCCAACGAGCGGACCTCGCTAGTGTCGAAAGGTGAGCAGGGGATTTACGATGGACGTGCGCATCAGCAAGACAACCGAGGTCGGCAGCCGCCCGGCCAACAATCTGCTACGGCGCCTGAGCCCGGCGGACTACGCGCTGCTTGCGCCGCACGTCAGCGTTGACGACGCCGCGGCCAACGAGCTGCTCTACAGTCCCGGTGACGATGTCCAGGTCGTGCATTTTCCCTGCGGGCCGTCGCTTGCGACCTTTCTCGTCCCCAACGAAGACGGACGCGACGTCGAGACCATCCTGGTCGGCCGCGAGGGTGCGGTCGGCGGCATCGTCAGCGAGGGATACCTGCCGGCCTACACCCGCATCTGCGTGAAATTCGGCGGGCCGTTTGCGCGCATTCACGTCGGCAAGCTGGAGGCCACCAAATTGCGTTCGCCAACGCTGCGCAACATCTTCGCCCGCTATGCCGACTGCATGCTGGCGCAGATCTTCCAGTCCACCGCCTGCAACGCCATCCACTCGATCGAGCAGCGCACCGCGAAATGGATTCTGGCGGCGATGGAGCGGACCGGCGACGAGAGCAGTGTGCCGCTGACGCACGAGCAGCTCGCGACGCTGCTGGGGGTGGGGCGCAGCTATGCGAGTCGCGTGCTCCAGTCGTTCAGGACCGAAGGCATCCTCGACACGCGCCGCGGCTCGATCCTGGTCCGCAATCGCGACGGCCTGCGGCTGCGCGCCTGCCTGTGCAACGAGGCGGTGAAAACGCATTTCGAGGAAGTGCTGCGCGGCGTCTACCCGACGGAAGAGGCCAGCAGCGTCGGCTAGCAGCTCCGGCGCGCCGCCCTGACTTCCCGTTCCACGTAGGGCAATCGCATATGGCATTTTGCACGACCTGAGCGCGCGCCTCGTCCTTCGAGACGACCGCTTCGCGGTCTCCTCAGGATGAGGCTAAGCGGCATCGGTGCTCGTAAAAACAACGGCCGCACACTCGGTCCTCATCCTGAGGGCCCGCCAACGGCGGGCGTCTCGAAGGATGGCCACAGGGGAATAACTCCCATATGCGATTCCCCCGCTGTTCCACGGGGAGGATGCCGGCATGCGACGCCGCACGTCTGCCATGCTATATACTCGCCCGGCATGAGCGGGGCTTTCCTTCACACTGTCTTCGATGTTGCGGCGTGGCTGACGGCGGGGGCGGCGGTTTACTGGCTGTCGCGACGAGGCTTGCGGTTTCCAGCGCAATCCTTCGAGCTGTCCTACATCGCCGCGCTGGTGTTCGGCGCCGGCCTTGGCGCCTATCTGTTCGGGTCCGCCAATCTGTGGCTGTCGGGCCAGGGCGGCATTGCGCGCTCGGTCGAGGGCGCGCTGGCCGGCGGCATCGTGGCGGTCGAGCTCTACAAATGGATCGCCGGCATCGCCTTGCGCACCGGTGCGCGGTTTGCGCTGCCGCTGGCCCTCGGCATCGCGATCGGGCGGCTCGGCTGCTATTTTGCCGGCCTCGACGATTTCACCTACGGCACGCCGACGACATTGCCCTGGGGCCATGATTTCGGCGACGGCGTTCTTCGCCATCCCGTGCAGCTCTACGAGAGCGCCGCGATGGGCCTGTTCGCGCTGCTCTATGTGCTGGCGGTCTTGAACCGGAACGCGTTCGCGATCACCAATGGTTTCTACCTGGTTCTGCTCTATTATGGAGCGCAGCGCTTCCTGTGGGAATTCCTCAAGCCCTATGGCACGCTGATCGGCCCCCTCACGCTGTTTCACCTGCTGTCGCTGTCCATCCTGCTCTACGCCGCAATCATGCTGGCGACGGCGCCCAAAGCGAGACCTGTGCATGAACGCGCCGTTGCGTAAGTCGCGCCCCTACGTCTTCTGGGGCCAGACCCAATCCCTTTGCGAGATCTGCCTGAAGCTGGTGCCGACCAAGATCCAGATCCTGGATAACGAGGTCTGGTACGAAAAGCGTTGCAGGGAGCACGGCGTCCAGTCGACACTGGTTTCCACCGATGCGGCCTATTGGCGCCTGTGCAAGGATTTCATCAAGCCGGGCGACCGCCCGCTGCAATTCCAGCACCGCACCGAATTCGGCTGCCCCTATGATTGCGGCCTCTGCCCCGACCACGAGCAGCATTCCTGCCTCGCGCTGATCGAGATCACCGAGCACTGCAATCTCACTTGCCCGGTCTGCTTCGCCGAATCCGCGCCGGCGCGAACCAAATTCACCCCGCTCGCGACGGTCGAGAAGATGCTCGATGCGCTGGTCGCGAGCGAAGGCGAGCCCGACCTCGTGCAGATTTCCGGCGGCGAGCCGACACTGCATCCGGACTTCTTCGAGATCCTGGACGCCGTGCGCGCCCGCCCGATCCGCCATGTCATGATCAACACCAACGGCCTGCGCATCGCCCGCGAAAAGGATTTCGTGGCGCGGCTCGCCGAGAACAAGCGCGGGCTGGAGGTCTATCTCCAGTTCGATTCGCTGCAGCGCGATGCCCTGATCAATCTGCGCGGCGCGGATCTGCGCAAGATCCGCCAGCAGGCGCTGGAAAATCTCGAGCATTACGGCGTGTCGACCACGCTGGTCGCGACCATCAAGCGCGGCGTCAACGATGCCGAGATCGGCGACATCGTGCGTCACGCGCTCACCTGGACATGCGTTCGCGGCGTCACGCTGCAGCCGGTGCAGGATGCCGGCCGCAACGAGAATTTCGACAAGACCACCGACCGCATCATGCTGTCGGAGATTCGCAAGCGCGTCGTCGAGACCGGCGTGTTCGGCGACAAGGACATGATCCCGCTGCCGTGCAACCCCGAGAGCATCTCGATCGGCTACGGCCTGCGCAATGGCGAGAAGGTGCTGCCGCTGACCTCGCTGATCCCGCAGGAGCAGCTGGTTGCGGTGATGCCCAACACCATCAGCCCGGAGAAGCATCCGGTGCTGCGGGAAAAATTCGTCGATCTGTTCTCGCTGTCATCGGGGCCGCTGAACACCTCCGAGCGCGTCTGCGAACTCTTGTGCTGCCTGCCGAGCTTCGAGGTGCCGCAGGGCCTCACTTACGAGAACGTGTTCCGCGTCACCATCGTGCAGTTTCTCGACCGCTTCAATTTCTGCGTCGGCAACGTCAAGCGCAGCTGCATCCATTTCGTGACGGAAGAGGGCGCGATCATTCCGTTCGACACCTACAATCTGTTCTACCGGAACGGTGCGATCGGCAAGATTCGCGCCGAGCTGGCCGGACAGACTTATCGCGAGGCAAGGCAGAGCGAGGGGGCACCACAATGAGCGATACACCACCGCCGATTCTGCCACCCGTTCCAACACCCGACCGGGCACGCAGCGGCTGCTTGACCGCGCTCATGGCGGTCTTCGGGATCATCATGCTGCTCCCGGGCCTCTGCGCCCTGCTGTTCGGCGGGGCCTCCGTGATCGACGGGGGCAAGATCGATTCGGATATCGCGCCGCTGGTCTTCCTGGGGCTGGTCGTCGGCATCGGAGGGGTCGCCCTGATCTGGGCAGCCATCAAGGGGCGAAAGGCCCCCACCCATCCCGGAACCCAGCCTTAAGCCCCGGGAATTCCCGGACAAAATTCAATCAACCAACGCCCAAAGAACACATTGTTTTTTGGCGGTTTTTGCATATATTGCGCCGCAACGCGTAGGGTGCCCGGTCGATATGGCCGGGCTTCCGTTTTGGGCGGCGAGCGCCCGTTTCCAGTCTTCCAGCGTTGTTTCGAGAAGAGGTCCCGGTCTGACCGGCGAGATCGCGCTTAACCCATTGTCCGACCGCAAAGAAGCTCACTCATGAATCTTCGTAACGTTGCCATCATCGCCCACGTCGACCACGGCAAGACGACCCTGGTCGACAAGCTCCTCCAGCAGTCCGGCACGTTCCGCGAGAACCAGAAGGTGACCGATCGCGCCATGGACTCCAACGACCTGGAGCGTGAGCGCGGCATCACCATCCTGGCCAAGGCGGCCTCGGTGCAGTGGAAGGACACCCGCATCAACATCGTGGACACCCCCGGCCACGCCGATTTCGGCGGTGAGGTCGAGCGCATCCTGAACATGGTGGACGGCGCGCTGGTGCTGGTGGACGCCGCCGAGGGCCCGCTGCCGCAGACCAAGTTCGTGGTCTCCAAGGCGCTCAAGGTCGGCCTCAAGCCGATCGTCGTCATCAACAAGGTCGACCGCCCCGACGCGCGCCCGACTGAAGTCATCAACGAGGTGTTCGACCTGTTCGCGGCGCTCGATGCCAGCGAGGAGCAGCTCGACTTCCCGATCCTCTACGGGTCGGCCAAGCAGGGCTGGATGGCCGACAGCCCGGAGGGTCCGAAGGACAAGGGCATGGAGCCGCTGTTCGACCTGATCCTGCGCCACGTCGCGCCGCCCACGGTCGAAGAGGGCCCGTTCCGGATGATCGGCACGATCCTCGAAGCCAATCCCTATCTCGGCCGCATCATCACCGGCCGCATCTCCTCCGGAGTGCTCAAGCCGAACCAGCAGGTCAAGGTGCTGAACGCCGAGGGCAAGCTGGTCGAGTCCGGGCGCATCACCAAGATCCTGGCGTTCCGCGGTCTCGAGCGCACCCCGCTCGATGAAGCCGAAGCCGGCGACATCGTCGCCATCGCCGGCCTCACCAAGGGCACCGTGGCCGACACCTTCTGCGATCCGACCGTCGAGGTGCCGCTGCCGGCACAGCCGATCGATCCGCCGACCGTGTCGATGTCCTTCATCGTCAACAACTCCCCGCTCGCCGGCACCGAAGGCGACAAGGTGACGAGCCGCATGATCCGCGACCGTCTGCTGCGCGAGGCCGAAGGCAACGTCGCGCTGCGCGTGGTCGAAGCCTCCGACAAGGACGCGATGGAAGTCTCGGGCCGCGGCGAATTGCAGCTCGCGATCCTGATCGAGACCATGCGCCGCGAGGGTTTTGAGCTCTCCGTGTCGCGTCCGCGCGTCGTCTTCCAGAAGGACGAAGCCACCGGCGGCGCCATGGAGCCGATCGAGGAAGTCGTGATCGACGTCGACGAGGAGCATTCCGGCGTCGTCGTGCAGAAGATGAGCGAGCGCAAGTCCGAGTTGGTCGAGATGAAGCCGTCCGGCGGCAACCGCCTCCGCCTGGTGTTCTACGCGCCGACCCGCGGCCTGATCGGCTATCAGGGCGAACTGCTCACCGACACCCGCGGCACCGCGATCATGAACCGCCTGTTCCATGGCTACGCCCCGTACAAGGGCGAGATCCAGGGCCGCCGCAACGGCGTCTTGATCTCCAACGACCAGGGCGAGGCGGTGGCCTACGCCATGTTCAAGCTGGAAGACCGCGGTCCGATGATGATCGAGCCGGGCTGGAAGGTCTACAAGGGCATGATCGTCGGCGAGCACACCCGCGACAACGATCTCGAGATCAACGTGCTCAAGGGCAAGCAGCTCACCAACATCCGCACGACCTCGAAGGACGAAGCCGTGCGCCTGACCCCGCCGATCCGCATGACCCTGGAAAAGGCGCTCGCCTATATCGAGGACGACGAGCTCGTCGAGGTCACGCCGAAGTCGATCCGCCTGCGCAAGAAGCACCTCGACCCGAACGAGCGCAAGCGCGCAGAGAAGTCCAAGGAAGCGGTGGCGTAACTCTCGCGAGCAGGGAATGGCGAGTGGCGAATGGGGAGTTACCGCGGGGCGCGGTCTGCTATAACCCTATTCGCCATTCGCTACTCACCATTCGCCCATGAGTTCCCTGCCCTCCTCCGTCAACGTCGCGATCATCGGCGCCGGTGCCGCCGGCCTCGGCGCGGCGCATGCGCTGGCCGGCTCCGGCCTCTCCGTGATCGTGCTGGAGGCCCGCGACCGGCTCGGCGGCCGCGCCTGGACCGTGCAGGCCTCGCCCGAGGTGACGTTCGATGTCGGCTGCGGCTGGCTGCATTCGGCGGACAAGAACTCCTTCGTGGACATCGCGCACCAGCTCGATTTCGAGCTCAACAAGGACCTGCCGCCGTGGCGCGAGCGGGCCTTCGGCAATGCGTTTCCGCAAAGCGAGCGTGACGCGTTCATGCACGCGATGGACGCGTTCTACGAGCGGCTCTGGCAAGCCGCGCAGAAGGGCAAGGACGAACCCGCGAGCCTGAGCCTGGAGCCGGGCAATCGCTGGAACCCCATGATCGACGCGATCTCGACCTATATCAACGGCTGCGAACTCAAGGACATGTCCACGCTGGACTGGGACGCCTATGAGGACACCGACGCCAATTGGCGCGTCCGTCGCGGCTATGGCGCCCTGATCGCCGCATACGGCGCGCCCTGTCCGGTCGCGCTGGGCTGCAACGTCACCTTGATCGATCATACCGCAAAGCGCATCCGCATCGAGGCATCACTGGGCACGTTGACTGCGGATCGCGTGATCGTCACCGTCCCAACCAATCTCATCGCTGACGAAGCGATCCGCTTCTCGCCGCCGCTCCCTGCGAAGGTCGATGCCGCCCGCGGCCTGCCCCTCGGCGTGGACGACAAGGTGACGTTGGCGCTCGGCGATGCCGAAGCCTTTCCGAAAGAGGGAAACCTGCGCGGCGCCACCATGCGCACCGATATGGGCACCTATCACATCCGCCCGTTCGGCCAGCCCTGCATCGAAGGCTTCTTCGGCGGCAGCTTCGCCCGCGAGCTGGAAAACGCCGGCGAGGGCGCCATCGCAGCGCACAGCATCGACGAGATCGCGGGCTTCCTCGGCAACGACATCCGCCGCAAGCTGAAGCCGCTGTACGAATCGCGCTGGGCGCACGATCCGTTTGCACGAGGTTCGTATTCGCACGCGCTGCCGGGGCATGCAGGTGACCGAGCGGTGCTGGCCACGCCAGTGGACGACCGGCTGTTCTTCGCGGGGGAAGCGACGTCGCCAAGCTTCTTCACGACGGCGCATGGCGCGCGGGACAGTGGGGAGCGGGCGGCAAGGGAAGTGCTGGCGGCAATCGAGAAGCCCTAAGCGGGGCTGATCCTCTCGAAGTCGTCCCGGCGAAGGCCGGAACGACATCGAGTGTGTGGTCACGCAACGCAATGACGGGCTACTCGATCACCCGCGCCCGCAAATCGGCATCGGGCACGAAACATGCGTCATACTTCCCAAAAATGCGATAGCGATTGCGCGCGATGAGGCTGTACACGGGGTCGCGCAATACCTTCGGCACGGCGAACAACGCGCGCGTCCAACCCCAGCCGGGGAGCTGCGACAGCACGGTCAGCGCGGCGTCTGACTTCAGGGACACCTCACCGCCGTGGATCACCGCATTGGTGTCGGGATCATCAGGATCGATGCCGAACGTGTGCGCCAACCGCGTCCCATAATCCGACTGGATCGGCGTGAACCGAAAGCGTTTCGCGATGTCGCGCTTGGCCACGAACCGCACCCAGCGCGAGCAGAAGATGCAGACGCCGTCGAACAGGATCACGTCGTCGTCAGGCCATTTGGGCATCAGACTCTCTTTTTTGACGCGTTTTCTTCACGCGAACCGGTATCCACTTCGCTTGAAAACGCTATCGATTATCCAGCATCAGAAGCGCCACCAGCATCAGCACGATGGCCGGCCCCGTTTTCACCAGCGCGCCGAGCGGCTCGATCCAGAGATCGGGCGTGAGGATCGCCGCTCCGAACATGTAGCCGAGCGAAGCCACGATGCCCGCCATGAGCCCGACCGCAGCCGTACGGCGGAAGGCGATCAGCACCCCGATGCTCATGTCCATCAGGCTGGTGCCGATGGTGATGGGATCGACCAGCGACGGCGGGAAGTTGTGCGCGCTCAGGATGCCGGCGGCCGCGCGGTAGGACACGAACAGAGCGATGAAGCCGGACACGATCCAGAACGTCACAAGGCTCGCGAAGATCAGCGCCTTGATCAGGAACAGCCGCGCAAACCATTTGTCCTGGATGGTCGCGGGGTGACGTCCGATCGCGTCAGCCAGCGCTTTCGGCGCGATGCCGGTGGCGGCGATCCAGGCGGAGGGATCACCTCGCACGCCGCGGCGCAGCTCGGCGATCGCCGTGGAGCGCATCGGCGGCATCCAGCCGAGGGTGTTGGCAAAATCGCCGATCTTCGCGCCGAGACCGAGCATGAAGGGCGGCATCGCGACACGCGGCCAGCCGGCCGTGCCGAACGCCAGACGAAACTGCTTGATCACGCCGGCCATGGTAACCGGCTCGGCCTGCATCAGATCCCAGCTCACCGCTTTCACGGAGGCATCGTCGACGTCGCGTGCGGCGAGCCAGGCGATGGTGGCGGCGACGTCCTCGACTGCGACGGGCTGGAACGGCGTCGCCATTTCCTTGTCCGGCAGGTCGAGCGGAAAGGCGGCGAGCGCGCGGAGCATGGCGCTGCCGCCATAGGCTGATGGTGCGACCACGAAGCCGGGCCGCAGGATGGCGTAAGCGATGCCGGAGGCCGCGATCAATCGCTCGGCCTCGCGCTTGGTCAATGCGAAGGCGGTGCGGTCGGCTTCGGCCGTTCCGGGGATCGAGATGTGCACGAGGCGGATTGCACGGTCGCTGCCTTTGATCGCCTGAAGCAGGCGCGCGACGAAATCGCGGTGCACGGCACCCGTATCGCTGCCGGGGCCATCCTGGAGCACGCCAAGGCAATTCACGACGACGTCGACAGCATGCTCGCGCAACAGGCGCGTGACCGCAGTTGCATCGAGCGAAAGGATCGGCAGCTCGACGTCAAGCGCGCTCATCCTCTGCGCCGGAGACAGGCTGCGCGCCACGCCGACGACGCGAAAGCCCCGCGCGCGCAGATCGTCGGTGACGAAGCGGCCGATCAGGCCGGAGGCACCGAGCACCAAAATGGTTCGCTGGTTCATCACGTCACTCAAAACGGTTTTGCGACCATCAGCCAGAGGATCAGCATCGTCGCACCGAAGCCGGGGAAGCCGAACGCAAACCAGCGGCGGAACAGGATGAAGTACCGCTCCGGCAGCGCGACGCGCTGACCGGCCGCCTTGCGCGCGAGATCGCGCATCTCGATCTGCATGAAGACGACGGGGATCCAGAACAGGCCCGCGACAACGTAGAGCGCAAGCGAGACCAGCAGCCAGCGCTCCGTGAACGACGTGGCCGAGAGCATCATCAGCAGGCCGCCACTGACCGGCTGCAAGATCACCGCCGACAGAGTGAAGATCGCGTCCGCGATCACCACCACCGAAGCGGTGCGCGCGATGAACTCCGCATCGTGACTGCGATGCGCCATCAGCATGAAGAAGGCGATACCGGTTCCGGTGCCGAGGATGACGATGGCGCCGAGCACATGGATATATTTGACCAGGAAATACAGCGTCATGGCTTCTTCGCCAGCGCCGGCTTCAGCGCGCGTTCGATCTCGCCACTGGCGGCTTTGACGCCCGCCTCAGTCTCGATCATCCAGTGCCCCTCGCTGCCCACCGCGGGCAATGCGTGAAAGTCGACCTTGCCGCCACCGCCGCGAAATGCATCTGCCAGCGACTTCGAGAACACGGGCGGAAAATAGCTGTCATTGCTCGCAACGAGCCATGTGACAGGAATGCGCGCCGCCTTGCCGAATTCGGCGGCGGCGGCGAGAAGCGTATGTGGCGCGCAAATCCGGTTCGGTTCGTCATTGGCATGACCGCCGCGCCCCGGCGCAAACACTGTGATCGCGGAGATCGTCTTCGGATCGGCACTTGCAAGCGCCAGCGCGCCCCAGCCGCCGGCGGAATGGCCGATCACGATCGCGCCATCCTTGCGGATGAAATCCTGCTGTCGCAAATGGTCCAGTGCCCGTGAAATTTCTTCGGCCGTCGCGCGACCCGAGCGCGCGTAGTTCGCTTCGTCACAGCCGCCCTGGTCCTCGACATAGCGTCCACCGGTTGCACCATGGCCGAGCCGTTCCGGCACCAGCACCGCAAAGCCGCGCGCGACGAGGAACGCTGTGAGTGCGCGATAGTCGGGCTGCGGCATTTGCGCACGACGCAATACGTTCTGCGTCGAGGCATGCGCGATCACCGCGAGTCGAAAGGGACCGGTTCCGGCGGGACGAAATAGCAGCGCGCGCGCAGCAATGTCGGTATCTGCCGACGGCACACGCCACTCCTGCCGGCGAAACGGCTCGCCTTCGGCGCCCGATGCACCGAACGTGACCTGGGCGCACAGAGGCGGCGCGGTGAGCAAGGCCAGCAGAGGTGGGAGCGCGAGGATGTTGAAGAGCCGCATGAATTGCCGGAGGCGAACACGGACAGCGGAGGCCAGACTAACGGGAACGAATCATCCTGGGCGGACTTTCTGCGGTGCCATCGCCGTTCATTGGTTGCCGCAACGGAGTTTTGCACCGACGCATGGCAGTTCGTTGCCGTTCAAGGCAGCGCCTTGTCCTCTTTCGGTACAACATGGTTAAAATACTGATGCAGAAAGTCCACAGGTTAACCGATAATTAACGATAGGTCTTGCCGCCGGCGCGCCGACTTGGTTTGATCGCGTCCATGAGCACAACCCTGATCGAGGTCCGGCCGGCCAAAGCCGCAGATGCAACTGCGGTGGCGTCAACCCATGACGAAGCCTGGCGTTCGGCCTATCAGGGCATCATTCCCGGCGCCGAGCTGGAGAAGCTGATCAACCGCCGCGGGCCGCAGTGGTGGGACAGCGCGATCCGCAAGGGCAGCCGCGTCAGCGTGCTGGTGTTCGGCGACAAGATCGCAGGCTATGCCAATTACGGCCGCAACCGCGCCCGTAGCCTGCATTTTGACGGCGAGATCTACGAGCTTTACCTGCGCCCGGAATTCCAGGGGCTCGGCTTCGGCCGTCGCCTGTTCGCCGCCGCCCGCCGCGACCTGATGCAGAGCGGCCTGAAGAGCATGGTGGTGTGGGCGCTCTCGGACAACGATCCGGCGACCGAGTTTTACAGGGCCCTGGGCGGCCGCATGGTGGCGCGTTCCTCGGAACGGTTCGGGCCAAAGTCGCTCGACAAGGTTGCCTTCGCCTGGACCAATTGAGCTGCTGAAAGTCTGGCCGGCAGCGTTTCCCATCCGTCGATACCGCTGCCTCTTGAGCCGGTGATCGCTGGATTCATTATTTCGCAAGAACACGATGGATTGGCGGGCCAAGCCCGCGTATGACAGCGCCAAAATCGCTGCCGGGCGCGATTTAACCTCGGCAAGAACGGAGCCTTGAATGCGTATCGATGCGGTCTCGATCGGGAAAAACGTCCCCCACGACGTCAACGTCATCATCGAAGTCCCCGTGGGCGGCGAGCCGATCAAATACGAGATGGACAAGGAGGCCGGCACGCTGGTGGTCGACCGCTTCCTCTACACGCCGATGCGTTACCCCGGTAATTACGGCTTCATCCCGCACACGTTGTCGGACGACGGCGATCCCTGCGACGTCCTGATCATCAACACCCGCGCCATCATCCCCGGCGCCGTCATGAGCGTGCGTCCGGTCGGCGTGCTGTTCATGGAAGACGAAGCCGGCGGCGACGAGAAGATTCTGGCGGTGCCGTCGTCGAAGCTGACGCAGCGCTACGACAAGGTGAAGTCGTACTCCGACCTGCCCGACATCACGCTGCAGCAGATCCAGCACTTCTTCGAGCACTACAAGGATCTCGAACCCGGCAAGTGGGTGAAGATCTTGCGCTGGGGCGGCCCGGAAGAGGCGCACAAGCTGATCCTCGAAGGCATCGAGCGCGAGAAGAAAAAGAAGAAGGCGTAAGATTGCGTGTCCCGGACACGATGCATCACGAGGTGATGCGCCGCAGAGCCGGGACCCATGGCACCACTTGCACTGGGCCCCGGCTCAGCAGCGCATCGTTGCACGCTGCGCTGCGTCCGGGGCACGAGACCGTGAGTTACACCGCAGGCTTCGGCAGGCCCGCGATCGCGCAGGCCGCGCGCAGCGTATTCACCAGCAGGCAGGCTACCGTCATCTGGCCGACACCGCCCGGCACCGGCGTGATCGCGCCGGCCACGCCGAGCGCTTCCTGATAGGCGACGTCCCCGACGAGGCGCGTCTTGCCGTCGTCCTTTGGGATACGATTGATGCCGATGTCGATCACGGTCGCGCCCGGCTTCAGCCAGTCGCCGCGCACCATCTCGGGCTTGCCGACCGCGGCGTAGACGAGGTCGGCGCGCTTCACGAGCCCGGGCAGATCGCGCGAGCGCGAATGCGCGATGGTCACGGTGGCGTTCTCGTTCAGCAGCAACTGCACCAGCGGACGGCCGACCAGATTGGAGCGGCCGATGACGATGGCATTCATGCCTTCGAGCGAGGCATGCACGCTTTTGGTCAGGATGATGCTGCCCAGCGGCGTGCAGGGCGACAGCGCCTCGAAGCCGCCGGCGAGCCGGCCGGCATTGTTCGGATGCAGGCCGTCGACGTCCTTGGCCGGATCGATGGCGTTGATGACGGCCTCCGTATTCAGCCCCTTCGGCAGCGGCAACTGCACGAGAATACCGTGCACGGCGGGGTCGCGATTGAGCTTGGCCACGACGGCCAGCAAGTCTGCCTGCGACACGTCGGCCGGCAGCTTGTGCTCGAACGAGGCCATGCCGGCCGCCTGGGTCTGGGTGTGCTTGGAGCGGACATAGACCTCGCTGGCGGGGTCGTTGCCGACCAGGACGACCGCAAGGCCCGGCACCAGATTGTGCTCGCGCTTGACGCGGGCGACCTCGTCAGCGACGCGGCCACGGAGTTCCGCGGCGATGATTTTTCCGTCGATGA
Organism: Bradyrhizobium sp. GW821-FHT12B03; assembly: GCF_058807535.1. Taxonomy (NCBI): domain Bacteria; kingdom Pseudomonadati; phylum Pseudomonadota; class Alphaproteobacteria; order Hyphomicrobiales; family Nitrobacteraceae; genus Bradyrhizobium; species Bradyrhizobium sp. GW821-FHT12B03. The sequence continues at coordinate 27,369 of NZ_JBXAQU010000019.1, forward strand.
TCCTGGCGGTCATGTCAGTTCCCTCAGTCTATCGATTTGGCGTCTGCCGATTTGGCTGACACGAGCTGGCGCAGGGCTTCGCCGAGCCGCACCGGATCGCCGGCGACCGCGATCTGCTTCAGCCGCGAGGTCGCTCCGGATAGCAGCTTTACGGCGGCCTTGGGCACGCCCAGCGATTTCGCCAGCAGCACCAGAACGGCCTTGTTGGCCTCGCCGCCATCGGCAATGGCGCGCACCCGTACCTTGAGCACGCTGCGGCCATCGGCCAGCTGCTCGATCCCGTCGATGTCGTCGCGGCCGCCGCGCGGCGTTACCCGCAGCGCGATGCTGATGCCTGCGGTGGAATAACGCCAAGGTTCCTTGCGAGCTTCGTTGGCAACCAAGGCGCTCCCGCCTGTCTAGATCACGTTCGGGTAGATGTAATACAGGATCACCCGCTCGATGAACATGATGAGCAGGATCAGGATGATCGGCGAGATGTCGAGGCCGCCGAGGCTGGGCAGGAAATTGCGAATCGGCGCAAGGACCGGCTCGGTGATCCGGTACAGGAACTCCGCCACCGCAGACACGAACTGGTTGCGGGTGTTCACCACGTTGAAAGCGATCAGCCAGGACAGGATCGCGGAGGCGATCAGCAGCCAGACGTAGAGGTCGAGCACGATGATGACGATGTCGAGAACGGCACGCATGGCTTTTGAAGACTCTGGCTTTTGAAAACTCTGGCTGCGGTCGGGATTGACGCCTTTTGCTAGATATCGGTTCCGTCCGGCCCAAACAAGGGAAGTTCGGTCATCGGAATGGCTAAAACCGGGTTACGCCCGTCCTTGACTTGACCTTGGCAGGGACTTAAATGGCGCCCGGTTGTCGGCCGCATTCACCAGAGCGGCCAGCAAACGGGGCCATAGCTCAGCTGGGAGAGCGCGTCGTTCGCAATGACGAGGTCGGCGGTTCGATCCCGCCTGGCTCCACCACGCTTCGCCCTTCGGGCTACGCGTGGCGCAGCCACGAGGAGCCCGAAAGGCAAAGCGTGGTGTCCGGCGAAGCCCGCAGGGCGAAGACGGACTGCCCCCGAAAATCCCCCTACCTCCCCGTAAACCGCGGCGGCCGCTTCTCCATGAAGCTCGCCACCCCCTCGCGGAAATCACTCCCGTTCAGCGCCACCATCATCTCTCGATTCGCCTCGATCGTCGCCTCGGCCAGCGTCTGGAACGGCACCTCGTAGAGCTGGCGTTTGATCACGGCCATCGCGCTCGGCGAGACCAAGTCGGCGAGGTCACGCGCATAGGCGTAGGTCTCCTCGCGGAGCTTTTCCGGCGACCACAGACGGTTGACAAGTCCGATCCGCAGCGCCTCCTCGCTTGAAACACGGCGCGCCGAGAGCAGCAGATCCATCGCGTTGGCGTGGCCGACGATGCGCGGCAGCATCCAGCTGATGCCGTGCTCGGCGATGAGCCCGCGCCGCGCGAAGGCGGTGGTGAACACGGTGTTGTCCGCGGCAAAGCGCAGGTCGCAATAGAGCGCGTGGACGAGGCCGATGCCCGCGGTCGCGCCGTTGAGCATGGCGATGACGGGCTTGCCGATCGACGGATAGAAGCCGTAGCGCGTCTGCCAGTCCGGACGGCGGTTCATGTCGAAGGGCGGCAGGTTCGAGGCGCGCCTGACGTCATCAGGGGCGAGCCCCTTCAGCGCATCCATGTCGGCGCCGGCACAGAAGGCACGGCCCGCGCCTGTCAGCACGATGACGCGGACATTGTCGTCGTCGCTTGACGCTTCCATCGCATGGCGCACGTCGCGCTCCATGGTCGGCGTCCACGCATTCATACGGTCCGGGCGATTGAGCGTGATGGTCGCGATCCTGTCGCTCACCTCATAGAGAATGTGTTCATAGGACATGACGCTCTCCCTTCGTTTGCCGGCGCGCGTTCGCGCGCGCTCGTTGGCAGCGAGCCTAGCATATTCAGGAATGAAGCAAGGGCTTGGGCGCTGCCTACGCGATTACTCGGCGGCTTGCGCCAGCAGCGGCCGGCGCGCCAGCCAGCCATTGATGAAGTGATCGAGCCAGGCGCGTTCCGCGACATCGTACACGGCGCGGTCCGCGAAATGATGATGCCGCTCGCGCGCACCGGGCGCACTGAAGCCGTCATAGCCGCGCGTGGTCCAGCGATGCATCATGGCGTAGGTCACGTCGGGATGAAACTGCACGCCGAAGGCATTGCCGGCGCGGAACGCCTGCACCGGGAAATCATCGCCTTCCGCAAGCAGTTCGGTGCCGACCGGCAGCTCGAATCCCTCGCGGTGCCAGTGATAGACCTGCGCCGGCCAGGCCGGGCAGAGCGCATGGCCCGCGGCCGTCGGGCGGATCGGGTAGTAGCCGATCTGGGTCAGCGCCTCCGCATGCGGTGCGACGCGGGCCCCGAGCTGCATCGCGAGCATCTGTGCTCCGAGGCAGATGCCGAGGAACGGCCGCTGTTCGCGGAGCGGAATTTCGATCCAGTCGATCTCACGGCGGATGTAGTCATCGGGATCGTTGACGCTCATGGGCCCGCCGAAGACCACGGCACCGGCATGCTGATCGAGCATCTCAGGAAGGGGATCGCCAAAGCGGGGACGGCGGATGTCGAGGCGATGGCCAAGCGCGCGCAACGCGTTGCCGACGCGGCCGGGTGTCGAGGATTCCTGGTGCAGGACGATCAGGACCGGCAACCGGGCTTCACGACGAGCAGCGGATGCGCCAAGCGCCCTTCTCTTCGGGAAGGGCACCAATTCCGCGCCACCAAACCTGTCCGTCCGGAACGACATTGCCTTTCCAAATGCTATCGGTTCAGACCGCCAGCATAGCTAAGCGATGGTTAACATCGTGTGAGTTCGCACACACATGACACCGATTTAGAAAGCAAGCCCCGGGCCACGACAGGCGCCTCGGGCGTTCTCTAATGTCTCTGTCGCTGAAATCGACTGGTGGCGGACAAAATGAAGCCGCGCGGAAAGAAGCGCAGTGCGAACGGCACAATCTTGATGCCGAGGCCGGGCAGCACTGCCCGTTTGTTGGCCATCAGCCCACGATAGGCCTCCCGTGCGACATCGGAGGCAGGAACATTGAGAAGGGCCGTATTGTGTCCGGACCCGACACCGGCGCGCGCCTGGAATTCGGTGGGCACCGGACCCGGGCAAAGGACGGTGACACGAACGCCGTGCGGCGCGAGCTCCGCCCGCAAGGCCTCGGTGAGTGAAATCACATAGGCCTTGGACGCGTAATAGACCGCCATGCCGGGGCCGGGGAGAAAGCCGGCGACCGAGCCGACATTGAGAAGACCGCCCTTGTTCCTGATCAGCTGATCGGCAAAGCGCAGCGACAGATCGGTCAGCGCCCGGACGTTGACATCGACGATGCCGAGCTGCGCGCCCCGGTCGCACTCGATGGCGTCGCCAAACGCGCCAAAGCCGGCGTTGTTGACGAGATGGTCGAGCTCGACGCCTTCGGCGGCGAGCGCTGCGGCGATCTTCTCGCCGGCATCCGCTTCCTGGAGGTCGCAGGCGATTACGATCGGCCTCTTGCCGCCCTTGGCGGAGAGCTCGTTCGCGAGCGCCTCGAGCCGGTCCGCACGCCGCGCCGTCAGCGCGAGGCGATGTCCGTTCGCGGCGAACACACGCGCCAGCTCCGTGCCGATGCCCGCCGAGGCACCGGTGATCAACGTTACCCGCTCAGTCACGATCGAAGTCTCTTGAATTGAAGTTTTTCGGCTCGGCAATGGCGGAACGAGAGCATAGGCCGTGCGCGACAGGCAAGCGGCGCTGGCAGCATGGCCGCTTGAGCGGGCGACAGAGAGAGCGGGAAACCGCGGATTTACGGAGAAATTCGGCCTCCGGGCAGCCACATTAAAGTTTCGTCATGTGGTCTGCGCAACCGGCAATCCGCCGGACCGGGAGGGATCAGCCGCCGACGGCGCCGTCCTTCACCTGGCTCCCGGCGCGGTTCGCAACCGCATGCTTCAGGTCGATCCGGTCGCGCTGGGAAATCCCGAGCAGGTCGGAGGCGCGCCAGACCACGTTGTCCTCGAACTCGGAGACCTGGCCGTCGGCATAGACCAGCTCCCACATCATCTGGACGATGCGCTTGCGGCCCGCTTCGTCGAGCGAGCGCATGATGACGCTGGTGAAGTGATAGAGGTCGACCGCATCGCCCTCGACCTCCGTCGCATCGGCAATCAAGCGATCGGCAGTGCCGCGATCGAGCCCGAAATGGCTTTCGATCAGGCTGTGCAGCTTGCGCCGCTCGGCCGCCGTCGGCTGGCCGTCCAGCGAAACCACGTGGACCAGCAACGCGGTCGCCGCCAGCCGATAATCGCTGTCGCCGAATGCGCGGTCCTGGGCATGGGGAGCAACAATGTCGGCGATGAATTGGCGCAGGCCGTCGAGCATAAGGTCCTACCGAAATCGATGACGCCGCGAGGGCCGCGGCCGTTACCAGCATTATATGAGTGGGAATCTCAACCGGCGCAACGTGCGTCAGTTCCGCGCGCTGCATTACGTTTCGGCAATCTGGGGGCGCGGGCTGCCGTTCTGGCCGGGCTTGACGGCGAAGGTTTGGCCCGAACCTGCTTCCACATCGTCATTGCGAGCGCAGCGAAGCAATCCAGAATCTTTCCGCGGAAACAGCCTGGATTGCTTCGTCGCAAGGGCTCCTCGAAATGACGGCGGCTGCGGCAACCGCCTCCCGTCCCTCACGGTATCTCGTACACCACCATCTTGTCGGCGATGCCGCGCAGCGCGGCCTGCTTCTGGATCGGCCTGATCTCGCGCTGCTTCAGCACTTCCGCCACGGCCGGCGCATCCAGCACCGGACCGGTGATGTGGATCTCCTGCGCGGTCGACAGGCTCTGCACGCGCGCGGCGATGTTGACGGTCTGGCCGAAATAATCCTGCCGTTCGTTGAGCATCACCGCAAGGCACGGCCCTTCGTGGATGCCGATCTTGACGATGAGATCGGCGGTGCCGCGCTGCCTGTTGAGCTCATCCATCGCCGCGCGCATCCGCAGGCCCGCGACGATCGCGTGTTCGGGACGAACGAAGGTTGCCATCACGGCGTCGCCGATGGTCTTCACCACCGCGCCCTTCTCGGAGGAGATGATCTCGAGCAACGCATGGAAGTGCGCGCGCACGAGATCGAACGCCGCGAGGTCACCGACGCGCTCGTAGAGCGCGGTCGAACCCTTCAGATCGGTGAACAGGAAGGTGAGCGAGGTGATCTGGAGCCGCTGGTCGAGACTGAGATTGTCCGCCTTGAATACGTCACGAAACGTCTGGTTCGACAGCATCCGCTTGGCGGTGAGGAATGGCTTGCGCTTGCCGATCAGATGGTGGAGCGCCTCGGCCGCGATGAACACCGACGGCAGCACGCGCACGCCGGCCTGGTTCTCCAGCGACAATCGCAGCGGCCCCGGCCGCATGGTCGTGGTCCCCGTCGGCGCCTGCACCCTGTTGTACATGATGGCGAGCTGCTGGCGGTCCTTGGCCGGCTCGCCCTGCACGTCGATGAAATGCGCGGCGTGGGTCACCGGCTCGAAGATGATGATGAAGTCGTTCGGCAATTGCAGCGACATGGTCGCCTTCTCGCCGGCCGGCAGCTCCATCGTATCCAGCGTGACCTCGTTGGCCAGCGTCGAAAACGACTCCTTGTTGAAGTCGACGCCGGAGCTCCAGAACACCTGCTTGAAATACTCCCACACCGGAAGCGTATCAGGATCGTGCGCGGCGATGCGCCGGACTCGCGGGTTGACCGTGAAGGACACCTCGACCTGGTCGTCGACCGACGCCTTGTAGCCGCAGGCACACAGCGCACAGTGATAATCGTCCGGCTTGAGCGCCTTCAGCGTCGCGTGAGCGCCCAGCACGCCGCCGCATCCCGGACACAGCACGTTCCAGCCGAGATCGAACAGCCCGAGCCGCGCCGAATGCAGGAAGGCGGAGATCACGCGCTCTTCGTCGAGGCCCTGCTGCCTCGCGAAATCGAGCACATTGACACGGTTGAGCTCGTGATCCTCGCCGTCCTCGATGAGGTGCGTAATCGCATCGACCACCTTCGGATCGGCGGTCTGCTTCAGAACGGAAAACTGGGCCTGGATGTCGCTCATGGCGCAACTCCATCTGGGTGAATCACGCCATTGAGCAGGCGAGCGCCTGTCATCGACGCGTGATTCGGAACATGGGCGAGCGGTCCGGCTGGGTCGTGACGACGCCGTGCGGGATCACGGGAGCCGTATCGACCAGCGCGACCCGGAACGCACCGATCAGGCGGGCCAGCGCCAGCACGGATTCGGCCTGCGCAAACGGCGCACCGATGCACACGCGCGGACCCGCGCCGAACGGCAGGTAGGCGAAACGGTCGGGTGCTTCAGCCGACATGAAGCGCTTTGGAACGAACGCGTCCGGCTGATCCCACAGCTTTTCGTGCCGGTGCAGCAGCCAGGGCGCGATTATGATGATGTCGCCCTTGCCGATCTCAACGCCGGCCGCATTGTCCTTCTCGCGCGCGGCACGCGCGATGAGGAACGCCGGCGGATAGAGCCGCATGGTTTCCTCGATCACCGCGCGGGTGAATTTCTGGCGATCGATGTCGGCCATGCTGCCCAGCTGCTCGCCGCTCGTCTCGGAGGCAACCTCCTCCTGCGCCTCAGGATCGAGCGCGAGCAGATAGAGCGCCCAGAACAGCGCGGTTGCCGTGGTTTCGTGACCGGCGAGAATCATGGTTGCGACTTCGTCGATGAGCTGGTCGTCGGAAAAGCCTTTGCCGGTCTCGGGATCGCGCGCCGCGTCCATGAGATCGAACAGGTCGCGCGGCGGCGCGCCATCCTTCTTGCCCATCGCGCGCCGCTCGGCGATCAGCATCGCAACGAATTCGGTCCAGCGCTTGCGGAAACGGGCGCGGGCAAAATCCATCGGGCTCGGCCAGGACACCGGCAACAGCATGTCGAGGAAATAGGGCCGTCCCAGCCGCTCGCCATATTCCATGACGAAGTTGCGCAAGGTGGGACCATGCCGGTCCATACCGAACGAGAACATCGTGCGCCCGGCAATCTCGAGCGTCATGCGCTGCATGGTCTCGCGCAGATCGACGGTCTCGCCATTGCGCGCATCCAGCTTCGCGATGGTTTCGTCGAGCACCGCCGTCATGTGCGGAACGAGACTTGCGGTGGCGCGCGGCGTGAAGGCCGGCGCGAGCGTGCGACGCTGATGCGTCCAGGCCTGGCCTTCGGCGATCAAGAGGCCTTCGCCGAGCACCGGACGCAGCATGCGAATGCCTGCCGGCGTGCGCGAATAATTCTCGTAATTGCTGAGCAGGACGTGCCGGATCGCATCGGGACGGTTCAGGATGAAGCTCTTGCGGAGGACGAAGCGGCCCTCGAGAACGTCTTCCTCGTAGGCGCGCTGCCCCCAGGTGGCGATCATGTTCTGTCGCATCACCGCGATCCGGCCGAAGAACGACATGTCGTCGGGCGCACGCGGCGGCGTCGGAGGGATGATGGGCCGACGCACGCTGGCGATGTTCATGGCTCCCTCCCGAGAGATGTGACGCAAACAGTTAGCTAGTAAGTCAGCTCGGCAATCGCAATCCTGTTCTCGGAGGCAGGCCAGAGCCGTGCCACGATTCGCTCTTCGTTGAGCTGGGCCACGATGTTACGCCCGACCTGGCTGGCCGGAAGCCGCAATGTTGCTGCCGAATCCGTGGGCACGCCCGGCTTGACGTCGGCGGGCTCCTTGCCGTCGAACAGAACGACGTCCCGCGGCAGGCCGAAATAGCCGCGCGGACGCGACATGATCACGACCGCGCCGGCGTCCTTGTCGGCCGGCCCGGGCGGGCGGGCAGGCCGCAGATGCACGACGTCGGAGGAACGCAGGAAGGGCGAGCGATAGATATGCGTGGTCGGTGCATCCGGCGACGCGAGGACGAATTCGAGCGACCAGGAGGATTCGACCTGCGCCGGCCCCCAGCGGCCGTCGGCACCGGTCTTCGAGCTGTGCACGGCATTTCCCTTGCGCTCACCGGTATCAGGGTCGACGCGGAAGATATCGACGGTTGCGCCCGTCACCGGACGATTGGTCGATACACCACCCGGCGTTCCCGTGACGAGGCCGCTCAGCCTGACGCTCGATTCCGGCACAATCGCGATGCGCGCGGGCTCGCGGCCGGCAATGAACTTGTAGATCTCGCGGAAGGCACGTGGATGGAACGCCACCTCGCGATGGTCGAGCGCGCCGAGCACGAGATTGGTGGCGCCCTTCAACTCGGGCCCTTCGACGGTGACCCCTGTCGGCGTGCCGGGCTTGCCGATGAAGCGGCCATCGGCCTGGGCGTATTTGTCCATGCCGTCGCTGCGCAGCGTGAGGAAGGCAACGCCCGGCGTCACCTCGCTCTCGCCCTCGTTGAGACCGCGCAGGAACGTGCCGCGGCCGTTGAACTCGTTGTTCGGCTGATCGTCGGTTGCGAACACGCCGTGATTCGGCGTGCCGCACAGAACGGCATGACTCACATCGCCGGCGCCGCCATTTTTGATGACGTTGCGGATCGCATAGCCGCCGCGCGAGCTGCCGACCAGCGCCACGCGAGGCGCACCAGTACGGCGTTTCAGCTCGGCGATGGCAGCAGCGAGCTCGCGGCGCTGGTCCTCGGTCGAGGAGCGGTTCGCCTGCTCGACCTTGTCATCGGTGCGGGCGAGCGGATCGGTGAAATTGATCGCCATCATGCGATCGCGCGCAACGCCGTTGGATTCCATCCGCCACATCGCGGTGATCCAGAGCGCGTCGTAGTCGCCATTGCCGTGGACGAACAGGATCGGCGGCGAGTCCGGGAGCAATGCAGCCGCCATCGGCGCAGATTCCGCCAGCGCCCCCGTCCGGAAGCTCGCAACCGCGAAAGGCAAGCTGCCTGCCCCAAGCAAGATCGACCGTCGCGACAGCTTCATCTGTTCCTCTCCCGGCAAAACCATCTTTGCACCGCTTATACCGTCCTAACCACTGGACAGCGAAGGACTTTCGCGGGCATCACTGAATCTGCCGGAATCACCACGACCACTTCTGCCAGCCCATTTGGAAGGGGATATGACCGAGCAGCCGAACCGTCAGAAAATCGCAGCCGACGGCATCACCGCCCCGCTGCGGTTCACCGTGTTTCGGCGCATCTGGCTCGCCAGCCTGCTCTCCAATCTCGGCCTGCTGATCCAGGGCGTCGGCGCCGCCTGGGCGATGACGCAGATGGCGGCCTCGGCCGACAAGGTGGCGCTGGTGCAGACCGCCCTGATGCTGCCGATCATGCTGATCTCGATGCCGGCCGGCGCCATCGCCGACATGTATGACCGCCGCATCGTCACCCTGGTCTCGCTCATGATCGCGCTGACCGGCGCCACCGCGCTGACGATCCTGGCCGGGCTCAAGCTCATCACCCCGGAAGCGCTGCTTGCCTTCTGCTTCGTCGTAGGCAGCGGCAACGCGCTGTTCGGTCCGGCCTGGCAATCCTCGGTCAGCGAGCAGGTGCCGCCCGAGGCGCTGCCGTCGGCGGTGGCGCTGAACGGCATCAGCTACAACATCGCGCGTAGTTTTGGGCCCGCGGTCGGCGGTGTCATCGTCGCCGCGCTCGGCGCGGTGGCGGCGTTTGCCTGCAATGCGATCCTCTATCTGCCCCTGCTGGTGGTGCTGCTGCTGTGGCGGCGCAACACCGAACCCTCGCGCCTGCCGCGCGAAAAGCTCAACCGCGCCATGGTCTCGGGCTTCCGCTACATCACCAATTCGCCGCCGATCAAGATCGTGCTGCTCCGCACGCTGGTGATGGGCCTGATCGGCGGGGCCATCATGGCGCTGATGCCGCTGGTGGCACGCGACCTGCTGCATGGCGGCGCGCAGACCTACGGCATCATGCTCGGCGCCTTCGGCATGGGCGCGGTCGTCGGCGCGCTCAATATCCACGAATTGCGCAAGCGCATGAGCGGCGAGTCCGCGATCCGCGCCTGCACCATCTCGATGGCGTTCGCGATGGCGGCGCTTGCCGTCAGCACAGAACCCGTACTGACGGCGGCCGCACTGGTGCTGGCCGGCGCGGTCTGGATGGCCGCCGTCGCACTGTTCAATATCGGCGTGCAGCTCTCGGCGCCGCGCTGGGTTGCCGGACGATCGCTGGCGGCGTTCCAGGCCTCGATTTCCGGCGGCATCGCGATCGGCGCCTGGGGCTGGGGCCATCTCACCGACTATGCCGGCGTCGAGATTGCACTGCTGACGGCCGCCGGCCTGATGCTGATCTCGCCGCTGCTCGGAATCTGGCTCACGATGCCGCGCGTCGGCGCCCGCAACGAGGACGCCGAGGTGCTGGCCGACCCCGAAGTCAGGCTGTCGCTCACCGGCCGCAGCGGACCGCTGGTGGTCGAGATCGAATACCGGGTCGCCCAAGAGAACGCCCGCGCCTTCCACAACGTGATGCAGGACGTGCAGCTCTCCCGGCAGCGCAACGGCGCCTATGGCTGGTCGATCGCGCGCGACATTGCCGATCCCGAATTGTGGACCGAGCGCTATCACTGCCCGACCTGGTTCGACTATCTGCGCCAGCGCAACCGCTCGACCCAGTCGGAGCGCGCGCTGCATCAGCAGGCGATCGACTTCCACGTCGGCCCCGAGCCGGTGCGGATCCGCCGCATGCTGGAGCGTCCGTTCGGCTCGGTGCGCTGGAAGGAAGAGACGCCGGACCAGGCAGCAAGCGAGGTGCTGCCCGTGGTTGCGAGCGCGGCAGGGAGCAGCACGTAGGTTTCAGCCCGTAGCCCGGATGGAGCGTAGCGTAATCCGGGGCCTCTCGCCGCGGAAAGACTCAACGCGGAGACGGAATCCCGGATTGCGCTTTGCTCCATCCGGGCTACGAGAACAGCTACTGTCCGTGATCCGTCAGCACCTTGTCGCAGCCTTTGCTCAGCCGCGTGCGATTCTGCTTGAGGCAGGCGAGAACGGCGCCGTCGCCGTTGTTCATCACGGCGCGGCAGAAGCGCGTGACGTCGCGCGCACAGGCATCGTGTCCAGCCTGTTGTTGCGCGGAGGCGCCGGACGCGCACAGGAGCAAAGGGACAATGAAGAGAAATCTGGTCATCGCGTAAGGCCTCGTACCGGAAAATGTGAGCGCGAAGCTAGAGCGGGGAGCCCTGCATCGCAATCGCTTTGTGTCCCGGTCGAGAGAGGCGAAGTCTCCCGCTTGTGCAGCGGGACACTTCGCAAGGGAGCTCACTGGCAGCGACGATCACTTGCAATCGCGTTGGGCGGTTACTGCGCGTCCGCCAACTTGCCGGTCTTACCCGTCTCCTTCTCCACCGCAGCCCGGCAGCCCGCGCTCAATTCCGATTTGCGCTTCACCATGCACGCCGTGGTCTTCTGGACGTTGGGAATCTCCGACGAGCAGAGGCGGAAGGCATCGCTATAGCATGCCTGCTTCACACCCTCGGAGAAGGCGAAGCCCGAGCTGGTCGAGATGATCGAGACGACGGCGGCGATGCCCAGAGCGAGGCCGGTGTCGCGGATTTTGGCGGTGAACGACTTCGTCATTTGAAGCTCCCATTGGCACCGCCAAGAGCGGGCCCGTTGTTGATGGGAGCGACGATGCGTCAGGAAAACCGTTTCCACTGTGATGACCGTCACAGGCGCGACCCCAACTGTGACATCGGTCACTTTGGCGCACCCCGCTGAAATTCCTTCCGCATCCGCCGTCGCGTTGGTGTCACGTTAACTGTTCCTTCGCATTAATGGCTCGTCGCGCGGGGGATTCCGCAGGTTTGGTTGCGTAATTGGAAAGAGTAGCGATGCGTAATGCGTTGGGCCTGATGTTGGCCAGTGTAGTTGCCGCGGTCGTGATCGCCGCCGGCGGTTGGTTTTATTATTCCTCGCGCGCCGATCAGGCCGCTCCCAAGACAATGGCCGCCCGTGCCGCCGATCCATTGCCGGCACAGGCGAAGCTCGCCGCCAAGGATGACGTCGCGACCACCGCAACGGTCGCGGCCAAGCCGGCAGCCCCGGCGCCTGCGCCCGTTCCGGCCATGCCGGTTCAGCAGAAATCGACCTGCGCCAATCCGAACGCCCTCGGCGTGTCCCGCGTGGTCGAGATCGACACCACCGGCGGTCCGGGCTTCGGCTTCGAGCACTTCAAGCAATTCGACTTCCTGACCGAGAAGGAGGTCGTGTTGACCTTCGACGACGGTCCGTGGCCGGTCAACACGCCCGCGGTGCTGAAGGCGCTCGCGGATGAATGCACCAAGGGCCTGTTCTTCTCGGTCGGCAAGCACGCGACCTACCATCCGGAGATCCTGCGCCAGGTTCTGGCCCAGGGCCACACGGTCGGCACGCACACCTGGTCGCATGTCAACCTGAACAGCAAGAAGATGACGGAGCAACAGGTCAAGGACGAGGTCGAGAAGGGCTTTAGCGCGGTGAGGTTCGCGCTCGGCACCAACCCGGCACCGTTCTTCCGTTTCCCGCAGCTTCAACACAATCCGGCGATGGTGACCTATTTCGGCACCCGCAACGTCGCGATGTTCTCGACCGACATCGATTCCTTCGACTTCAGGAAGGGCGCCACGCCGGAGAAGATCGTCGAGACCGTGATGACCAGGCTCGACAAGCTCGGCAAGGGCATCATCCTGATGCACGACTTCCAGAAGCACACCGGCGAAGCCATGCCGGCGCTGCTCGCACGGCTCAAGGCCGGCGGTTACAAGATCGTGCAGATGAAGGCCAAGACGACCTTCCAGACGCTGCCGGAATATGACGAGGCGGTGATGAAGGATCTGAAAGTGCCGACTGCAAGCACAAACGCGCGTCCGATCTCCAGCGTGGTGCAGACGGTTTCGCAGTAAGCACCAACCGGATTCAAAACTCTCGCGTCATGGCCGGGCTTGTCCCGGCCATTTGCTTTTGGAAGCGAGAGGCTGCTTACCAGTAGATGCCGTGGCGATGCAGCTCGCTGATGATGCGCGCTTGGGTCCAGTAGTGTTTGCGCTTCGGCTTGTTCGCCTTTGCGGAGCGTCTGGGCGCCGGTGCCGAAGTGGTCGTCTTTGTGACCGGAGCGGTGGTTGCGGCTGGCGCGGCCGCCGTGACGGGCGGGGTGAGCGAGACCACCGGCGGACGATCGACATATTTCGGAGCTTCCGCGGCCGGCGCGGCCTGGCCCAGCTGCGTCGTGGCCGTGGTTGGCGCGGTCGTCACTTGCGGAGCCGCGGCCTGCTCATTGGCCGTCGGCAGAGAGAGGCTGCGCGGGCCATCCGCCTGGGCAGACGCGGAAGCCAGGACCATGGCGGCAACCAAAATGATCTTGCGCATGTGAAATCTCCCCGTGTTTGCGTGAGCGGGACATTATGGGAGGCACAGCCCGGATTATGTGACCAATATCACATGGACTGCCGCCCCATCAGAACCCGCAAGACCGCAGTCAGCGCCCGCGCCGATAGACCCGCAGCGTCACGTCCGGAAAGGTCTGGGTCTCGAGCGGGCAAAAGCCCTTTTCCGCATCCATGCGGGCGATGAGCTCGTCACCGACACGGGGGCCGACCAGCGTGTGGGGGATCGAGCTCGAGAGCACGAGGATCTCCGACTTCAGCAGCGCATCGAAGGTTGCCTGCGCGGTCCGATAAAACAGCTCGTTGCGCATGACGAGATCGATCCGCGCCTGCGCAGCGTAGAGCTGGATGGTCGCTGATGTCACCGGATAGGGGCTCGAGAAGGCGACGTAGAGCGAGCCGGGCTTTTCCGGCTTGACGTCGCGCAGAAGCGACCAGAGCCGCTCGGTCGCAAGGCGGATGCTCTCCTGCTGCTGCGCGCTCAGCGGCGTCGCCGTGCTGATCTGGCCGATGACGACGTGCCTGACAGACAGCTGGACCACGAATGCGAGCGCAAGCAAACGGCCTGCGGTGAGCAGGTCGCGGCGGGCGCCGCTGCCAAGACCAAAGCGAGCGAGCAGTGCTTCGATGAGCGCCAGGCTGGTGCAGCCGTTGAGAACCATCGCGACAATGAACAGTCCATAGAACATCGCGCCGAAATAATAGGTCTTGATCTCCGCCACGGAGGGAATCGCATAGGCGATCAGCACGGCCGCGAGCAGCACGACGGCGTCAAGCAGCGCGGCTTTGCCGTGAATGGCCGCGAGCACGAGCCGCAGCCCCATCAAGGCCAGCCCGATCACCGCCACCAATGTCGAGAACGGCGCATGGTGATGCAGCATGTCCCAGGCGCTGGCGAAGATGCTTCGGTCTCTTGCAGCGTTCATCCACCTGATGGCGTCGAGGAAATAGGAGACGTCGTCATAGAGCGGCGGGACGGACAGCCGGCCGTGCAGCTGCGAGGCTTCGAGCGATCGCGACGCGACGATTGCGGTGATGCATGCGGCCAGGATGACGAGACCGGAGATCCGCAACCATGTGGCCCGATCCGTCGTTCCGGCCCTGCTCTCCGTACCCACCACTTGCCCCGCCACACGCATTGGTCCGCGGCGCATCGTCGTGGCACCGGCGCCGAGCGCAACGCGCAGCATTTCCGCGGGCAAAACGACGGCTTGTGGCGATCGGATGAATTGGGGCGCTGGTGCCGCAAGAGGGATTCGAACCCCCGACCCCGTCATTACGAATGACGTGCTCTACCGACTGAGCTATTGCGGCGAACCCTGCCGGGGGCGAAGCGATGCCGGCCCCGATACGCGCGCTCCTGATATCGGGCATGGCCCGAATTGGCAAGAACAAGCGGGAGGCGAAATGGGCCTCACGCGCCCCAACGGGACCAGAATCCACGCCAGCCGCCGGCCTGGGCCTTTGCAGCGTCCCTGGGCGTGCCGATTTGTTCCGTAAATTCATCACTTGGGCCCTCGTCATCGATGCCGGGATCATCGGGGGCGCGGACGATCGGGATGACGGCGGAAATCGGGGCGGGCATGGGCTTGCCGAGGTCGGCGCGGGTCCGGAACACCGGCGTCGCCGCGGCCGGCGATGATTCGGCCGGCTCAGGGGCCGGTTCGGGCGGCTCGGCGGACGTAACCGCGGGTTCTGCCTTGGGTTCTGCCTTGGGTTCTTCCTTGGGCTCTTCCATGGCCGCCGGAGGTGAATTGTCCTGCTCGGCGGGGGCCAATGCAGCCGGAGCCGGTTCCGTCGGGGCGTCGCCCACAGGCGCCGTCACCCGTTTCGGCGGCGGGGCCGCCAGCATGGCTTCCTCGAAGGCCGAAGATTCGATCACGGCCCCCCTGTCGGAAGGAAGGCTCGCGACCGGCGTCTGCCACTGGAAGGCGTCGAGACGGCCGGTGACCGGAGAGACCGGGCGCCAGCGATCGCTGACATAGCCGTCGGCGGTCCAGGCCGGATCGTGCCGGGCACGCACCGCGCGCAAGGTCCAGGCGCGGGCGCGGCCGCCGTCGCCGTGCTCGGTACGCTCGATCTCGGCCATCAGCAGCGCGACGCGCTGGGTCGGATCGTTGATGTAAGGAGCCAGCACGGCGCGCGCGCGGGCAAACTCGGAGGCATCGATCGCCGCGCGGGCGATTGCGAGCTGGCCTTCGACATAGCCAGCCTTGTCGGCAAGCGTCTTGGCGGCAAGCGTCTCGACCCGCTGCAAGCGCTGCCGCGCGGAATCGCCGAGCTTCACATGCGCGTAGGCCTCGGCCAGATCGGGATGCGGATTGGCGAGCCAGGCGGCCTCGACGAGCTTCATGGCACGGCGCACCTGATGCGCTTCGCTCTCGAATTTTGCAGCGAGCACGGCGGCCGGCACCAAGGTCGGCGCGAGCTTGATCGCTTCCATCACGCTCTCGCGCGCGACGTCGCGGTCCATCGTCTCCAATTCCAGCGCGCGCGCCGTGAGCAGCACACCGCGCTGCCGGCGATAGGCCTGCTTGTCGATCAGGCCGGCGGACAGATTCGAATCGAGAATCGCCAGCGCCCCGCGCCAGTCGCTGCGCGCGCAGCGGAAGCCGAGCACCGCATGCGAGGCCCAGGTCGACGACGGCGACAGCTTGATCGCTTCCTCCGCGATCATCACGGCGCCGACCGCATCGTCGGCCCGTTGCGCCTCGATGAACAGGCCGCGCAGGCCGAGCAGCCGCGTATCCTCGCGCTCGGCCATGGCGCGGAAGGCGCGCTGCGCCTCGTCGCGATTGCCTTCGAGCTGTGCCGACTGGGCGTGCAAGAGAAGCGCGAGCGGATCGTTCGCGGCAAGCCGCCGCGCCGTCTCGGCGTGACGGCGGGCGAGCGCAGTGTCGCCATGACCGATCGCGAGCAGGCCGTGGGTGATGGCGTGGCGGCCGCGCGCGTGGCGCTTTTCGTGGCGGCGGCGGCGCAAACGCCCCGGCGTCCGCCAGACCGTCGTCAGGATGCTCCAGACGAGCACGACTGCCGCGGCAAAGAGGGCAAGCAAGAACACGAACCTCGGCAACGTCGTTGAGGCGCGGAAGCCGCCCGCGGTCAGGACGAGATCGCCGGGCTGATCGGCTACCCAGGCCGCGCCGGCCGCCGCCAGTGCAATCAGGACGAGGAAAAGGACGATGCGAAGCATGGCGATCCCTATACGCGCTGATTATTGCGCGAAGCTTTATTGAGCAGGCTTGACGAGATCCGCCATGGCATCGTCGGCGAATTTGCGGGACGCGGCGAGCGCGGCATCGCGGGCATTGGTCTTGTCCAGCCAGATCTGCGCCGGAGCGCGATCGGCATCGGGCAGCGACTTCAACTCGCGCCGCGCCTCGACGAAATCATTGCGGAGCGCTGCAGCCGTTACCCGCGCCACGATGGCGCCGCGATCATTGCCGACCCCGTCGGTCCGCTCGATGCGGACGAGTTTTGACGCCCCGGCCTGGAGGCGCTCGACGATGCCGCCGCTGGACTGGGCTTCCGCCGGCGGCGACAGCTTTGGCACGATGGTGAGGAGCTCGCGGCTCAGCGCAACCGGGGTCGGGATGCCCGACGATGCAAAGGTATCGAGTGGCTTCAGCATCTCGGGCTTGGCCGCCAGCGACCGCGCCGCAGCGAGCTGCGCCTCGTAGGGATCGCCATGGCGCACGGCGACGTCGAGCAGGGCCGCCGCCACCACGTGGCGCAACGGCTTGTCGTCCATCGTCCTGGCGTCGGCGATCTTCTCGCCCTGCTGGGCGAGCTCGGCCCGCTCCGTCTTGCTGGCGCGCTCGAGCTGCGCGATGCGGTCGTTGAGAGCGGCAAGATCAGGCGAAGCAGCGCTCGGCGCAGACTTCGCATCGTTCAGTGCGCTCGCGGCCTTGTCGGACTGTGCCCGCAGATTGGCGATGTCGCTGCGCAGGCTGCTTGCGGATTTTTCCAGCGCGTCGATCCGCGCCACCATGGCCGGATCGGCGCCGGGCTTGCCGGCCTTGGCTTCGACCGCGGCAACGCGACCGTTCAGCGCGTCGACCGTCGC
The DNA here is from genome assembly GCF_058807535.1 of Bradyrhizobium sp. GW821-FHT12B03. Lineage (NCBI taxonomy): Bacteria > Pseudomonadati > Pseudomonadota > Alphaproteobacteria > Hyphomicrobiales > Nitrobacteraceae > Bradyrhizobium > Bradyrhizobium sp. GW821-FHT12B03. The sequence goes on from NZ_JBXAQU010000019.1 coordinate 44,787, forward strand.
GCTTGTCACTTGTGGCGCGGCCGGCGGCGCCTGCACGGCGGGCCAGCCCAGCACCCAGCCGACCCCGATCACGACGGCTGCCGCCACCGCGCCGGAGAACGGCGCGATGACCCAGGGTGAAACCGGAGGCGACGCGGGAGCGGCCGCAGCCGCGGCCTGCGCCTCGCCGCGCTCCGGCTCGGCGCCAGCCTGCTCGGATTTTGCCTGCTCAGGGTCGGTGTGCTCGCTCGCCGGCGGAGCCTCGGGCTCGCCGGCCACCTCCTGCGGCTGGGTCGAGACTTCGCTCGCCTCGAGGTCGATGGTGGGCGGGGGCCGCCTGGCACGACCGGACTCGGGGGCCAATCCTGCGTCTTCAGGCTTGTCGTCGGCCATCGTGACGGTTCCTCACACTTCCATACCCGGGTCGGACCCGATCGCGTCGGATTCGGCCCGACCTCTTACGCCAATCGGGTGCGCAAAGCACGCTCCAAGGTGTCAAATAAGGCATTTTCGTCCGGCGTCGCAGCCACCAGAACCTGCGACGCACCGGCATCGCGCAGCACGCTGGCGACCGTCTCGGACAGGCAGCATTGCGGGATCGCCAGCGCCGAGATTTCGACGCCTTCGTCCCGCGCCGCCTCCAGGAAGGCCCGCGCGCTGCGTCGGGAGTAATGCAGCACCGCCTCGATTCCATGCGCGGCGAAGCCCTCGGAGACTTCGCGCGGGAGAATCTTGACCGGCGCCATGCGATAGGTCGTTTGCGTGACCACGTTGAATCCTTCGGCGCCGAGCTCGCCACCGAGATCGCGCGACAGATCCGCGCCGGCGAGATAAAGCAGCGTGCTCTTCTTCTTCAGCACCTTGCCGCGCGCGCTTTGAATGACCTTGTCGCGGAGGGCCGCGGCATCGCCGCCGGCGATGATCACCTCGGCGAAGCCGGCGTCGCGCGCGGCAGTCGCGGTATGCTCGCCGACCGCAAACAGCGGGAGCTTCAACAAGCCGAGGTTCTTTAGGCCAAGATCTTGCAATTGCGGCGCGACGGCACGGATCGCATTGGCCGATGTGACGATGATGGCGCCATAGTTCGCCTCGCTCTCGTCGTGGAAAGCAACCGGCTCGAACTTGAGCACCGGCGCAAGCAGCACCACATGCCCCCGCGCGCGCAAATTGTCAGCCGTCGCCTCGTTGTCGGGATGCGGCCGTGTGACAAGAATGGACATCGCTCGTGTTCCCGAACCGCGTGACGGTGATGCATTCACGGAGGACGGCCGCGCGTGACGATTGCGCAAGCCGACCCGGGAATGCTACCGGACGTACCAGAACTCTGCTTTGCGGATGAGCGCAAGGGGGGTGAGAAGGGCGCAAATTGGATAACAATTCGCCAATGCTGGTACTGGGCATCGAAACCACCTGCGACGAGACCGCCGCGGCCGTGATCGAGCGCGCGCCTGACGGCAGCGGCAAGATCCTGTCCAACATCGTGCGGTCGCAGGTCGAGGAGCATGCCCGTTTCGGCGGCGTCGTCCCGGAGATCGCCGCCCGCGCCCATGTCGACGTGCTCGACGGCATTATCGACCGTGCCATGCACGAGGCCGGCACCGATTATGCCGAGCTCAACGGCGTCGCGGCCGCTGCGGGGCCCGGCCTGATCGGCGGCGTCATCGTCGGGCTCACCACCGCAAAGGCCATCGCGATGGTGCACGACACGCCGCTGGTCGCGGTGAACCATCTGGAGGCGCACGCACTGACGCCGCGCCTCACCGACGGAATCGAATTTCCGTACTGCCTGTTCCTGGCCTCCGGCGGCCATACCCAGATCGTCGCCGTCACCGGCGTCGGCCAATATGTGCGGCTCGGCACCACCGTCGACGACGCCATCGGCGAGGCGTTCGACAAGGTCGCGAAGATGCTGGGCCTGCCCTATCCCGGCGGCCCGCAGGTCGAGCGCGCGGCGGCCAACGGCGATGCCACGCGCTTTGCCTTTCCGCGGCCGATGCAGGGTCGGCCAGATGCCAACTTCTCCCTGTCGGGTTTGAAGACCGCGGTCCGCAACGAGGCCAGCCGGCTCACCGAGATCACGCCGCAGGATATCAGCGACCTCTGTGCGAGCTTCCAGGCCGCGGTGCTGGATTCGACAGCCGACCGCCTGAATGTCGGCTTGAGACTTTTCCGCGAGCGGTTCGGGGCACCGCGTGCGCTCGTCGCGGCCGGCGGCGTCGCCGCCAATCAGGCCATCCGCGGCGCGCTGGATGACGTTGCCAGGCAAGCGCAGACGCAACTGATCATGCCGCCACCCGCGCTCTGCACCGACAACGGTGCGATGATCGCCTGGGCCGGCGCCGAACGGCTCGCGCTCGGCCTGACCGACACGATGGAAGCGCAACCCCGCGCCCGCTGGCTGCTCGATGCCAATGCGACGGCGCCGGCCGGCTACGGCAATACGCGGGCGGGATACTAGAAATGGCTGCGTACCACTCCGTCGCGGTGATCGGCGCCGGCGCCTGGGGCACGGCGCTGGCGATGGTGGCCGCGCGGGCCGGGCGGAGCGTCACGCTGTGGGCGCGCAATGCCGATCATGCGACGCGCATCGCTTCGACCCGCGACAATCCGCGGCTGCCCGGCGTGCGGCTTGCTCCTGAGATTGTCGTGACGAGCGAGCTGACGCTCGCCGCGCGCGCCGACATGCTGCTGATCGCAACGCCGGCGCAGCATCTGCGCGGCGCCGTCAACATGCTGGCCTCGCATCTGACGAAACCGGCGCCGATCGTCGCCTGCGCCAAGGGCATCGAGCACGGCACGCACAAATTCATGACCGACGTGATCGCCGAGGCCGCGCCTCACGCGCAGCCGGCGATCCTGTCGGGCCCGAGCTTTGCCGACGACGTCGCGCGGGGCCTGCCGACGGCGGTAACGCTGGCAGCAAAGGATGAGGCCTTGGCGAGCGCGCTCGTGCAGGTGCTGGGCTCGGCGACCTTCCGGCCCTATCACACGACCGATGTTCGCGGCGTCGAGATCGGCGGCGCCGCCAAGAACGTGCTGGCGATCGCCGCCGGCATCGTGGTCGGCCGCAACCTCGGGGCCTCCGCGCTCGCCGCGCTGACGACGCGCGGCTTCAGCGAGTTGGCACGGCTCGGCCGTGCCTGCGGCGCGCGCACGGAAACACTCTCGGGCCTCTCCGGCCTTGGCGACCTGCTCCTGAGCTGTTCGACCGCGCAATCGCGCAATTTCGCGCTCGGCATTGCGCTCGGTCGCGGCGAGGCCGCGCCGGCGGGCAAGCTTGCGGAAGGTGTATTCACCGCGCCGGTGCTGGTCGAGCTTGCGGCCGCCGGAAACGTCGACATGCCGGTCTCGCAAGCGGTCGCTGCGATCCTCGACGACAAATTGACGATCGATGCCGCGATCGAAGGGCTGCTGACACGGCCGTTCAAGGCCGAAGAATGACGGCGGCCTGAGCGTCGGGTGGTACTTCACGACCTCTGCACGCTGGTCTAGCCTAGCGGTACGCCGCAGGATCCCGGTCCAACAACAACGAAACGGATCCAAGGGAAGAACGCATGCGCAAACCGCATCATGCGATCGTTTCGATCGCCATCCTCACACTTGCCGCCGTCGCACTACCCACCGACGTCCGCGCCCAGGCCGCACTCTCCTATGACGAGCTCGCCAAGAGCGAGGCGTCAGCCAATGCCGAGAACGGCAAACGGGTCGCGCCCGTCAAGTCGATCACCAATCCCGCCAACGACGTCAGCTCCGACATGCAGGCCATGATCGGCGCGCCCTTTCCGCCGCATTTCAATGCGGACCCGAAAACCGCGGCGGAATGGAAGGAACTGATCGATCGCCGCGCAAGACTGTCAATCGCAGGCGTTCCCGCGATGAAGGACAAGCTCGGCGTCAAGGTCGAGGAGACCAAAATCGCGGGCGTGCATTGCTTCATCGTCACGCCGAACAAGATCCCGCCCGAGAACCGGCGACGCCTTCTGGTCCACGTCCATGGCGGCGGCTATGTGTTCGGACCCGGCGAAGCCGCATTGCCGGAAGCCATCATGATGGCGGGTTTTGGCGGCTTCAAGGTGATCTCGGTCGACTACCGCATGCCGCCCGACTTCCCCTATCCCGCCGCGATGGACGATGCGATGGCGGTCTGGAAGGAAGTCACGAAGACGCACGACGCACGGCGGATGGCGATCTTCGGAACGTCGACGGGCGGGGCGATGACGCTTGCGATGGTGCTGCGGGCCAGGGACGAGAAACTGCCGAAGCCGGCGGCGATCGCACCGGGCACGCCGTGGTCCGACATCGACAAGGTCGGCGACACCTATGCCAGCAATGAGTGGGTCGACAATGTGCTGGTGACCTGGGACGGCTGGCTCGGCCGCGCCGCAAAGCTCTACGCCAACGGCACGGACCTGAAGAATCCCTACATCTCGCCGATCTACGGTGACTTCAAGGGCTTCCCGCCGACCATCCTGACGTCGGGCACCCGCGATCTGTTCCTCAGCAACACGGTTCGCACCCATCGCAAATTGCGCCGCGCCGGCGTGATTGCAGATCTCAACGTCTACGAGGGCCAGTCTCACGCGCAGTACCAGTTCAACGTCAATGCGCCGGAGACCCGGGAGGCCTTTACCGACATCGCGAAGTTCTTCGATCGATATCTGAAGGAATGAGTGCTGCGACGGATATCGGATGCCCGCGCTTGTCGCGGGCATCCGTGTGCCCTAAATATCGCGTCTTGCGAGACGGCGTATCCGTGAATGGGGCAGGTTGCGATGAACTACTGGCTGGTGAAATCCGAACCGTCGGTGTGGTCCTGGGACCAGCAGGTGGCGAAGGGCGCCAAGGGTGAAGCCTGGACCGGCGTGCGCAATTACACAGCGCGCCAGAACCTCGTCGCGATGAAGAAGGGCGACAAGGCGTTCTTCTATCATTCCAACGAGGGCAAGGAGATCGTCGGCATCGCGGAGATCATCAAGGAGGCCTATCCCGATCCGACCGACAAGACCGAAAAATTCGTCTGCGTCGATATCAAGGCCGACAAGCCCTTGAAGACACCGGTGACGATGGCGGCGATCAAGGCGGACAAGAAGCTCGCCGACATGGCGCTGGTGAAATATTCGCGCCTGTCGGTGCAGCCGGTGACGGCCGAGGAGTGGAAGCTCGTCTGCAAGATGGGCGGGGTGTAAGTCAGCGCCGCCGTAGCCCGGATGGAGCGGAGCGCAATCCGGGCTACGATATCGGAGCTTGCGTCTCCGGCAAAGTGAACACCTCGCAAGGCGCCGCAATCCCACGCAGCGAATGCGGTCCGAGCGCAACGAGAGGCATGTCCGTCTCGGCGGCAAGCGCGCCCGACACCAGCACGGTTTGGCCGAGCGACTTGCACAATCCTTCGAGCCGGCTGGCGAGATTGACGGCGGGACCGATCGCCGTGAAATCGAGCCGGTTGGCCGCGCCGATATTGCCCCACAACATCTCGCCGAGATGGAGCGCGGCACCGAACGCGAGCGGCGGCAACCCTTGTGCGCGGCGCTCGGCGTTGAGATACGCCATCCCGGCTTCGGCTGCGCTTGCGGCTCGCAAGGCCGCATCGCAGGCGCGACGTGGTGACGCCTCGACCACCGGGAAGATCGCGAGCACGCCGTCACCGATGAATTTCAGCACCTCGCCGCCAAAGGCGTGAACCGCACCGGCGATGCGATCGAACCAGGCGTCGAGCGCCGCGATGACCTGGGCCGGCGGTGTGGTTTCCGACAGGCTCGTGAAGTTGCGCAGATCGGCATAGAGCAGCGCGGCCTGAATGGTCTCGCCGAGATCGCGCCGCAGCGGTGCCGCCAGCACGCGCTCGGCGCTGCGCTTGCCGAGATAGGCATCCAGCGTCGCCCGCAACGTGGCGCGCGCGGCGAGCACCGCAAGAGGCGTCGCGGCAAAGCGCGCGGCCTGGCGCAGCTGCTCGATTTCATCCGCACTGAACGGACGCGGTCCGATCCAGCCGAGCAGCGGTCCATCGGACCGCCCGACGATGTCCTCATGCACCTCGCCGTCCGCAATGCCGCGGAGCCAGCGGCGACCCGCATCGTTGGGCGGATCGGGTGCCAATCCGCCTGGTGCAAAGCCGAGCGCTTCGATCACCGTGCCGTTCTCGGCTCGCCACAGCCACGTCCGCTTCGCGATCAGCGGGTGTGGCACTTCCAGCGTCAGGCTGCCCGCCGCAAGCGGCACGCCGTCGGCGATCAGATGCGCGCCGAGTTCCGCAAGCAGACGGTCGGCCCCGGGACTATCGGAGGCAGCGTCAATGAGCCAGGCGAGGGTAGGAGCGAGGTGCATGGCCCGATGATGACGAAGCAAGGCCGTCTTTGTCACGGGCAATCCTTGACGGGGCACTGCGGCGCCGCCATGTCCCAGGATCAGCCCAGGGATGATCGCCGATGACAGAACCGTTCATAGTGCGACGCGAGACCCAGATCGCAGCCCCACGTGCCACCGTCTTTGCTTATTTGACCGATCCCGAGAAGATCTTGAGCTGGATGGGCTCCGACGCGACCACGGAGCCGCATCCCGGCGGGCTCTATCTGCTCAAGGGAGTCGGACCGCGCGGCGGCGTCGCCCGCGGCGCCTTCCGCGAGGTCGTGCCGGTGCATCGTCTGGCCTACACGTTCGGCTGGGAGGGCGGCCAGGAAGTGCCACCCGGCTCGAGCCTGATCGAGATCGACCTGATCGAGCGCGACGGCGGCACGCTGCTGCGCATGACCCATAGCGGGCTGCCGACCGAGCAACAGGCCGCCGCGCACGCGAAGGGGTGGGCGCACTATCTGGAACGGCTCACCTCTGCGGCCGCGGGCAGCGATCCCGGTCCCGACAACGGTGTTTCAGACAAAACGTAGCGACGAGCGGCTTAAACCGCCGCGGTCGCGACCACCTGCTGCAAGAGCTGCTCGCGCCTCGCCTGCGAGCGCTGGCCCTTCATGGTCGCAGCGAAACGCTCGAGGATGCCGTCCTCGAAGGCGGTGACGATGGTGTCGTGGACATAGCTCTTGCGGCAGATCGCCGGCGTGTTGGAGAGCTTGTCGGCCGCGGCGCGGATCGCGTCCAGCACCTGCTTCTTGCGGCCGCGCTGGCTGGTCGCCGGCGTGATCCGCGACAGCGATTCGACGACGACGGCGGACGCCATCAGCGTACGAAAATCCTTCAGCGAGATCTTGATGCCGGCGATTTCGCGCAGAAACGCATTCACCTGCGTGGTGCTCACCGCGCGCACGATGCCGTAGGCATCGCGATACTGGAACATGCGCTTGCCGGGAACGCCCTGCAAAATGCCGATGGCACGCACCAGCTTGGCCGCGTCGCACTCTTTCCGCACCGCCTTGCCGCCCTTTGCCTTGAAGGTCAGCACGAAGCAATCGTCTTCGAGCGTGACATTGGATTTCAGCAGCGTGGTGGCGCCACGGGTGCCGTTGAGGCGGGCGTAGGATTCGTTGCCGGGACGGATCGCGGTGCGCGCGATCAGCTCGATCACCGCCGAGAGTGCGAATTCGCGCGTCGGCTCGTCGCCCGACAGGAACGCCGACACCTTGCGCCGGATCTTTGGCAACGCGCCGACGAGCTTCTCCAGGCGATGCGCCTTGCGGTGCTCGCGGACCTTCTCCCAGTCGGCGTGATAGCGGTATTGCAGCCGGCCCGCGGCGTCGCGTCCCACCGCCTGGAGATGCGTGCTCGGATCGGCCGAGTAGCGCACCTCGCGATAGGCCGGAGGCACCGCCATGGCGTGCAGCCGGCGGATGGTGCGGGCGTCGCGGATATGCGCGCCGTTGGGGCGAACGAAGGAATAGCCCTTGCCGCGCTTGATGCGGCGGATGGTCAGCTCGTTCTGGTCGCCGAGCCGCAGGCCCAGCTCCCTGGCGAGCGCCTCGACCGTCGCCGCAGGCGCCGTATCGAAGACTTTTTTCGGGCTGGGACGCCCTGATGCGGCCGGTTTCGGCCATTGTCCGAGGGCCTTGGCCAGAGCGATAGCAGCAGGATCGGCCGAAGCGGGCCGCATCGTCCCGAGATTCTGCTGATCCATCATAGTGTTACGCCTTAGCCCTGCCTGTTATTGGTCAATGCCGCTGTTCTGATTTTTGTTCCAAGGGTCTCTTGGACGGACTCTTGGACGGTCTCTTGGGACCCGGGTTGGCCATTTAGGGTGTTCCGAACCGTATTGCGAGTCCCGAATCAGTGAGAGACGGTTCCTAAATACCTCCGAAGGGCGCATGGGGCTCTGCGCAGGCCTGTTCCGGCGATTTGGGTAAAGAGCCAAAGGCCCCGCCCGGCCTGTTTCAGATTTGCGACAGCCGGCCTGTGCACCTTGATCCTCCGCATGGTCGGCCGCTCGCCGAAGGTCCAGCTTGTGGTCCTTGTCGGGTCCGGTTAGCCCGACGCATAATCGGTTCAACGATCAAGTCGGCCTGCCAGTCGCTTGTGTTCGGCTTGCCGTATGTGGAGGGAAACATGTCCGAGAAGATTTACGACGTCCCGGCGGAGTGGGCGAAGCGCGCCTGGGTCGACCATGCCAAGTACAAGGAAATGTACGCCCGCTCGATCTCGGACCCGAACGGTTTCTGGGCCGAACAAGCCAAGCGCATCGACTGGATGCATGCGCCGACGAAGATCGAGAACGTCTCCTTCGCGCCCGGCAACGTCTCGATCAAATGGTTCGAGGACGGAATCCTCAACGTCGCCCATAACTGCATCGACCGTCATCTGCACAAGCGCGGCAACCAGACCGCGATCATCTGGGAAGGCGACGATCCCTCGCAATCCCGGCACATCACCTACAAGGAGCTGCACGACGAGGTCTGCCGGATGGCCAACATCCTGCGCACCCGCAACGTCAAGAAGGGCGACCGCGTCACCATCTATCTGCCGATGATCCCCGAGGCCGCCTATGCGATGCTGGCCTGCGCGCGGATCGGCGCGATCCACTCCGTGGTGTTCGCGGGCTTCTCGCCCGACAGCCTCGCCCAGCGCATCAACGACTGCCAATCCAAGGTGATCATCACCGCGGACGAAGGCCTGCGCGGCGGCAAGAAGGTGCCGCTGAAGGCCAATGTCGACGCCGCGCTCGCCAAGGCCGACGGCGTCGACTGGGTCGTCGTGGTCAAGCGCACCGGCGGCAAGGTCGACATGAACCCGACCCGCGACCTCTGGTATCACGAGGCGGCGGCGATGGTGACGACGGAATGCCCGGTCGAGCACATGCACGCCGAGGATCCGCTGTTCATCCTCTATACGTCAGGCTCGACCGGCCAGCCCAAAGGCGTGCTGCACACCTCCGCCGGCTATCTCGTGTTCGCCTCGATGACGCATCAATACGTCTTCGACTATCACGACGGCGACATCTACTGGTGCACCGCCGACGTCGGCTGGGTCACCGGCCACAGCTACATCCTCTACGGACCGCTCGCCAACGGCGCGACCACGCTGATGTTCGAGGGCGTGCCGAATTATCCGGATAATTCGCGCTTCTGGAACGTCATCGACAAGCACAAGGTCAACATCTTCTACACCGCGCCGACCGCAATCCGCGCCCTCATGCAGAGCGGCGACGAGCCGGTGAAGAAGACCTCGCGCGCGTCGCTGCGCCTGCTCGGCTCGGTCGGCGAGCCGATCAATCCGGAAGCCTGGGAGTGGTATCACCGCGTCGTCGGGGACGACCGCTGCCCGATCGTCGACACCTGGTGGCAGACCGAGACCGGCGGCATCCTGATCACGCCGCTGCCGGGCGCGACCAAGCTGAAGCCGGGCTCGGCGACGCAGCCGTTCTTCGGCGTGGCGCCCGAGATCGTCGACGCCGACGGCAAGGTGCTGGAAGGCGAGACATCAGGCAATCTGTGCCTGACGCGGTCGTGGCCGGGCCAGATGCGCACGGTCTATGGCGACCATGCCCGGTTCGAGCAGACCTATTTCTCGACCTACAAGGGCAAGTACTTCACCGGCGACGGCTGCCGGCGCGACGCCGACGGCTATTACTGGATCACCGGCCGCGTCGACGACGTCATCAACGTCTCCGGCCACCGCATGGGCACCGCGGAGGTCGAGAGCGCGCTGGTTGCGCATGAGAAGGTGTCGGAAGCCGCCGTGGTCGGCTTCCCGCACGACATCAAGGGCCAGGGCATCTACGCCTATGTCACCCTGATGGCCGGCATCCAGCCGTCCGACGATCTGCGGAAAGAGCTCGTCACCTGGGTGCGCAAGGAGATCGGCCCGATCGCCTCGCCCGACCAGATCCAGTTCGCACCGGGCCTGCCAAAAACCCGCTCCGGCAAGATCATGCGCCGCATCCTGCGCAAGATCGCCGAGGACGAGCCGGGCAGCCTGGGCGACACCTCGACCCTGGCCGATCCCGGCGTGGTCGACGACCTCGTCAAGAACCGGCAGAACAAGAAGTCGGCGTAGGGCCATCGTCCGTCATCCCAGGGTGATGCGCGAGCATCGAACCCAGGAGCTCGTAGTATTGGACCTCCCAACGGGGCCGCGCTTGCGTGGCCCCGTCGTTTGCGCGGATCGTCACCGGTCCTGCAATGTTGCTCGCGGAAGATTCCGGGACTAACCTGAGGTTGTTCTTTCAAGGCGATTATTCGAGGGCTGATGCTTGGCCGATATCTTTTTCAGCTATGCCAAGGTTGATCGCGCGCAAATCGAACCCATTATTCACGCGCTCGAAACCGAGTGGGCGGTGTGGTGGGACGAGGATCTTCAGATCGCGAGATCTTTTAGCGAGGAGATCGAGGAAGAGCTGAATAAGGCTCCTTGCACGATTGTCGCGTGGTCGAAAGCGTCTACGAAATCCAAATACGTTCTTGATGAAGTCGGGCTCGCCCATGAGGCGAACAAGCTCATCCCGATCTCGCTGGACGGCACCAAGCCGCCGTTAGGCTTCCGAGGAATCCAGACCGGTGATTTTTCGAAATGGCAAGGAGACCGTAACGCTCCGGAGTTCGTGAAGCTTCGTCAAGCAATTCAGTTGAAAGTGGGAGTTCGCCCCGCTCCGACCAAGTCAACTTCATCACCTGCCGACGAACTTCCTGGTTCGACCGGCGCGACACCTGCGCAGGAGCGACAGCTCGAAAATGCGCATAAGTCCTCAGACCTTAAATCCTTTCGGGGGTGGCTGACGGCAATAGCTATGGCCATGGCTGCGAGTGTCACTATCGGCATCTTCGTCATTCCGAATTGGCCCGCCCAGCGCACAGCGAGCGCGCCCCCGACGCCGACCCCAACGCTCACATCGACACCAGCTGCTTCCAACGGATATACGATCTACCTGCACACGAAGCGCCCGCAGCAGCAGATCGACGAACTGGCGAAGAAGCTGCGGCAAGCCGGATATGAGCTGGCTACTCCGGATACCGCCGTCGATAACGACGACAAGCCAGACAAGGTATCGCCGCGTTCAGGCATCGACTACGCTGCCGGGGATCGGAAGAATTATGTGGCCGCGGCCAATGCCGCTGTGATCGCTAACGAGCTATTGGGCACTAACATCAATCCGCGCGGACAAACCATGGCGGCCAACAAGCTCGGCCTTTGGCTGCCTTATCGCGGCGACTACACCGCCTCTCTCTTCTTTGCCGGCAACTTCGACCGCGATCGCGACATCAAGCCGTTCGCGCGCGGGATGGAGTCGCTGGGCTGGAAATGGCAGGAACCGACCGGCGGCGGCACCCGGACCGAGGCGGCGGCGCGCCTTTGCGAAGTGCGGTACGGGCAGGAGGACGACCGCTCGTTCGCCAAGCTGCTGGCCAAGGACGTTGCAGGCATGGCCCCTGCCGGCGCGGGGATACGCATCGCTCCAGGCGAGGTCAGCGTTAAACAGGATCCCAGCGTCGGTGCAAGCGCGCTTCAGATCTGGATCGGCTCGGGGATCTGCAAATAGCCGCCGGCCCGCGCGACCCGGATCGGCCCTCCCCGGCACCTCCTCGCGCAATTGTCACAACCCGCGGCTCCTCCCCGCATCTTTCCCGCCGAGTGTTGTTTTCATGTCATTTACTTTATTTCGAACATTTCCTTTGTTCCCCCTGCTGGTTGACCCTTGGCGGCCGCGCGTGGAAACCATCCGGTTAACGGGCGCGGTTAACATTGTGGGCGAGCGGGCAATTGCCGGGTTTGCGTAGATTTGGACGACCCGTTCGGGGCAACGGAAGGGGAGCATCGATGTCGATGAGGATTGTGGTGGCGGCGGCGGCCACCATCGGGGCAGGGATCTTGATGTCGACGGCGGCGCAGGCGCGGCCGGAAATGGTGGGGACGCGCCTGGCCGACTATTCGCCAGGCACCATCGTGGTCAAAACCAACGAGCGGCGGCTCTATCTCATTCTCGATAACGGCCACGCCGTGCGCTATCCGGTCGGCGTCGGCAAGTCCGGCAAGCAGTGGGCCGGCACGACCCGCATCGACGGCAAGTACCGCAATCCGGCCTGGTCGCCGCCCTCCGAGGTGAAGCGCGACAAGCCGCAGCTTCCGGACGTCATTCCCGGCGGCTCGCCGCGCAACCCGATGGGCGTTGCCGCGATGACCCTCGCCGGCGGCGAATATGCGATCCACGGCACCAACGTGCCGGGCTCGATCGGCGGTTTCGTCTCCTACGGCTGCATCCGCATGCTCAACGACGACATCACCGACCTCTACGGCCGCGTCTCCGTCGGCACGACCGTGATCGTGACGCGCTGATCGGCCGGGATCGGAAGAATTGAAAGAGCCGCGTCCTCGACGCGGCTCTTTTGTTACCAGAAGCGCCAGCTGCGCGCGCACCAGCCGTTGCGATGGCCGCCATTGTAACTGCGTGCGTAACCGCCCGCGAGCAGCACGGCCGAGACGTTGGCGGTGCGTTTGGTCGCGACGTCGGCGAGGACGCGGCCATACTTGTCGGGACCGATATTGGTGATCGTGACACCGCCCTGACCGAGCAGATTGCGCAGCGCATCGGTGGCGGCCTCAGCCTTGTCCAGCTCCTCCTGGCACGACGCCTTCATCTCGGGTGCGTCGATGCCGCGCAAGCGGACCCGCGCGACGAGATCGCGGCCGCCCTGCTGATGCACGCGCGCGAGAAAGGTGTCGCCGTCGATCGTGCGGATGACGTCGACGGGCTGGCGGGCATCGGCATGGCCGGACTGCCGAAGGATGATCTCGATATCCTGCGAGCGGCCGTCGGCGTCATGAGGAACGGGCCAGTTCGTTCCATGCCGGAAGGTGAGCACGATTGCCACGACGACGCCGACCACGAACATCCACGGCAACAGCCCCGAGAAACGGCGGCCGAATGGCGAGCCGCCGAACCGCGGCCGATAAGCATTGGGGCGATCCTGGAAACGCATCAACCGATGCTAGGGCTGAGTCGGGGATGACGGCAAGGCACGGTCGGACGCGCGGCCTGCTGCCAACGCGCGCCTCGTCCGGATCGTGACCGATCGTAAATTCCACCTATGCAGAGAACGCTATTCCAAGCGCGACGGATAAGGCAGCCGCAACGCTCCCGTTGTCGATTAACTCACCCGCTCTACGCGCGCTGCATCTTCGATCGAGTTGGTTTTACGCCAAGCTGCATCGAGCTTTACCACGAGCCGATCGCTAGCTTCGAGGGTGACGGCCGTGGCTAGAGTGCTCATATGCTCTGCCGTCCATAGCAGATGGCTGTCGGACCAGAGTTCTTGTGTCCAAAGGATGGCATTGCATAAGCCCGGCGCGACAAGGTCCAGGCTCAACTCGCCGGGATAAGGTGCCGTTTGCGTCTCAGCACCGTAGTTGATGTCGACAACCTGGCTTTCTCTGCTCAGTTTGCGGAATGCGCCGCGCAGATAACGATAACCTCCACTTCCCCACGATGGAGACCATTCGTAGTCAGCGCTGATGCGCGGGCGCGCCATCGTGTGTTGTAACTCCATGCGTGCCGTCTCGAACAGCGTCGTCAAGCTAAGCTGATACCGCTTTTCCATATCGGAAATAGTGCGGCGCAGATCATCTAGTTCGGTACCGGCGTCGACACCGGGCCATTCACAAGCAACACCGGAATAGCGAACCCGGTCCGGTATGATGATGCAATTCGGCCTACCGAATTGCTCGCGCAAAGCGTAAACAAGCGTTGAGCGAGCCTCGTCGACAACGAGATGATTCGTATAGACGAAGGCGATAATGGCATCGAAGCCACCATTGAGCGTGTCGCGCGACTGGGTTGTGAGATCGCCTTCGACGAAGCGGATCTTGTTTGAAAGACCATTCTCCTCGGCTAGGGCGCGCGCGAGTTCCACGTTCTCGCGATCGATCGCAACGACCTCAGAAGCGCCCGCCTTCGCAGCGAGGAACGACATGAGCCCGGTACCACAGCCGGCGTCGAGCACGCGCATTCCGGGTCGGATGAGCCGTTCGATGGCGCGTGCAACGGCCATGGTGCGATCGACTCGTGCGAGCAGCCTGACATGCGTAATACTAGAGAACAGTGGGTTGTGAAAGGAATGGGCAGGTTTCGTGGCTGTCGACATCGGCGGAAGTCCGGGTGCTATGGTTGATTTCACTTTCAATTCGGGTGTTAGCATCGCTCTCGGAGACCGACGCGAAGCGAAATTCTCATAACGTTGCCGGCGGGAAGATCAGTACCGGCGATTCAGATCATAAGCTTCAATCGTGTGAGCAGTTCCGACAGCTCGGGAGCGCGGTGTCTGGAACTGGTCGTCCGGCTCCGCTCAAGATTCTTTCACCTGTTCATAGGCTATTGCTATCTTGAGATGTGTCAACGACATTCGATACCTATACCCGCTTAAGTAGATTCATCCCGCCGCCGGAATGGCCCCTGGCGCGGAGCGCACCTTAGCAAGTTACGGATTCGGATCAGGGAATTGCGACAGACGGCTCGCGTTTGGGCGCCCGATCCGCTCCACTAGCGTGGCGGATCAGACGTTCGCCAAACTGGTGCTGCGAAAATGGGAGCGACCACGATCTCGGACGCCATCTCCGATGGCTTGCCGCGCAGCCGGATGTCGCGGCTGCGACCACCCTTGCCGGAGGCGAATGCGCGATTCACGTCACCAACCGGCCCGGATCGGTCGGCGGCTTCGTATCCTATGACTGCATTCGCACACTGAACGAAGACGTTTCCGATCTCTACAGCCACGTTTCGCTCGCCACCACAAATGGTCGTGGGCCGCTGACGGAATTGATGCCGCGCGGCTTGCTGTTTGCGGCGCATCCACGCGCTGAACGACGCTATCATCGCCGTCACCAGCCTCGTTTCGGGTGATCACGATCGGCTGAAGCAGCGCGACCCGTAATTCTACCACCAGATGTGACAATGTTCCGTGCCTACTTTGCATGAAGTTGCATTTCGTTTACGCGAATTTCAATTTTTGGTTGCCAACTGGCAAGGGTATTTGCTGGGACGGGGGTTCACGATGGCATCTTTCAAATTTCGTATCGGCACAAAGCTCGGCATCGTCTCAGCGATCAGCATCCTGCTGGTCGGTGGCATGCTGGTCAATCAGGCGCTGGGCAATCGGTCGATTGTCGCATCCAACGGCTTGTTAATTCTCAACTACCTCAACAAGGGCAATGCGCAGTCGGCGCAGACAGCGATAGCGCGGGCGCAGACAACCGCTCTTGAGATCGCGTCCGCGCAGTCAGTCGCAAGAATCGATGAGCTCCTTCCGGTTCTCCGCGCCAACGTGACCAAAGCCGACACGGAGATTGATGCCGCGCGAGATCGGGCCAAGCAACAGTTTACAAAGGATGCCTATCAGGCGGCCCGGCAAGCGGTGGATGCCTATCTGACCAGCGCCATCGAGCTTGCGGAGGCGCAAAAGCGCGTCATTGGCGCCAATGGAGGGGCCGCGGCGGAAGCGGCGAAGGCCCGCGTTCTTAACGAGCGTACGTTCCCGGCGGCTGCCCAAGTCAACGCTGCCATTGATAAAGGGGTGGACATCGCCAACGAATACGCGGCCAAGCGTAAGAGCCAAGTGCTGGAGGAATTGGATTCTACCGCCAATTTGGCGCTCATAATCGGCGTGGCCGTCATGTTGACGCTGATCGGTTCCGCAGTCTTCGCGGTATTGAACATCGCCCGACCGATCCGGCATATCGGCGGTGTGCTGCTGCAGCTCGCCGACGGCAACAAGGCCATCGAGATTCCCTTCACGACCCGTGGCGACGAAATCGGTGACAACGCCCGTGCGGCCCGTACCTTCAAGGACAATCTGATCCGCATCGAGCAGATGGAAGCCGAGCAGAAGGATCTGGAGGCCGCAGCCGCCGCCCGGCGCAAGGATGAGATGATGAAGCTCGCCGGTGCGTTCGAAGCCGCGGTCGGTAGCATCATCAACTCGGTATCATCAGCCTCCAAGCAACTCGAATCCGCCGCCGGCACGCTGTCGGGGACGGCAGAGGAGACGCAGCAACTCTCCGGGATGGTGGCCGCAGCTTCCGAAGAGGCCTCCACCAATGTCGGCGCTGTGGCTTCCGCCGCAGAAGAGATGAGCACGTCGGTGGTCGAGATCGGACGGCAGGTGCACGATTCCAGCCGCATCGCCGGCGAAGCGGTGAGGCAGGCCGAGCGCACCGACGCGCAGATCAACGAATTGCTCAAGGCTGCGGGCCGGATAGGCGACGTCGTCAAGTTGATCACCGCGATTGCGGAGCAGACCAACCTGCTGGCGCTGAACGCCACGATCGAGGCGGCTCGCGCCGGCGAGTCCGGCCGCGGCTTCGCCGTGGTCGCGAGCGAGGTCAAGGCCCTCGCGGCACAAACCGCGAAGGCCACGGAGGAAATCGGCGCGCAGATCGCCGGCATGCAGAGTGCGACGGAAGACTCCGTTGGCGCGATCAAGGAGATCAGCGCCACCATCGCCAGGATCTCGGACATCTCGACGACCATCGCTGCAACCATTGAAGAGCAGGGTGCTGCGACGGCCGAGATTGCGCGCAATGTCAACGAGGCGGCGAAGGGAACCGTCGAAGTTGCGGACAAGATCGCTCAGGTCAGCCAGGGCGCCAGCGCCACCGGCGCTGCGTCCGGACAGGTGCTGTCATCGGCGCGCTCGCTCTCCAGCGAGAGCGGACTCCTGAAAGCCGAGGTCGAGAAGTTCCTCGAGACGGTGCGCGCGGCCTGATTTGATTTGCGGCGAAGCGGCGAGCATCGCGTCGATGCTCGCCGCTTCGCAACCCCGGTAAGTCCCGGGTTTGACGGTAATCAGAAAACAACTATAGGTAGGTGAGCCCCGAAACGCGCGATCATCGTCGCCAGCGGTATCTGTTCCAGGGAGGCCCCAACATGAACAACAAGCAGGTCTTCGCCGATTCCTTGCAACGAATGGCCGATCTGATACGCCAGCAGCACAGCTCGCTCGACGTCATGCCGCTCTCGCCAGTTGGCGAATTCCAAACCAGAACAGTCAGTCTCGAGACTTTGATGCGGGAAGTCACTGAGTGCCTTTCCGCAAGCTTTCGGCAGCGGCCGGCGCACGATTTTCCGATGCTGCATTTCGCATGGGGAAAATGCCGCGTCGGGTCGACGGCGCTGACCAACCTGTTTGGCACGATGGGAATGCCCTCATACTACCAGCCGGTGAAAGCCATCCTGCGCGATGCAATGGTGGGCAACTCATTGAGACCTTGGATCGTGCCATCGGCAAGCGATAGCCCGAATATCTTCAGCAAGGAGACGATGGGCCCCTATGTGCTCGCGGAAAGTCTGTTCAATCCCCTACGGATATTGATTGATGCGGGCTATCCGCGACAGCGGCTCCATTGCATCATGCTCGATCGCGAACCGGCAAGTTCACTGGCGTCGTGGATCGAAAAATGGTCGGACCGCGCTTCTGAAAAAACGCTGGTCCACAACTACGTTGCCGCCGCGCTCAACGCATCCCGGGTGGCAAGCTACGCCGAACAACAGGGCATTCCGGTCACTCACTACGTCTACGAGGTGAGCAAGGAGGCTGTATCGTCGGTTCGTATCCTGTTCGACCGCCTCGGTCTTTCGAGCAGCTTCACCGAAAACGCCGTGACGTCCTGGCGAGAGCCGGGACAAGTGGAGGCGAACAACGCGCGCGTCATCTTCCCGAGCGAAGCGACGATCTACAAGGTGCCAAATCTGCACACCTCCGATAGTGCCTATCGCTACCAGCGCCGCGCAACCGCGTCCCTGAGCGAAACCCAGCTCGACATTCTGGAGCGCTGCGGCGTCAACGATGCCTATCGCGCGTCGGTGGCGGCCTGCGTTCGCGACCTCCACCTGAACGCAACGACGTCGACGCGCTTGTTCGGCGACTGGTTTGCAGCAGCCGCGTGATCCCCATGCTTGATGTTCCCACAGTCGCCGAATCGTCCCTTCCAGGAAGGGCCGAAGTTGAACCCCTTCGCACCAGCCATCTTCAACGCCTGGAAGCAGAGAGCATCCATATCCTGCGGGAGACGGCGGCCGAGTTTCGCAAGCCGGTCATGCTCTATTCGATCGGCAAGGACTCCTCGGTGCTGCTGCATCTGGCGATGAAGGCATTTTATCCCGGCAAGCCACCGTTCCCGCTGCTGCATGTCGATACGACATGGAAGTTCCGCGAGATGATCGAATTTCGCGACCGCCGTGCACGCGAGCTCGACCTCGACCTGATCGTCCATACCAACAATGACGGCCTGAGCCAGGGCATCGACCCGTTCCGCCACGGCTCGGCCCGCTACACCGACGTCATGAAGACGCAAGCGTTGCGGCAGGCGCTGGACCTCCACGGCTTCGACGCGGCGATCGGCGGCGCGCGGCGTGACGAGGAGAAATCGCGCGCCAAGGAACGCATCTTCTCGCACCGGAGCGCGGCGCATCGCTGGGATCCGAAGAACCAGCGGCCGGAGCTGTGGAGCCTGTACAACACGATGCTCGCCCCCGGCGAGAGCATGCGGGTTTTTCCGCTGTCGAACTGGACCGAGCTCGACATCTGGGACTACATCCTGGTCGAGAACATCCCGATCGTTCCGCTCTATCTGTCCGCACCGCGCCCGGTGGTCGAGCGCGACGGCGCGCTGATCATGGTGGACGACGAGCGGATGCCGTTGCGCCCGGATGAAGAGCCCCGCATGCGCTCCGTCAGATTCCGCACCCTCGGCTGCTATCCTCTCACCGGCGCAACGACGTCGGACGCGGCAACCCTGCCGGAGATCGTGCGCGAGATGATGGCCTCGCGCACTTCCGAACGACAGGGACGCATGATCGATCGGGACAGCCCCGCATCGATGGAGCGCAAGAAGGCGGAAGGCTATTTCTGATGTCCTATCACGAGGCCCCCACGATCGCTCCCGCCGACGCACCGCGGCTGGACCAGGCTGATCGTCCGACACTGCGTTTCGTCACCTGCGGCAGCGTCGATGACGGCAAGAGCACGCTGGTCGGCCGCCTGCTCTACGATTCGAAGACGCTGCTCGACGACCAGCTCGACGCGCTCGCCTCCGAAAGCAAGACCGCCGGCACTACCGGCGGCGATCTCGATTTCGCGCTTCTGGTCGACGGCCTGCAGGCCGAGCGCGAGCAGGGCATCACGATCGACGTCGCCTACCGGTTCTTCGCCACGAAGCTGCGACGCTTCATCGTCGCCGACACGCCGGGACATGCGCAGTATACGCGCAACATGGCGACCGGCGCCTCCAACGCCGATCTCGCCGTGGTGCTGGTCGACGCGCGCAAGGGCGTGATCACGCAGACCCGGCGCCACAGCCACATCCTGTCGCTGCTGGGCATCCGCCACGTCGTGCTCGCCGTGAACAAGATGGATCTGATCGGATTCGACGGCGACCGCTTCGCGGCGATCACCGCCGAATATCTGACCATGGCCGGCCAGCTCGGAATCTCCCAGGTCCAATGCATCCCGGTCGTGGCACCCAGCGGCGACAATATCGTCGCTGCGAGCACACGCATGCCCTGGTACACGGGGCCGACCGTGACGGCCTATCTGGAATCCGTGGATGTGGCCGGCGACGTCTCGCAGCGGCCGTTCCGGCTGCCCGTGCAATGGGTCAACCGCCCGCATGCGGATTTTCGCGGCTTTTGCGGACGGATCGCGAGCGGAGCGATTGCGACCGGCGACGCCGTCAGCGTACAGCCTTCAGGCCGCTGCACGCGCGTCGCGCGTATTCTCACCCCCGGCGGCGAGCGCGACCGGGCTGCGGCCGGCGAATCGGTCACGCTCACGCTCACCGACGAGATCGACGTCAGCCGCGGCGACGTGCTCACGGCCGGACCCGCGCCGCGGGTCTCGGATCAACTCGCGGCCCATCTCGTCTGGTTCGATGACGAGGCCATGGTCGCGGGCCGGCGCTACGTACTGAAATGCGGCACGGCCTCGACCGGCGCGGTGATCACGACGCTCAAGCATCGCATCGCCATCGATACCATGGCGCAGGAAAGCGCCGCCACGCTCGACGTCAACCAGATCGGCTACGTCCATCTCAGCCTCGACCGCCCGCTGGTCTTCGAGGCCTATCGCGACGACCGCGACATGGGCAGCTTCATCCTCGTCGATCCGATCAGCCATCGCACGGCCGCGGCCGGAATGATCGACCTGTCGCTGCGAGCTGCCACCAACATTCATTGGCAGCACCTTGCGGTGGACAAATCCGTGAGGTCGCGGCTCAAGCAGCAGAAGCCTTGCGTGCTCTGGTTCACCGGCCTCAGCGGCGCCGGCAAATCGACGATCGCCGATCTCGTCGACCGGCGGCTTGCCGAGCTCGGACGCCATGCAGCCCTGCTCGACGGCGACAATCTCCGCCACGGCATCAACCGCGACCTCGGCTTTTCCAGCGCGGAGAGGATGGAGAACGTCCGGCGTGTTGCGGAGATCGCCGCCCTGTTCGTCGACGCCGGCATGATCGCGCTGGTCGCGCTGATCTCACCGTTCCGCAGCGAGCGCGAGATGGCGCGCCACCGGGTCGAGGCGGGCGAGTTCATCGAGATCCACGTCGCGACCCCGCTCGCCGAATGCGAGCGGCGCGATCCCAAGGGACTCTATCGCAAGGCCCGGGCGGGCGAGTTGCCGGCGTTCACCGGCATCGACCAGCCCTACGAGGCGCCGCAGGCGCCGGAGATCACCATCGATACGTCGGAACTGTCGAGCGAGGCCGCCTGCGAGCGCATCATCCGCTACTTGCGGGAGCACAATTATCTGTAGCAGCCGGGAGGGGCCTTGCCCGCGTCCCCGGCCAATCCGGGCTCAGAAGTCGGAGGCGATGCCTTTGGTTTCCCAGTCGCCGTAGCGGGTGGGCTCGGGTCCCTTCGGTCCCTGGAGCTCCTTCGGCCTCGCTTTGGCATCTGCAGCGGCAGCCTGCCGGCGCGCCTCGGCCTCGGCCAGCGCGCGCTGGGCTGCCGGCGACAACGGCTTGCGATCGGGAACGGGAGATTGGTCACTCATCGCCATGCTTTCTAGCGCAGGACGAACCATAACGCGACGTCCAATAACGCATTCCTGAAATCGGGCCCGGAGGGCTGAAAAAGCCGGAAGCGATTCTTACATTTGGCATATTCGCGTGCCAGAGATCGCGTTCTCAAGGCATGCGCCCATATCGGCGGAACTGCCGCTCGCTCAGAACCTTGCTTCCGCATGCCATCTCAACGTTTCGCCCCACCATCCGAAGTGCCCGGTCTTGCGGCGCGGCGGATTGCCGCCGACATCGTCGACGGCGTGCTGCACAAGCACCGCACGCTTGACGATCAGCTCGATGGCGGCGGCGCCCATCCCGGACTGAAGGCGCTGGCCGACCGCGACCGCGCGCTGATGCGCCGCCTGGTCGCAACCGTGCTGCGCCGGCTCGGCACGCTCGGCCATGTGCTGTCCCGCCTGCTCGACAAGGGCATTCCCTCCGACGCGCCGCGCGCGCAGAGCGCGCTCCTGATCGGCGCCGCCCAGATCCTCTGGATGGACGTGCCCGATCACGCCGCCGTCGATCTCTCCGTTCGCCTGGTGCAATCCGACCGGCGCGCGGCACGCTATGCCGGCCTCGTCAACGCCGTGCTGCGCCGCTGCGCGCGCGAGGGCCAGGCGCTGGTCGAGGAAGTCGCCGCACAATCGCTGGATCTGCCGCCATGGCTGCTGGCGCGCTGGAGCGCGCATTATGGCGAGGCGACCGCAAGGGACATGGTGCTTGCACTCGGCCATGAGCCGTCGCTGGATCTGACCGTGAAGTCGGACGCCGAACAATGGGCGAGCCGCCTGCATGGCGAGACGTTGCCGACGGGAACGGTGCGGATGCTGCTGCACGGCTCGGTGACCATGCTGCCCGGCTTCGCCGAGGGACAGTGGTGGGTGCAGGATGCCGCCGCCGCGCTGCCGGTCCGGCTGTTCGGCGACGTCAGGGGCAAGTCCATTGCCGATCTCTGCGCCGCCCCCGGCGGCAAGACCGCGCAACTGGCGCTATCAGGCGCGCATGTCACGGCGATCGACCGCTCGCCCGCCCGGGTGGCGCGGCTGCGCGAGAATCTGGCGCGGCTGTCGCTCCAGGCCGAGACCGTCGTCGCTGACGCCGTGGAGTGGGTCGGCCCTGCCGAAAGTTTCGACGGTATCCTGATCGACGCGCCCTGCACCTCGACCGGCACGATCCGCCGTCATCCCGACGTGGCCTGGCTGCGACAGGAGACCGACATCGCCGCCCTGACCGCACTCCAGCAGCGGCTGCTGCGAAAATCGGTCTCGCTGCTCAAGCCGGGCGGGACGCTGGTCTACTGCACCTGTTCGCTGGAACCCGAAGAGGGCGAGCAGGCCATCGCCGCGCTGCTGGCCGCGGAGCCTGCGCTGCGCCGCGTCCCGATCGAGGCATCGGAGGTCTCAGGGCTCTCCGAGATCATCACTGCCGAGGGCGACCTGCGCACCCTGCCCAGCCATCTGCCGAACGCTGATCCCAGGCTCGGCGGGCTCGACGGATTCTTCGCAGCCCGGCTCGTTAAATCCTGATTTTGCACTGGTTTTTGCAACCCCAACGTTGATTCCCGCCGTTCAAGGTGGTGTCAGACGATCGATTTTGGGATTAATAAGGATTCGTCGGAATCCTCTCCCCCTTCAAGGCAAGGCGTGTCGGTCGCTCAACGCAGACGTATCTCGACGCTGGTGATGAACCGCTTCGCGCGGAACATGCTCGCG
Source organism: Bradyrhizobium sp. GW821-FHT12B03 (assembly GCF_058807535.1). Lineage (NCBI taxonomy): Bacteria > Pseudomonadati > Pseudomonadota > Alphaproteobacteria > Hyphomicrobiales > Nitrobacteraceae > Bradyrhizobium > Bradyrhizobium sp. GW821-FHT12B03. The sequence continues at coordinate 67,895 of NZ_JBXAQU010000019.1, forward strand.
CGCGCGAGCGGCGGTTCCGTTGCGCTGTCGCGGGTCTGGCCCGGCCGCACCGACCGGCTGATCATCGCGCCGCACGATCTGCGCACGGCGGACGCCACCCGCGCCGCCGAGATCTATGCCGGCCGTTTCGTCTTCGCCGGCAAGATCGTCAATTGCCACGGCCGCTCGATCTTCGATCTCGAGCCGCCGTCGGAGGATTGGGAGGTCGCGCTGCTCGGCTTCGGCTGGCTGCGCCATCTGCGTGCCGCCGACACTGCGCTGACGCGGGCCAATGCGCGTGCGCTGGTCGAGGACTGGATCGCCAACCCCGCCAACAAGCGCCGTGCCGTCGCGCGGCGTGCCGACGTGCTGGCGCGTCGCGTGATCTCGCTGCTGTCGCAGGCGCCGCTGGTGCTCAACGACACCGACAACAAATTCTACCGCCGTTACTTGCGCGCGCTCGCCCGCGAGATCCGCTTGCTGCGCTACACCATGGTCAACATCCCGGACGGGGTGCCCAAGCTCCAGGTGCTGATCGCGCTCTGCTACGCGGCGCTGTGCCTCGCCAACCAGGCGCGCCACATCCGCACCGCTTCGAAAAAGCTCTCGGACGAATTGCAGCGGCAGATCCTGCCCGACGGCGGACACATCTCCCGCAACCCGGGCGCGCTGATCGAGCTGCTGATCGACCTGTTGCCGCTGCGGCAGACCTTTGCCGCGCGCAACATCGCGCCACCGCCGGCGCTGCTGAACGCGATCGACCGCATGATGCCGATGCTGCGCTTCTTCCGGCACGGCGACGGCAATTTCGCGCTGTTCAACGGCATGAGCGCGACGTCTTCAGACCTGCTCGCGACGCTGCTCGCCTATGACGACACCCACGGCGCGCCGATGTCGAACATGCCGCATACCGGCTTCCAGCGCCTCGATGCCGGCCAGACCACTGTGATCATCGACACCGGCCCGCCGCCGCCGGCCGGCGTCAGCCACGACGCCCATGCCGGCTGCCTATCGTTCGAATTGTCCTCCGGCATCAGCCGCATCGTCACCAATTGCGGCATGCCGACCACGGGGCGCGACAATTGGCGGCCGTTCGCGCGCAGCACGGCGGCGCATTCGACGCTGACCTATCACGACACCTCCTCGTGCCAGTTCGTGGAGATGTCGGCGATGAAGCGGCTGTTGCATGGCGCGCCCGTCACCAGCGGCCCCGTCGAGGTCGAGAGCTATCGCGAAATCGTGCAGAACGGCACGCTGCTCACGACCTCGCATGACGGCTACCTCGCCAAGTTCGGCGCGGTCCATCGCCGTGTCCTGATGATCGCCAATGACGGGGCGCGCATCGACGGCGAGGACACGCTGTCGCCGCCGCAAGGCGGACGTTTCAAGGGCGCCGATGCCGATTTCGCGCTGCGCTTCCATCTGCATCCGGCGGTGAAGGCGAGCCGTTTGTCGGATGCCCGCGGCGTCATGCTGGTGCTGCCGAACCGCGACGTCTGGACCTTCGAGGCGCTCGACGACAAGGTCGATCTCGAGGACAGCGTGTTCCTGGCCGGCAATGATGGTCCCCGCCGCACCGCCCAGATCGTGATCCGGCAGGATGCCCGCCAGGCGCCCTCGATCCGCTGGAGCTTCGTCCGTTCCACCGCTTCGCCCGCGGTCACCAATGCCCGCCGCAACGCCCGGCGAGAGCCGGAACTTCCGCTGTAAACGCGCACGATTCGGCCCCATCTCGTCGTTGTGAAGACGGCCAAAAGCTGCTATCCAGCCCTCGCTCGCGCGACTGGCGACCTTGGATGGAGCACCATCGGGAAGCGCGGGACATATCCGCCGCGCGCCTGGGCATAGACACTCCTAAGACAGAGGATCTTGCTCATGACTGACCATCCCCGCCGCGTCACCCGCGCCCTGCTTTCCGTTTCCGACAAGACTGGCTTGATCGAGTTCGCAAAAGCGCTTGCCGCCCATGACGTCGAGCTGGTCTCGACCGGCGGCACCGCCAAGGCCATCGCCGCGGCCGGTCTCAAGGTGAAGGACGTGTCCGACCTCACCGGCTTCCCCGAGATGATGGACGGCCGCGTCAAGACGCTGCATCCGAAGGTGCATGGCGGCCTGCTCGCGATCCGCGACAACAAGGACCATGCGGAAGCGATGAAGGCACACGGCATCGCGCCGATCGATCTCCTCGTCGTCAACCTCTATCCGTTCGAAGCGACGGTCGACAAAGGCGCGGGCTTCGAGGATTGCATCGAGAACATCGACATCGGCGGCCCCGCGATGATCCGCGCCGCCGCCAAGAACCATGACGACGTCGCCGTGGTGGTCGAGGCGGAAGACTACAAGGCCGTGCTCGACGAGCTCGCCACCAACAACGGCGCGACCACGCTGAAGCTGCGCCGGCGGCTTGCCGCAAAGGCCTATGCGCGCACGGGCGCGTACGACGCCGCGATCTCCAACTGGTTCAGCCGTCAGCTCGAGATCGACGCGCCCGACTTCCGCGCCTTCGGCGGCAGGCTGATCCAGTCGCTGCGCTACGGGGAGAATCCGCACCAGACCGCGGCCTTCTATGCGACCCCCGACAAGCGTCCCGGCGTCTCGACGGCGCGGCAGCTCCAGGGCAAGGAGCTCTCCTACAACAACATCAACGACACCGACGCGGCCTATGAATGCATCGGCGAGTTCGACGCCAAGCGCACCGCGGCCTGCGTCATCGTCAAGCACGCCAATCCCTGCGGCGTCGCTGAAGGCGCGAACCTGGTCGACGCCTATCGCAAGGCGCTGGCCTGCGATTCCACCTCGGCCTTCGGCGGCATCATCGCGATGAACCGCGCGCTCGACGCCGACACCGCGCGCGAGATCACCAAGATCTTCACCGAAGTGATCATCGCGCCCGATGCGAGCGAAGAGGCGATCGCGATCATCGGTGGGAAGAAGAAGCTGCGCCTGCTGCTCGCCGGCAGCCTGCCCGATCCGCGCGCGCCCGGCCTCACTGCCAAGACGGTGGCCGGCGGCCTGCTCGTGCAGAGCCGCGACAACGCCGTGGTCGACGACATGACCTTCAAGGTCGTGACCAAGCGGGCGCCGACGGACGCGGAGATGCGCGACCTCAAATTCGCGTTCCGCGTGGCCAAGCATGTCAAGTCCAACACCATCATCTATGCCAAGGGTCTCGCCACCGTCGGCATCGGCGCGGGCCAGATGAGCCGGGTGGATTCAGCCCGCATCGCGGCGCGCAAGGCGCAGGATGCGGCGGCTGAGCTGAAGCTCGCCGAGCCGCTCACCAAGGGCTCGGTGGTGGCATCTGATGCGTTCTTCCCGTTCGCCGACGGCATGCTCGCCTGCATCGAGGCCGGTGCCACCGCCGTGGTGCAGCCCGGCGGCTCGATGCGCGACGACGAGGTGATCAAGGCCGCCGACGAGCACGGCATCGCCATGGTGTTCACGGGCACGCGGCATTTCAGGCACTGAGCCATCGACGAGAGCGTAGCCCGGATGGAGCGCAGCGAAATCCGGGTTTCGCCAGACAATCAGCACTGCCCCGGATTGCGCTTCGCTCCATCCGGGCTACAGCCTGCGGCTAATCCCTTACCCGCATCAACAACGCCAATCCCGCGACGAAGAACACCACCAGCACGGCCATGCCGGCCTTCTGGCTGGCTGTCGCCGCGGTGATCACGCCGATCAGCAGCGGGCCGATGAAGGACGTCACCTTTCCGGTCAACGCGAACAGGCCGAAATACTGCGCGATGCGATCCTTCGGTGCGAGGCGGATCAGCAGCGTGCGTGAGGCCGCCTGAAGCGGTCCGCCGGCCGCGCCGATGAGACAGCCCAGCACGAGATAAGCGCGTTCCGCCGCACTCGAGAACATCGGAGCGCCCGGCAATGGCGGCGTGACCTTGACGAACAGGACGCTGTCCTTGTCGACAAGCAGGATCGCCGCCACCGCAAGCAACAGAAGCAGCAAGCTGCCGGCGATGACGCGCTTCGGCCCGAGATGATCGTCGAGCTTGCCGCCGAGCCATGCGCCGAACGTGCCGGCAATCGCCAGCAGGATGCCGAAGGTGCCGATCTGGATCGTGTGCCAGCCAAACGTGCCCGCGGCGTAGATGCCGCCGAACGCGAACAGCGACACCAGGCCGTCGGTGTAGATCATGTTGGCAAGCAGAAACGCCCCGAGCGATTTCTGCCTTGGCAAACTCCCGATCGATTGCTTCAGCTCCGACAGGCCTTCGCGCAGCGCCTCGCGCACCGGACGCTTCGCCGGATAGTCCGGCGTGAACAGGAACATCGGCGTCACGAAGATGATGAACCACAGCCCGGTCAGCGGTCCGGCGGCGCGATCGCCCTGATGACTGACGGGATCGAGCCCGAACAACGGTGTGAGGCCGAGCAGCGTGCGGCCGGTCTCGGGGTTGGCAGCGAGGAAGCCGAGCACGATGATGAGGCTGACGATGCCGCCGATGTAGCCGGTGGCCCAGCCGGTGCCCGAGAGCCGCCCGATCCGCTCCGGCGGCACCAGGGTCGGCATCATCGCGTTGTTGAAGACGGTGGCGAATTCCGCGCCGACGCTGGCGAGCGCGACCGCGATGAGCAGCGGCGGAATGATGGAGGGATCACCGGGCTTGCCGATCCACAGCGTGCAGGCCGCCAGCACCAGCAGCGTCCCGAACCCTGCGATCCAGGGCTTCCTGCGACCCGACGCATCGGCGATGGCGCCGAGCACGGGCGACATCAGCGCGATGGCAAGACCCGCAGCCGCCATCGCAAAGCCCCACATCGACTGGCCGGCGGCGGGATTCGGCGCGATGCTGGTGGCGAAATAGGGCGCAAAGACAAAGGTCGTGATCAGAGTGAAATAGGGCTGCGCAGCCCAGTCGAAAAAGATCCAGCTGATGACGGCGGCGCGCGGCGGATAGATCCGCTGCGCGCCGGCCATGCGCGCATCCGGGGCGATCGTCGTCATCACGCAGTCCTCATCACGAACAGTTTTGCCTGTCTCGGAGCAACCGTATAGCATTGCGGCGACGCGTGTGAACTGTCCCGAGGACCCGGCGGAAATTTGATGATGTCGTCATTTTCGACACGGCGGACATTTTTCGCCGTCCTTGCCGCTCTGGCGGTTGGTCTGGCGCCTGCGACCGCGCAGGATGCGCGGCGCGCCTATGTCCCGCCCGCGCTCGACACGGTGCATGCCGTTCCCGCCGAGCATGGCATGGTGGTGGCGCAGGAGAAAATCTCCGCGCAGGTCGGTGCCGACATCCTGCGCCGCGGCGGCAACGCGGTCGATGCCGCGGTCGCGACCGGCTTTGCGATGGCCGTGACCTATCCGCGCGCCGGCAATATCGGCGGCGGCGGCTTCATGGTGATCCATTCCGCTGAACGCAACGAGGACATCGCGATCGACTATCGCGAGACCGCACCGGCAGCGACCACGCCGCAGATCTTCCTCGGTCCCGACGGCAAGCCCGACACCGCGAAGTCGCGCGATTCCGCGCTCGGCATCGGCGTGCCCGGCACTGTCGCGGGACTCGCACTGGCGCTGGAGAAATACGGTTCGGGCCAGTTCACGCTGGCGCAATTGCTCGAGCCGGCGATCTTGCTCGCCCGCGACGGATTCATCGTCAGCGACGACATCGCCGACAGCCTGCCGGGTTGGCACAGGCGCCTCGCGCGCTGGCCTTCTTCGGCCAGGATCTTTTCACGGCCTGACGGCACCTCACTCGGCGAAGGGGATCGGCTAGTGCAGAGCGATCTCGCCGAAACACTCTCGACCGTCGCCGCGCAAGGTCCGCGCGGCTTCTATGAGGGCGCGGTTGCGGACAAGCTCGCCAAGGCCGTGTCCGATGCCGGCGGCATCATGACGGCTGCCGATCTGAAAGCCTATCTGCCAGTCATCCGCGCACCCGTGCGCGGCACCTATCGCGGCTATGACATCGTCTCGATGCCGCTACCGTCCTCCGGCGGCGTGGTGCTGGTGGAGACGCTCAACATCCTCGAAGGCTTTCAGCTCGCGGAGCTGAAGCAGGGTTCGCCGGCGTCGCTGCATCTGCTCATCGAAGCCATGAAACGTGCCTACGCCGATCGCGCGCGCTATCTCGGCGACCCCGCCTTCGTCAACGCGCCGATCGAAACTCTCGTCGCAAAGGACTACGCAGCCAGGCTGCGGGCAACCATATCCACCGATCGCGCCACGCCGTCGAGCAAGCTCGTTTCCGCCACGACCGCGCCGCGCGAGGGCAGCAACACCACGCATTTCTCCGTCGTCGACAGCCGCGGCAATGCCGTCAGCAACACCTATACGCTGAACTTCAGCTATGGCGTCGGCCTCGTCGCTGACGGCACCGGCGTGCTGCTCAACAACGAGCTCGACGATTTCACTGCGGCGGTCGGCGCTTCCAACGCCTATGGCCTCGTCGGCTACGAGGCCAATCTGCCGGGGCCCGGCAAGCGGCCGCTGTCGTCGATGTCACCGACCATCGTGCTGAAGGACGGCAAGCCGGTTCTGGTGACGGGCTCGCCCGGCGGCAGCCGCATCATCTCGACCGTGCTCCAGGTGATCGTCAACGTCCTCGACTACAAGATGGACGTTGCCGCCGCCGTTGCCGCACCGCGGCTGCACCACCAATGGCTGCCTGACGAGGTGCGCATCGAGCGCGGCTTCCCCGACGATGTGCTGTCCGGGCTGAAGGCGATGGACCACGTCATCGTCGAGCCGATGGGGCAGACGTCGGCCAATTCGATTCTGGTGACGCCGAACGGCCCCCTCGGCGCACCCGATCCGCGCACGCGCGGCGCGGAAGCAGCGGGCCAGTAATTCGTCCGCCGCATGGCACGGAAGCGGGCGCCGGCTTGCGCCCGCTGCCACGCATGCTACCACCGCGCAACTCATAAGAAACTGCCGGGAAACGCACATGACCACAGCCGATCCGAACCAGCGCATTGAGCGCGCCGAGATCGAGGACACCGGCCTTCTCGCCTTCTATCGCGACATGAACACGCCGGAGCGGCGGACGTTCTGGGCCTGCGCGGCAGGCTGGGCGCTCGACGGCATGGACTTCATGATCTACCCCCTGGTGATCGGTACCATCATCGCGCTGTGGAAGGTCGATGCGGCCTCGGCGGGTCTCGCCGGCACCGTGACGCTGCTGGCCTCCGCGATCGGCGGCTGGCTTGGCGGCTACCTGTCCGACCATATCGGACGGGTCAGGACGCTCCAGATCACCATCATCTGGTTCTCGTTCTTTTCGCTGGTCTGTGCCGTCGTGCAGAATTTCGACCAGCTCCTGATTGCGCGTGCGGTGCTCGGCCTCGGCTTCGGCGGCGAATGGGCGGCCGGCGCCGTGCTGATGGGCGAGGCGATCCGGCCGCAATATCGCGGGCGCGCGGTCGGCTCGGTGCAGTCCGGCTGGGCGATCGGCTGGGGTCTGGCCGTGCTGTCGCAAGCGATCCTGTTCTCAGCTTTGCCCGCCGAGACGGCGTGGCGCTGGATGTTCGTGATCGGCGCGCTGCCGGCACTGCTGGTGTTCTACATCCGCCGCTCCGTCACCGAGCCGGAGGTCGCGGCTGAAGCCCGCGCCAAGCAGGCGGCGAGCGGCGATCGCCCGGCGCTCTGGGAAATCTTCTCCGGCCCGATCCTGAAAACGACGATCCTGGCGTCGCTGATGGCAACGGGCTGCCAGGGCGGCTACTACGCCGTCACCTTCTGGGTCCCGCAATTCCTGACCAAGGAGCGGCATCTGTCGATCGTCGGCTCGACCGGATATCTCTCGACGCTGATCATCGGCTCCTTCATCGGCTATCTCACCGGCGCCTGGCTTGCCGACCGGATCGGACGGCGCAATCTGTTTCTGATCTTCTCGCTCGGGGCGATGGCAGTCGTGCTGCTCTATACGCAGCTGCCGCTGACCAACGAGATCCTGTGGGTGCTGGGCTTCCCGCTCGGCTTCTTCGCCTCGGGCTATTTTTCGGGGATCGGCGCGTTTCTCACCGAGCTCTATCCGACGCGGCTGCGCGGCTCTGGCCAGGGATTTTGCTACAATTTCGGCCGCGGCATCGGCGCGCTGTTTCCGTTTCTCGTCGGTGCGCTGTCGGCGACGACGTCGCTCGCGAACGCAATCGCGATGTTCGCGGTGGCAGCTTACGCGCTCTTCTTCATCGCAGCCTTCGCGCTGCCGGAGACGCGCGGGCGCGTGTTGCACGCGGATTGAGGACTCCGCATCATCCCGGGGCGGTGCGTGGCACCGAACCCGGGAGTTCGGTGAAAAAACTACCGCCCGACCTGATACGGCCCGCCCTTCTCCAGCGCGCGGGCATAGGCCGGCCGTGCATGGATACGCTCCAGAAACGCCATCGCCCTGGGGTGGCCCTGCTCCAGTCCGCCGCGCGCTTGCGCGGCTTCGAGCGGGAAGCTCATCTGGATGTCGGCCGCGGTGAACTCGTTGCCGGCGAACCACTCGCTCTTGGCAAGCTCGCCTTCCCAGTAATCCATGTGCTGCTTGAGCTGCGGATTGACCAGCGCGGTCAGCGCCTGGTTCGAGACCTTGCGCACCAGCGGACGCAGCAGCGCCGGCGCGCGCTTCGGCATCAGCGTGAACAGCAGCTTGAGCAGCAGCGGCTGCATCGCCGAGCCTTCCGCATAGTGCAGCCAGTAGGTGAAGCGCAGCCGCTCCGGCGTGTTCGGCGACGGGATCAGCCGGCCGTTGCCGTAGGTGGCGATGAGATATTCGATGATCGCCCCCGACTCGGCGATGGTGTTGCCATTGTCGGTGATGACGGGCGACTTGCCGAGCGGATGGATGGCGCGCAGCTCCTTCGGCGCGCGCATGTCCGGCTGGCGCTGATAGCGCACGATCTCGTAGGGCACGCCCAACTCCTCGAGCAGCCACAGCACGCGCTGCGAGCGGGAATTGTTGAGGTGATGGACGGTCAGCATTGATGGAGTCCCCAGGCTAGGCGTGGTCGGCTGGCCGCGTACGTGCCAGCCCGGGCACGCAATGTCGAGCCATCCGGACGGATATTTTCACCCGGGTATATTGACGTCCATAATTTACCCGGGTATTAAATGGCCAGCGTCATCACCATGGCAACGATTGCGATGCACAGGACTTTCACAGCTTTCCAGGGCCAACGGCGCCTGGCGTCGGGGCCGGCCGGCGAGGTCGCGCTGGTCGTCAAGCGGATCACGTCACCGCCGGACCTGCCCATCATCATCTTCGAGGATTCTACGGGCCGATCGATCGACTTCGATCTGCGCGGAGGGGATCGCGAGGTGCTGGCGCGGGTGGCGAAGCTCGTCCCGCCCCCGGTTGAGGAGACCGCGCCACCGAGCGAGCCGCGCGGACGCGGCCGGCCGAAGCTGGGCGTGGTCGCACGCGAGGTGACGCTGCTGCCGCGCCACTGGGAGTGGCTCAATGCGCAGCCGGGCGGCGCCTCGGTCGCGCTGCGGAAACTCGTCGACGAGGCGCGGCGTGCCAGCGGCGACAAGGACCGCGAGCGGCAGGCGCGCGATGCGGCCTATCACTTCATGACGACCATGGCCGGCAACCTGCCGCAGTTCGAGGAAGCCTCACGCGCGCTGTTCGCGGATGACCGGCGCCGCTTCACCGGGCTGATCGCGGACTGGCCGACCGACATCCGCGACCACATTGTCAAGCTCGCCTACAGCGACCGCGCGTAAACCGCGCGGCGCTTCTCTCAACCCTAGCGACGGCCCAAGCCGCGCCTTGCGCGGCAACGGCTTCGCACGCCCTGATGAAAGGTCAATCCATGCCCGCGACAAAACCGCTCTGGACAACATTCCTGCGCTTCCTCGCGCCCCTGATGCTGAGCAACGCGCTGCAATCCTTGTTCGGCACCGTCAGCAACGTCTATCTCGGCCAGATGATCGGCGTCGACGCACTGGCGGCAGTCTCGGCGTTCTTCCCGGTGATGTTCTTTCTGTTCGCCTTCGTCATGGGCCTGAGCACCGGCGCCACCGTGCTGATCGGCCAGGCCTTTGGCGCCGGTGAGCACGGCAGGATCAAGGTTGTCGTGGGCTCGACACTCGCCGTCGGACTCGTGCTCGCCATTTCGGTTGCGCTGGTCGGCGGGCTGTTCAGCCGGCAATTGATGCTGGCGCTCGCGACGCCCCCGGACATTCTCGATCAGGCCAGCGCTTACGCGCGCATCATGCTGTTGACGATGCCGCTCGGCTTCGTCTTCCTGCTGATGACGGCGATGATCCGCGGTGTCGGCGATGGACTGACGCCGCTGCTGGCGCTGGCGTTGTCGACCGCGATCGGCCTGATCCTGACGCCGATGCTGATCCGCGGCGCGTTCGGATTGCCCGCGGCCGGCATCACCAGCCCGGCATGGGCGGCCGCGATCGCCAACGCGCTGACGCTGATCGTGCTGGCCCTCTACCTGCTGCGGAAGAAGCATGCGCTCGCACCGGATGCGGCGCTGCTGCGTCATCTGCGGCTCAATGGCGCCATGCTCGGAAAAATCCTCGGCATCGGGTTGCCGAGCGCCATCGGCATGGTGGTGATGGCGATCGCGGAGCTGGTGTTGCTCGGCCTCGTCAACTTCTATGGATCCGATGCCACCGCCGCCTATGGCGCGGTCAACCAGGTGATGGGCTACACGCAGTTCACGGCAATATCGATTTCGATCGCGGTCTCGATCCTCGGCGCCCAGGCCATCGGCGGCGGCGACAGGGCGCGGCTCGACGACATCGTCCGCACCGGACTTGCGTTCAACCTCGTGTTGACCGGTGGCCTCGTGGCGCTGATCTATCTCGCGCCGCGCGCCGTGCTCGGCATCTTCATCACCGACGGCGCCGTGCTCGATCTCGCCAAGGGACTGCTCACCATCGCCTTGTGGAGCTCGGTGCCGTTCGGCCTGGCCACGGTGTTCTCGGGAGCGATGCGCGCCGCAGGCGTGGCGTTGGCACCGATGCTGCTCTCGATCTTCGCCATCGTCGCGATCGAGTTGCCGGCTGCGATCATCCTGAGCCGCACCGTTGGACTGAAGGGCGTGTGGGCCGCCTATCCCATCGTGTTCTGCGCCATGTTCATTTTGCAGATGGGCTATTTCCTTCTGGTGTGGCGCAAGCGGGCGATCCGACGCCTGATCTGACCATCAAGGTATTATGACCGTCATTAAACGATGGACCTGTGGCGCACGCTGCGCCACAATGGATGAAAATCCAGCTCAGAAAGCAAGGTCAGGGAGAACGATTTTGACCCGCACAGCCCCGCAATTCCTGTTCGATTTCGGCAGCCCGAACGCCTATCTCAGCCATCTGGCGATCCCGGCGATCGAGCAGCGCATCGGCGTCAAATTCGAATATGTGCCGATCCTGCTCGGCGGTATCTTCAAGTCGACCAACAACAAGTCGCCGGCCGAGACGCTCGCCGGCGTCAAGAACAAGCGCGAATTCCAGGCGGTCGAGACCGAGCGCTTCATCAAGCGCTTCCAGGTCCCGCCCTACGTCTGGAATCCGCACTTCCCGGTCAACACGCTGAACCTGATGCGCGCGGCGATTGCGGCGCAGCTCGAAGGTGTGTTCGAGAAATATGTCGAGGCCGCTTTCCACCACATGTGGCGCGAGCCGAAGAAGATGGACGACCCTGAGGTCGCGGCAAAGGCACTGGCGTCCTCCGGCCTCGATGCGCAAAAGCTGTTCGCGCGCGCCGGGGAGCCCGAGGTCAAGGGCAAGCTGATCAAGAACACCGAGGAGGCGGTCGCGCGCGGAGCGTTCGGATCGCCGACCTTCTTCGTCGGCAACGAGATGTTCTTCGGCAAGGAACAGCTGCGCGAGGTCGAGGAGATGGTGTCGGGAAAGTGAAGCGCGCGAATAGGGAGTAGCGAATAGCGAGTGGAAATCCCGCCAACTATTCGCTACTCCCTATTCGCCATTCGCCAATAATAAAGCGGAGTTCTGCAATGCGCATCCTCGTGGTCGGCGCCGGCGCCATCGGCGGCTATTTTGGTGGCAGGCTGTTGCAGGCCGGCCGCGACGTCACCTTCCTGGTCCGGCCGCGCCGCGCCGGCGAGCTCGCGAGCGACGGTCTCGTCATCAAGAGCCCGAACGGCGATGTGACGCTGAAGAACGCGCCGACCGTGCAGGCCGACGCGCTCAAGGACAAGTTCGACGTCGTGCTGCTGAGCTGCAAGGCGTTCGACCTCGACGACGCCATCAAGTCGTTCGCGGCCGCGGTCGGCCCGAACACCGCGATCATTCCCATGCTCAACGGCATGAAGCATCTCGACACGCTCGATGCCAGATTCGGCCAGGAGCGCGTGCTCGGCGGGCTCTGCGCCATCGCCGCGACCTTGAACGAGAAGCGCGAGGTGGTGCAGCTCCAGCCGATGCAGGCGATCACCTATGGCGAACGCAACGGACAATCGTCAGATCGCGTCAAGGCGATCGACGAAGCCTTCAAGAGCGGCATCAATGGGGCCACCGCCAGCCAGAACATCATGCAGGACATGTGGGAGAAGTGGGTGTTCCTGTCCTCGCTCGCGGCGAGCACCAGCCTGATGCGCACCTCCGTCGGCAACATCCTCGCCGCGCCCGGCGGAAGGGATTTCCTGCTCGGCATGCTGGATGAAACGAGCGCGATCGCCACCGCGTCGGGCTACCCGCCGGGCGGGCCGTTCTTCGAGCGGGTGAAGGGCAACCTCACCGCCGAGGGCTCGCCGATGACGGCATCGATGTTCCGCGACATCAAGGCGGGCCTGCCGGTCGAAGCCGATCACGTCATCGGCGACCTCATCGCGCGCGCCGATGCCGCCAAGGTGCCGGTGCCGAAGCTGCGCATCGCCTACACGCATCTGAAGGCGTATGAGAAGCAGCGGGCGGGGTAGCTCGCGTCCCACACACTGCCTTCGCCGGGACGACGGTAGTGTTTGCAGCTACACCTTCCGTTACTGCAAATGCGCCAGATAATGCGCGACTGCCGTGATTTCCTCATCGCTCATCGCGTAGGCGACATCGGCCATCGCGGCGACGCCGCCGCCGACGCGCTGGCCGGCCTTGTAGTCGTGCAGCGCCTTGACGAGATATTCTTCGCGCTGGCCGGCGAGGCGCGCCACCGCTTTGGTGCCGGCGAAGCTATCGGTATGGCATGATGCACAGCGGCGGCCGGTCGCCACTTGTGCGCCTTTCTTCGACAGGTCCGGGTCCTTGTCCTCGGATCCCTTCGGCGGAGCGAGCTGCGAAAAGTAAGCCCCCAGATTGCGGATGTCCTCGTTGCCGATCTCCTCGACGATCGGCTGCATCTGGTCGTTCTTGCGCGAGCCGGCGCGGAAGAACACGAGCTGCCATTGCAGAAACTGATCCGGCTGACCGGCCAGCGAGGGGATGTTCTCGGTTTGCGAGATGCCGTTCTCGCCGTGACAGCCGGAGCAGACCTCCGCCTTGGCCTTGCCGGCGGCAACATCGGCAGCGTTTGCATCGAGAGCGCCGAGCGTGAGGAGCGCAAACGCGCTGATTGCGTGCGAGACGAAGTTCCGGCGCATGATGGGAATTCCGATCTGACAGACTCGTCATTGCGGGGCGCGACGAAGTCGCGGACCCGAAACCCATAACCCGAATCGTGGTGATGTGTTCCGGGCTTGCGTGCAAGCGCGCGCAATCCGGAGCGACGGTGATTCCACGAAAAAGGCTGCGGCCGTCACCGGTCGCAGCCTCTGTTTTCTTCCGTGCGCTACTTCTTGCTGTAGCTGATGCGGTAGATCGCGCCGGCCCAGTCGTCGGCGACGAGGATCGAGCCGTCCTTGGCGAGGATGATGTCGTTGGGACGGCCGAGATAGCCCTGGTCACCCTCGATCCAGCCGGAGGCGAACACCTCTTTCTTGGCGTTCTTGCCGTCGGGCCCGACGATCACGCGCGTGATGTTGCCACCCTGGTACTTGTGACGATTCCAGGAGCCGTGCTCGGCGATCAGGATGTTGTTCTTGTACTCGGCGGGGAATTGATCGCCGGTATAGAACTTCATGCCGAGCGGAGCGACATGCGCGCCGAGATTCAGCACGGGCGGCGTGAACTCGGAGCACTTGTGGCCCATCGCGAACTTCGTATCCAGCAGGTCGCCCTGGTGGCAGTAGGGATAGCCGAAATGCTCGCCGATCTTCGAGATCATGTTCAGCTTGTCTGAGGGCAGATCGTCGCTGATCCAGTCGCGCGCATTCTCGGTGAACCAGTATTTGCCGCTGCGCGGATCGACGTCGCCGCCGACCGAGTTGCGAACGCCGAGCGCATAGATTTCCGCGTTACCGGTCTTGGGATCGACGCGGCGGATCTGCGACACGCTGGTCGGGGGAACACCGATGTTGAAGGGCGGTCCGAACGGCAGATAGAACCAGCCTTCCTTGTCGACCGCGATGTACTTCCAGCCATGCGCGGCATAGGAGGGCATGTCGTCATAAACGACCTTGCCGTCGCCGAGCTTGTCCAGATTGGCCTCGGCGTTGTCGTAGCGGATCAGCTTGTCGACCGCGATGACGTAGAGCGCGCCGTCCTTGAAGGCCAGACCCGTGGGCATGTTCAGGCCCTTGAGGATGGTCTTGACCTCTTTCTTCCCGCCATTGTCCTTGATGGCATAGACGTTGCCGAGGCCGAACGAGCCGACGAACAGCGTGCCCTTGTCACCCCAGGCCATCTGCCGCGCGGCGAGCACGCCGGATGCATAGACCTCGATCTTGAAGCCGGCCGGCAGCTTGATCTTCTTCATCATCGCCGCGAGCTCGGCGTCCGAGGCGCCGGTCGGCGGACCCGACGGCGGCGCGAGGCCCTTCTGCGCCTCGGTCTCGTCACCGAGGAACCAGTCATCCGGCGGATGCGTCCAGAATTCCTTGGTGCCAGACTCGTATTTCTTCAGCGGTTTGCTTTTGTCCTGCGCATTGACAACGCTGGTCCCGGCAAGAAGGGCAACCGCTGCAAGCGCCAACACGGATCGATGGAACATCGATGTCATCGCGTCACTCCCCTATGGCAGCCGTCAGGGCTGCACGTTATTTTGTTTTGGCTAGTCGAGAGGCGAAGTTTGGAGTCTGCCGAGAGGCAGACGCAAAAATGTTAGCACATCCGCGGGCGCTGAGAAGCGCGTCGCGTGCACTGCGGTTGCGCTCAATAAAAATTGAGACGGATTTTCTCTCGGCATGAGCACGGCCGCGACAACGATCTCGCTGCAACGCGGAATCAACATGGCGCGTGGCTGATTTTCAGGCAGCCGAAGGGGCGGTCGCACAAAAATCGCGAAAACAACCCCATGCACAGTAGAACGGCAAGGACCGTGTTGCGCCCGGTGACAGCGCGCAGACATTTGATGCATCGAGCAAAAACAACAAAAGCGGCGCTTACGAGGCGACGGGGTACGGCCCGTCGTCGAACACCGCACCATGATAGCCCTTCGACCCGACCTCGCGCGCCAGCGTGCTGCGAAAATCGCGGCCATCGCGGAGGCTGTGCAGCACGTGCGCGAAGTCGAATTCGGGCCGCCAGCCCAATTCGCGCCGCGCACGGTCGTTGACATAGACGCGGTCGATCTGCGGAAACAGGCGCCAGCCGCGCGTGACGTAGAGCTCCTCGCAATCCGGATAGAGCGCGCGCACCACGCTTGCCGCGTCGCGCGCCAGCGCCGCGAGATGGCGCGGCTCGAACGGGCTCGTGGCCGAGACGATGTAGCGGGCGAAGCCGATATCGGGCGCGCGCTCGACGGCGAGCAGATGGGCGCTCACCGCATCCGCGATATCCAGCCGGCGATAGAGCAGCTCGTTGGCCTGCGCGTTGTCCAGCGGGTAGGCCGCGCGCATCGCGGGGTCGTCATCGTCCTCCGGAAAGAAGCGCGAGGTCCGCAAGACCACGGCCGGCAGACCGCGCTCGCGAAAGAACAGCTCGCAGAGCGTCTCCGCCATCAGCTTGGTCGTGCCGTAGATGTTCTTCGGCACCGGCGGCAGGTCCTCGGTGACCCACACCGCGGCCCGTCCCGCCTCCGGCCGAAGCTGCGAGCCGAACGCGCTGGTGGTGCTGGTGAAGACAAAGCTGCGCACGCCGGCGGCCACCGCCGCCTCGAGCAGATTGAGCGTGCCGGTGACGTTGGTGTCGATAAAATCCTGCTTGGTGTGAGTCGCCACATGCGGCTTGTGCAGCGTCGCGGTGTGGATCACGGCAGTGACGCCGTCCATCTGGCGCCGCACGAAATCCGGATCGGCGATCGAGCCGACGGCATCGGTGAAGGGCGAGGGCTTCCGATCGACACCGCGCACAGCTGAACCGCGCCCGCCGAGCGTGCGGAGAATGGCCTCCCCAAGGTGGCCGGCGCTGCCAGTGACCAGAATTGTCATTGCAAACCCGATACAGCCGCCAGCGGCGTGGACAACCACGGCCTGACCCGGTTTGGCTGGATGCTTGGGAGAAAATTGGAGCGGGCGAAGGGGCTCGAACCCTCGACCCCGACCTTGGCAAGGTCGTGCTCTACCACTGAGCTACACCCGCATCCTGTGTCGGTCGCATGACTGCGCCGGCAACGGCTGTCGTATGCCAAAAGCGGGAGGGGAATGCAACAGCTACCGGCGGCATAGATTGGTATCTTGGAGCCTATATGGACCCCGAAAGCGGCCGAATCGACCAAAAATACCCCGGAACCGCCGAATCGGCTCCGACGGATTGAAATTCGGCCGTCCCGGCCCAATTTAGGACCCGACAGCGAAGCATATGCATTGGCGACGTGCTAAAGACCCGCCATTCCAGACATCAGACGAGGGGATTCCGTGACGATCATCGACCAGGGTAACGGCGCGGCGGGCCCGGCTGCGGCCGATCTGATCAAGGACACCACCACCCAGACCTTCGTGAAGGACGTCATCGAGGAATCGAAGCGCCAGCCGGTGCTGATCGACTTCTGGGCGGAGTGGTGCGGGCCCTGCAAGCAGCTCACGCCCGTGCTGGAAAAGGCGGTCAGGGCGGCGAAAGGCAAGGTCAAGCTGGTCAAGATGAACATCGACCAGCATCCGGCGATCCCGGGCCAGATGGGCATCCAGTCGATCCCGGCCGTGATCGCCTTCGTTAACGGCCAGCCAGCCGACGGCTTCATGGGCGCGGTGCCGGAGAGCCAGCTCAACGCCTTCATCGAAAAGCTGACCAAGGGCGTGACGGCGCCGGGCGAGCCGAATATCGCCGAGATCCTGCAAGAGGCCGAGGCGGTGCTCGCCGAGGGCGATGCCGCCGCCGCGGCGCAGATCTATGCCGAGGTGCTCTCGCACGATTCGACCAACATCGCGGCGCTCGCGGGCCTCGCCAAGTGCTACGCCGTCTCCGGCGCGATGGAGCAGGCCAAGCAGACGCTGGCCATGGTGCCGGAATCCAAGCGCAACGACCCCGCGGTGAAGGCGGTGCAGACCGCGATCGACCTCGCCGAGCAGGCGGAGCAGCTCGGACCGGTGGCGGAGCTGGAACAGAAAGTCGCCGCAAACCCGCTCGATCATCAGGCACGATTCGATCTCGCGACGGCGCTGAACGCGCAAGGCAACCGGGCTGCGGCCACCGAGCAACTGCTCGCGATCATCAAGCGCGACCGCAAATGGAACGATGACGGCGCCCGCAAGCAGCTGGTGCAGTTCTTCGAGGCCTGGGGCGGCACGGATGATGCAACCGTCGAGGGACGCAAGCGCTTGTCGACGATCCTGTTTTCGTGAGGATGAGGCACTAACACCGGCAGCGGGGACCAGATGCCGATCAACATCGAATATCGCGGGCCCGCCGACCTCCCGGAAATCATTCCGGTGTTTCCGCTGCCGGGCGCGCTCCTGCTGCCGCGCGGCCAGATGCCGCTCAACATCTTCGAGCCGCGCTACCTCGCGATGGTCGATGACTCGTTCCGCGACGGCCATCGCCTGATCGGCATGATCCAGCCTGACATCGCCCATTCGCCGAAAAATTCCGACAGGCCGGCGTTGTTCCGCGTCGGCTGCGTCGGCCGCATCACCCAGCTCGCCGAATCCGGCGACGGCCGTTACATCCTCGAGCTCACCGGCGTCTCGCGCTTCAGGATCGTCGAGGAGCTGGAGGTGCTCACCGCCTACCGGCAATGCAAGGTCGATTTCTTCGCTTACGTCGACGACTTCACCGCGCGGATGGGCGAGGACGAGGTCGATCGCGAGGCGCTGCTCGCTGTGCTCGCGGACTTCCTGAAGGCCAACAATCTCAAGGTCGACTGGGAGGGCGTCGAGAGCGCGCCCAACGAGGCGCTCGTCAACGCGCTGGCAATGATGTCGCCCTATGGCCCCGCGGAAAAGCAGGCCATGCTGGAGGCCCTGGATCTCAAGACCCGCGCCGAGATCCTGATCGCGGTGACCGAGATGGACCTCGCCAAGAAACGCACCAGCGGCGATCCGCCGTTGCAGTGATACCAAGCTCCGTCATGCCCGGGCTTGTCCCGGGCATCCACGTCTTCGGCGCACAAGAACGTGGATGGCCGGGACAAGCTCGGCCATGACGAGGAGAGAGTGTTGCGTCGAAAACTCTACTGATGATGCCGGATGCGTTTGCGTCCGGTGATCATCGCGCGGATCAGGTTCTCGCGCTGGAGCAGCCCCATCAGCACCACGCCCAACACGTGCAGCACGACCAGCACGATGACGGCGTCCGATGCGACGGCGTGGGTGTCCTCGATCCACCAGACGCCGAAGAAGGTCACCGTCACCGACAGCGCACCCGTGATCGCCGAGACGGCGAGCGACAACAGCAGCGCCACCAGCATCAACGTGCCGGCCGGATTGAGCCCGATATAGCGGCCGGTCATGCCGCGGCGCAGGTTCAGGAGATAGCGTGGCGCGGCGCGAAGCCTGACGCCGACCATGCGGAAGCGCGAATAGCGGCTTCCCCAAAAACCCCAGACGAGGCGGAATGCAAGGAGCCCGAGCACCGCATAGCCGACGATGCGGTGAAGTCTGTCATAGACGGTGGGCGTGAACCACGCGGCCAGAACGCTGGCCGCGAGAGCCCAGTGCCAGAGCCGTAGCGGGAGGTCCCAAACTGCGATCGTCCGCGATGCGGTTCGATCCGCGGGGGCCCTGTCGGACGCCCCCCGCGCTTCTGGCACCGCTTCTTCGATCAAGCCGGGACCGCCCTCAAACTTGGCTCTGCGCCGGCTACTTGGCGATCGTGTGCTTCAGGCTGAGATCTTCCGGGCTGTAGAACAGCTCGTAGAGCTTGCCCTCCTTGACGCCGTAGACCTCATAGCACGAGCCTTCGATCTTGGAGCGCCGCACTTCGTAGCCCAGCGCCTTGGCCTTGGCTTCGGCTTCGCTCGCCGGCTTCCACGACGCCTTGTCGAGCTTGGTGCAGTCCTTGAAGCCATCGGCCATGGCGGCCGATCCCGCGCCAATCCCGATCGTCAGTGCAATGGCAACAACACGAATAACCTTCACGAACGTCTCCTCCTCTGTCGTGAGCGCTGCGCGGGAAGCCGCGAAGCGGGACCGAAGGAAGCAAAGCACATGATGAAGTCAATCCGCTTCGATGCCGGTTCGCTTTAGAGTTATTCTAACGATCCGAAAAAGATCAGCGCTCTCCGCATGCAGCACGCATTTGAACGGCCGCTGCGGCCTTACGCCTCACGGGCCGGAAGCGCGACGCCGGCCGGGCCGGTCATCCAGGGCCGCACGTCGCGCAGCGGGACAGTTGCGTTGCAGCCAATCCGCCCAGGAGAGTCGTCCGCGAACACCTTGGCTGAGGACGAAGCCCATGCCACGCGCCTTCGCGTCCGAAAGATTCATCGGCAGGATTTTTCGATGCAGCCCCCGGGCGTCCTGATACCGGCGAGCCAGCGCGACAAGCGCGAGATCTTCGGGACCGCCTATCTCTGCGCGCTCGCCACGCATCCCGTCGAAGGCGCAGGCCACGACGTGGTCGGCGACGTCAGACGTATCGACGGGATTGAGCAGCGTCGTCGGCGCCGGCCACACCGGAAGCCAGGCGAAGCCCGCGAGCAGCCTGTCGAGCAGATAGTAGAACGGCGTTGCGCGAACCACCGACCAGGACAGAGCCGACGCACGCACCAGCCGTTCGCCGGCAAGCTTGACCCGCGCGTAGGGCAGGGTGGCCTCATCGAGCCCGACGATCGAGACGTGGAGGAAGTGCCGCACCCTGGCCTGCCCGCAGCATGACAGCAGCCGCGCGGTGCCCTCGACGTCCACGGCGGAGGGCGACGTGAAGAAATCCGTCGGGCGAATGCCGCCGCGCCGCGCGATCGGCGAACAGGTCGCCGCGTTGATGACGGTATCGACGTCATCGAGCGCGTCCGGCAACCCTGCACCCGTCGTGAGATCGCCGGTCGCCCATTCGACGTCCGATCGCGTGCCCGGCGATCGCGCGAACACCCGGACGTGACGTCCGTCGTGAACGAGACGATCGACGATATCCCGGCCAAGATGGCCTGTGCCCCCGGTGACGAGTGTGAGAGCCATGCCTGAAGCTCCATCGGTAACGGCCCGCCGTTCGTCCTGGCGAGCAGGTGATCGTGGCGAGGCTCAATAGCCCGCAACCGCCAGCGCGACGACCGCGCTGAGCGCCATCCAGCCGAAATGCCGGCCGCGCGTGGCCCAGGCATTGGCGAAGGCCGCGAAGCCGAACACGCACGCCATGGTGACGACGATCCAGTGGCGCGCCGGCTCCGATGCCATCCAGGGCGTTGCGAGCAGGAGAACGCCGCCGCCGATCCAGGCGACGGTCGAGGTTTGCCAGACCAGGCGGATCAGGGTGCGCAGCCGCTCCGGCTCGATATGGGCGCGGGCGAAGACTTTGGTCTCGCCGAGAATGCCGTGGATGGCGGCAACGGCGATGGTGGCGAGGCCGGCGCATTGGAGCAGAAGATCGCGCATCACCGAGTCTCCATACAGTTGTGTATGGAGGAGATAGGCGCTGGCCTGCCGCTTGTCAATACAGTACTGTATGGCCTGATTCCGGAACCCGACATGACCGAGCAGCTCTCCGCAGACGACTGGACCAGACAGGGCCTGAAGGCGCTCGCGAAAAACGGCTTTACCGCGCTGAAGGCCGACCCGCTGGCGAAGGCCATGGGCGTCTCGCGCGGCAGCTTCTATTGGCATTTCGCCGATCTCGGCGCGTTCCACGCCGCGGTTCTGAAGCGCTGGCGCGAGATCGCGGCGGAGCAGATCATCGCCGATGTCGAAGCCACCAGCGACGAGCCGCTCAAGGCCCTGCTGCGCAGGTCCTTCGGCGCGCGACTCGACCTGGAGCGCGCGGTGCGCAACTGGGCGGCATTCGATGCCGCCGCGCAAGGCGCGGTCCGCGCGATCGACCGCCGCAGGATCGACTATATCGAGCAGCTCCTGGACAAGCGCGCGCTCGCGCCGGCGACAGCGCAGGCCCGCGCGCAGATCCTCTATTGGACGTTTCTCGGCTTCGCCCTGTCGGGCACGCCGGTGCCGGCGGCACGGCTCCAGGGCCTGCTCGACGAGATCCTGCAAATGGTCTCAGCTTAGATTTTATTTTGACACGGTTTCTTGACGCGAACCGGTGCCACCTCGCTCGAAAACGCTTCTGCCAACCCGATGGGCGGCCGCGAGTTTCTGTGCTAGAGGCAGCCGATCGCCGGAGACCACGATGAACGCGCCCACCGAACGCCCCGAGACCAGTGTCGATCCCAAATTGCTGGAGATTCTGGTCTGCCCGCTGACCAAGGGTCCGCTGGAGTTCGATTCCGCCAAGCAGGAACTGATCTCGCGCAGCGCCAAGCTGGCTTATCCGATCCGCGACGGCATTCCGATCATGCTGCCGGAAGAGGCGCGGAAGATCGATTGAGGCGGTCGCCGTTGCTGCGCGATAACCGCGCAACAACTTCGACGTCGTCCCGGCCTAGTGCGCAATTGCGCACGGGGGCCGGGACCCATAACCACAGGGAGTGGTTATGGCGCGAAGCTGGTAACCCGGAGTCTTCGCAAAACTCTTGCTGCGGCGTATGGGTCCCGGATCTGCGCGCGCTTGGGGCGCGCTTGTCCGGGACGACGAGCGGAGTTTAGAGCGGCGACATTTTCCTACAACGCCTCGCCCTTCAACAACCGCGGCACCTCGCCGGTGAGTCCGGCGGCCTGGCGGATGAACAGATTCTTCAGCGGCGGGGCGCGGTCGACGAGGCCGAGGCCGATGTCGCGCACCGTGCGCAGCAACGTCGACTGGTTGGAGAACAGGAAGTTGAGCGAGTTGGTGGCAACGCCCATCGCCATGGTGTCGAAGCGGCGCCAGCGCTGATAGCGTTCGAGCACGTCAGCGCCGCCGAGATCCATGCCGAGCCGCGCGGCATCGACGACGACCTCGGCCAATGCTGCGACGTCCTTCAGCCCCATGTTGAGGCCCTGGCCCGCAATGGGGTGAATGACATGGGCGGCATCGCCGACCAGCGCGAGGCGCTCGGCGATGAAGGAGCGCGCCACGAAATAGGACAGCGGAAACGCGCGCGGCTTGTCGAGCGCCTTGACCTCACCGAGATGCAGGCCAAATCGCTGCTCGAGCTCGCTGTGAAACTCGTCGTCACTGAGCGCGATGATGCGCGCGGCCTCGGCGCGGCGCTCCGTCCACACCAGCGAGGAGCGCTTGCCCGAGAGCGGCAGGATCGCGAAGGGGCCTGCGGGCAGGAAGTGCTCTTCGGCGCGGCCTTCGTGATCACGCTCGTGGCCGACGGTGACGACGATGCCGGACTGGTCGTACTCCCAGCCATGGGTGGCGATGCCGGCGCGCTCGCGCAGTTTTGACCGCGCGCCGTCGGCGGCGACCAAGAGGCTCGCCGCGATCACGCTGCCGTCGCCGAGCGTCACGTCGATGCCTTCTGCGCGCGCGTCGTAGGACGCAACCGTGGTGGCGCGCAGATCAATGCCCTCGGCCTCGGCGCGCACGACCAGCGCATCGATCAGGCGGCGGTTCTCGACCATGTGGGCAAAGGGCTCGCCCGGCGCGACATCGCCGGCGAAGTTCAGGAACACCGGACGCGTGGCGTCTTCCAGCTTGGAATCGGTGACGACCATGTCGAGGATCGGCTGGGCCTCGGCCCTGACGTCGTCCCAGGCGCCGATCGCCTCGAACAGGCGGCGACAGGCGGCCACGATCGCGGTGGCGCGCGGGTCCCGGCTCGGCCTCGTGCCGAGCGCGGGGTCGGCGACGATGACGGGAATCTCCGGCCCGAGCCCCTGGCGAAGCGCCAACGCCAGTGCCAGGCCCGCAAACGCGCCGCCGCCAATGACAATGCTACCCTGTACCGACATACCAACTTTCCCGGCCAACTCTTGGTCTTGCTAGCAGACTTGAGGTGGGCGAAACAGTGCGGTGAAACAAGGGCGGAGGCCCCCATTGTGTCATTCCGGAGCATTCCCCGGAAGGACGGCAAGAAAGTTCACCGATGTCCAAGAGCCTGTTCGACCTCATATCGATCCTCGACCTCGAACAGCTCGAGGTGAACCTGTTCCGCGGCAACAGCCCGAAGACGGACTGGCAGCGGGTGTTCGGCGGCCAAGTGATCGGGCAGGCGATGGTCGCGGCCTGCCGCACCGTCGAGGGGCGCCTGCCGCATTCGCTGCATTGCTATTTCATCCTGCCGGGTGACCCCAAGGTTCCGATCATCTACCAGGTCGAACGGCTGCGCGACGGCAAGAGCTATTCGACCCGCCGCGTCACCGCGATCCAGCATGGCAACGCGATCTTCTCGATCATGGTCTCGTTCCATGCCGAGGAAGCGAGCGCCTTCGATCACCAGGACAAGATGCCTGACGTGCCGCCGCCGGAAAAGCTGACCGCGGAGGAGGTTGCAAAGCAGCCGCTGTTCAAGGAGATGCCGGAGTTCATCCGCCGCTACTATGAAATGGATCGTCCGATCGAACTGCGTCCGGTCGAGATCGGCCGCTATTTCGGTCAGAAGGTCGACGACGGGCGCATCAACATCTGGATCCGCACCGCCGCAAAGCTTCCCGACGATCCCGCGCTGCATCTGTGCGCGCTCGCTTATGCGTCGGACTTCTCGCTGCTCGACGCCATCATGGCGCGCTACGGCCGCACACTGTTCGACAAGCGCATGATGCCGGCGAGCCTCGATCACGCGATGTGGTTCCACCGCCCGTTCCGCGCCGACGAATGGCTGCTCTACGCGCAGGATTCGCCGAGCGCGCAAGGCGGCCGCGGCTTGAGCCGCGGGCTGATCTTCAAACCCGACGGCACGCTGGTGGCGTCTGTCGCGCAGGAAGGCTCGGTGCGCGAGCGCAAAGCCTAGCCGCGACAGGCCGTCAGCCGCCCTGCAGACCCGTCGCCTTGATCACCGGTCCCCATTTGAGGCGCTCCTGCGTCTCGAAGCGGGCGAGGTCCGTCGGCGTGCCGCCGGCCGGATCAAATCCCAGCTCCTGCAGCCGCTTCCGCGTCTCGGGCAGGGCCAGCGCCTTGGCGAACTCGCCGTTCAGGAGCTCGATGACGGCCGGCGGCGTGTCGCGCGGCGCGTAAAAGGCATTCCATCCCGCCATCTCGAAATCAGGCACGCCCTGCTCGGCGATGGGCTTGACGCCCGGCAAAAGTTCGCTCGGCTTCAGCACGGTGATGCCGAGCGCCTTCAGCTTGCCGTCGGCGATCTGGCTGCGCACCGCCGTGACCGTGTCGATGAGCAGCGGCACCTGCCCGCCAAGCACGTCGGTCATCGCCGTTGCCGATCCCTTGTAGGGAACGCCGAACACCGGCGCGCCGGTCGTCTCCTTGAGAAACTCGAAGATGACACGCGCCGTCGTGCTCGGCAGGGCAATGTCGATCCGGTCGGGCTTCGCCTTGGCGGCGGCGATCAGATCGGCGACATTATTGCCGGCGAACGACGGGCTGGCCGAGATCACCAGCGGCAGCTTGCCCACCAGGATGATCGGGGCAAAATCCTTCTCCGGCGCAAAGCCCAGCGAGGGGTACATGAACTCGTTCATGGTCTGGGTGGCGTTGGTGCCCATCAGCAGCGTATAGCCGTCGGGGTCCGAATGCGCCGCCTGCTCGGTCCCGATATTGCCGCCGGCACCGGGCTTGTTCTCGACATAGAAGCGCTGGCCCAGCGTCCGCGACAGATGGTCGGCGAGGTATCGCGCCACGACGTCGGTGCCCTGGCCCGCCTGATAGGGAACGATGATCCTCACGGGCCTCGTCGGATAGGTTTGCGCAAGGCTCGCGCAACTCCATAGCAGGGCCAGCAATCCCACGGCCCATCTCGCGGATCTCAGCATGATCGTTTCCTCTCGTTATATTTTGTCTTGATTGTCTTCTTGTTGGGTAGCCTTCTTATCGTTGTGCGGTGTCCTTCCCTGGTGGCGCGACCACTCCGGCTTCGATCAGGCCATCGATCATCGCCTCGTCAAAACCGGCATCCACCAGAATTTCGCGGGCATGTTCACCAAAGCGGGGCGGCCGACGCGCAGCGCTGCCGGGCGTCTGTGCGAGCTTGACGGGAATGCCGGGCGCGCGATGGCCCTCGCTTTCGACCAGCATCTCGCGGTGAGCGACATGGGGTTGCGCGAACGCCTGCTGCACGGTGTTGACCGCACCTGCGGGAACGCCGACCTGCATCAGCTCGCGGCAAAGCGCCTCCGACTTGAAGCCGGCCAGCGTGCGCTCCAGCTCGCTGCGAAGCGCTGCGACGTGACGGAGCCGATCGGCGTTGGTCCGAAAACGCGGATCGTCCAGCAAATCGCC
This sequence comes from Bradyrhizobium sp. GW821-FHT12B03, assembly GCF_058807535.1. Classification (NCBI taxonomy): domain Bacteria; kingdom Pseudomonadati; phylum Pseudomonadota; class Alphaproteobacteria; order Hyphomicrobiales; family Nitrobacteraceae; genus Bradyrhizobium; species Bradyrhizobium sp. GW821-FHT12B03. The sequence continues at coordinate 93,576 of NZ_JBXAQU010000019.1, forward strand.
GCGTTTCACCTTCTGGCAGAAGCGGCGGAACTGGCCGTCATTGAGGATGCCGAGAAAGATCTCGCCGTCGGCCGCCGCGAACTTGTCATAGGGCGCGATGTTGGGATGGGCGCTGCCGAGCCGGCCGGGCACAGTCCCTGAGCAGATCCAGTTCGCCGCATGCGGCACCAGCAGGCCGAGTGCGGTGTCGAACAGCGTCACCTCGACGCGCTGCCCCTGTCCGGTCCGTTCGCGCGCCGCGAGCGCGAGCAAGACGCCCGTGAGCGCATTGTAGCCGGTGACGTAGTCGACGATGGGCACACCGACGCGCGTGGGACCTGCGTCCTGGGTGCCGTTGATGCTCATCAGGCCGCACATGGCCTGGAGCACCGCATCGTAGCCGGGCAGGCCGCCGAGCGGCCCGTCGGCGCCGAAGCCCGAGATGGCGCAGTAGATCAAGCGCGGAAAACGCGCGGACAAATCGGCCTCGTAGCCGAGCCCCCAGCGCTCCATCGTGCCAGGCAGGAAATTCTCCACCAGCACGTCGGCATCCTTCAACAGCGCCTCGAGCACCGCGCGCCCCTCGGCACGCGACAGGTCGAGCGCCATACCGCGCTTGCCGCGATTGACGGCGCCGAAATACGCCGCCTGTCCCGCCGCATCGAAGGGCGGTCCGAGACCACGGGTCTCGTCGCCCGACGGCGGCTCGATCTTGACGATCTCGGCGCCATGATCGGCCAGCATCTGCGTGCACAGCGGCCCCGCCAGCACGCGCGACAGATCAACGACCTTGAGGCCGGTCACCGCGCCGCGCGTGAGATCAGGTGTGGGCATGCTCATCGGCCCGGTTGGTCGTTGTCAGGTCCGGCTTGGCAATTCGACGATGCCGGTTCCGAGCACGGAGAGCTCGTCGTCCTGGTTGCGCGCTTCCTGTTCGATCTCGACGAGATGCCGGCCGTTCTCGATGAACTTGCGCTTCACCTTGCCCTTGATGAACAGGATGTCGCCCTCGGGATTGTGGCGGCGGATCTTGCAGGTGGCGCGGCGCAGGAAACCGTCATCGCCCATCCAGTTGGTGAGGTGGTGGGTGAGCCAGGAGCAGCGCTCCGGACCGTAATCATAGGCGCCAGGCGCGCCGACCTCGAGCGCGAATTCCTCTTCCCAGTGCACGCGCTCCGGACAGTCGGGGATGCCGAAGCGGTTCGGAATGCCGAGGCCGCGATGGGCGTCCTGCAGCTTCCAGGCAAGCTTGTTGGCGCGGATGTAGAGACCGCCCCAGCCCTGGGCATAGGCGATGAAACCGGTCACCGTCATCGGGCCCTTCAGCATCACCGGCAGCGGCTCGCCCTCGGTGACGTCCTGCCAGTAGCGCTTGCGCGAACCCTGAATCCGCTCGTCGGCGTAGTGCTTGTAGGCCGCGGCGAGTTCCTCCTCGCTGTAGCGGCGCGGCGCGCGGGCCTTGACCTCCTTGTACTTGGTGCCCTGGTCACGCGCGTGGTCGCGCTCGGTGCGGAAGCACCAGCTGTCCGCCTCTGCGACGAGGTCGCCCTGCTGGTTGAAGAAGTCGACGTGATAGGTCTGCTGGATCGCGCGACCGGCAAAGCGGGTCTGATGCTCGACGAGATCCTTCAGCTTCGCTTCGGTCGAAATCACGTCGTTGCGCCTGACCGCCTTGTGCCAGGTCCAGTCCGCGCCCGACCACATGGCGTGGACGCCGGGCATCCCGCCGACATAGCCCGACACGATGCGGCTGGTGCTGAACAGAAAGCTCGGCAGCGCGATGATGCCGCCGTAAGCGGACTTGGCGGCGTAGTCGGGATCGCACCAGAGCGGATTGTCGTCGCCGATACCGTGCGCGTAGTGACGGATGTTGTCGCGCGTCGCCTCGTAGCACCAGGGTTCGGCGGTGACGCCGATCGCGACGCCGATGCGCTTGCGCAGATCGTCGAGGCCTTCTTCGGTGATCTTCGGAAATCTGGTTTCGGTCTTGTCCAGCATGTGACGTTCCTTCCTTTTGCTCTAATTCGTGGCTTCTGATTGTTTGACGGCCTGCTCGCGGTCGCGCAGCACCTTGCGGTTGACCTTGCCGGCCGGCGTCTTGGGCAACTCCGTGACGAAGCTGACGAGACGCGGATATTCGTGGTGGCTGAGACGCTGGCGCACGACGTCCTGGATCTCGTGCTCGAAGGACGCATCGCCCGGCCGGTCGGTGACAACGAAGGCCTTGACCACCTGCCCACGCAAGGGGTCGGGGACGCCGATGGCTGCGGCCTCGCGCACCTGCGGATGCTTCAGGATCGCATCCTCGATCTCGACCGCGCTCATGGTCCAGCCGGCGGAGATGATGACGTCATCGGCCCGGCCACCGTGATGGAAATAGCCGTCCTCGTCGATGCGCCCGAGGTCCTTGGTCGCGATCCACTCGCCGCGGCGCCAGACCTTCAGCTCGCCGGTCACGCCGGGCGCGCAGGGCTTGCCTTCGGCGTCCTGCACCTCGACGCGGCCACCGGGGATCGGCTTGCCGAGCGAGCCCGGCTTGACGGTGAAATCGCGCGCGCCGGGATAGCTCACCAGGATCACGCCGATCTCGGTGGTGCCGTACATGCTGCACACCTGATGGCCGAAGGTTTCGCTGATGAAGGTCGCCGTCTCGCTGTCGATCGGCTCGCCGGTGAACGACATTTTTTCGAGTGAATAGCGGTAGCGCTGTGCGGCGCCGGAGTTGCGCATCATGCGATAATGCGTGGCGGCCGCGGAGATGTTGGTGAAGCGATGCTGTTCGAGCGCGGCCAGCAGCCGCTCCGGATTGAACTTGCCGGCATAGGCCCCGATGGTGATGCCGAGCGCCAGCGGCGCCAGCGTGCCGTGCCAGAGCCCGTGTCCCCAGGCCGGCGATGACGGGCAGATGAACCGATCGCCCGGGCGCAGACCGGTGCCGTACAATGCTGCGACCATCAACGTGACGATCGAGCGATGCGTGTGCTTGACCGCTTCGGGCAATTCGCGCGTCGTGCCCGACGTATATTGAAACAGGGCCATCGCATCGGCCGCCGTATCCGGGGTGAAGTGCGGCGCGAAGCGTTGCAGCCCGTCCAGGAACGCATCATCGGCGACCACGACCTCGGTGCCGATCCCGGCGAGAAGCGGCGCCTTCTCGGCGTTGGTCACGATCAGCCGCGGCTTGCAGTCGTCGACGCGCAGCTTGACGCCGTCGGGTCCGAACAGCGTGAACAGCGGCACGGCGATGGCGCCGGCCTTCATGGTGCCGAACACTGTCACGTAGAAGGCGCGCGAAGGCTCGAGCATGATCGCAACACGATCGCCGGCCCCGATGCCTCTGCTCACCAGATCATGCGCGAAGCGGGAAGAAGCTTCGGCGAGCTCGGTAAAGCTGAGTACCTCGTCCGGCCCGTCCGCGCGGATGACGATCACGGCAGGGTTGGAGCGGCCGGCGTGCCGGTCGATGCATTCATGCGCGATGTTCAGCTGCGCGCGGGTCCCGTCGAACAATTCCCAGAGCTTCTCGGGGGAGAAGATCGTCTGTGCGGCCGCGTAGCTTGTGTAGTCGGTCAGCTTGGTCATGGCCAGCAAGATACCGACGGCGCGCTAATTGTCAAATAGCACTATCAATTGTATATAGACAATTAAACACGAGCCGCAGCGGAGCCGGCCTTGCGGGCGTGGCGGGCGCGCAGATCAAGGCAATGCTGGCGCCGCCGCGACGCGACGGTGTTGTTGCGCTCCGGCCGCTGTTGTACCGATACGATCATGCCGAATGCCAAATCACCCCGCGTCCGTGCCGTCCCCGCGGTCACGCGCGCCGTCGCCATCCTCCGCCTGCTCAGTCGCAGTGCCACGCCGCAGAGTCTCAAGGCGATTGCGGAGAGTCTCGACCTGGTGCCGAGCACGGCGCTGCACATCGTGCGGGCGCTGCTGGCGGAAGATCTGCTGGAGGTCGATCCGCAGACCAAGCGCTATAGCCTCGGCGTCGGCATGCTGCCGCTGGCGCGCGCCGTGCTCGAGAACGCCGATTTTCCAAGCCTGATGCGGCCGAAGCTCGAGGAGATCTCGAACCGCTATGGCGTCATGGCGATCGGCGTCGAGGTGCCGGATCTGGACAACATGATCGTCGTCGCCCTGGCCCGCAGCCAGGCGCCGGTGCGGCTTCACGTCGACATCGGCAGCCGTTTTCCGGCGTTGATCAGCGCCACGGGCCGCTGCGTCGCCGCCTTCAGCGGCCAGCCGGAGAAGGAGATCGAGAAGCGTTTTCGTCTGCTGCGCTGGCACAACGCGCCGACTTACGAGACCTGGCGCAAGGAAGTCGACCAGGTGCGCAAGCAGGGGTTCAGCATCGATCGCGGCAATTACATCGCCGGCGTAACGATCGTCGCCGTGCCCGTCCTGAACGCGAAGGGAACGATCTCGCACACGATCGCGGCCGTCGGCCTCGGCAGCCAGCTCGACCGCCCAAACTCGCTGGCGCTGGCGCGCGACATGCGCGCGGTTGCGGAAGCGATCGCCCCACAGCTGGCGATTCACGCCTGAGAGATCGCGCTGCGCTCAACGAGCCTGATCGCCATAAGCGCGATAAGTCGCGCTTATGGCTTACCGGACCATGCTTAGAGCGCGCCGCGCGGAGCGAGCTCGGTCTGCGACGCGAACCAGTTCATGATCCAGCGATACACCCACGGGATCGGGATGATGAGGCTGGCCAGGATCGCGGCCACGATTCCGCGCCAGAGAATCTCGAGACCGCTGCCCTTGAAGACGATCTCGCGACGCGTGCCTTCGATGCTGCGGCAGAACCAGCGCATCTGGGCCGCGGCGACCCAGGCCCAGCCGATGATGGTGATGATCGAGATCGCGAACAGCAGATTCCAGCCGATATAGGCCCAGACCGAACCGGAGAAGCCGAGGCCGAGAGCCTGCCCATTGGAGGCGAGGTTCGCGACCATCCATTTGATCAGCAGCCAGTAGAGCACGATCTGGACGATGAAGAGCAGATTGCTCAGCAACTGGCTGCCGACGAAGCCGAGCGCGATCGCCAGAACGATGAAGCCGAAAAACCAGGGCACCAGCGTCATCGCATTGCCGGTGAAGCTGAGGTTGGGTCGCCCGGGGACCTTGACGCAGGGTACGATCCATTTCGTGTACCAGACGAACAGCCACGGCACCGGAATGACAAAGCACGAGCCGATCACGAGCGCGAGCGTGCGCCAGGTGAACTCGAGGATGCCGAAATCGACGGCGAGTGATCCGCCGCTGGCCGCGCCAGCGTAACCACCGGCGCCCATCGCCGGGGGCCCGCCGCCTGGAATCATCGGCGACGCGCCGCCGCCGACCAGGCCGGGGATCTCGGCAGCCTTCTGCCAGCCGGCCATGCCTTCGGTCCACACCAGCGTATCGGGGCGCACGACGCCTTGGGCGATCAGATCGCGGAATTGCCCTTCCGGAAAGGGCCCCTGTTGCTTGCCCTCGGATGCGTAGAACCAACTCGCCATGAAGCGTCCCCCTCGAACATACTTTTGTACCGGCCGGGACGCTTCGGTTCACCGCATCCATGCCAAAAATGCATTGTGAAGGATGAACGGCTGCCCTGTACAGAGGCGGCCGTTCACACGCCCAAACGTTTTTCCGCTTCAACCTGCAACTTTTTTATGCCATTTGCCCGGAAAGATGCCAGATTGGCGCTGCGCCGGAAACATACGGCGTGGCGCATCCCGGGGAATAGGCCTGACCATGAAACTCGTCGTCGCGATCATCAAACCCTTCAAGCTCGATGAGGTCCGCCAGGCCCTGACGGCGATCGGCGTCCACGGCATGACCGTGACCGAGGTGAAGGGCTATGGCCGCCAGAAGGGCCACACCGAGATCTATCGCGGCGCGGAATATGTCGTGAACTTCCTGCCGAAGCTGCGCATCGAGATCGCGGTCGCCTCCGACGTCGCCGAGAAGGCGGTCGCCGTGATCACCGCGACCGCGCGCACCGGGCAGATCGGCGACGGCAAGATCTTCGTCACGCCGATTGACCACGCGCTACGCATCCGCACCGGCGAAACCGACAGCGACGCGCTCTAATAAATCTTCTTCGATCGCACCGGGCAACGACGCCACAGCGTGCGACGTAATTTTCTATGCTGGGGGAAACGACATGGCGGGATTGTTGCGCCGCGCGGCTGCTATGGCTGCGCCGATCGGATTTGCGTCGGTTGTGGCATGGCCGGCGCATGCGGCGGCAAACGAGATCAACACCGCCGATACCGCCTGGATGATCGTCGCCACCGCGCTGGTGCTGATGATGACGATCCCCGGCCTCGCACTGTTCTATTCCGGCATGGTGCGCAAGAAGAACGTGCTCGCGACCATGGCGCAGAGCCTTGCCGCAGTGACGATGATCTCGATTCTCTGGGTCGCGTTCGGCTATTCGCTCTGCTTCGTCGGTGACGGCCCGTGGATCGGCACGCTCGATCGCTGGTTCCTCGCGGGCATGACGATGGACAGCGTCAACCCGGCGGCGAAGACGATCCCGGAAGCGCTGTTCATGCTGTACCAGATGACGTTTGCGATCATCACGGTGGCGCTGGTCGCGGGCTCGGTCGCCGACCGCATGCGGTTCTCCGCCTATCTCGTGTTCTCGGTCGCCTGGTTCATTTTCGTCTATATTCCGTTGGCGCATTGGGTGTGGGGCGGCGGCTTCCTCGCCAGCATGGGCGTGCTCGATTTCGCCGGCGGCCTCGTGGTTCATCTGTCGGCCGGCACCGGCGGCCTCGTCGCGGCCAAGGTGATGGGGCGCCGCCACGGCTACGGCACCGAAAATCTGTCGCCGTTCGATCTCTCGCTCGCGGTGATGGGGACCGGGCTGTTGTGGGTCGGCTGGTTCGGCTTCAACGGCGGCTCGGCCGGCGCGGCCAACTCGCGCGCGGTGCTGGCGATCATCGCAACGCATCTTGCGGCCTGCTCCGGCGCGCTGACCTGGGGCGCGATCGAGTGGTCGACCCGGCGCAAGCCCTCGGTGCTCGGCATGATCTCTGGCGCCGTGGCGGGCCTCGGCACCATCACGCCGGCCTCCGGCTTCGTCGCACCGTGGCATGGCATCGTCATCGGCATCATCGCAGGCGCAGTCTGCTACTGGGCCTGCACCTGGCTGAAGCACCGCTTCGACTATGACGATTCGCTCGACGTGTTCGGCGTTCACGGCATTGGCGGGCTGACCGGCACTCTGCTCGCCGGCGTGTTCGCCACCAGCGCGATCGGCGGCACCGCCGGCCTGATCGAGGGCCATCCGCAGCAGCTGCTGATCCAGCTCTACGGGGTCGCCGTCACCTTCGTCTGGTCGGCCGGGGTGAGTTTTGTCCTTCTCAAGCTGGTCGCCCTGTTCGTGCCCCTGCGCGTGTCCCGCGAGCATGAGCTCGAGGGGCTCGATATCTCGCAGCACGGCGAGGCGTTGCAGTAAGGGCTTGCGCAACACATAAGCGCGTGCTTATGTGTTGTCATGATCGAAGCCGACATCTTCAAGGCGCTGGCCGACCCGACGCGCCGCAAGGTCTTTGAGAAGCTCGCTGGCGGAAGCCTGAACGCCAGCGCCTTGCGCGACGGATTGGAGATCAGCCAGCCGGCGATGTCGCAGCATCTCGCGGTGCTGCGCGCGGCAGGCCTGGTGCGTGAACAGCGGCAGGGCCGCTTTGTGAACTACGAAGTCGACCCGGACGGAATCCTCGCCATCGGGGCGTGGCTTGCGCGCTACCGCGCCTATTGGCCAAAGCGCATGGAAGCACTCGCCGATCTCTTGAAGGACATGGATCAATAAGGATCTGGATCAATGAGCGATGCCGCGAAACTTGACCCCTCCGACGCAAAGCTGGTGCTCGAATTCGATTTCGATGCACCGCCGGCAAAAGTCTGGCGCGCCGTGACCATTCCAGCTCTGCGCGAGCGCTGGCTGCCGGATTGCGACCTCGCGGGCGCCGAGCCGGAAACATCGATCCCTGGCGAAGAGGTGCGCTACCGGCTTCGCGATTCCGAACCGCCGTTTCGCGAGAGCCACGTCATCTTCCGGATCGAGCCGAACGTGTCAGGCGGCACCCGCTTCCGTATCATCCAGCAAGCCTGCGATATCAGCGTAACGCTGCCGAAGCCCGCCAACAGCAATCGCTGCCTGATGCGTGCGGCGGCCTAGGGCATGATCCGGAAAAGTGTGAAGCGGTTTTCCGAAAAGATCATGCTCAACTAAGAGCAAACAGACTTCATCACCTGCAGACATGGAGGTCGCCGATGCGCGACATGCTTCAGCTCGTCCCTATGGTCGTCGAACAATCCGCCCGCGGCGAACGATCCTTCGACATCTACTCGCGGCTGCTGCGCGAGCGCATCATCTTCCTCAACGGCGAGGTCAATGATGCGATGTCGGGCCTCGTCTGCGCGCAACTCCTGTTCCTGGAGGCGGAGAATCCGAACAGGCCGATCAATCTCTACATCAATTCCTATGGCGGCGTGGTTACCTCTGGCCTCGCCATGTACGACACCATGCAATTCATCAAGGCGCCGGTTCATACGCTGTGCATGGGCACCGCGCGCTCCATGGGCTCGTTCCTGCTGATGGCCGGCGAGCCCGGTCACCGCGCCGCCCTGCCCAATGCCAGCCTCCATGTGCATCAGCCGCTCGGCGGCTTCCAGGGCCAGGCGTCCGACATCCTGATCCATGCCACCGAAATGCAGGACACCAAGCGGCGCATCATCCGGCTCTATGCGCAGCATTGCGGGCGTCCCGTGGAGGAGGTGGAACGGACCCTGGACCGCGACCACTTCATGACCGCGCAGCAGGGGGTCGAGTGGGGATTGATCGACAGGGTCTTTGCGGAGCGCGACGCCACCTGATGGTCCGACGCGGCCCTCAGCGGATGCCCCATCCGGCAAGCTCCGCCTGCTCCTGCCGGGCGGTCTGCGGCGCGCATCCCGTGGGCACGAATGCGAAGCGCTCGATATTTCGCAGCACGGAGACGCCCCTCAGCGAGCTCTCGCTGTAATAAAATACCTTTTGGCTGCCCGACGCGTGAGCAACATTGTGTCGGCAGCCTGTCCTGCCCTCATTTTGAGCAGACCTGACCACGTTTTGAGCGCGACGTAATAGCGCACTGCACTGCGATACCCGTCAAACGCGAAAAGCCCCGCTTTCATAATCCGTTAGGCAACACGCCCGTTCTGGCACGGCATTTGATTCTAGGGTCGTGGCTGTGCCCGCGTAGTGAAACTTCTCCCTCGTGGCGAACCAGTCGAGAAACGCCCGGCCACGTCCGGACCGGGCCCAAGCGGGGATAGGACCCATGAAAATTGTTATGGCGATTATCAAGCCATTCAAGCTGGAAGAAGTCCGTGACGCCCTGACCGCCATCGGCGTTCACGGTCTCACGGTGACGGAAGTCAAGGGATATGGCCGCCAGAAGGGCCATACGGAAATCTATCGCGGCGCCGAATATGCCGTGAGTTTCCTGCCCAAGATCAAGATCGAGGTCGCTGTCGCCTCCGACCAGGTCGACAAGACCATCGACGCCATCACGTCCGCCGCGAAAACGGGACAGATCGGCGACGGCAAGATCTTCGTCATCAACCTCGACCATGCGGTTCGTATCCGCACCGGCGAGGCCGATGCCGCGGCCCTTTGATTTCGCGCTCAACCTTATCCAATCAGGAGTAAATAATATGACGTTTAAGCGTCCCTATGGCGCGGGATTGGCGGCTCTCGCAGTCGGCCTGTTCGCTGCGACCGCAGCCTATGCCGAGCCAACGGTCAACAAGGGAGACAACGCCTGGATGCTGACATCGACAGTGCTCGTGCTGTTGATGACGATCCCGGGTCTTGCGTTGTTCTACGGCGGTCTCGTCCGTTCCAAAAACATGCTCTCGGTCCTGATGCAGGTGTTCTACACCGTCTGCGTCGTCACCGTGATCTGGGCCGTCTACGGCTACAGCCTCGCCTTCACCGGCGGTTCCGACTTCATCGGCGGCTTCTCCAAGGCGTTCATGATGGGCGTCACCACCGACTCGAAGGCTGCGACCTTCTCGGTCGACGCCAACATCTCGGAGCTCATTTACATGTGCTTCCAGATGACCTTCGCGGCGATCACGCCCGCCCTCATCGTCGGCGCCTTCGCCGAGCGCATGAAGTTCTCGGCGATCGCTCTCTTCATCCCGCTCTGGGTCACGCTGATCTACTTCCCGATCGCGCACATGGTCTGGTACTGGCCCGGTCCGGACCTGATCCAGGACGCTGCCAAGGCTCTGGCTGCGGCGACTGATGCGGCGGCGAAGACCGCGGCGCAGGCCAAGCTCGACGAGATCAACGCCGACGCCGGCTGGATCTTCAAGAAGGGCGCGATCGACTTCGCGGGCGGCACCGTGGTGCACATCAACGCCGGCATCGCAGGTCTCGTCGGCGCTCTGCTGATCGGCAAGCGCACCGGCTACGGCAAGGAGCTGATGGCTCCGCACTCGCTGACCATGTCGATGATCGGCGCTTCGCTGCTCTGGGTCGGCTGGTTCGGCTTCAACGCCGGCTCCAACCTCGAAGCCAACGGCGGCGCTGCGCTCGCCATGACCAACTCCTTCGTCGCCACCGCGGCCGCCGCGCTGTCGTGGATGTTCGCGGAGTGGATCGTGAAGGGTCATCCGTCGGTGCTCGGCGTCATCTCCGGCGCTGTCGCGGGCCTCGTGGCCGTCACGCCTGCCGCCGGTTTCGCCGGCGTCATGGGTGCGATCGTCCTCGGTCTCGTGGTCGGCGTGGTCTGCCTGTTCTTCTGCACCGTCGTGAAGAACGCGCTCGGCTACGATGACTCCCTCGACGTGTTCGGCGTGCACTGCGTCGGCGGCATCGTCGGTGCTCTCGGGACCGGCATCCTGGTGAACCCCGCACTCGGCGGCGCCGGCATCATCGACTACACCGCGATCCCGCCGAAGGTTGCCGATTACGACTTCGCGGCGCAGATGGTCTCCCAGCTCTGGGGCGTCTGCACCACGCTGGTGTGGTCGGGCATCGGTTCGGCGATCCTCTACAAGGTCGTCGATGTGATCGTTGGCCTCCGCGCCAATGTCGAGAGCGAGCGTGAAGGCCTCGACATCACCGAGCACACCGAGCGCGCCTACAACATGTAACCTCTCCTCCCGGGCACGGTCTCTCCGGAGACCGCGTCCACAACTACGGTTTGGGCACATACCCGGCAATGCCCCGACCGTTGAGGGGCTCCAGCGCAAGTTGGAGCCCCTTTCTTTTTGCCTCCGCCGGGCGAAGAAAAGGATTGCCATTCCGCACCGCCGGCGCAGAGATATCGACCACAACGAACAACAAACCGGGAGGTCGTCATGCGTTTGGAAGGCGGATGCTATTGCGGCGAAGTGCGCTATGTCGCCGAGGGCGACCCGATGATGCAGGCGCAGTGTCATTGCCGCGAGTGCCAGTACATCTCGGGCGGCGCGCCCAACACCTTCATGGCGATGCCGGCGGCCGGCTTCAGCTACATCATCGGCCAGCCCAAGCAGTTCACCCGCAAGGACCTCGAGCGTGCCGTGACGCGCGAATTCTGTGCCGAGTGCGGCACCCATCTGGTGACCAGGGTTCCGGGACTGCCGGCCGTGATCGTGAAGGTCGGCACGCTGGACGAGCCCGATCAGTTCCATCCGCAGATGGCGATCTACACCTGCGACAAGCAGGAATTCCACACGATCCCCGCCGGCATGGCGACGTTCGAAAAGCTGCCGGGGCGCTAGGCACGTCAGTATCGCAAAGTTCGTCATGCCCGGGCTCGTCCCGCCTGCGCGGCCGAAGCCGCTCCGGCGAGGCGAAGGCCCGGGCATCCACGTTCTCGGGCGCGCCCCGCATCCCGTTGTTATCCGGTCTAATTATTCCGCTCTGGACGGACCCGCCCGCCGATGGTTAATCGCGTCTTAACCTCGCCCTATCTATGGTGAACTGAACCGCTTCCCGCCGGCGCTTTCGTGCGACCGGCTGTTCCAAGAGTGCTGGCGTCCAGAATGGCTATGACCGCTTCATCCCGTGCGCCGCTGGAAGGTGGAAGCTCCGATTCCGAACGCTCGCCCTTCGTCCGGCTGAACGAGCTGCTGGCCCCCCATCAACCCGGCAAGCCCTTGATTACGCTTGCCGTCGGCGAGCCGCAGCATCCCGTGCCTGACTTCGTCGGCCCGGTGCTGGCCAAGCACATCGCCGATTTCGGCCGCTACCCGATGAACCAGGGCACCGAGCCGTTCCGCCAGGCAGCGAGCGCCTGGCTGTCGTCGCGCTTCAAGCTGCCGCGGCCGCTGGACCCCAGAGGCGAGATTCTCGTCCTCAATGGCAGCCGCGAGGGCCTGTTCCTCGCCGCGATCACGGCTGCGCGCTATGTCGGCCCGCGCCCCGGCAAGCCCGCCATCCTGATGCCGAACCCGTTCTATCCGGTCTATGGCGCCGGCGCCCGCGCAGCGGCCTGCGAACCGGTCTATCTGCCGACCACCGTCGAAAACGGCTTCCTGCCCGATCTCGACGCCATCGACGAAGCGACGCTGGCGCGCACGGTGGCGTTCTATCTGGCCTCGCCCGCCAATCCGCAGGGCTCGGTCGCCAAGCCGGACTATTTCAGGCGGTTGAAGCAGCTCGCCGACCGCTACGGCTTCGTGATCCTCAGCGACGAGTGCTATTCCGAGATCTACACCCGCGAGGCGCCGGGCAGTGCGCTGGAATGCGCCGGCCCCGACTACACCCGCGTGGTCGCGTTCCAGTCGCTGTCGAAACGCTCCAACCTGCCGGGCCTGCGCGTCGGCTTCGCCGCCGGCGACAAGACATTCATCGGCATGTTCCTCGAGCAGCGCAACATCGCCGCGCCCCAGGTGCCGGTGCCGCTCCAGCATGTCGCGACCGTCGCGTATGGCGACGAAGCGCATGTCGAGGAGAATCGCAGGCTGTACCGGATCAAGTTCGATCTCGCCGACCAGATCATCGGCAATCGTTACGGCTATCGCCGGCCCGACGGCGGCTTCTGCGTCTGGCTCAACACGTCGGAGCTCGGCGACGACGTGTCCATCACGCTCAAACTCTTCAAGGAAGCAGGCGTGCGCGTGGTGCCCGGCAGCTTTTTGGCACGGCGTCAGCCTGACGGCTTCAATCCCGGCGCGGGCTACATTCGCCTTGCGCTGGTGCAGGATGGCGAGACCACGGCGCAGGCGCTGCACCGGCTGGTCGAGACTCTGGGTTAGGCGGGGCCCGTGAGCATGTCGGCAATCGAACGTGTCATTCCACTGGTCGGCCATCTGCCGCCCTCGATTCGCGAGGGGCTGGCGCGGCGTATGCGCGAGCTCAGCGGGCTCGGCCTGATCACGCTGTCCGGTGTCGCCTCGGCGGCGCTGATGACCTGGTCGGTGCAGGACCCCAGCCTCAGCCACGCGACCTCGCGGCCGATCCGCAACATCCTCGGCTATGCCGGCGCGATCGGTGCCGATCTCGCGATGCAGATCCTCGGGCTCGGCGCGATCATGCTGGTCCTGACGGTCGCGGTCTGGGGTTGGCGGATGATGACCCATCGCCCGTTCGACCGCGAGGCGCTGCGGCTCGGCTGCTGGATCCTCTGCACGGTGATCGCGGCCGGCTTCGTCAGCTGCTGGCCGCATGGCGGCGCATGGCCGCTGCCGACCGGGCTCGGCGGCGTGGTCGGCGATGCCCTGGTGCGCGCGCCCGCGGTGATTTTCGGGCCGGCCGGTACGATCTATCGCACGGTACTCGGTGTGATCCTGTTCGCGGCGATGGCCGCGACGTTCCTGTTCGCCTGCGGTCTCGGCGCGCGCGAGCAAGACGACGAGCATGCGGAGATCGAGGACGATGACAAGCCGCTCGATGAAAACGAGGACAGCGATCGCGGCTCGGTGTCGCTGGGCTGGCTGTTCCATGCGCTGATGAGCACCAAGGCACGGCTGATCTGGCTGTGTGGTGCCGCTTACCGCTCGCTGGTCTCGAGCGGACCGAAGACCAAGGCGGTTGCGTTCAGCCGCCAGGAGCCGAATCTCGGCGGTGGCCGCGCCGCGCCCCCGATCTCGCCGCAGTCCGAAGACGAGGACTACGAGGAGGAGCACGAGGACGAGGAAGACGAGGAGGAGGAAGAGCCCGCCGCCCGCGCGCCGCGCAAGAAGGCCGCGCCCAAGGCTGCGGCCAAGAAGTCCTCCGACAAGTTCGAGCTTCCGTCCGTGTCCGTGCTTGCCGCGCCCAAGGCCGGCGATCGCCAGCCGCTCAGCAAGGCCGAGCTGGAAACCAACTCACGTTCGCTCGAAGGCGTGCTGCAAGATTTCGGCGTGCGCGGCGAGATCGTGAAGGCCAATCCGGGCCCCGTGGTCACGCTGTACGAGCTGGAGCCGGCGCCCGGTATCAAGTCGTCGCGCGTGATCGGCCTCGCCGACGACATCGCCCGTTCGATGAGTGCGCTGTCGGCCCGCGTCGCCGTCGTGCCCGGCCGCAACGCCATCGGCATTGAGCTGCCGAACGCCCACCGCGAAAAGGTCTATCTGCGCGAGCTGCTGGTCGCCAAGGAGACGGTCGACACGGTCGCGAAACTCCCGCTCTGCCTCGGCAAGACCATCGGCGGCGACCCCGTCATCATCGATCTCGCGCGCACCCCGCACATGCTGATCGCCGGTACCACCGGCTCGGGCAAGTCGGTCGCCATCAACACCATGATCCTCAGCCTGGTCTACCGGTTGCGCCCGGACCAGTGCCGGCTGATCATGGTCGATCCGAAGATGCTCGAACTCTCCGTCTATGACGGCATTCCCCATCTGCTCACGCCCGTCGTGACCGACCCGAAGAAGGCGGTGGTCGCGCTGAAATGGGCCGTGCGCGAGATGGAAGAGCGCTACAAGAACATGGCCAAGCTCGGTGTGCGCAATATCGACGGCTACAACACGCGTCTGCTCGAGTTGAAAGCCAAGGGCGAGGAGCCGACGCGCACGGTGCACACCGGCTTCGACAAGGAGACTGGCAAGGCGATCTACGAGGAAGAGAAGCTCTCGCTCGACCCGCTGCCCTACATCGTCATCATCGTCGACGAAATGGCCGACCTGATGATGGTCGCCGGCAAGGATATCGAAGGCGCGGTGCAGCGCCTCGCGCAGATGGCGCGCGCCGCCGGCCTGCACGTGATCCTGGCCACGCAGCGTCCGTCGGTCGACGTCATCACCGGCACCATCAAGGCGAACTTCCCGACCCGCATCGCCTTCCAGGTCACCTCCAAGATCGACAGCCGCACCATCCTGGGCGAGATGGGCGCCGAGCAGCTGCTCGGTCAGGGCGACATGCTCTACATGGCCGGCGGCGGCCGCATCAGCCGCGTGCACGGACCTTTTGCCTCGGACGAGGAAGTCGAGAAGGTGGTGCGTCACCTCAAGACGCAGGGTCAGCCGGAATATCTCGAAGCCGTGACCGCGGAAGAGCCGACCGAGGACGAGGACGGCGGCGCCGTGTTCGACGCCAGCGGCATGGGCGCGGATGGCGGCGGCGACCTGTTCGCGCAGGCCGTTGCCATCGTCAAGCGCGACCGAAAGGCCTCGACCAGCTACATCCAGCGCCGCCTGCAGATCGGCTATAACCGTGCCGCATCCTTGATGGAGCGCATGGAACTGGAAGGCATCGTCGGACCCGCCAACCACGCCGGAAAGCGTGAGATTCTGGTCGAGGAAGAAGACAGCCATATGTGAGGCGCGGGGCCTCAGAACACTATTTCACGCAAAAACGTTATCTGCTTTTGCCCGAAATCACGCTAAAAAGACGCCCAGCCACACAGGACGACGCGTTGATCAGACATCCGGACATTCGATTCGCTGCCACCATCGCCGCGCGAAGCGCGCGCATGGCCGGCGTGCTTCTCGTCACCGCCGCGATGGTGACTGCGGCGTCGTTCGCGCAGACCGTGCCCGTGCCGAAACCCGCGCCGAAGGGCCGCGATAACGGTCCGGCCGGCGGCGGGCCTGCGATCACCGGCGCAACCCAGACGCCGCCGAATCCGATCATTCCGGATCCGCGCCGCAACGTGCCGAGCAGCATCTTTCAGACCTTCGACGCCAACCAGAAGGCGCAGGCGGCCAAGGTCAGCGCCTATCTGTCCTCGCTATCGACACTGGTCGGGAATTTCGTCCAGGTCGGCCCCGACGGCAGCAAGACGCAAGGCGATTTCTACATCCAGAAGCCGGGCAAGGTGCGCTTCGAATATGATGCGCCGAGCCCGATCGACATCGTCGCCGACGGATCCTCGCTGGTGGTGCGCGACCGCAAGCTCGCGACCCAGGACGTCTATCCGCTGTCGCAGACGCCGCTGCGCTTCCTGCTGTCCGACCGCATCGACCTGATGAAGGACACCAATGTCGTCAACGTCTCGGCCGACGACGTCTTCGTCAGCGTCACCATCGAGGAAAAGCAGGCATTGGTCGGCACCAGCCGCCTCTTGCTGATGTTCGGCGCCAAGGACGGCCAGCTGAAGCAGTGGACCGTCACCGACCCGCAGGGCTACGACACCACGATCGCGGTCTACAATCTCGACGCGACCAAGAAGCTCGATCCCAACATGTTCAAGATCGACTTCACAAATTACGGCCCCTCGCCGGGTTGAACTGGTCTCGTGTCCCAGAGGCGACGCAGCGCGTAGCGGTGCGTCGCAGAGCCGGGACCCGGAATGCCGCGCAATGGGCCCCGGCTCAGCAGCGCGTCACTTCGTGCCGCGCAGCGTCCAGGGCACGAGAGTTCGCCGACCATCTCAGACCCTAAAAGACGGTGGGCACGGCGCTTTGCGCCTTTGCCCACCCTACGAGAGCTTGCTAAGACGCATCCCTCATGCGTCTTTCCCTGACAACCTGGAACATCAACTCGGTGCGGCTGCGCATCGATCTGGTCGCGAAATTCCTCAAGAGCGCGCGGCCGGACGTGCTGTGCCTCCAGGAGACCAAATGCATCGACGACGCCTTTCCGCTGAAGCGCTTCAAGCGGCTCGGCTACGAGCATGTCGCGCTGAACGGGCAGAAGGGCTATCACGGCGTCGCCATCGTCTCGAAGATCCCGTTCGAGTCCAAGGACATCCGAACCTTCTGCGACAAGGTGGATTCGCGCCATATCTCGGTTTCGTTCGGCGAGAAGGCTGCAATCGCAAAGCCGCTGGTGCTGCATAATTTCTACGTGCCGGCCGGCGGCGACATTCCCGATCCCGCGCTGAACGAGAAGTTCGATCACAAGCTGCGCTTCCTCGACGAGATGAAGGCGTGCGAGCCGCTGCATCCGCGCGGGGAGGATCGCCACATCCTGGTGGGCGATCTCAACGTCGCCCCGCACGAGAACGACGTGTGGTCGCACAAGCAGCTTCTGAAAGTGGTCTCGCACACACCTGTCGAAACCGAGAAGCTCAAGGCGGCGCTCGAAGCCGGCGAATGGATCGACGTCGCGCGCGACCGCATTCCGATGTCTGAGAAGGTCTATACGTGGTGGAGCTACCGTTCCGCCGACTGGACCGTCGGCGACCGCGGCCGCCGTCTCGATCACATCTGGGTCTCGCGCGCGCTGAAAGACGCCGTTCAGGATTTCAGGATTCTTCGCGACGCGCGGAGCTGGGAGCGGCCATCGGACCACGTGCCTGTCACGGTGACGCTGGAGGTTTAACCTCCGATCGCTCCATCCGGGCTACGAAGCTACGACCTCTCACGTCGTCAGCTTCGCACCGGCCATCAGGATATCGCTGGCGATCTGGCTGGAGCGCACCGCGAATTCGTCGCGCAGGCGAACGGCGGCGGCGGGGTCGCTTTCGAGCACGCGCTGAAACAGGCTGCGCGCGACGCGGATGACGGAGGAATGCTCCAGCGCGATCGCGCTCGACGGCCGCTTCATCGGCACCACCAGCGCGAGCTCGCCGATCAGCGCGCCGGGACCTGCGATCATCTCGGCGCCGGCGCCATCCTCGACCCGGAAGGCGCCGCGCTGGACCACGAAGCCGGCATCGGCGTCGTCGCCGAGATTGAACAGGATGTCGCCGCGGACGAAGTCACGCTGCTCGGAGCCGATCGCCAGCATGCGCAACGAGGCGTCTCCCAACAGGCGCAATGTCGGGACCCGCTCGAGAAGCGCTACGTCGTCGTCGATTGACATTCAGATCCGAGGCTCAAGGGCACGCGATCTAAAACGATTCGCACGCCCCTGAAGCGTATCACGGCACCAGCTTGTAGCCACCGGCTTCCGTGACCAGGATCTCCGGGTTGGCGGCGTCCTTCTCGATCTTCTGGCGGAGGCGGTAGATGTGGGTTTCCAGCGTGTGGGTGGTGACGCCGGAATTATAGCCCCAGACCTCCTGGAGCAGGGTCTCGCGCGACACCGGCATCTGGCCGGCGCGGTAGAGGAAGCGGAGGATGGCGGTTTCCTTCTCGGTGAGCCGGACCTTGCGCGCATTGGCGGCTGTCAGCATCTTGGAGCCGGGACGGAAGCTGTAGGGGCCGACCGAGAACACCGCGTCCTCGCTGGCCTCGTGCTGGCGCAGCTGGGCGCGGATGCGGGCCAGCAGCACGGCAAAGCGGAAGGGTTTTGCGACATAGTCGTTGGCGCCGGATTCCAGGCCCAAAATCGTGTCGGAATCGGTGTCATGCCCGGTCAGCATGATGATGGGAGCCTTGAAGCCGCCCTTGCGCAGGGAGCGGACCACTTCGCGGCCATCGGTATCGGGCAGGCCGACATCCATCAGGACGAGATCGGGGGAATTGGCCTTTGCGGCGCTCGCGCCCTTGGCGCCGGTATCGACGGCGGAGGCTTCGAATTCTTCGTGCAGCGATAATTGCTCCACCAACGTATCGCGCAGATCGGTATCGTCATCCACGATCAGGATCTTGCGGGCATTGGCCATAGGGTATCATCCTTTTGGGGTCCGGCTCGGCGCGCATACATGCTGCACCCAACCGTGAGGGGAAGTTTAGGGGTCGCCGTTATTATTGTTGTTCGTGTTGAAGTAGTGGGCTGTTACCGATTCACAAGCCAGAACCACTCTAACCCAGAATAGCAGGGCGTTTTGATGAATGTCCTGTAATGAATTCGACATCGCATTTTCACATGAAAAACAACGCTGCTTCAGCTAGTTACATCAAGAGCCGAGGCCCCGGGCCGCTGGCCGCGATCCGCGTTAAGCCTGCCGCCGGTAATCCGCGCCGCGGCTGGCTGACGGCCGGACAGCTGACGATTCCGGTGGCGCTGGGGCGGGGTGGCATCCTCGCCAACAAGCGCGAGGGCGACGGCGGCACTCCGCGAGGCAGCTTCCGTCCGAGGCGCCTGTGGTGGCGGGGCGACCGGCATAGCCGGCCGCAGACCTTCCTGCCGGCGCGGATCATCACCGGCGCGGACGCCTGGTGCGAGGATCCCCGGGATCGTCATTACAACCAGGGGATCCGGCTCGGCGAGGGGCAGGGCGGCGATCGGCTCAAGCGGGCCGATCATCTCTATGACTTCATCATCGAAATCGACCACAACACGCGCCCGCGCATCGCCGGCCGCGGCAGCGCGGTGTTTCTGCATCTGGCCCGCGACAATTTCGGCCCGACCGCAGGCTGCGTCTCCATGACCAGATCTGCGATGCTGCAATTGCTGCGGCGGCTGGGGCCAAGAACAAGAATCATCATCGGGTGAAGGCACATGCTCGAGCAGGATCAGATCGCTGCCGCATCGCGCGTCCTTGTTCAACATTGGCGCGACGGCACCAAGCTCGACGCGCTGGAAGGACAGTTGCGGCCACGGAGCCGCGCTGACGGCTACGCCATCCAGGCCGCGCTCGAAACGCGCTCGCCCGGAAAACTGTTCGGCTGGAAGATCGCGGCGACGAGCGAGTCCGGGCAGAAGCACATCAATGTCATGGGGCCGCTGGCCGGTCGCATCATGAGCGACACCGTGATCGCCGATGGCGGCTCCGCGTCGATGAAGGGCAACGCGATGCGCGTCGGCGAGCCGGAATTTTGCTTCCGCATGGGGCGCGACCTGCCGCCGCGCGTAGCGCCGTTTGCCGTCGACGAGGTGCTGGCCGCCGTGGACAGCTTGCACCCCGCGATCGAGATTCCGGATTCGCGTTTCGTCGATTTCGCCGGCGCCGGCGAGGCGCAACTCATCGCCGACAATGCCTGCGCGCATCCGTTCGTGCTGGGCGCGGCGACATCAGCGAATTGGCGCGCGATGGATCTCGTCGCGGAACGGCCGCAGATCACGCTGCGCGGCGAGCGCTATATCGGACACGGCAAGAACGTGCTCGGCGATCCCCGTGTTGCACTCGCCTGGCTCGCCAATGAGCTGCGCGGGCTCGGCATCACCTTGCGGGCAGGGGAGGTGGTGACCACAGGCACGTGCCATCCACCGCTGCCGATCCAGGCGGGCGATCATCTTGCGGTGGATTTTGGCGTGCTGGGGAAGGCGTCGGTGGGGTTTGAATAGACGGCCTCTCTACCGTCGTCCTGGCTTTCGCCAGGACGACCCAAGATTAGCTATCTATCTGTGCCCGAAGATCGCACTGCCCACGCGCACATGCGTGGCACCCAACATGATCGCGGTGGCGAAATCTGCGCTCATGCCCATCGAGAGATTCTTCAAGCCATTGCGCGCGGCGATCTTCGCGGTCAGCGCGAAATGCGCGGCCGGCGGCTCGTCGACTGGCGGGATGCACATCAAGCCGGAGATCGTCAGCCCATAGGTGTCGCGGCAGCTTGCGAGGAAGGCATCGGCCTCGCCGGGCGCGATGCCGGCCTTCTGCGGCTCCTCGCCGGTGTTGATCTGGACGAAGAGCTGCGGGTGCCTTTTCTGGGATTCGATTTCCTTGGCTAACGCTTGGCAAATGCTCGGGCGGTCAACCGAATGGATGGCGTCGAACAGTGCGACCGCCTCTTTCGCCTTGTTGGATTGCAGCGGCCCGATCAGATGCAGCGCGATGTCGGGGTAAACAGACGTTAACGCCGGCCACTTGCCTTTGGCCTCCTGCACCCGATTTTCGCCGAATACGCGCTGTCCGGCGACGATGACCGGGGTAATTGCATCCGCGTCGAAGGTCTTCGACACCGCGATCAGCGTGACGGAGTCGCGATCACGACGCGCGTCCTTGCAGGCGCGTGCAATTTCGGCTTCGACCGCGGCGAGCGCGTTTGGTGAATGGCCGGTTACCGGCACGGCGTTGGCTTCTGTCATGATCTCGATTGGCGGTAGTCGTAACTGAGGTAAGTCCAATTTTACCGAGTTCAAGAAAGAGTTTTTGAACCCTTCGCTTTACCTTGGCCATGGGGTGGGTAGCGAAGATGGCAAACGTCAGTTTCAACCGCAAACGAGCGAAACTCAAGCAGGTTCTCGGAATCCGGGCGCGGCTTGCGTTGCTCGCGGTGATTCTGGTGGCCCCCTTGATGCTCGAGCGCATCCGGTCGCTCGAGAACACGCGCACGAGCCAGATCGCGCAGGCCGCGGCCGAGTTCAACACCGTCGCAAGGCACAGCGCCGATGCGCAGCGCGAGGTGATCTCGTCGGTCGAGACCATCCTGAAATCGGAAGCCTTCATCCGCGCCTCCATCGGCGGCATCAGCAAGAGCTGCGACGTGCTGCGCGCGAGCCTGCCGTCGAACCTGCCCTGGATCCGCACGCTCTTGATCGCCGGCCAGGATGGACGCATCCAGTGCGCTACCAACAACATGTATGTCGGCCTCGACCTCAGTGACCGGCCTTATTTCCAGCAGGCGCAGGAAACCGGCCGCTTCGTGCTGAGCGATTTCATCCTGTCGCGGCCGGTCTCGACGCCGACCGTGATGGCGGTTTATCCGGTGTCTGCGTTCAGCGGCGTAGCCGATGCCGTCGTGCTCGCCACCGTGAACCTCGACTGGATGTCGAAGGTCATGAGCAATCTCGGCGGCCGCGCCGGCATCACCGCCGTATTGGTCGACAGCGCCGGCACCGTGCTCGCCGCACCAGCCGACCAGCACAGCGCGGTCGGTCGCCCCCTCGACAACATGCCGCTGATGTCCGCAATCGCCGACAAGGCGCTGCGGTCGGACCAGGACGAGGGCTCGCTCTCATTCCTCGCCGCCGACGGCTCCCGCCGCGCGGTCAGCTATATCCGCATCGCGGGCACCAACGCCCGCCTGATCGCCAGCATCGACGAGGACAAGGTGTCCGCGGCGGTGAACCGCGATATCCGCACCGCTTATCTCCAGCTTGCTTTCGTCGTCGTGTTCGTCCTGCTCGGGGCACTGATCGCCGCCGAAAAGCTCGTGATCAAGCCGATCGAGATGCTCGCCGACATGGCCAAGCGTCTCGGCGAGGGCGACCTGTCGGCGCGTGCGGCGCGCAACCGCCTGCCGGCCGAGTTCGTGCCGCTGGCGCGCGCGTTGAATGCGATGGCCGCGCAATTGAGCCAGCGCGAGCGCGAGCTGATGGCAAGCAACGACCGGCTGACGGTGATGGCCTCGATCGACATGCTGTCGGGCCTCGCCAACCGCCGCGGCTTCCAGAGCCGGCTCGACTTCGAATGGATGCGGGCGCAGCAATATGGCAGCGATCTCGCACTGCTGATGATCGACGTCGACCACTTCAAGCTCTTCAACGACACCTACGGCCATCTCGAAGGCGATTCCTGCCTGACCAGGCTCGGGGAGTCGCTGTCCGGCATCGCTGCAGACACGATGGGCTTTGCGGCGCGCTATGGTGGCGAGGAATTCTGCCTGTTGCTGCCGAACACCGACGTGAATCGCGCCGTCGAGATCGGCGAAATGGTGCGTGCGGCCGTGCTGAAGCTCTGCCTGCCACACATCACGTCCGCCCACATGATCGTCACGGTCTCGATCGGCGTTGCCGCAACGAAGCCCAACGAGGCCTTGCGCCCCGGCGACCTGATCGAAGCCGCCGACGCCGCGCTCTACGCCGCCAAACACCGCGGCCGCAACAATGTCGTCGAGCACGGCGTGCAGGCGATCGATACCGGCGCGGCGGACATGATGCTGGCGGGCTAACCTGCCGCCAGCTCCCGATCGAGCTCGCTCTCGGCGATGACGCGATTGCGACCACTGCCCTTGGCAAGGTAGAGCGCGCGGTCGCATCGCTCGACCAGGTCCATCATGGCTTCTCCCGGCCGAAACTGGGCCACGCCGATGGAGACGGTAATGGTTGGGAGGCTTTCGCCCGTCGATCTGCGCGTGATTTGGCATTCGGCGATGGCGCGACGAATGCGCTCCGCGATCGCCGTCGCCGCGGCAAGATCGGCGGTGGGGAGCACGACGATCAATTCCTCGCCGCCGTAGCGGGCCGGCAGATCGACGTCGCGAACCTTGTCGCGCAGCACTTGCGCCATGAGCCGCAGGACCTGATCGCCAACGCCGTGGCCGAAATTGTCGTTGAACTTCTTGAAATGGTCGATGTCCAGCAAGAGCACGCTGAGCGGCTCGCCCTTTTCCATGGCGGCAATCTGGGCCTTGCGGAAGAACTCGTCCAGCGCGCGGCGATTTGGCAGACTGGTCAGCGTATCGGTCTTGGCGCGCTCCTCGGACTTGGTCAGCGATTCCTGGATGGCCTCGAGTTCGCGCGTTTTCTCCGCGAAGCTGGCCTCGAGCCGTGTCGCACGGCCGGCAGCCCTGGCGAGCTCGGTCACGAGCTGCTGGACGAGCATCTTCGGATCCGCACCGGCCTCCGTCTGACCGGCAACGTCGCTGATGGCCCGCATCTGCGAATGATTGTCGGCAATGGCGGTCGCGAGGAAGGCCTGGGCTGCGTCCATCACCGAGTGGAGCTGCTGCGAGGCCATGCTCGCAGCCGAACTGCCCGGCGTCGCGACGTAGGTCGAGAAGAGATCCCGGTTGATGACCGCGTCGAACCTGCGCTTGTTGCCGATCAGGATATCGATCGCGCGCTGCAAATCGCTCGGCACGCCCATGGAATAGATGAACCAGACATTGAAATTGTCCGGCGTCGCGGGCACTCGCTGCTCAGCCATGCACTGCACGGCCTTCTGTGCGACCGATGCCGCATAATCATAGTCGAGCTCGTCGAAGGCATTGGTGGTCATGATGAGGACTCCCGGCATTGGGCGTCCGGAACTTTGACGCTCAGCTCGTTAATTGCACCTCAAACCGCACCTCAATCTGGACCTGCCACCGTAGTGAACCGGAGGTTTGAGGCGGAAAAAGCGAAATCCATCGGTATTCCGCAACCCATTGACCGGATACGGGCTTTTATGGCCTAGTCCGCCGTCTTCAGGACGGCCCGAACCTACGAAAAACCAACGATTCCATGACCTCCGAACGCTACAACGCCCGCGATTCCGAACCGCGCTGGCAAGCCGCCTGGGACGAAAAGGCGATCTTCGTCTCCAGGAACGATGATTCACGGCCGAAATACTATGTGCTCGAGATGTTCCCCTACCCGTCCGGGCGCATCCATATCGGCCATGTCCGCAACTACACGCTCGGCGACGTGCTGGCCCGCTTCATGCGCGCCAAGGGGTTCAACGTGCTGCACCCGATGGGCTGGGACGCTTTCGGCCTGCCGGCCGAGAATGCCGCCATCGAGCGCAAGGTCGCGCCCAAGGCCTGGACCTACGACAACATCGCGGCGATGAAGAAGCAGCTCCGCTCGATCGGGCTGTCGCTGGACTGGTCCCGCGAATTCGCGACCTGCGACCCCAGCTACTACAAGCACCAGCAGAAGATGTTCCTGGACATGCTCGCCGCGGGCCTCGCCGAGCGCGAGAAGCGCAAGCTGAACTGGGATCCGGTCGACATGACCGTGCTCGCCAACGAGCAGGTGATCGACGGCCGCGGCTGGCGCTCGGGCGCCGTTGTCGAACAGCGGGAAATGAGCCAGTGGGTCTTCAAGATCACGAAGTACTCGCAGGAACTGCTGTCGGCGCTGGATGGGCTGGACCGCTGGCCCGACAAGGTGCGGCTGATGCAGCGCAACTGGATCGGCCGCTCCGAGGGTCTCCTGGTCCGCTTCGCGCTGGATCAGGCGACCACGCCCGCCGGCGAGAGCGAGCTGAAGATTTTCACCACGCGCCCCGACACGCTGTTCGGCGCGAAGTTCATGGCGATCTCGTCGGATCACCCGCTGGCGCAGGCAGCTGCCGCCAAGAACCCGAAGCTTGCCCAGTTCATCGCCGACATCAAGAAGATCGGCACTGCGCAGGAGATCATCGACACCGCAGAGAAGCAGGGCTTTGACACCGGCATCCGCGCGGTTCACCCGTTCGACCCGAGCTGGAAGCTGCCGGTCTATGTCGCGAACTTCGTGCTGATGGAATACGGCACCGGCGCGATCTTCGGCTGCCCCGCGCACGACCAGCGCGACCTCGACTTCGTCAACAAGTACAGCCTGGGTGTCACGCCGGTGGTGTGCCCCGAAGGCCAGGACCCGAAGACGTTCGTCATCACCGACACCGCCTATGATGGTGACGGCCGCATGATCAATTCGCGCTTCCTCGACGGCATGACCATCGATCAAGCCAAGGATGAGGTCGCAAGACGGCTCGAAAGCGAGCTGCGCGGCAACGCGCCGGTCGGCGAGCGGCAGGTGAATTTCCGCCTGCGCGACTGGGGCATTTCGCGGCAGCGCTATTGGGGCTGCCCGATCCCCGTCATCCATTGTCCGAAGTGCGACGTGGTGCCGGTGCCGGATGCCGACCTGCCGGTGACGCTGCCGGAGGATGCGACGTTCGACAAGCCGGGCAACGCGCTCGACCATCATCCGACCTGGAAGCACGTCACCTGCCCCAAATGCGGGGCTAAGGCCCAGCGCGAAACCGACACCATGGACACCTTCGTGGATTCGTCCTGGTATTTCGCGCGCTTCACCGATCCCTGGAACGAGAACGCCCCGACGACGCCCGCCGTCGCCAACCGGATGCTGCCGATCGATCAGTATATCGGCGGCGTCGAGCACGCGATCCTGCATCTGCTCTACAGCCGCTTCTTCACCCGCGCGATGAAGGCGACCGGGCACATTGCGCTGGACGAGCCGTTCGCCGGCATGTTCACGCAAGGCATGGTGGTGCACGAGACCTACCAGAAGGCCGACGGTACCTATGTGCAGCCGGCCGAGGTCAAGATCGAAGTCGGCGGCAACGGGCGCCATGCCACCCTGCTGACGACGGGCGAAGACATCCAGATCGGCGCGATCGAGAAGATGTCGAAGTCGAAGAAGAACACCGTCGACCCCGACGACATCATCGAAACCTACGGCGCCGACGTCGCGCGCTGGTTCATGCTGTCGGACTCCCCGCCCGACCGCGACGTGATCTGGAGCGACGAGCGCGTCCAGGGCGCCTCGCGTTTCGTGCAGCGGCTGTGGCGGCTGGTCAACGATTCCGTGGAACTCGGCAAGGCCGCGCCCGCGGCTCGGCCGGCCGCGTTCGGGGCGGATGCGACCGCCTTGCGCAAGGCCGCCTATGGCGCGCTGGACAAGGTCACCACCGGCATCGAGCGGCTGCACTTCAACGTCTGCCTCGCCCATATCCGCGAATTCGCCAACGCACTGTCCGAGGTACTCCAGCGCCCCGGCCAGCCGGCCGCGGACCTGGCCTGGGCGGTTCGGGAGGCCAGCCAGATCCTGGTCCAGCTGTTCTCCCCGATGATGCCGCACCTCGCCGAGGAATGCTGGCAGGTACTGGGCCAGAGCGGGCTGGTTTCGGAGGCCAATTGGCCCCAAATCGAACGCGATTTGCTGGTTGAAGACAGCGTGACCCTGGTCGTCCAGGTCAACGGCAAGAAGCGGGGTGAGGTCACAGTTGCAACAGCGGCCCAGAATCCGGAAATCGAGGCTGCCGTTTTGGCCCTTGATGCGGTAAAACTGGCCCTGGACGGCAAGCCCGTCCGCAAGGTGATTATCGTCCCCAAGAGGATCGTGAATGTTGTCGGCTAGGATCCGCATCGCAGCCCGCTTGCTGGCGGTCGTCGCTCTGGCGGCGCTGACGGCCGGCTGCTTCCGGCCGATGTATGCCGAGCATACCGACGGCACCCCTGGCTTGCGTGAGAAGCTGATGGGGGTCGAACTCCCGCAGATCAGCAAGCCAAACGCCTCGCGCGAAGCCCGCGTCGGCGTCGAAGTCCGCAATGCGCTGGCGTTCAAGCTTTACGGCACGGCCACGGGCATGCCGCCGACCCACCGCCTGGAGATCCGCTTCAGCTCCAGCAAATCGTCGCTGATCGTCGATGCCAGCACCGGGCTGCCGAGCACTGAAACCTACGGCATCGACGCCCAGTACAATTTGATCAACGTGGCGACCGGCCAGTCGGTCATGACCGGCACCACGTTCTCGCGCGTGTCCTATGACATGCCCGGCTCCTATCAGCGCTTCTCCCGCAACCGCGCGGTGCGCGATGCGGAGGATCGTGCCGCCAACGAGATCGCCGAGAACATCAATACCCGGCTCGCCGCCTTCTTCACCGCGGGCACTTGAGTTCATCCCGTCATTCCGGAGCGCGCACTGCGCGAACCCGGAATCTCGATCCCAACCTCTGGATTCTCTGGTGCGCAATTGCGCACCGTAGTTCGCGCTCCGCGCGCCCCGGAATGACGATCTAGGCCATGGTCGCACTGCGTGGAAAAGAGATCGACGCCTTCCTCGCCCGCCCCGATGCGGGCCGTCCGATCATCCTGCTCTACGGTCCCGATGCCGGCCTGGTTCGCGAGCGCGCCGATGCGCTGATTGCATCGGCCGTCGATGATCCCAACGATCCCTTCTCCCTGGTCAAGCTCGACGGCGACGAGCTCTCCGCCGAGCCGTCGCGTCTCGTCGATGAAGCCATGACGGTGCCGCTGTTCGGCGGCCGCCGCGCCATTCGCATTCGCGCCGGCTCGCGCAGCTTTGCCAGCGGCATCGACACGCTGGCCGAGATGAGCGTGAAGGATTGCCGCATCGTGATCGAGGCCGGCGAGTTGCGCCCGGAATCGCCGCTGCGCAAGGCCTGCGAGCGCGCCAAGACGGCCGTGGCGATCGGCTGCTATCCCGACACCGAGCGCGACTTGGCCAAGCTGATGGACGACGAGCTGCGCATCGCCAATCTGCGGATCGCGCAGGATGCCCGCGCGGCGCTGATGTCGTTCCTCGGCGGCGACCGCCAGGCCTCGCGTAACGAGCTGCGCAAGCTGACGCTCTATGCCCATGGCAAAGGCGAGATCACGCTGGAAGACGTGATGGCGGTGGTTGCCGATGCTTCCGAACTGAAGCTCGATCCGATCGTCGATGGCGCCTTCGCCGGCCGGCCCGACATCGTCGAGACCGAGTTCGCCAAAGCCATGATCGCCGGCACCTATCCCGGCGTGATCATCTCGGCCGCGCAGCGCCAGGCCGCGTGGCTGCACAAATCGGCGCTTGCGATTGCCGACGGCACGCCGGCCTCCACCGTCCTCGACGGCGGCTTTCCGCGGCTGCACTTTTCACGAAAGCCGGCGGTGGAGACGGCGCTGCGCAATTTCAGCGTGGCGCGGCTCGCCGCCATCATCGAGCAGCTCGCAGCCGCCGCACTCGACACCCGCAAGCAATCCACCCTCGCCGCCGCCATCGCCCAGCGCACGCTGATGGCGATCGCCGCGAACGCGAAGCGAAGGGGATAGGGCCTGCTCTCCACGTCATTGCGAGCGCAGCAATCCAGGATAACCAAATCCGTCATCCTGAGGTGCGAGTGATGGGGCGCGATGCGCCCCATCGGGAGCCTCGAAGGATGAACGGCCCCGATGCAGCCGAGCCGTCGCCCTTCGAGGGCCGCTGAAGAAGCGGCCACCTCCAGCGACAATGGCTTCGCCATTGCGCGGGGGTGACGGAGAGAGAGCCGGTGCGCCTACAGCGCGCCCTTGGCCAGCCGCTTCATCACCTCGTCGAGTTGATCGAGGTTGCGGTAGTTGATCTGCACGGAGCCGCCGGGATCGCGGTGATTGACGGTGACCTTGAGACCCAGCGCGTCGCTGACGCGCTTTTCGAGATCGACCGTGTCCGGGTCCTTTTCCTTCGCCCCGGTGCGCGCCTTCTGCGGCTTGCGCTCCGGCACGCCCTCTTCATGCGCGAGTGCCTCGGCCTGGCGGACGTTGAGGCCTTCCTCGACGATGCGCTTGGCGGCCGCGAGCGGATCGGGCACGCCGATCAGCGCGCGGGCGTGACCCGCGGTCAGCTCGCCGGTCGCGATGAAGGCCTGCACCTCGGCCGGCAGCTTGGTCAGCCGCATCATGTTGGCGACATGGCTGCGGCTCTTGCCGACGACTTTTGCAATGTCGTCCTGGCTGCGTTTGAACTCGTTGGCGAGCGCGTGATAGCCCTGCGCCTCCTCCATCGGATTGAGGTCTTCGCGCTGCACGTTCTCGACGATCGCGAATTCCAGCGCATCGCTGTCGCTGATGTCGACCGGCACGATCGGCACTTCATGCAGGCCGGCCATCTGCGAAGCGCGCCAGCGCCGCTCGCCGGCAATGATCTCAAAGCGATCCTGCGCGCCCTTCACCGGACGCACCACGATCGGCTGGATCACGCCGTGCTGCCTGATCGAATCGCTGAGCTCCTTGAGCTCGGTGTCCGAAAACGTGCGGCGCGGGTTGCGCGGATTGGCCTTGATGAATTCGATCGGCACCTTGCGCTGCGCGCGCGGCCGATCGACGTGCTGGGCCTCGCCGCCGACGTCACCGATCAGACTTGCAAGACCCCGGCCCAGTCGCGAACGCGCTTCGTCGGCCATCGCCAGCTCCCTTGGATTCACGGTGCAGCACTCCAGAACTGAATTGTCGAATTGTAGATCGTAGGGTGGGTTAGCCCTGCAGATGCGCCTCGCATCTGCAGGGCGTAACCCACCTCTTCTGTTTCCGCGGAGATCAACAGTGGTGGGTTACGCCTTCGGCTAACCCACCCTACGGACCGCCATCGTCAATGCGTCGTGCGCAGCTCGCGCTCGCGCTGGATCACTTCGGTGGCAAGCCGCAAATAGGCTTCGCTGCCGACGCATTTGAGATCATAGACCAGCACCGGCTTGCCGTAGGACGGCGCTTCCGAGATGCGCACGTTGCGCGGGATCATGGTCTTGTAGACCTTCTCGCCCATGAACTGCCGGACGTCGGCCACGACCTGGTTCGAGAGGTTGTTGCGCGAGTCGAACATGGTCAGCACGATGCCGTGGATCGACAGGTTCGGATTGAGCGTCGAGCGCACCTGCTCCACCGTCTGGAGCAATTGCGACAGACCTTCCAGCGCGAAGAACTCGCACTGGAGCGGCACGAGGATCGCATCGGATGCGGCCATCGCGTTCACCGTGAGCAGGTTGAGCGAAGGCGGGCAGTCGATCAGCACATAGGTGTAGTCGGCGTCCGGCGAGACGTTGTTGTTGAGTGCGCCGATGGCGTCGCGCAGCTTGAAGGCGCGGCCGGGCGTGGTGCCGAGCTCGAGCTCGAGGCCGGACAGATCCATGGTCGAGGGCGCGATGTGCAGCCGCGGCACCGCGGTCGAGACCACCGCTTCGCGCAAGCTCGATTCGCCGATCAGCACGTCGTAGGTCGAACAGGAGCGGTTGCGGCGATCGATGCCGAGACCGGTCGAGGCGTTGCCCTGCGGATCGAGATCGACGATCAGGACGCGCTCGCCGATCGCGGCGAGCGCGGTGCCGAGGTTGATCGCTGTGGTTGTTTTTCCCACACCGCCCTTTTGATTCGCCAGCGCGAGGATGCGCGGGTGGCCCTGCGGGACCACCTCGGTCTGCTCTTGCTGCGGCTCGTCAATCACGCTCATCGCAAATTCCCCACTCGCCCCTGACCGCCTCAGCTGCGCCGTTCGACGGAAATCAGCTCGACGATCCAGCCGTCGCCTGTGCGGCTTTGGTGGAGCTGCGGCCGAATATTCCAATATTTAGCGGCTTCGGTCAATTCAGCCTCTACATCTTGACCCTTCGGAAACAACGCCTTTGCGCCCTGGCGCATCAGCGGCTCCGCAAAGCCGATGAGTTGATGTAGCGGAGCCAGTGCACGCGCGGTGACGCAATCGACGGGACCGGTGATTCTATCCACATTATCCCCGATCTCAGCGAGATGTACGACTCCCGGAGATGTGGTGACGCGGATCGCTTCGCGCAAAAACGCGGCCTTCTTGGCGATTCGCTCGACGAGATGGACCCGAGCATCCGGCGTCCCGGCCATGGCACAAGCCAGCACGACACCCGGAAATCCGCCGCCGCTGCCGAGATCGGCCCAGCGCTTGGCCGACGGGGCGAGATCGACGAGCTGGAGCGAGTCGGCGATGTGCCGGGTCCAGAGCTGCGGCAGGGTCGAAGGCGCGACCAGATTGGTCTTGGCCTGCCACGCCCGCAGCAGCGCGATGTAGCGATCGAGCCGCGCTTCGGTTTCACGTGAAACGGGGGCGAGCTTGAGCGCCGCGATCTTGTCGGCGGCGATGATGGAGTCGAGCGCCCGATCGTTGGCGCTGGCCTTGTCGATCTTCGGCCGAGCCGGGGCCGTCTCGGATCGACGATCCGCGCCCTCACCTGCTGCAGGTCGTCGCGTTAGCGGCCTGTCTCCGCCCGGTCCGCGCTGTTTCACGTGAAACGCCTATGCAATTGCCTTGGAAGTCTTCCGTGCTTCCCGGCGGAGATAAGCCGCGAGAATGCCGAGCGCGGCCGGCGTCATGCCGTCGATCCGGCCGGCCTGGCCGACCGTGAACGGTCGCGCCTTCTCCAGCTTGGCGCGGACTTCATTGGAGAGACCGGGGACCAGCTGGTAATCGACCTCCGACAGCACCATCCCCTCGTCGCGCCGGAAAGCTTCGACATCGGCGCTCTGGCGCTCTAGATAGACGTCGTACTTCGCGTCGATCTCGAGATGGCTGGCGATGACGGGATCGATCGCCGATAGCTCCGGCCAGATGGCACGCACCTGGCTCCAGCCGATATCAGGATAAGCCATCAGCTCGAAGGCCGAGCGGCGCTGACCATCGCGGTTGAGGGACAGCCCGTGCTTGATCGCCTCGTTCGGGGTGATGGTCAGCGACCTCGAGAGCGTCCGCGCCGCGTTCAGAGCGTCCATCTTGGACCGGTGGTGCAGGGTCCGGGCGCTTCCGACGCATCCGAGCGCGATCCCCTTCTCGGTCAGCCGCTGGTCCGCATTGTCGGCCCGCAGTGTCAGCCGGTATTCGGCCCTGGAGGTGAACATCCGATAGGGCTCGCTGATCCCGCGGGTGACGAGATCGTCGATCATCACGCCGAGATAGCCATCGGCGCGGTCGAACACCGTCAACGCGGCCCCGCTCGCGGCCAAAGCCGCGTTCAGGCCGGCTACAATGCCTTGGCCGGCAGCTTCCTCGTATCCGGTGGTGCCGTTGATCTGTCCGGCCAGAAACAGACCACGCAGACGCTTGGTCTGGAGGGTCGGATCGAGCTCGCGGGGATCGATGTGGTCGTATTCGATGGCGTAGCCCGGGCGGACCATCTTCACCTGCTCCAGGCCGGGAATGGTGGCGAGGATCACGAGCTGGACCTCCTCTGGGAGCGAGGTCGAGATGCCGTTGGGATAGACGGTGCTGTCGTCGAGCCCTTCCGGCTCCAGGAAGATCTGATGGCCGTCGCGGTCGCCAAACCGGACGATCTTGTCCTCGATCGAGGGGCAATAGCGCGGCCCGGAGCTCTTGATCTGGCCGGAGTACATCGGGGAGCGATGGACGTTGGCCCGGATCACCTCATGGGTCGCAGATGTCGTCCGGGTGATCCCGCACTGGATCTGCGGGGTCGTGATCCGCTCCGTCATCACCGAGAACGGCTCCGGCGGCTCGTCTCCGGGCTGCATTTCGACCGCGGACCAGTCGATCGTGGTCCCGTCCAGACGCGGCGGCGTCCCGGTCTTCAGCCGTCCAAGGGTGAAGCCGGCGCGCTCAAAGGAGGCCGAAAGACCCATTGCCGGGGCCTCGCCGACCCGGCCGGCTGGCCAGTTCTTCTCACCGAGATGGATCAGACCACGCAGGAAGGTACCGGTGGTGACGACAATGGCCCCGGCTCCAAACTCCCGGCCATCGGCCAGGCGCAGGCCAGTCACCCGGCCCTCGACCACGATCAGCTCGTCGGCCTCGCCCTCGATGATGGAAAGACCCTGGGTCCCCCGGATCGCGGACTGCATAGCGGCGGCATAAAGCTTCCGGTCGGCCTGGGCCCGGGGGCCGCGAACCGCGGGACCCTTACGGCGATTGAGGACACGAAACTGGATGCCTCCGGCATCGGCTACCCTGCCCATCAGACCATCGAGAGCATCGACTTCACGGACCAGATGACCCTTGCCGAGACCGCCAATGGCGGGATTGCAGGACATGGCGCCGACGGTGGAGAAACGATGCGTCACCAAGGCGGTTCTTGCGCCCATCCGGGCAGAGGCGGCCGCGGCTTCACAGCCGGCGTGGCCGCCGCCAATCACGATGACGTCGAAGCTCTCTCGCTCTGGTCGCATGGGCGGACTTCTAGCTCAGAGGAAGGATAGCCGGAAGTAGAAACTGGGTGAGGCGTGTGTTTCACGTGAAACGGAGACCGAGGCGGCCCAAGACGGTTCCGTGAAAACAACCCCATGCACAGTAGGAAGGGCGTTGGAGGAGCTATTGTTTCACGTGAAACAAGATCAGTCGCGCAGCCACGATACACGCAAGTGATCGACCAGGATGGGCCCCGCTCTCCGTCATTGCGAGCGCGGCGAAGCAATCTAGACTGCCGCCACGGAGACGCCCTGGATTGCTTCGTCGCAAGGGCTCCTCGCAATGACGGGGCTGGGGTTCCGAACGTTTCACGTGAAACAGCATGGAACCTCCAAACCTTGTTTCACGTGAAAACACCAAGCAATGGAACAAACGCTAGTTCTACAATGAAGAACTAGCACTACTTTCCGATGCAGAATTTCTGGAAGATCGCGCCAAGAACGTCCTCGACGTCCACCCGGCCCAACAGCCGTCCCAGGGCATAGGCGGCGGACCGCAGCTCTTCGGCCGCCAGCTCTTCGCCGTCTTCTACAAGCTCCAGACTCCGACGCAAGCTGTCTGAAGCCTGGCGCAGCAGATCGCGTTGGCGGGCCCGGGTCACCAATGCACCCTCGCTCGTTCCGAAGAACTCCGCAGCGAACCTCACGAGGGCGTCGACCAGCTGGCGAATCCCGTCACCCCGGCTCGCCGAGATCCCGAACTCGCCCCGCGGTGCGGCCTCCCCGACTCCGCCGAGATCGATCTTGTTGCGCACGATCCAGACCGAGCCGCCGGACGTCCCCAGCGAACGCATCACCGCCGGAGCGGCTGCCTGCTCCCCCTCCACCAGCCACAGCACGAGATCTGCATCCTCGGCCCGCGCCCGCGCCCGGCGCACGCCTTCCTGCTCGACCGGATCATCGGTCTCGCGAATGCCGGCGGTGTCGATCACAGTGACGGGATAGCCATCGAGATCGAGCTGCACCTCGATCACGTCGCGCGTGGTGCCGGCATGCGGCGAGACGATCGCGACGTCGCGGCGCGCCAGCTGGTTGATCAGCGTCGACTTGCCGACGTTCGGCGTGCCGGCGATCGCCACCACAAGGCCATCGCGCAGCCGTTCAGAATGTCCCTGTGCCGCAAGGACTTTTGCGATTTCGCCGTGCAGCGCCTCGATCGCTTGCACCGCCGGCGCCCTCAGCTCCGCCGGCACATCGCCCTCATCGGAAAAATCGATGCCGGCCTCGATCAGCGCCGACGCCTCGATGATGCGCGCGCGCCAATCGCGCGCGCGATTGCCGAGCAGACCTTGCAGTTGACGCAGCGCCTGGCGTCGCTGCCGGTCGGTGTCGGCATGGATGAGATCGTCGAGGCCTTCAGCCTCAGTCAGGTCGAGCTTGCCGTTCTCGAAGGCGCGCCGCGTAAACTC
Organism: Bradyrhizobium sp. GW821-FHT12B03; assembly: GCF_058807535.1. Lineage (NCBI taxonomy): Bacteria > Pseudomonadati > Pseudomonadota > Alphaproteobacteria > Hyphomicrobiales > Nitrobacteraceae > Bradyrhizobium > Bradyrhizobium sp. GW821-FHT12B03. The sequence continues at coordinate 128,424 of NZ_JBXAQU010000019.1, forward strand.
GCCAGGCTCGGCCGCCCGTGTATTCGGAATTTTAGAAATAGCGGCCAGGAGCGCCGCTAGCACCGCACGGCTGCCATGGACGTGAAATTCGGCGATATCCTCGCCGGTCGCGCTCGCCGGCCCCGGAAACCAGAGCACGACGGCGTCGTCGATCGGCTCGCCCTGGCCGTCGTGGAGCAACCGCCGGCTCGCTTGTCTTGGCGCCGGTTGCTTGCCCGCGAGTGCCGTCAGCACCAGGCCCGCCTGTGCGCCTGAGATGCGCACCACGGCGATCGCGCTCGGCGGACGGCCGGACGACAGCGCAAAGATGGTCTGGTCTCGCGGGTGCATGGCCTATTTGTCCGGCCGCCGGGGAAAAGGCAAATACCTGTTGCGGTCGATATGTCAGGAGCGATTTGCTGCACCATTTCCCGCAGCAAAAGGCCCTTATTGCGCTGCAATATATCCGCAGCATTTTGCTGCAAAAGTCTCTCTGTCGCAGACAACGGACCTAGCTCAAGTCAATCATTATCTAGATATATCAACAGATTACCTAAAACCCGGGTCAGACATCAGACCGCTCGCCATGCTGCACCCTCGCTGCAGCAAAGCCGCACAAAAGAAAAGGGCGCCCGAAGGCGCCCTCCAATCCTTTGCTGCACTGCACTCAGGTGTTCATGGAGTCGAAGAACTCCGAGTTGCTCTTGGTCGAGCGCAGCTTGTCGAGCAGGAAGTCGATCGCGTCCATGGTGCCCATCGGGTTCAGGATGCGGCGAAGCACGTACATCTTCTTGAGCACCTGAGGATCGGTGATGAGCTCCTCCTTGCGGGTGCCGGAGCGCGAGATGTCGATCGCCGGGAAGGTCCGCTTGTCCGAGACCTTGCGGTCGAGGATCAGTTCGGAGTTACCGGTGCCCTTGAACTCTTCGAAGATGACTTCGTCCATGCGGCTGCCGGTATCGACCAGCGCGGTCGCGATGATGGTGAGCGAGCCGCCCTCCTCGATGTTGCGGGCGGCACCGAAGAAGCGCTTCGGACGCTGCAGCGCGTTGGCGTCGACACCGCCGGTCAGCACCTTGCCGGATGACGGCACCACGGTGTTGTAGGCACGGCCGAGGCGCGTGATCGAATCGAGCAGGATGACGACGTCGCGGCCGTGCTCGACCAGGCGTTTTGCCTTCTCGATCACCATCTCGGCGACCTGGACGTGGCGCACCGCGGGCTCGTCGAAGGTCGAGGACACGACCTCGCCCTTCACCGAACGCTGCATGTCCGTGACTTCTTCCGGACGTTCGTCGATCAGCAGCACGATCAGATAGCATTCGGGATGATTGTGCGTGATCGAGTGCGCGATGTTCTGCATCAGCACCGTTTTGCCGGTGCGTGGCGGCGCGACAATCAGTGCGCGCTGGCCCTTGCCGATCGGCGCGACGATGTCGATCACCCTTGCAGACAAGTCTTTTCGCGTCGGATCGTCGATTTCCATGCGGAAACGCTGATTCGGAAACAGCGGCGTAAGGTTGTCGAAATTGACCTTGTGCTTGGCCTTTTCCGGGTCCTCGAAATTGAGCGTGTTGACCTTCAGCAGCGCGAAATAGCGCTCGCCCTCTTTCGGGCTGCGGATGTGGCCTTCGATGGTGTCGCCGGTGCGCAGACCGAAACGGCGTATCTGCGAAGGCGAAACATAGATGTCATCCGGGCCCGGCAGATAGTTGGCATCGGGCGAGCGGAGGAAGCCGAATCCGTCGGAGAGCACTTCGACGACGCCTTCGCCGACGATGTCGGTCTCGGCGAGCGAAAGCTGCTTGAGGATGGCGAACAGCAGCTCCTGCTTGCGCATGGTGCTGGCATTCTCGACCCCGTTCTCTTCCGCGAACGAGACAAGCTCGGCCGGCGTCTTCGACTTGAGGTCCTGGAGTTTAATTTCCCGCATTGGGGTGGTCCTGTGGGGTAACCTTGGGAGGGGGTGCGAGGAGGCTCGGAAATGCGGACGTGAGAAGATAAGGTCCGCAGGTCTGGCAAGGTGAGTGCCGATGAGGCTTCAAACCTGATGCGGTGTCCGGCCTCTGGAAAGCTCAGACACAACCACATCCGCCTGCGTTGGGTGGGATGTCGCCAATATAGAAAATCGCCCCACACTCCGCAAGCCGAAGCGCTGAGCGATCATTCACGATCGATGCCTAGAACGGTTTCACGATCACCATGATGACGATCAAAATCATCAGGACGGTCGGCACCTCGTTGATAATACGATAGAATTTCTGACTTCGCGGACGCCGGTCGGCAGCAAAATCCTTCAGCCAGCGCGAAAAAAAGCCGTGGACCGCAGATAGCGCCAGGACCAGTGCCAGTTTTACGTGCAGCCAAGGCGATGCAAACCAGTGGCCGGACCAGGCAAGATAGAGCCCAGCGAGCCAGGTGACGATCATGGCCGGATTGATGATCGCCTTCAGCAGCCGGCGTTCCATGATCTTGAACGTTTCCGACTGCCTGGAGCCGACGTCCGCCTCGCAATGATAGACGAACAGCCGCGGCAGATAGAGCATGCCGGCCATCCACGAGATGACGGCGATCACATGCAGCGCCTTGATCCACTCGTACATGCCGGCGGCCTCTCTTGCTCGTTTCGACGCGTTTTCTTGGGGCGAAGCAGTATCCGCTTCGCTCGAGAGCGCTTCTGCTCACCAAACGGTGGATGGAACGTGTTCAGTAAGACTTCATTCATAGATGGGAGCACACACTTATCCGAGCGCTCGGCTTATCTAAACCTAAACTTTTAGAATCTTAAGGTTTGAGTCTTAGTGACCGTGGATTGGACTCACACAATTCCATCCGCCGTTTCACGCGTGCTTGTTCACATCCATCGACATATCCCGCGCAAGCCTTGGCTGTTCCGATAAGTCATCCGGGCTCAAGGGCTTGCGTGCGCCTGTCGACAGCTTATCAAGGGGATTATCCGCGCAATCCCGTTTCCCTCTCGACGGGGTGTCAGACTTGTCCTGACGGGCAGTGGTGTGAAGAAAATTGGCACTTGTCCCGCCCCCGGTGTCGCGCAACCCTTTCCGAGGGGTTAAGCTCCACAGAAATCCACACACCACACCGTCCTCATACAAAGAGTTTTTGTGCCGACCTCGAACAATTATTTCCATCTGCACCTCGTGTCCGACTCCACCGGCGAGACGCTGATCACCGTCGCGCGGGCCGTCGCCGCGCAGTACGCCAACGTCACGCCGGTCGAGCATGTCTATCCGCTGGTGCGCAGCCAGAAGCAGCTCGACCGGGTGCTCGACGAGATCGAGGAGGCGCCGGGCATCGTGCTGTTCACGCTGCTCGAGAAGGACCTGGTCTCCCGGCTCGAGGACAAGTGCAAGGGGATCAATGTTCCGAGCCTGTCGATCATCGGCCCGGTGATGCAGTTGTTCGAGGCGTATCTCGGCGCGGCGACCACGGGGCGCGTCGGCGCGCAGCACGTGCTCAACGCGGAATATTTCAAGCGTATCGATGCGCTGAACTACACGATGATCCACGACGACGGTCAGCATGTCGAAGGCCTCGACGATGCCGACGTGGTGCTGGTCGGTGTCTCCCGTACCTCGAAGACGCCGACGTCGATCTATCTCGCCAATCGCGGCATCCGCACTGCCAACGTGCCGCTAGTGCCGGGCATTCCGGTGCCGGCACAATTGGAGACGCTGACGCGGCCGCTGGTGGTGAGCCTGCACGCGACGCCGGAACGTCTGATCCAGGTCCGTCAGAACCGGCTGCTCTCGATGGGCGCCGATTCCAGCAGCGACACTTATACCGACAAGCAGTCGGTCGCCGAGGAGGTCGCGTTCGCCCGCAAGCTCAGCGCCAAGCACGATTGGCCGCTGCTCGACGTCACGCGGCGATCGATCGAAGAAACCGCCGCGGCGATCATGAAGCTCTACAGCGATCGCCAGCGCAACCGGCCTTCTGAATAGACTTGGGGCTAGTTTTCGAGATGGGCCTGTGGCGCGGCAAATCCCCGTTGATCCTGGCGTCGCAGAGCAGCGCGCGAAAGATGCTGCTGGCCAATGCCGGGCTCGAATTCGAGGCCGTCACCGCCGATATCGACGAGCGCGGCATTCAGGCTGCGTCAAGACTTTCGAGCCCTCGCGAGATCGCCCTGCTGCTGGCGCGTGAGAAGGCCAAGGCGGTCTCGACGCACCATCCTGAGAGCCATGTGATCGGCGCCGATCAGACCTTGGCGCTTGGCGATCGTCTCTTCAACAAGCCCGCAGGCCTCGCGCAGGCAATGGCGCAATTGCGCGATCTCGCCGGCAACAGCCACGAGCTGAATTCGGCGGTGGCGGTGGCACACGGCGGCATGATCATCTTCGAGGACGTCTCGGTGGCCCGCATGACCATGCGACAGATGAGTGAGGCAGAGCTTTCGGCCTATCTCGACGCGGCCGGCGATGCCGTGACGACCAGCGTCGGCGCCTATCAGCTCGAAGGTCTCGGCATTCATCTGTTCGAGCGAATCGAGGGCGACCATTTCACCATTCTCGGCCTGCCGCTGCTGCCGCTGCTTGCGTTCCTGCGGCGCGAACGGCTAGTTGCGGTGTGAACGACAGAGATGGCTGGGCGCTGATGCGGATCCTGGGACTGACCGGCTCGATCGGGATGGGCAAATCCACCACCGCGAAATTGTTCGCGGAGGCCGGCGTCCCCGTCTACGACGCCGATGCCGCCGTTCATCAGCTCTACGAGGGCGAGGCAGCCCCCGCGATCGAAGCCGCCTTCCCCGGCACCACCGCGAACGGCAAGGTCGATCGGCCCAAACTGTCGGCGCGCGTCGTACATGATCCCGCCGCGATCAAGCAGCTCGAGCAGATCGTTCATCCGATGCTCGGTGCCTCCCGGAAAAAATTCTTTGCCGACGCCGAAGCCGCCAACGCGCCGGTCGTGGTGCTGGATATTCCGCTGCTGTTCGAGACCGGCGGCGAGAAGCGGGTCGACGCCGTGGTCGTGGTGACGACTTCGCCGGAACTCCAGCGCGAGCGGGTGCTGGCGCGGGGCACGATGGACGAAGCCAAGCTCGATGCCATCATCGCCAAGCAGACGCCCGACGCGGAAAAGCGCAAGCGGGCCGATTTCGTGGTGGATACGTCACACGGACTTGAGCCGGTGCGGGCGCAAATTGCGCACATCCTGGCCGAGGTCGTTAAGATGCCGCAGCGGCGAGCCTGATTCGCTGCCTTACACGGCGTCTTAAAATCATGCGCGAAATCGTTCTCGATACCGAAACCACCGGCCTCGATCCGCTTCGCGGCGATCGCCTGGTCGAAATCGGCTGTGTCGAGATGTTGAACCGGATGCCGACGGGGCAGACGTATCACGTCTACATCAACCCTGAGAGGGACATGCCGGCGGAAGCCTTTGCGGTGCACGGGCTGTCAGCCGAATTTTTGTCGACCAAGCCGCTGTTCCACGAGGTCGTCGATGCGTTTCTGGAGTTCATCGGCGATGCGCCGTTGGTGATCCACAACGCCTCGTTCGACATCAGCTTCATCAATGCCGAGCTCGACAGGATCAAGCGTGCGGCGATTCCGCGCGAGCGGCTGGTCGATACGCTGCTGCTGGCGCGGCGCAAGCATCCCGGCGTGTCCAACCGGCTCGACGATCTCTGCTCGCGCTATGCGATCGACAATTCGCATCGCACCAAGCACGGCGCGCTGCTCGACGCCGAGCTACTGGCCGAAGTCTATGTCGATCTGGTGGGGGCGCGGCAGTCGCAGTTGCTGCTGGCTTCGGAAGCCGAGGACAACAGAGTCAATGCGGCCGGCGATGCGCCGCGGCGGCAGCGGACAGTGCCGCTCGCGCCGCGGATTTCAGACGCCGAGCGCGAGGCCCACAGGGCCTTCATCGCGACGCTCGGCGACAAGGCGATCTGGAACGAGTTTCTGCCCGCTCCAGCTGCCCCTGCGGCCGGTTAGGCCTGTCAGTTAGGCCTGTCAGTTAGGCCTGGCCGCTCGTCGGCTGAGCGGCCATTTGCCGCTCCATGTTCTGGCGATACAGACCGACGAAATCGACCGGGTCCAGCATCAGCGGCGGGAACCCGCCGTCGCGCACGGCAGTGGCGATGATCTCACGGGCGAACGGGAACAGCAGGCGCGGGCACTCGATCATGACCAGCGGGTGCAGGTTCTCCTTCGGCACGTTGGCGATGCGGAACACGCCGGCATAGGCGAGCTCGAACGAGAACATCACCTTGCCCGCGGTCTCGGCCTTGCCCTCGACCGACAGCGTCACCTCGAACTCGGTTTCGCTGAGATTGTTGGCGCTGACATTGATCTGGATGTTGATCTGGGGCGGCTGGCTCTGTTGCTGGAGCGAGCTCGGCGCGTTCGGATTTTCGAACGAGAGGTCCTTGGTATATTGCGCCAGCACGTTGAGCTGGGGAGCCTGGGCCGCCTCGGGAGGGGTGCCGTTACCGTTGGTCATGAAAGTCTCTCCTTACCCGATTTGGGCTGAATTTCGCGGCGGTTGGCTAACATAGGGCTGCCTCATTCCACAAGGACGAACGGCCCCGGATCGGCTGCCCGGGCCGCGGTCACAACTGTGACATTCTCCCCGGCCTCTCGACGAAATCGCGCCTTAAACGATTGAAGATGCGCGATTTCCGGGCAGGATCGGGTTTCCCCTTAAGCATAAAACGCGCTACACTCCGCGCTGTGCCAAAAGGCGCCATTGGCCGGGCTAGATTTCGTGCCTACATCCCACGGACCTGACGTGCGGACCTAAAATGGTGCTGTAGACTTGCCGTTCCGGTATGGAACGGTCTACTGGCCGGATTGATTTTCCCGGCGACGACCCTTTTAGGCCGCTCCTTCTAGAGAAGACCAGAAAGCGAATACCACGTGGACATCTACACCATCATCTTCCTGGCGCTGGCGGTCTTTATCTTTCTGCGGCTGCGCAGCGTGCTGGGGCAGCGCACCGGTAACGAGCGGCCGCCGTTCGACCGCAACGCACTGCAGGGTGCCCAGGACAAGAACGTCGTGACCATGCCGGGCAAGGTGATCGACCAGGCCCCGCTGGCGCCGACGGTCGAGCCGACCCCGCCCTCCGACCGCTGGAAGGGTCTGGCCGAGCCGGGCACCGCGCTCGCGCAGGGTCTGGACGCCATCGTCGACAAGGATTCCACCTTCGATCCGCGTCACTTCATCTCGGGCGCCCGCGGCGCCTACGAGATGATCGTGCTGGCCTTCGCCAATGGCGACCGCCGTTCGCTGAAAGACCTGCTGTCGTCGGAGGTCTATGACAGCTTCGACAGCGCGATCAAGGAACGTGAAAAGAACGAGCAGAAGACCGAGACGCGCTTCGTCTCGATCGACAAGGCCGAGCTCGTCGGCGCCGAGTTGCGCGACCGCACCGCCCAGCTCACCATCCGCTTCGTCTCGCAGATGATCTCGGCCACCCGCGACAAGGCCGGCAACATCGTCGACGGCAGCGCCGACACGGTCGCCGACATCACCGACATCTGGACTTTCGCCCGCGACACCACCTCTCGCGATCCGAACTGGAAGCTGGTTGGCACCGGAAGCGCGAATTAAGGTCTTCCTGAAGACCAGCGCGACGGCGCTTTGCGCGGGCGTCGTCGTGCTGTCGTCGTTTTCGCTCGGCGCCGAGGCGGCGCGGCGCCACTACCGCAGCCATCATCACCATCTTCCGGAACTGCCTGCGATCCCGCCGCGGGCCTTGCCCTATCCGCAGCTCCCCCTGCCGTTCGAGATATCAGGCGCGCAATATCTGCCGTTGGCCTGGGCCGATGTGAAGGGCTGGAGCGACGACGATCATCTCGCCGCCTACAAGACGTTCCGCGCGAGCTGCCGGTCGATCAACGCGCAGACCGGTGCTTCCGAACCGAAGGCTCTGGGGGCATCGCTGAGCGAGCCGTGCCGTGCCGCCAAATCGCTCGAGCTCGCCGACGACGCCAAGGCGAAGACTTTCTTCGAGGAGAATTTTGCGCCACTGCGCATTTCGCGCCTCGGCGAGCCCGACGGTTTCGTCACCGGCTATTACGAGCCGGTGCTGGAGGGCTCACGGACGCAGACCGATGTCTACAATGTCCCGGTCTATCGCCGGCCCTCGAACCTGTTCGTGCGCGGCTACAAGCAGGATTCGGTCAGCCTGCCCAACAAGGGCCCGGTCTATCGCAAGATCGGCCGCCGCAAGCTGGTGCCCTATTACGACCGCGGCGAGATCGAGGACGGCAAGATCGCCGGCCGCGGGCTGGAGATCGCCTGGCTGAAGGACCCGACCGATCTGTTGTTCGCGCAAATCCAGGGCTCGGCGCGGATCAAGTTCGACGACGGCACGACGCTCCGCCTCAACTATGACGCCTATAACGGCTATCCCTACACGGCGGTCGGGCGCATCCTGATCGAGCGCGGCATCATCCCGAAGGAGGAGATGTCGATGCAGAAGATCAGGGAGTGGATGGCGCAGAATCCTGACGGCGCCAAAGAGCTGCGCCGCCAGAACCGCGCCTACATCTTCTTCCGCGAGGTCAATCTCTCGGACAAGGACGAGGCGGTGGGCGCGCAGGGCATCCCGCTGACGGCCGGCCGCTCGATCGCGGTCGACAAGTCGCTGCATGTCTACGGCACCCCGTTCTTCATCGAGGGCGAGTTGCCGATCGACTCGGAGCGCGCCAAGACGCCGTTCCATCGGCTGATGATCGCGCAGGACACCGGCTCGGCCATCATTGGGCCCGCGCGCGCCGATCTGTATTTCGGCGCGGGCGCGGATGCCGGCCGCGTCTCGGGCCGGCTCCGCCACCCCATGCATTTCGTGATGCTGGTGCCGAAAAGCCTCGATCCCACGGTGCGCGCAGCGAAGTTGCCGGTGCCGGATCCGCGGCCGTCGCAGAAAATCGCAAAACTGTTTCCGCAAACCGAACCTGCCAAGGATCAGGCCAAGCCGGCAGCTCCGGCCGTAGCCGTGGCGCCAGGCAAAGGTGAGACGGTCGCTGTCGCCAGCCCTGTCCCGTTGCCGGTGCCGCGACCCGTGATCGAGCCCGTCCAGGAGCCGCGGCGGCCCGTGAAGAATCGTCCCCATCGGCAGCAATGAAGCGATCGTCCCGTCCGCCCGTGCTGGAGCCTCGCCCCTCGCCGCGCCGCCGCGCGTTGAGCGAGGACGAGCGCGCGCTGTGGGATACGGTCGCAAAACAAGTCAAGCCGCTGCGGAAGCATCGCGCGGCGAAGGCGCATCCGGCGCCGCGTCCGGAGCCTTCCCCGGCAGCGCCGGCCACGCGACCAGCGCCATCGCCGCGTCCGATTGCCGCTGCACCGGCGCCGCGCGCCATCAAGCCGTCCGTTCCACCTTTGGCGCCGCTCGGCAAGCGCGAGCGCACAAAGCTGTCGCGCGGCCGCAGCGAGATCGAGGCGCGGCTCGACCTGCACGGCATGACCCAGACGCGCGCCCATCGCGCCCTGACCGGCTTCCTGCACCGCGCCCATCACGACGGCCTGACCTTCGTGCTCGTCATCACCGGCAAGGGTCGCAGCGGCGGCGAAAGCGGCGTGCTGCGCCGCCAGGTGCCGGAATGGCTGAGCCTGCCGGAATTCCGCGCCTTCGTCGTCGGTTTCGAGACGGCGCATATCGGCCATGGCGGCGAGGGCGCGCTGTATGTGCGAATTCGCCGGGCGAGGTTTTAGTTGTTTTACACCTCTCCCGCTTGCGGGAGAGGTCGGCGCGAAGCGCCGGGTGAAGGTTCTCTCCTCTTGGGGGTTCTTGCTCGCGGAGAAAACCCTCTCCCGCAAGCGGGAGAGGGAGCGCACCGTCTAAAACGGCCGCACGATTCCGACGCGCGGGATCAGCGTGAGGATGAGGCCGAACATATTTGTCTTCTGGTCCTCCGCTGGAATCGGCGGAGCTTCGCCTGCGGCCGGCAGCGTCTTCACCGCATGCAGGATCAGGAACATGCAGACCGCCCAGTTCGAGATCCAGCGCGAATAGTCGAACACCATCGCGAACATCACGAGATAGGCAAGGCTGATGCCGATCAGCGCGGCGATGACGAGGCGCCGGTGCGTCTCGCTTGCGAGCGCGCCGATCAGGTTCGCAAAATAGCGCCATAGCGGCGTGTGCAGCCAGATCAAGAGAACAAACACCGGCACGCCGAGGATGTTGTGCGGCAGCCGGCCCCAGGTGTCCGAAAGCTCCTTCGCCAGCGGCTGGTACCAGATGTAGCTGAATTGCAAGAGGTCGGTCCGCACTGGATCGGCCATCCGGGTCTTCAGATATGCGACGAAATCCGCTTCCGGAATCGGCATCGTTCCCAGGAATTGTGCCGCGAAGAACAGCGCGGCGACGAGAAGGAGGGCGATGGTACCGAAAGTGACGTTGCTGCGATTGCAGCCGCAGGCGAGATAGTGCCTGACCACGACGATGGCGACGATGGTCGGCACATACATCAGCAGATGGATGTGATGGATCAGCACGAGAATGATCGAGAACAGCGCAGCCGTTGCCACGAACAGCAATGAGCCCGCCGGCATCAGCAGCAGGACGATCGCCAGCGCACAGCCATAGATGTCGAAATGGCCGAGCGTGTGCATGAAATTCTTCAGGAAGAACGGCGATCCCGCGATGAAGACGAACAGCGGCAGCGTCTTCGCGGTGAAGCCGAAGGTTTTTTGAAACAACCTGACGAAGAGCGCCAGCGTCAGCAGCCACGTCACCCCGCCGATCGCGAACACCAGCCAGACCGGCACCTTGTCCGCGAACAGCGCGACGATGGCCCCGATCAGCGCGCGCTTGATGAAGCCGAAATGGTAGTCGACGAGGAGGTGGATGTAGGGGACATAAGGCGGCAGCTGGATCTTGTGGACGAACACGCCGACGATCACCGCTGCGTTGATTGCGAGCAGCAGGCGCCAGGGGTTTTGCCGGATGCTAGCGGGCAAGCGACACCCGCCGCGCACAAAACTCCGCCGTCGTCCCGGCGCAGGCCGGGACCCATAGCCACGAATGTTCGTTTTGATCCAATGCTGGAGCCGCTATCTTTTCCAACAATAACCGCTGGTGGTTATAGGTCCCGGCCCCCGTGCGCAATTGCGCACTAGGCCGGGACGACGGCGGATAGATAGCGGACTGGCAGGAAATTACAAAATAAACCGGCTCAAATCCGCGTTCTTGGCCAAGTCGCCGACGTGCTTCTGCACGAAATCGGCATCGACCTTGACGGTCTCGCCGCTGCGGTCGGGGGCGGTGAAGGAGATCTCGTCCAGCACCCGCTCCATCACGGTCTGGAGCCGCCGCGCGCCGATGTTCTCGACGGTGGAGTTGACGGCGACAGCGACGTCGGCCAGCGCGTCGATGGCGGTGTCGGTGATGTCGAGCGTGACGCCCTCGGTCTGCATCAGCGCGACATATTGCTTGATCAGCGAGGCCTCGGGCTCGGTGAGGATGCGCCGCATGTCGTCGCGGGTCAGCGCCTGCAGCTCGACGCGGATCGGCAGGCGACCCTGCAATTCCGGCAACAGGTCCGACGGCTTGGCGACATGGAAGGCGCCGGAGGCAATGAACAGGATGTGGTCGGTCTTCACCGCGCCGTGCTTGGTCGAGACCGTGGTGCCCTCGATCAGCGGCAGCAAATCGCGCTGCACGCCCTCGCGCGAGACGTCGCCGCCGACCCGGCCGTCACGGGCGCAGATCTTGTCGATCTCGTCCAGGAACACGATGCCGTTGTTCTCGACCGCGCTGATCGCTTCCAGCGTGAGCTGATCGGTGTCCAGCAGCTTGTCGGATTCCTCGTTGACCAGGAGCTCGTGCGAGCCTTCCACGGTCAGCCGCCGCGTCTTGCTGCGGCCCCCCAGCTTGCCGAAGATGTCGCCGATCGAGATCGCGCCCATCTGCGCGCCGGGCATGCCCGGGATCTCGAACATCGGCATGCCGCTGCCGCCGCCTTGCGTCTCGATCTCGATTTCCTTGTCGTTGAGCTCGCCGGCGCGCAGCTTCTTGCGGAAGGATTCCCGCGTCGCCGAGCTCGCATTGGCGCCGACCAGGGCGTCGAGCACGCGCTCCTCGGCGGCGAGCTGCGCCCGCGCCTGAACGTCCTTGCGCTTCTTCTCGCGCACCTGGGCGATCGCGACCTCGACGAGATCGCGCACGATCTGCTCGACGTCGCGGCCGACATAGCCGACCTCGGTGAATTTAGTCGCTTCCACCTTGAGGAAAGGCGCATTCGCAAGCTTGGCGAGCCGCCGTGCGATCTCGGTCTTGCCGACGCCGGTCGGTCCGATCATCAGGATGTTCTTCGGCAGCACCTCCTCGCGCAAGGAGCCGCTGAGCTGCTGCCGCCGCCAGCGGTTGCGCAGCGCGATCGAGACGGCGCGCTTGGCGTCAGCCTGGCCGACGATGAAACGGTCGAGTTCGGATACGATTTCGCGGGGAGAGAAGTCTGTCATGGGACCTTAGCTAGGATCAGATGCGGGCCGGGACAAGTCGCTTTTTCAGCCGTCAGATGATCGGCGGCCCGGATTGCCATTGCTTCACGGCCTCGATCGGATGGATCAGCATCAGGACGTTGAGCGTCAGATTGTCGCGAATGTGGAGCGCCAGCATGGTCTCGAAGGCGAGCCCGAGCAGCACGGTCACGGTAACAGGCAGCACGCGTGCGGCGAGGAACCCCAGCATCATGGCCAGATTGTCCGACACCGAATTGACGATGCTGTCGCCGAAATAGTCGAGCGAGATCGTGCCGGCGCGGTAGCGCTCGATGATGAACGGCGAGTTCTCGACGATCTCCCAGGCGCCCTCGATCAGCATGGCGATGATCAGCCGGGCCGGCCAGGACAGGCTTGGAAGAGGCAGCCGCAGCAATGGCAGCCGCGCGAACAGCAGAAAGGTCAATCCGTAGAACAGGAAGCCGTGAAGGACATGCGAGAAGCTGTACCAGTCGGCGATGTGCTGGGAGTTCTCCGAGCTGTTCACCACGCCATGCCAGAGCTTGACGTAGCCGCAGGCGCAGATCGGCACCCGTCCCATCGCGAACAGGATCGAGGCCTGGAGCGCCAGCAGCAACAACGCGATGCCGACCCAGTAGGCTGGGGGAATCGACTTGCTCATGCTTCGCTTGGCGCCGTCGGCAATGGTCATGGGGCGCGCATCATTGCAGTGAGAGGCCGTCATGCGCAACCGGAGCGATGCTGCGCTCCCTCTCCCGCTTGCGGGAGAGGGGTGGGGAGAGGGCTGTCTCCGCTAAGGGATTCCCCCAGAGGAGAAAACCCTCACCCGGCGCTTCGCGCCGACCTCTCCCGCAAGCGGGAGAGGTTACAGCCAGTGTGCAGATCCAGGGTTCAGACAAATGACTCAGTCGGTCGCCAGGCTTTCGATGGTCACATTGCGGTTGGTGTAGACGCAGATGTCGGCGGCGATGTCGAGGGAGCGGCGGACGATGGTCTCGGCGTCCTTGTCGGTGTCCAGCAGGGCCCGCGCCGCGGATAGTGCATAGTTACCGCCGGAGCCGATCGCCATCACCCCGGCCTCGGGCTCCAGCACGTCGCCGGTACCTGTCAGCACCAGGGAGACATCCTTGTCGGCCACGATCATCATGGCCTCCAGCCGCCGCAGGTAACGGTCGGTACGCCAGTCCTTGGCGAGCTCGACCGCGGCCCGGGTCAATTGCCCCGGATATTGCTCGAGCTTGGCTTCCAACCGCTCAAACAGCGTGAAGGCGTCGGCGGTCGCGCCGGCAAAGCCGCCGATCACGTCGCCCTTGCCGAGCTTGCGGACCTTCTTGGCGTTGGACTTGATCACGGTCTGGCCGATCGAGACCTGGCCGTCGCCGCCGACCACCACCTTGCCGCCCTTGCGGACCGTCAAAATCGTGGTGCCGTGCCAGACCGGCGAGCTGTTCTGGGAATTCTGCATGAAGTACCTCGTTGTCCGGCCTGATTTAGGCGGTCGAGGCCAAAGGGACAACCTGCGCACAACGGGCCGCTCCGGGCCCATTTCGCTCACCATAGGCAGAAGTAGAGGCCCGGCCGGCCGTTCCCGCAGTAGCGAAGGTGTCATGGGGCTGTTAAAAGACCCCCGTTTTCGGCTCCCCGAACTAGGATGAAAGCTAGTTTTGATGCGCACCGCGACGATCAAGCGCAAGACCAAGGAAACCGACATCGAGGTCACCGTGAACCTCGATGGATCAGGCGTGTCCAATATCGCGACCGGCATCGGCTTTTTCGACCATATGCTCGATCTTCTCGCCCGCCATTCCCGCATCGACCTCACGGTCAAGGCGGTCGGCGACCTGCACATTGATCATCACCATACCACCGAAGACACCGGCATCGCGCTCGGCCAGGCAGTCAAGCAGGCGCTCGGCAACATGGCGGGCATCACCCGCTATGCCGGCGTGCACATGCCCATGGACGAGACGCTGTCGCGCGTGGTCATCGACATCTCGGGCCGCCCGTTTCTGGTGTTCAAGGCCGATTTCCCCCGCGACAAGATCGGTGAGTTCGACACCGAGCTGGTCCGCGAGTGGTTCCAGGCCTTCGCCATGAATGCCGGCGTGACTCTCCACGTCGAGACCCTATATGGCGATAACAGCCACCATATCGCCGAGTCCTGCTTCAAGGGTCTGGCGCGGGCGCTACGGGCGGCGGTCGCGATCGATCCCAAGGCCGTGGGCGAAATTCCGTCCACCAAGGGCTCGCTCGGCGGCTGACATCTGCGTCTCGGTGGCAAAACGCTGCCGGCGGCATCATTGAATTCCTAGGAACGGGGCATCACCATGCCTGTCTACACAGTTCATGCTCCCTCCCCTGGCGGAGCCGATCTGCGCGCGACCGACAAGTTCGTGTTCGTGCGCGACGGCTTCCATTTCTGGGCGATGATTTTCGGCCCGTTCTGGCTGCTGTGGAACAGGCTGTGGCTGGTGCTGATCGGCTGGGTGATCTTTGTCGCCGCGTTCAACGCGGGGCTGTCCAGTCTCGGTGTCGGACGCTCGTCGATCTTCTTCGCCGATCTCATCGTAGCGTTCTTGATGGGTCTGGAAGCTTCGAGCCTGCGCCGCTGGACCTTGTCGCGTGGCAAGTGGCGTCAGCTCGATATCGTCATCGCCGATGACGAGGACACCGCCGAGCGTCGCTTCTTCGAGCGCTGGAGCCAGAAGCAGCACGGCATCGTCAACGATCAATGGGCCGTCGATCGCGGCGGCCCGCCGCCGACCCGCAACACGCCGGGCCAGCAATTCTCGAACCCGCCGCCGCTTCCGGCCGGCGGCATCATTGGATTGTTTCCAGAACCGGGAGGGTCAAGATGAGCATCGCCATCATCGATTACGGTTCCGGCAATCTGCATTCCGCCGCGAAAGCCTTCGAGCGCGCCGCGCGCAGCCTGGAGAATCCGCAGAAGGTGTTCGTCACCAGCGATCCGGACCGGGCCTACAGTGCCGATCGCCTGGTGCTGCCGGGCGTCGGCGCCTTCGCCGATTGCCGGCGCGGGCTGGACGCCGTCAACGGCATGGTCGAGGCGATCACCGAAGCGGTACGCGTCAAGGCGCGGCCGATGTTCGGCATCTGCGTCGGCATGCAGCTGTTCGCCACCCGCGGCAAGGAGCATGTCATCACGCAAGGGCTGAACTGGATCGGCGGTGACGTCGAGAAGATCACGCCGCGCGACGAAAGCCTGAAGATTCCGCACATGGGCTGGAACACGCTCGACATGCTCAGGGAGCACCCGGTGCTGGAGAGGCTGCCGCTCGGTCCCAAGGGCCAGCACGCCTATTTCGTGCACTCCTACCACCTCAACGCCGCCAACGAGGCGGATGTGCTCGCGCGCGCCGACTACGGCGGGCCTGTCACCGCGATCGTCGCGAAGGACACCGCCATCGGCACGCAATTCCACCCCGAGAAGAGCCAGCGCTTCGGGCTGGCCCTGATCTCGAACTTTTTGCGATGGAAGCCGTGATTCTCTTTCCCGCGATCGATCTCAAGAACGGCCAGTGCGTGCGCCTCGAGCAGGGCGACATGGCGCGCGCGACCGTGTTCAACCTCAATCCCGCAGCGCAGGCGCAGAGCTTCGTCGAGCAGGGTTTTGAATATCTCCACGTCGTCGACCTCGACGGCGCCTTTGCCGGCAAGCCGGTGAACGCGCAGGCGGTCGAGGCGATGTTGAAGACGATTCCGATCCCGGTGCAGCTCGGCGGCGGCATTCGTGATCTCGCCACCGTCGAAGCCTGGCTCGCCAAGGGCATCACGCGCGTCATCATCGGCACCGCCGCGGTGCGCGATCCCGAGCTGGTGAAGGCGGCGGCAAAGAAATTCCCCGGCCGCGTCGCTGTTGGCCTCGATGCCCGTGACGGCAAGGTCGCGGTCGAGGGCTGGGCCGAGACCTCGCAGGTCACGGTGCTGGAGATCGCACAGCGGTTCGAGGATGCCGGCGTTGCCGCCATCATCTTCACCGACATCGCGCGCGACGGCCTGCTCAAGGGCCTGAACCTGGACGCGACCATCGCGCTGGCCGATGCTATCTCGATTCCGGTGATTGCTTCCGGCGGCCTCGCCTCGATCGATGACGTCAAGGCGATGCTGACCCCGCGCGCCAAAAAGCTTGCGGGCGCGATCGCCGGCCGCGCGCTTTATGACGGCCGGCTTGATCCGGCTTCTGCTCTCACCCTGATCCGTAACGCGCGCGGCTAGGAGACCTCCGATGTTCAAGGTGCGCGTGATCCCATGCCTCGACGTCAAGGACGGACGGGTCGTCAAGGGCGTCAATTTCGTCGACCTGCGCGATGCCGGCGATCCCGTCGAGGCGGCGATCGCCTATGACGCCGCCGGTGCCGACGAGCTCACCTTCCTCGACATCACGGCGACCCATGAGAACCGCGGCATCATGCTCGACGTGGTCCGCCGCACGGCGGAGGCCTGCTTCATGCCCGTGACCGTCGGCGGTGGCGTGCGCGAGGTCGACGACATCAAGACGCTGCTGCGCGCCGGTGCCGACAAGGTCTCGATCAACAGCGCCGCGGTGTCGCGACGCGAGTTCGTCAAGGAAGCGGCCGAAAAATTCGGCGAGCAGTGCGTGGTGGTCGCGATCGACGCCAAGCGGGTCAAGCGCGCGGGCGGCGGCGACCGCTGGGAGATATTTACCCATGGCGGCCGCAATTCGACCGGCATCGACGCGATCGAATATGCCCAGGAAGTGGTCTCGCTCGGCGCCGGTGAAATCCTGCTGACGTCGATGGACCGCGACGGCACCAGGCAGGGTTTCGACATCCCGCTGACCCGGGCGATCGCCGACAGCATTCCCGTTCCTGTGATCGCCTCGGGTGGCGTCGGCAATCTCGACCATCTCGTCGACGGTATTCGCGAGGGGCATGCCACGGCCGTGCTGGCCGCCTCGATCTTCCATTTCGGGGAATTTACCATCCGCGAGGCCAAGGAGCACATGGCGCGGCGCGGCCTGCCGATGCGCCTCGATGCCTGACGACTCCCGCCCCCAAAAATGCTACACAGGCCGACGGGGAATGGCCTCCGCGGCCAAGTGTGCCGACAAGCGTGTTTCCGAGTAAGTCCGATGCCGCGTTTCACGATCCACGATCTGGCCGAGACCATCGACGCCCGCGCCGCGGCCGGAGGCGAGGTCTCCTATACCCGCAAGCTCCTGGACAAGGGCGCCGAGCATTGCGCCAAGAAGTTCGGTGAGGAAGCAGTCGAAACCGTAATCGCAGCAGTCGAAAACGATCGCGATCATCTGATCGCCGAAGGTGCCGATCTGCTCTATCACTTCCTTGTGCTGCTCAAGGCGCGCGGGATAAAATTGGAAGAGGTCGAGGCCGCGCTGGAAAAGCGGACCACGATGTCAGGGTTGGAAGAGAAAGCGTCGCGCAAGGGCAGCTAACGGAGAGGTGGCGTCATGGATATCCGCGCACCCGAGCAACAGTATAATCCGTACCGCGTCTATACCCGCGAGGAGTGGGCGCGGCTGCGCGACGACACGCCGATGACGCTGGAGCCGGGCGAGTTCGACCGGCTGCGCTCGCTGCACGATCGCCTCGACTTGCAGGAGGTCGAGGACATCTATTTGCCGCTGTCGCGCCTGTTGTCGATCTATGTCGACGCGATGCAGCGGCTGTATTACGCGGAGCGCCAGTTCCTCAACATCCGCGACCGCAAGATGCCCTACATCATCGGCGTCGCCGGCTCGGTTGCGGTCGGGAAATCCACCACGGCCCGCGTGCTCCAGGCGCTGCTGGCGCGCTGGTCGCCGCGCCCGAAGGTGGACCTGATCACGACCGACGGTTTTCTGTACCCGAATGCCGTGCTCGACCGGCAGGGGATCATGCAGAAGAAGGGTTTTCCGGAGAGCTACGACCTGCCGCTGCTGCTCGGCTTCCTCTCCGACATCAAGGCCGGACGCCGCCACGTCCGCGCGCCGGTCTATTCACATCTGACCTACGACATCGTGCCGAACCAGTGGGTGGAGATCGACCAGCCCGACATTTTGATCGTCGAGGGCGTCAACGTGCTGCAAACCGGCAAATTGCCGCGTGACGGCAAGGCGGTGCCCGTGGTCTCCGACTTCTTCGATTTCTCGGTCTATATCGACGCCGACGAAGCGGCGCTGCGGCGCTGGTACATCAAGCGCTTCCTGGCGCTGCGCGACACCGCGTTCACCAATCCCAAATCCTACTTCAACCGCTATGCGCTGCTGTCCGACGAGGAGGCCACTGCGACCGCGATCGCGATCTGGGAGCGCACCAACCTCGCCAATCTCGAGGACAACATCCTGCCGACCCGCCCCCGCGCGACGCTCATCCTGAAGAAGGGCGCCGACCACGTGGTGGAGAGCGTGGCGCTGCGGCGGCTGTAAGCGCGAGGGCTCCGTGGTCGCCCGTCACGCCGCGTAACGGGTCAATTCCGGACCTCCTGTCGTCGCTCTTTCGAGTCGACGAAGATGTGCCAGGCCGTCAGAAACATGGCGGCGACGAGCGGGCCGATGACGAAGCCGTTCGCTCCGAAGGCCGCAAGGCCACCCAGGGTGGCGAGCAGCACGACATAGCTTGGCATCCGGATCGACTGGCCGACCAGGACAGGGCGGAGAAAGTTGTCGGCAAGACCGATCACGAAGGTGCCGAAAGCGAGCAGGATCACTCCCTTCGTGACGGCGCCGGCCACGAGCAAATAGAGGCCGACCGGAACCCAGACCAGCGCGGAGCCGAGCACCGGCAGGAGCGAAAGCATCGCCATGAGGGCGCCCGCCAGCAGCGGCGCAGTGAGGCCGAGCAGCCAGAAGATCAGCCCGCCAAGCGCGCCCTGGATCAGGGCAACCAGGATGATCCCCTTGATCGTCCCGCGAACCGCCTGGGTGAACGCATCCAGAATCTCGGCGGTGTGGCTCGCCCGCAGCGGCAGCGCATCGCGGATGCGTGCGTTCAGCTCGTCACCGTCGCGCAGGAAAAAGAACAGCAGGTACAGCATCACCAGCAGGCTTGCGACGAACTCCAGCGTCAACTGACCGATGTTGATCGCATGCCCGGCCAATTGTTGGCCGGCCGGGACGACCAGACTCGACAGGCGCTCTTTCAAGGCCGACAGATCGATGCCGGCCAGGCGATCCGACATGGAGGCAGCCCAGTCGGGCAGCGCGGATTTCAGTTGCTGCAGGGGATGAGCGAGACTGATCTCTCCGGTCTGGACGCGCTGATACAGCTCCCCTCCCTGGTTGACGAGCGAAGCGATCACGATCCCCACGGGGATCAAGACCATGACGACCACGACGACGACGGTGGTAAATGCGGCGAGGTTGCGCCATTCCGGGAACGTTTCCAGGCAGCGTCGATAGAGTGGCGCGAAGATGATCGCCAGCAGCGTGGCCCACAACAATGCGCCGGTGAACGGCCAAAGCACCCAGCCGAACGCCACGGAGATCGCGCCGAGCAAAACCAGGAATGAGCGGTCTTCCGATGTTCTCACGTGTCGCCGGCCTTCCCATCGCTACTCACGGACGTTGGTATCACAGGACTGTGGCCGGGCGGCAAGTCATGCCCGCCGCGCCGGCGGCCGGGTTGAATGCGATCTGTCACCTGCCGGTCTTCGCACTCCAGTCCGCAGGCTTGATGCGCCCCGCAAAGGCGGCGGGGCCGGAGCCGCTGGCCTTGTAGACGAAGGCTTCGCCTTCCTGGACGTCGCCGGCGTCCTTGCCAAAGGCATCGGCAATGTTCGTCTTGTGGGTGACCAGGAACGTGTTGGTGCCGGCCTTCGGAGGCGTATCGACGAGCTGACGCACGGCCTGTCCCGCCTTTGCATTTGCACCGGTCGGGTTTGCCATTCCCGACGCGCTGGCATTGCTGCTGTCCGTCAACGCATCGACCGGCTTGACCTCGCGGCCGGAGATCAGCTTGCCGGCCTCGATCGCGCGGTTCAGCCGGCTGGTGTAGACATCGCCGATCGGGATCGCGAGCTCCTTGATCGCCGTTGCGATCTGGCGCGCTGCATCCCTGCCCTTGTCACTGAGCTGACGCTGGGCGCTCATGTCGTCGAACTTGAAGGGATAGACGTCCTTCTGGCTGTCGTCGGTGGCGGTGTGCCGAAAGACCAGGACGTAGCCGCCTTGCTTGAGCGATGAGATCAGCTCCGGCGTATCGGCTGCGGCGTATCCGGAGAGGCCAGCAAAAAGGGCGGCGACTGCGAGGCGGCAAAGCAAGTTCATGCGCGAAATCCTCTATCGCAAATGCCCCCCGAGGATGGTGACGCGCAACACGGTCGATTTCAATTATCGAATGCCTGACAGGATGAGGTTCCCGTGAAATTCTGGATCAGACCGTCAGATGTCGTGACGCCGCAAGCCCGGCCAGCGCCTCATCCAGCTTTTCGCGGTCGAGCGGCTTGATCAGGAATCCGTTCATGCCCGCCTCGAAGCAGGCATAGCGATCCTCCACCAGTGTGTTGGCGGTGAGCGCGAGGATCGGGGTGTGATGGCCGCCGGCGGCGGCTTCATGCGCGCGGATGCGCTTGGTCGCCTCGATGCCGTCGAGCTGCGGCATCTGGATGTCCATCAACACGAGATCATAGGGCGTGCCGGCCGATGAGGCGCCGAGCCAGGATTCCAGCGCGGCCTCGCCATGGACGGCGATGACGACGCGGTGGCCGAGCTTGGTCAGCAGCGAGCGCATCAGCAGCGCGTTGATCTCGTTGTCCTCTGCGACGAGGACCGAGAGGCCTTTTGCCGGCGTTCCGATCGCGGCGGGTTCGACAGGCTCCGGCGCGAGGTGAGGCGAGGCGACCTCCGGCGTCTGCGCAAGGCGTGCGGCGAGCGAGGCCGCGCGCAGCGGCTTCACCAGAAAGCCGGTGAAGGCCGGCGACAGCTTTTCATGACGCGAGCCCGACGTCAGCAGCACAAGCCGTTGCAGCGCATGGGCGCGGGCCACTTCGCCGAGCCGGTCGGCAGCGGCGGGATCGATCGCGCGATCAATCAGCACCGCATGCCAGGAGCGTTCCGGCAGCAGCGCTTCCGCCACGGCGGCATCGGTCACCAGGCAGGTCTGGCTGCCCCAGCGCTCCAGGCGCCGCGCGATCAGCGAGGCCTCGATGCCCTCGGCGATCAGGAGGATCGACTTGCCCGTGAGGTCGGGACTCGGGAACGCGGTCTGCCCCGCGCCGGCCAGCGATGGCGCGAGCGGCACCGCGACCTCGAAGGTCGAGCCCTTGCCCGGCTCGCTCGTGAGCGTGATCCGGCCGCCCATGCGCTTGACGATGCGCTCGCTGATGGCAAGGCCGAGCCCGGTGCCGCCATAGGTGCGCGCGACGCGCTCGTCGGCCTGCTCGAATTCGCGGAAGATGCGTTGCTGCGCGTCGGCTGCGATGCCGATGCCGGTGTCGCGGACCAGGAAGCTGATCTCGTTCGGCCAGATGCCGGGCTCGACGATCAGCGCCACGCCGCCGCTTGCGGTGAACTTGATGGCGTTGCCTGCGAGGTTGAGCAGCACCTGGCGCAGCCGCGCGGCGTCGCCGACGACTTCCAGCGGCAGGCGCTCGTCGACATAGGCGGCGATCTCGAGCGTCTTGGCCTGCGCGCGGGGCGCCAGCAGCTCGGTGATCTCCTCGATCAGGGTCGAGAGCGCGAAGGGGCGCTGCTCGAGGTCGAGCTTGCCGGCTTCGATCTTGGAATAATCGAGCAGCTCCTCGATCAGCGCCATCAAGGCTTCGCCGGAGGTTTTCACGGCCTTCGCGTAGGTCGCCTGCTCCGGCGTCAGCGTGGTGTCGAGCAAGAGGCCGCCCATGCCGATGATGCCGTTCAGCGGCGTACGGATCTCGTGCGAGGCCATCGCGAGGAAGCGCGATTTGGCGCGGTTGGCGGCGTCGGCCTGGTCGCGGGCATCGGACAGCGCGCGTTCCGTCTCGGTGCGGTCGGTGACGTCGCGCCCTACACTCTGCAATTCGGCGGGCTGGCCGGCATCGAGCCGGACATAGCCTTCGCGCCAGGCAATCCAGCGCGCGCCGAGCGGCGTGGCGATCCTCTGGTCGTGGATGCGCGTGCCGTTGCTCTCGCGGGCGCTGTCGCCCTGCTCCAAAACGTCGAAATCGAAGCGCGTGCCGACCAGCGCGCCGCGCGCCTGTCCCGCGAGCGTGCAATAGGCGTCGTTGGCAAAGGTGATGCGGCCGCTTGTGTCGCGCAGCACGATCAAATCGCCCTGCTGTTCGAACAGGCTGCGGGCGCGTTCCTCGGCTTCTTTCAGCTCCCAATTGCGGTCGATCAGCGCCTCGTTGTGGGCAGCGAGCGTGCGCAGCCGCTTGTTGACGAAGCGCAGCCGCATGCTGAGCGTGGCAAGGCCAAGGCAGGCGAGCGCGAACAGGAAGCTCGCGCCGACCGCAAAGGTGTTGGGATCGTAGCCGGAATTTTCCGAGCGGCTGCCGGTGACGAAGCCATAGGCGCCGCCGAACGTCGCCGAGAAGATCATGAAGGAGCGGATCGCGAAGGCAATTCTGGGATGCCGTCGCCTGAAGCGGCGCATGCGCACCTTGATCCGGAACGTCCGACCCATCGCCACCCCGACTCTCTTCCGAAACCCCGTCATCGCCGTGTGCGACGATGTCCCGCCGACCTTGCGAACAGCTTGAGGCTCTGGGTCCGCCTCCAAACAGGGTTGACGAGGTGTTAACGCCTCAGAGCATGATCCGGAAAAGTGTGCAGCGGTTTTCCGGAAAGAACATGCTCAAACAACGACCTGAAGCGCGATGCATCGCGCTTCAGAGCGAGGCGGCTTGAAGCGGGAACGGGCGGTGACCGTCGTGGGCGCCGACGATCAGTGCCGCCGCCTCGCGCTGCGAGAACGTCTTCGAGCGCACATAGATGCGATAGTCGGCCGGCCCGTCGGTGGAGAGGTAGATCACCGGTCCGCCATCGACCGGCTGCGCGGCAATCGTGATGAGCCGGGTCTGCGGGCTGGCCTGGCAGGAGTCTGGCTCGGAGCCGAGACCGTCGTCCACCACCGTGAAATCCGCACCGTTGGCATCGTCGGTGATCTGGACCCTGACCGTGGCCCGCGACGGATCGTCGGTGAAGGCGACATGGACGCCGGCAGTCCAGAACAGCGATGTCAGCTCGACGGAGGTATCGCCCAGGGCGATGCAGGGATGCGAGACCGATCCGATCTCTGCGCGGGCAAACACCGCAGCCGCCAACAGGGGAACCACCGAGGCCAGGATCTTGAAACGCAACATGACACTCTACTCGCCGGGCCCGGGGAACTCGGATCGAGAACCCCAATTGGAACTCTTGGGCCTTATGGTTTGCAGAGCGTAAAGGAAACTCGTTACCGCCGGGTTGATGCGCGGCTCAGAGCTGAGGCCGAACCTGGCTAGGCGTGTTTGTGCGCCGGCCGCCCGAGCTCCGTGAGCTTCAAATAGCTGTTCTTGCCAAAGCTGATCGCCCACAGGGACGCCCAGGCGCCCCACCTATTCCTCACCTCGATCTCGACCGTTTCGCCAGGGGCGGTGCGAACGATGAGCGGTTGGCTCCTGCCCCAATCAATGCTTGCCTGGATCGTGCAGGTGCCAGCCGGAACCGTGATCTCCAACGCATCGTTCCGCGCGATCTTCCCGACATTCGTACCGTTGACCCAGAGCTCGTAGGATCTCAGCCAATCGGCGTATTGGGAAGGACGAACAAATCGGATGTTGCAGGCATTCGCATCGGTCATGGTTCTATCTCGGACAAAGTGATGTCTTGAGCAAGATGCCGCGGCGTATCGGTCACGCCATCTGGCGCACATCCTCCGCGAGTGCGCGGTAGGACAGCGCTTCGGCGAGATGCAGGCGGCCGATCTTGTCCGCGTTGTCGAGGTCGGCGAGCGTGCGTGCCACCCGCAGCACGCGGTGATAGCCGCGCGCCGACAGCCGCATGGACTCGGCGGCGTCGCGCAGCAGCTTCTGGCCTTGCGCGTCGGGCTTTGCGATCTCTTCCAGCACCGAAGCCGGCGCCTCGGCATTGGTGCGCACCTGCGGCAGGCCGATCTCCGCGTAGCGCGCCAGCTGGATGTCGCGCGCCGCGGCCACGCGCGCGGCGACCTCGGCTGAACCCTCCGCCGGCGGCGGCAGGATCAGATCGGCCGCGGTCACCGCGGGGACCTCGATGCGCAGATCGATGCGATCCATCAGCGGCCCCGAGATGCGCGCCTGGTAGTCGCCGGTGCAGCGATCGATGCGGCCGCGCTTGCAGGCATAGCCGGGCTCGAAGGCGTTGCCGCAGCGGCAGGGATTCATCGCCGCGACCAGCATGAAGCGGGCAGGGTAGGTGACGCGATGATTGGCGCGGGACACCGAGACCTCGCCGTTCTCCAGCGGCTGGCGCAGCGAATCCAGCACGCGCGGATCGAACTCCGGCAGCTCGTCGAGGAACAGCACGCCCTGATGCGCCAGCGAGATCTCGCCGGGTTTTGCGCGCATGCCGCCGCCGGTGAGCGCGGCCATGCTGGCGGAATGATGCGGCGAGCGGAATGGCCGCCGCGCCGTCAGCGCACCACCTTGGATCTCGCCGGCGACCGAGGCGATCATCGAGACCTCCAGCAGCTCGCCCGGCGACAGCGGCGGCAGAATCGAGGGCAGGCGCGCCGCCAGCATCGATTTGCCGGCGCCGGGTGCGCCGATCATCAAGAGGTGATGGCCGCCGGCGGCCGCGATCTCCAGCGCCCGCTTGGCGCTCTCCTGGCCCTTGATGTCGCGCAGGTCGAGCGTGGAGGCGGCGACCTCGTGCACTTTCGGCGAGGGCCGCGACAGCACCTGGGTGCCCTTGAAATGGTTGGCGATCTGGATCAGCGAACTTGCCGCGATGATCTGAATGTCCGGGCTCGCCCACGCCGCTTCGGAGCCGCAGGACGCCGGACAGATCAAGCCTTCCTCGCGTACATTGGCGCCGATCGCGGCGGGAAGAACGCCGGCCACCGGCGCGATCGAGCCGTCGAGCCCGAGCTCGCCGAGCACCGTGAAACCGGTCAGCGCATCCGGCGGGATCGCGCCGATTGCCGCCATCAGCCCGAGTGCGATCGGCAGGTCGTAATGGCTGCCCTCCTTGGGCAGATCGGCCGGCGCCAGATTGACGATGATCCGCCGCGCCGGCAGCGCCAGGCCCGAAGCGATCAGCGCCGCGCGCACCCGCTCGCGCGCCTCCGACACGGCCTTGTCAGGCAGGCCGACGATGGCAAAGGCCGGCAGGCCCGGCGCAACCTGCACCTGCACGTCGACCGCGCGGGCCTCGATCCCCTCAAAGGCGACGGTAGAAACCCGCTGAACCATGCCCGAACCAGCCTGCCTTTCCTGCACAATCGAGGGTAGCAGAGCCGGCTAATCTCCGCAAGAACAATACGGGAACATATTTGGCGCCGTGCAAGTCCTAACCAGCCGTAAACGCGGTGCGGACACTACGCCTCGAATGCGAGCGGCTGTCCTCAGCACATTCCAACGAATGTTCGCTACTTCTAGAGCTGCGGGATGGGCCGTGATCTAACGGGTGAACAATTCAAATGCTTGCAAATCGCCGCAGAAGCGAACGTCGGGTGTGCACGCGGCTCGCCAAGATTCATTTTGGCGCGGGGTCGCTGCCGCGGGACTGCACGATCACCGATATCTCGGACGGGGGCGTGAAAGTGGTGGCGGAATTTCTCGAAGTGCCGCCGCAATTCACCATCATCTTCGCGCCGGACTATTCCCGCCAGTGTCGCCTGCGCTGGCGCATCGGCTGCGAATTCGGTGCCGAATTCACCGATTGAACGAACATGATCCGGAAAAGTGTGAAGCGGTTTTCCGATAAGATCATGTTCAAACAATAGATCCTGAGCATCCGCGTCCTTAACGGGACTTTAGCGTTAATCGGCAAGCATCTCTGATCAGTCGCCGAGTGATCAGAGTATGTCCAAGCGTTCGTCCGTTGCCTCTTCCCCGGCGAGATATCTGTTTTCCGCGTTTCTGGTCCTTGCCCTCGGCGGCTGTCAGACCATTGGCGTCGAGGACGTCACCGGTGCGCTCGGCGGCAAGTCGGACACGGCTGCAAAGGCCGATCCCAAGACGGACATGGACGCCCTGCGCGAGCGCTACCGCGCCAAGCCCAGCGATCCCAGCATTGCGCTCGACTACGGCAAGGCGCTGCGCGAGACCGGCCAGCGCGCCCAGGCGGTCGCGGTGCTCGAGCAGGCCGTGCTCGCCCATCCCAGCAACAGGGCGCTGCTCGCCGGTTACGGCCGCGCGCTCGCTGACAACGGCAATTTCCAGCAGGCGTTCGACGTTCTGGGCCGCGCGCATTCGCCTCAGGATCCCGACTGGCGGATCCTGTCGGCGCAGGGGGCGGCGCTCGATCAGCTCGGCCGCAACGAGGAAGCGCAGCAATATTACGCGAGCGCGCTAAAGATCGTGCCAGACGAGCCGCAGGTTCTGTCCAATCTCGGCCTGTCCTACATGCTCCAGAACAATCTGCCGCGGGCCGAACAGGTGCTCGGCCGCGCCCATCAGCGCAATCAGAACGATGTGCGGATCCGTGCCAATCTCGCGCTCGTGCTGGGATTGCAAGGCCGCGAGGCCGAGGCTGAAATCCTCGTGAAGGCCGATTTGCCGCCGGACCAGGCCGCGGCCAAGGTCGCGGCGCTGCGGCAATTGCTGGCGAAGAAGCAGCAGCGGGCCGAGAAGTAACCCGCCGCGTCTCGTCCCGAGGCGTCTTGTCCCAGGACTTGTCTTAGGACGTCTTGTCTTAGGACGTCCTCTTCTAGGACGTCTTGCCTCCGAACGCGTTGCCTCAGGACGCCTTGCGATGCGGGGCGGAGGCGCGACCGGACCGGCCCTTCAGCTTCTTCAGGAGCGGTCCGAGCAGCGATCGCTTCGGCTTCTTCACCTCGCCGCGCCCGGCAAGGCGGTTCGCCATGTTCTGGAACAGCTCGGTGGTGCGGTGGCTCTTGGAGACCTCCGCGATCATCTGGCCGTTGTTGGCCGCGGTCGAGAACAGCTTCGAATCGAACGGGATCACCGCGATCGGCTGGCTCTCCATGGTCTTGGCGAACGATTTGACGTCGATCTCCGCGCGCTTGTGCATGCCGACCTGGTTGATGCAGTACAGCGGCGGCCGGTCGTTCGGCCGCGCCGCCTTCAGCACGGTCAGCATGTTCTTGGTGTTGCGGAGGTTGGCGAGATCGGGCTCGGCCACGATCACGATGTCGTCGGCATTGACCAGCGCGCGCCGCGCCCAGCCCGACCATTGGTGGGGAACGTCGAGCACGATGCAGGGTGTGGTCATGCGCAGCGTGTCGAAGATCGCATCGAACGCTTCGGCGCCGAAATCGTAGACCCGGTCAAGCGTGGCAGGCGCGGCCAAGAGGCTGAGGCGCTCGGTGCATTTGGCGAGCAGCCGCTCCATCAGCGCCGTGTCGGGCCGGTCCTGCGACAGCACCGCGTTGGCGATGCCCTGCACCGGGTCCTGATTGTAGTCGAGGCTCGCGGTGCCGAAGGCAAGGTCGAGATCGATCACGACGGAATCGAGCGCGAGGTCGCGGGCGATGGTCCAGGCGACATTGTGCGCGACGGTGGAGGCTCCGACGCCGCCCTTGGCGCCGACCACCGCGATGACGCGGCCGGTGATGATGGCCTCGGACGCCGAGAACAGGCTGCAGATCGAGCGGACCACGTCGAGCGTTTCGACCGGTCCCACCACATAGTCGTTGACGCCGCGGCGCACCAGCTCGCGATAGGGCGCCGTGTCGTTGGGATTGCCGATCACGACGACGCGGGTGCCGGGATCGCAGACGCCGGCGAGGTCGTCGAGGCCTTCGAGGATGTCGCGCGTGCCGTCGGATTCGATCACGATCACGTTCGGCGTCGGCATCGATTCATAGACTTCGATCGCCGCGGCGAGGCCGCCTTCCTTGGCGGTGAGATGCGCCTTGGCGAGCCGGCGATCCTGCCCCGCCGCGGTCACCGCGGCGAGCGTCTGGTCGGTCTCGCAAAACGCCTGCACGGAGATGCGCGGAACCGGCGCAATGTGCTCATCGGGGTGCCGCGGGTCGTCTACGTCTTCGTCGTTGAGGCTTGTCATTTGCCGGTGTCGCTGAGTTTGGCCTTCTCGGCGTCGGGATTGGGGCTCGCGATTGGCTGGCCCTTGCGATAGCGCTCGAACGCGATGTCGCGCCGTGCGGTATAGACCGGCGTTTCGGACCGCGGCTGCTCGAGGTCGGCCGGGTTGTCGATCATTGCCGCCAGATTGCGCTGGCTGGCGCAGCCCAGATTGAAATACGGCTGGTTCTCGTTGTAGCCTGGGTCGAGGATGGACGGACCGACGTCTTCCGGCCACTGCCCGCAGGGACCGGCAACCGCCGCGATCCGGGAATAGCTCAGGCGGATGGTGGGCAGCAGCCCGGGATCCTCGGGGCGATAGGGATGCTGCACGATAGCGCGCGACGGCACGCCGCCGGATGCGAGCACGGAACGGATTTCGTGATAGGCCGCCGACGCGGCGCGCGCATTCGCAGTGTTGATCGGTACGTCGACGATGACGGAGCCGGTGCCTTCGCGCACCCAGTCCCGGGCGATGCCCGCGACGTCCGAATGCTGCGCGGCCGAGAGCCCGCCTCTGGCCTTGCCGACGAAGATCACGATCGACTTCCTGGCTTCCTGCACCGCGATCGGATGGCGCTGGCGGTAGTCGGTCGGCACCGTCTGGGTGACGATCTCGCCGGTGGTGTTGCATGCGCCCAGCATGACGGAGAGCCCCGTCAGCGCCAGCGCGGCGCTCAATTTGCGACGTCGATCGGCTGTCGTCTTCGTCATCGCTCGATCCCCTATTGCCCCGTTCCCCAAGCCGTCCGTTCGTCTCAGTCGATGATGAAGCCGAAGTCGCCGGGCATGCCGCTGATCGGATCGGCGCGGCGCGCGATGCCGTAGAGGCGGTTCATGCGGCCGAGCAGCGCGGTCTGCGCGTCGGAGGCCGGCGCGAAGCCGTCGTCGGGCCGCGACAATTCCTTCTGAGCGACCGCGCGCACCACATAGGGCGTCACGATCACCATCAGCTCGGTCTCGTTGTTGACGTAGTCCTGGCTGCGGAACAGCGCGCCGAGGATCGGCACCTGGTCGACGCCCGGCAGGCCGTTGATCGCCTGCTTGGTGTGCTGCTGGATCAGGCCGGCCATCGCCATCGAGCCGCCCGAGGGAATTTCCAGCGTCGTCTCGGCGCGGCGGGTCTGGATCGAGGGGATGGTGATCGAGTTGGTCGTGGTCGACGACACCGCCTGCGTCACGGTGATCGCCTGCTGGTTCGACAGCTCCGAGACCTCGGTCATCACCCGCAGGCTGATCCGGCCCTCGCTCAGCACGACCGGCGTGAAGTTCAGGGAGATGCCGAACTTCTTGTAGGTGATCTGGGTGGTGCAGACATGGGTGACGGGATCGCAGGCGTAACCCGACGGAATCGGAAATTCGCCGCCCGCGATGAAGGTCGCGGATTCGCCCGAGATCGCGGTCAGGCTCGGCTCGGCCAGGGTGCGCATCACGCCGGCGGTTTCCATCGCGCGCATGGTGGCGCTGACCGTGGCAACGCCCTTGGCGAGGCCGGCGACACCGAGCCCGTTGCTCCCGACCAGCGGGCCGCCGGACACCGAGAACGGATTGGAGTTGTTGAAGTTCACGACCGCGGTGCCGGCGTTCAGGCTGGCGCTGAGATCGACGCCGAGCTGCTTGACGATGTCACGGCGCATTTCGCCGACCACGACCTTGAGCATCACCTGGTCGCGGCCGCGCACCACGATGTTGTTGACGACCTTGTCGGCGCCGCCGACCAGCTTGGCGGCAACGTCGCCGGCCTGCTGCGCCTCGACCGGGCTAGACACCGAGCCGGTCAGCATCACGCTGTCGCCGACGCCTTCGATCTGCACGCCCGGCAGCGACTGCCGCAGCGCCGAACGCATGCCGTTGAGGTCGCGCTTCACCGCGATGTCGTAGGCGGCGACCTGCTGGCCGTCGGCGGTGAAGAACACGACGTTGGTCTGGCCGACCTGGCCGCCGATGATATAGGCGCGCTGGGCCGAGCGGATCACCGCGTTGGCGATCTTGGGATCGGCCACCAGCACGTCCTTGACCTCGCGCGGCAGGTCGATGACCACCGATTTGCCCACACCAAGTGAGAGAAAACGCGTCTTCGCCGGTGCGATCGTCCCGACCGACGTCACGCCGAGATCGGGCACCTGCATCGGCGCCTGGTCGCCGACCGGCGCATCTGCGGCGCTGACCAGATCAGGAGCTGCGAGCAGCCCCAGCATCAGCATCGCCCCCGTCCAGAACGTGCGCGCGCGATTCCCCCGAATGCGCAGGCCCGTCCGATCATCCCCGTAGTTCATGCTATCCCCATCACTTCTGTGACGTCAGTTGCCGTGCCTGCACCCCGTAGCGGATCACATTCACCCCGCCGGAATGCTTGATCGCCTGGTCCTCGGCCGTGAGCTCGGTTGCGTTGGCATCGACGATGCTCCGCAGCGCAAGCTGGAGCGTGCCGCCCTGGCGCGCTGCGGCGAGCGCTGCGACCTGGTCCGGCTTGAGCTCGAGCGTCACGGTCTTGCCGAGCACGGCGTTCTGGCCGTCCTTTTCCTTCGGGGCCTGGTCGATCGCGAGCACGCGGATGTTGCTCAGGAGGACCTCGGACAGGATGAGGTCGTTGCCGCCGGTCGCGCCGCTGGCGTCGGGATTCTTCAGGCGGCGCGTCAGGATGATGTCGACGCGGTCGTTCGGCAGGATGAAGCCGCCGGCGCCGGTCTCGGCTGAAATCTCGGTGGAAACGGCCCGCATGCCCGATGGCAGGATCGCGGCCATGAAGCCGGAGCCCTCGGCTCTGACCAGCTTCTGCTCGCGGATCGGCTCGCCCTGCATCAACGGCACGCGTGCGATCGAGCCGGCGATCTGGGTCTGCGCCTCGGGCCGGCTGTCGCGGCGGATGAAGGCGCTGCTGGCGGTGGCTGCCGGCCATGACTGCCATTGCAGGTCGTCGGGCTTCACGGCCTGGCCGAGCTGAATGTCGTTCTTCGCGACGAGAACCTCGACCGTCGGCAGCTTCTCGGCGACGGGAAGGACGGGCGCGGGTTTGTTGTCGTAGCCGCTCGCCAGATACGCAGCGACGCCGCCGGCGCCGAGCGCGATGACGAGAACGACAATCCGTGCGGTATTCATACGCCTCTACTCTTACGCGGGGCACGCGAACCGCACGTGGCGGGTTCCCCCGTGTCGATGAGTAGGGAGTAAAAGTATAAGGGGTGTTGCGAGGCCGAGTGTGATGGCCGGTGACGATGCTCGTTCTGGGCAGATGGTGAACGTGGCGTTATCTAGTCGGCCAGCGGCCCCGTAGATTCACGCAAGGCAGCAGACACGTTCGGACACGAAGCGCCGCGTCATGGTGAATGGGTGGTTAGTGATGCGTGGGGCGCAGCGTCGCCAAGGCGATGAGACGGAAGCAACGCGCCCCACCATCAGTGTCGTCCCGGCGAAGGCCGGGACCCATACCGCGTGATCTCTCGATTGTAGAAGGTAGAAATACCAACGACGAGTCTTCGCCAAACTTCTCCCTGTGGTTATGGGTCCCGGCCTTCGCCGGGACGACGTTGGGGAGAGATCGCGGACGATACGAACGCGGCCACCGTGGACGCTTACTTCGCCCGCTTCTGCTCGATCACATCCCAGACCTTCGCCGCAACATCTGGGCCGCCGAGCCGCGCGATGGCGCGGATGCCCGTGGGTGATGTCACGTTGATCTCGGTGAGGTTGCCGTTGATGACGTCGATGCCGACGAACAGCAGGCCGCGCTCGCGCAGCGCCGGGCCGACGGTGGCGCAGATCTCGCGCTCGCGGGGCGTCAGCTCGGTCTCCTGCGCGGCGCCGCCGCGCACCATGTTGGAGCGAAGGTCGTCGGCGGCGGGCACGCGGTTCACCGCGCCGGCGAACTCGCCATTGACCAGGATGATGCGCTTGTCGCCGTGCCTCACCTCGGGGATGAACTGCTGGATCACCCAGGCTTCCTTGAAGGTGACCGAGAACATGTCGAACAGCGAGCCGAAATTCATGTCCTGCGGCATCACGCGGAACACCGCCGCGCCGCCATGGCCGTGCAGCGGCTTCATCACGACGGCGCCGTGCTTGTCCCGGAACGCGTTGATCTCGTCGGGGTCGCGCGAGATCAGCGTCGGCGGCATCAGCTGCGGAAAGTTCATCACGAACAGCTTTTCCGGCGCGTTGCGCACCGAGGCCGGATCGTTGACGACCAGCGTCTTCGGATGGATCCGCTCCAGGAAGTGCGTCGAGGTGATGTAGGCGAGATCGAACGGCGGGTCCTGGCGCAGCAGCACCACGTCGAAGCCGTTCAGCGCCTCGCGCTTGGGCTCGCCGAGGGTGAAATGGTTGCCGGGCTCGTCCCGCACGGTGAGGAGCTGGACGGGCGCGACGATCTCCTCGCCGACCATCGAGAGCTTGTCGGGTGTGTAATAGGACAGGCCATGGCCGCGCTTCTGCGCTTCCAGCAGCAGCGCGAAGGTGGAATCGCCCTTGATGTTGATGCGGGCGATGGGGTCCATCTGGACGGCGACGTTCAGTTTCATGGTCTGCCTTTCAGGTCGAGGCGTCGAATGCCGCCAACACATGGCGTGGAAGTGAGCGCGGCGCAATCAGCATGGCGTCGAATCGCAATTCGAATTCGGCATGCTCGGGATGCGCTACGAGCCAGCCTTGCGCGGCATTGATGATGCGCTGCTGCTGGCGCGGCGTCACGGCATAGGCAGCCTCATCAAGGCTGGGGCGGGCCTTGACCTCGACAAAGGCGATCAAATTGCGCCGGCGCGCCACGAGGTCGATCTCGCCATGCGGGGTGCGATAGCGTTTGGCGAGGATGCGATAGCCCTTGGCCATGAGATAGGCGGCGGCGCGGCTTTCGGCGGAGATGCCGGTGCGGAACGCGGCGACGCGCTCGGGCGAGGCGACTTTCGGTTCCGCGCCCTCAGTCTTCGCCATCGCCGCCCCGCAAATCTTTTGCGAGCTCGAGCGCGCGGGCATAGACCTCGCGCCGCGGCCGGCCCGACAGCGCGACGGCATGGGCGACGGCGTCCTTGACGCTGTGCGTGGCCAGCTGCGCGCGCAGCAGATCGTCGAGCGCATCCGATGTCAGCATTTCAGCATCCGCCGCAGGCGGTGCGATCACCAGCACGAATTCGCCGCGCGTCTCCAGCCCCTCAGCGTCGCGCGCCAGGTCGCTCAGCGTCGCGCGCGAAATCTCTTCATGCAGCTTGGTCAGCTCGCGGCAGATCGCGGCCTCGCGCGTCCCCATGATCTCGGCGAGCTCGGCGAGCGTGTCCCGCACGCGGTTGCCGGACTCGAACATCACCAGCGTCGCATCGATGCGCGCAAGCTCGGCAAGGCGCGATTTTCGCGCGGCTGATTTCGACGGCAAAAAGCCTTCGAAGAAGAAGCGGTCGGTCGGCAGCGCCGCGACCGATAGCGCCGCCAGCACCGAGGAGGGGCCGGGCAGCGCGTAGACGGCATATCCGGCCGCGCAGACCTCGCGCACCAGCTTGTAGCCGGGGTCCGAGATCAGCGGCGTGCCGGCATCCGATACCAGCGCGATCGAGCCGCCCTGCGAAAGCCGCTCCAGGATCTTTGGACGCGCGGCTTCCGCGTTGTGCTCGTGATATTGCTTGAGCTGCGCGGAGATGTCGTAGCGCTCGGTCAGGCGCCGCGTGATGCGGGTGTCCTCGCAGGCGATGACATCGACCCCGGCGAGCGTCTGAAGCGCGCGCAGCGTGATGTCGCCGAGATTGCCGATGGGGGTCGCGACCAGATGGAGGCCCGCGGCCGCTTTCGGCGCTGCAAGACGCTGGGCATCGATGGAGAAGCCGCGCGGGGCGGCGTCTGTGCCTTCAGGCGTATTTATCGGGGCCGGCTTTGCGCGCATAATGAACCGAACTTAGGCATGATATCAGGGGCTGGGAACCGGTCCTCCGAAAAAGATCGCGGCTCGGCCAAGGGACAGGCAAGGACTGAAGAGGACTGGAATGTGATCCATCCGGCATCACATTCCCGAGGGAATGCAGCGTCAGCGCCATATTCGCGGCGGAAACGCCGCCTTGATGCTGGGTTGCGGACGGTGGACAGCTGGCCGGGACTCGAGGTGCGGTCGTGTTAGGCGGTCATTATCCTTTTGTTTTGGTTAACTATTTGCCGACAATATGCCTGAATCCGCGGCTTGTGTCGCGGCAAAGAATGTTGTGACCGGCTGGCGATCGTCGGTCAAAAGAGAAGCTGCCATGGGCCCGCGTGATCCGAAGTTTCCCGTTCAGGGGCCCCGATTGTCAGGGGCGACCCGGCGGAGCGCGCTTGGCCTGTTGCTCGGCGCGCCCTTGCTGTCGGCCTGCGCCGGCGTGCAGCAGAGTCTCAGCCAGTTCTCCAACCCGTTCTTCAGCTCCCCGCCCCCGGCCCAGCCGGCCGGCCCGCCGCAGCAGGCCACCACCGCCGGCACCGGCGGGGTGAAGGTCGCCGTGATCCTGCCGCTCTCGGCCGCCGGCAATGCCGGCCTTGCCGCGCAATCCATGCGCAACGCCGCCGAAATGGCGCTGGCCGAATTCCAGAACCCGAACATCCAGCTCCTGATCAAGGACGACAATGGCAGCCCGCAAGGCGCGCAGGCCGGCGCGCAGCAGGCGGTCGACGAAGGCGCCGAGATCATTTTGGGGCCGCTGTTCGCGCAGTCGGTGCCGGCCGTGGCGCAGGTCGCGCGCACGCGCGGCATCTCGGTGATCGCGTTCTCGACCGATTCCAGCATCGCCGGTCGCGGCGTCTATCTGCTTTCTTTCCTGCCGGAGTCCGACGTCAACCGCATCGTCGAATATTCCGCCAGCATCGGAAAGCGCTCCGTCGCCGTGCTCGTGCCCGACAACGCTTATGGCAACGTGGTCGAAGCCGCGGTGAAGGCGGCGGTACCGCGGCGCGGCGGGCGCATCGTCGCGTTCGAGAAATATGGCGCCGATCGCGCCACGCCGGCGCGCACCGTGGCGCAGCAGCTCGGCGGCGCGGATGCGCTGTTCATCGCCGATGACGGTGATGCCGTGGTCACGGTGGCAGATGCGATGACCGCCGCGGGCGCGAACCTGCGCAACATCCAATTGCTCGGCACCGGTCTGTGGGACAATCCGCGCGTCTACGCGAACTCAAGCTTGCAAGGCGGTCTCTACGCCGCGCCGGATCCGGCCGGTTTTCGCGCGTTTTCCGGCCGCTACCGCACCAAATACGGCGCCGAGCCGATCCGCACCGCGACGCTCGCCTATGACGCGGTCGCCCTCGTCGCCGCGCTCGCGCGTACGCAAGGCACCACGCGCTTCTCGTCCGACGTGCTCACCAACCCCTCTGGCTTCGCCGGCATCGACGGCCTGTTCCGCTTCCGCGCCGACGGCACCAATGAACGCGGGCTCGCGGTGATGAAGGTGACGACCGGCGGCGGTGTTGCGGTGGCGGGCTCGCCGAAGAGTTTCGGGGCTTGATGGTTCACCTCTCCCGCTTGCGGGAGAGGTCGGCGCGTAGCGCCGGGTGAGGGTTCTGTCCTCTGGGGGTTGTCCCGTTGCGGAGACACCCTCTCCCCAACCCTCTCCCGCAAGCGGGCGAGGGAGCGCATCGCCGATTTGGCTCAAATTTACGCCGCGAGGTCTGCAACCACCGCATCCAGCACCGGGAATCCGCTGCTGGTCACGCGCAGGCGTCCCGTCGCATCGACTGTGATAGCACCCTCCTCGCGCAGCAGCGCGATGCGTTTGGGATCGAGCGGGCGGCCGGAGAGCGCTTTGTAGCGCTCGGGGTCGATGCCTTCGGCCAGACGCAGTCCCATTAGCAAGAATTCGTCGGCGCGTTCTTCACTGTTGAGGAGGTCGTCGGTGACGACACCGTGGCCGTTGCTCTCGACCCGCATCAGCCAGGCTTCGGGACGCTTCTCTGTGGCGGTGGCGTGCCTGATGCCGTCGATGTCGAGCCGGCCGTGTGCGCCGGGTCCGATGCCGGCATATTCCTCGCCGCGCCAGTAGACCAGATTGTGCCGGCACTCGGCACCGCGCCGCGCGTGATTTGAAATCTCGTAGGCGGGCAGGCCGAGCTTGTCGCAGGTTTCCTGCGTGACGTCGTAGAGCGCGCGCGCGACCGCCTCGTCCGGCGTCTTCAATTTGCCGGCCTGGTGCAGGCCGAAGAACGGCGTGCCTTCCTCGATGGTCAATTGATAGAGCGACAGATGCTCGGCGGCTTCGTCGATCGCGAGACGCAACTCGTCGGCCCACATCGCCGGCGTCTGGTCGGGGCGGGCGTAGATCAGGTCGAACGAATAACGATCGAACGAGCGGCGTGCGATGGCGACGGCATCGAGCGCCTCGCGCGCACTGTGCATGCGGCCGAGCGCCTTCAGCGAGGCGTCGTCGAGCGCCTGCACGCCGAGCGAGACACGGTTGACGCCGGCTGAGCGATAGCCGGCAAAGCGCGTGGCCTCGACGCTGGTGGGGTTTGCTTCCAGCGTGACCTCGACGTCGCCAGCGACTTTCCAGTGCTTGCCGATGGCATCGAGCACCGCGCCGACGGTCGCCGGCTGCATCAGGGACGGCGTGCCGCCGCCGAGGAAGATCGAGGTGACCTCGCGGCCGGGCGCGCGCTGCGCGGTCGTTTCGATCTCGCGCGCGAAGGCGGAGGCGAAGCGTGCTTCGTCGATCGCGGCGTGGCGGACGTGGCTGTTGAAGTCGCAATAGGGGCACTTCGACAGGCAGAACGGCCAATGCACGTAGACGCCGAAGGCTTCGGATTGTTGTTTTGACGCGTTTTCCTGGCGCGAACCGGTATCCACTTCGCTCGAAAACGCTCTAGCGCGGCTCAAGGCAGATCTCCGCCAGTTTCACGAAGGCACGGGCGCGGTGCGACAGGCCAAGGCCGAGCGGCGGCAGGCCGTGCTTCTCGATGCTGGTCATCTCACCGAAGGTGCGGCTGTGACCGTCGGGCAGGAACATCGGGTCGTAGCCGAAACCGGCGGTGCCGCGCGGCGGCCAGAGCAGCGTGCCGTCGGCGCGTGCCTCGACCTCTTCGAGATGATCGTCGGGCCAGGCGACGCAGAGCGCGGAGACGAAGTGAGCCTTGCGCTTGTCGGGCGTGGTCGCGCCGCGTTCCTGCAACAGCCGTTCGATCCGCGTCATCGCGGCATTGAAATCCTTGCTCGGTCCGGCCCAGCGCGCGGAGAAAATGCCGGGCGCGCCGTCGAGCGCGTCGACCACGATGCCGGAATCATCGGCAAAGGACGGCAGCCCGGTCGCCTGCGCCGCCGCGATCGCCTTGATCGCGGCGTTGCTGCGGAAATCGTTGCCGGTTTCATCAGGCTCGGGAAGGCCGAGTTCGCCGGCCGACACCGCCTCGATGCCGTAAGGCGCCAAAAGCTCCTTCATCTCGGCGAGCTTGCCGGGATTGTGGGTGGCGATGACGAGCTTTCCGGTGATTCGGCGGTGCATGGGCCTATTGACTACGCGACAGCCAGTTTCTGCAAGTCCACGAGACGTGCAATGCCCTTCTGGGCCAGCGCCATCAGCGCAAGGAACTCGTCCTGCGTGAACGGCTCGCGTTCCGCGGTGCCCTGCACCTCGATGATGCGGCCGTCGCCCGTCATGACGAAATTGGCATCGGTCTGGGCTTCCGAATCCTCGGCATAGTCGAGATCGAGCACGGGCGTGCCGTTGTAGATGCCGCAGGAGATCGCGGCGACGTTGTCGCGCAGCACCTTGGCCTTGATCATGTTGCGCGCCTTCATCCAGTTGATGCAGTCGGCGAGCGCGACCCAGGCGCCGGTGATCGAGGCCGTGCGCGTGCCGCCATCGGCCTGGAGCACGTCGCAATCGACCGTGATCTGGCGCTCACCGAGCGCTTCGAGATCGACGATGGTGCGCAAGCTGCGGCCGATCAGGCGCTGGATCTCGACGGTGCGGCCGCTCTGCTTGCCGGCAGAGGCCTCGCGGCGGGTGCGTTCCGAGGTCGCGCGCGGTAGCATGCCGTATTCGGCAGTGACCCAGCCGCGGCCCTGGCCCTTGAGCCACGGCGGCAGGCGGTCTTCCAGCGTGGCGGTGACCAGCACGTGGGTGTCGCCGAATTTCACCAGGCACGAGCCTTCCGCATATTTGACCACGCCGCGCTCCAGCGTCACGGGGCGCAATTCGTCGGGCGCACGGCGGCTTGGCCGCATGGGAAATCCTCCAAAACTCTCGGGAAAAGCCTATTCGCGGTGCTTGTAGGTGGGGTGAGGGTGGGCGGCAAGGCCTTTTCGGTCCCCAGCCAAGTGCAAAACCCCGCTTGTCAGTCGCCTCCCGGATGGACAGATTATGAGCACCTGAGAGGAGTTGCCGTCTGTGGCCCATCACGATCCGATCCATCTGATCGCGCCGCGCGCAGGCCTCGCCCAGCTCAACGAGCGTTCCCGCGACATCTTTCGTCAAATTGTCGAAAGCTATCTCGCGACCGGCGAGCCCGTGGGCTCGCGCAATATCTCGCGCCTGATCGCGATGCCGCTGTCGCCGGCCTCGGTCCGCAACGTCATGGCCGACCTGGAACAGCTCGGCCTGATCTATGCCCCGCATACCTCCGCCGGCCGGCTGCCGACGGAACTCGGCCTGCGCTTCTTCGTCGATGCCCTGATGCAGGTTGGCGACCTCAATGAAGCCGAGCGGCAGTCGATTCAGAGCCAGCTCACCTCCGTCGGCCAGGCGCAATCGGTCGAGGCGGCGCTGGACCAGGCGCTGACGCGGCTGTCGGGCCTGACCCGCGCCGCCGCCGTGGTGTTGACGCCGAAATCCAATGCGCGGCTCAAACACATCGAATTCGTCCGCCTGGAACCGGAAAAGGCGCTGGTGATCCTGGTCGGCGAGGATGGCCAGGTCGAGAATCGCGTGCTGACGCTGCCCCCCGGGGTTCCCTCTTCCGCGATCACCGAGGCCGGCAATTTCCTCAATTCGCGGATTCGCGGCCGGACCCTGGCCGAGGCGCGGCTCGAGCTCGAGACCGCGCTCGGGGAGGCCCGCGCCGAGCTCGATCAGCTGACGCAGAAGGTGATTTCGGCCGGGATCGCCAGCTGGTCCGGCGGCGAGAACGAGGACCGCCAGCTCATCGTCCGGGGCCACGCCAATTTGCTGGAAGATCTGCACGCGCTGGAGGATCTGGAGCGGGTGCGCCTGCTGTTCGACGATCTCGAGACCAAGCGCGGCGTGATCGACCTGCTCGGCCGGGCCGAGACCGCGGAAGGCGTGCGGATCTTCATCGGCTCCGAGAACAAGTTGTTCTCGCTGTCGGGGTCCTCCACCATCATCTCGCCCTATCGGGATGCCGCCGGCCACATCGTCGGCGTCCTGGGCGTGATCGGGCCGACGCGGCTGAATTATGCCCGTGTGATCCCGACCGTGGACTATGCCGCCCGCATCGTCAGCCGCCTTCTGGGGGGCTGACCGGCATTTGGGCCGATCACGGGCGCTTGATTTTCGGCGCCCGAAGCACGATATCCGGGCCAGAAAAATCCCTCCGACGAATTCGAAAAGAGAGCCGATGACCGATCGAGACCGGCAACCCGAAGACACGAGCGCGCCGACCGGCGAGCCCGTGGTGTCGAAGCCCTACATCATGCCCGACGATCCCGAGCCGGGCTCGGTCGAGACGTTGCAGAAGGAAGCCGCCGAGGCGCGCGACCGCATGCTGCGGACGCTGGCCGAGATGGAGAATCTGCGCAAGCGCACCACCAAGGAGGTCGCTGACGCCCGTCTCTATGGCATCACCGGCTTTGCCCGCGACGTGCTCGACATCGCCGACAATCTGCAGCGCGCGCTCGATGCGGTTCCCGCCGAGGCCCGTGCCGCAGCCGATCCCGGCCTGACCTCGCTGATCGAAGGCGTCGAGCTCACCGAGCGCTCGCTGCTCAACGCACTGGAAAAGCACGGCGTGAAGAAGTTCGATCCGCAGGGCCAGAAGTTCGATCCGAACTTCCAGCAGGCGATGTATGAGGTGCCGGATCCGTCAGTGCCTGCCGGCACCGTCGTGCAGGTCATGCAGGCCGGCTACACCATCGGCGAGCGCGTGCTGCGCCCGGCTCTGGTTGGCGTCGCCAAGGGCGGTGCAAAGGCCGCGCCTGCGGCCAACACCAACGAGCCGAACAGCGCGGCGAACTAGGCTCTCAGACCTCATGGTGAGGAGCCGCGCCCTTGCGCGGCGTCTCGAACCATGAGGGCCATGATGTAACAGCTCGGCCTTCATCCTTCGAGACGCGCGCGAAGAAGCGCGCTCCTCAGGATGAGGGTCTGACAGTTTTCCGCGTCGACTACGCGCTCACCGCGATATCCGCAGACTGGATCCGCTTCACGCCAGCCTTGGCCATATCGGCCCAGGCCTTTGCCAGCGAGCCCTGATTGTCGATGCCGCGGCAAGCGTCTTCCACGACATAGACTTCAAAGCCCGCCTTGCGCGCGTCGAGCGCAGTCCAGGCGACGCAGAAGTCCGTCGCGAGGCCAGCGACGAAGACGCGCTTGATCTTGCGGCCCTTCAGATAGCCGGCAAGGCCCGTCGAGGTCTTGCCGTCGGCTTCGAGGAAGGCCGAATAGCTGTCGACGTCCTTGTGAAAACCCTTGCGGATGATGAGCTCGGCGTGCGGGATCGCAAGATCCTTGGACAGCGCCGCGCCGTCGGTGCCCTGCACGCAATGGTCGGGCCACAGCACCTGCTTGCCGTAGGGCAGGTCGACGGTCTCGAACGGCTTCTTGCCCGAGTGGACCGACGCAAACGAAACGTGGCCGGGCGTGTGCCAGTCCTGCGTCATCACCACGTTCGCAAACGCTTTCGCCATCTTGTTGATGACCGGAACGACCTGCTCGCCTTCCTTCACCGCGAGGCTGCCGCCCGGCAGGAAGCAGTTCTGCACGTCGATCACCAGAAGCGCGGAC
Source organism: Bradyrhizobium sp. GW821-FHT12B03 (assembly GCF_058807535.1). Classification (NCBI taxonomy): domain Bacteria; kingdom Pseudomonadati; phylum Pseudomonadota; class Alphaproteobacteria; order Hyphomicrobiales; family Nitrobacteraceae; genus Bradyrhizobium; species Bradyrhizobium sp. GW821-FHT12B03. The sequence continues at coordinate 169,858 of NZ_JBXAQU010000019.1, forward strand.
GCATCGTCCGGCTTGATCGATGCGGCTGCAAACAGCGCGGTTGGCGCGAGGGTCGCCAGCGCCGTCGTCCCCAGCGCCGCCAAAATTTGTCGCCGATCCAGCATGTCCGCCTCCCTCCAGGATGATCCAACTGGCGAAGCCTAGTTCCGTTCGTATACGAACAGAAGCCCGAAAATGCAGCCGGCTCTGGTGAGTGCATGGGCTGCTAGCTCAGGTCGTCGTCCCGGCGAAGGCCCGGACCCATACGCCGCAGCAATAGTTTAACGAGGACTCGGAGTTACCAGATCGTACTGCAACCACTCCCTGTGATTATGGGTCCCGGCCTCCGCCGGGACGACACCGAGTGTGCTGGACTGCCGTCGCCTAGCCCTTCGGCTGAATCCCGTCGCGCACGGCGCGGAAGCGGGTGAAGGCGGTGGACCACTGGTCGCGCGGGGCGCTGGCGATGATGCGCAGCGAGGCGCCGCCGCCCGAGAAGCGGATCCACTGCACCACGGTCACCGGCGTCTTGTCCTTGCCGCTGACGCCGTCGATCCGGGTCTCGAAGCCCTGCTGGCCGTTGATGCGGATCGGCTCGGACATGGTGACGCGCGACTCGCGCACGCCGGGGATCTGGAGCGCCGCCTCCTGGGCGAAGCGGGCGCGGTCGTCGGCGGATTGCGGGGTGGCGCCGATCAGGCCGAGGATCATGAACGGCTTCGACTCATAGCCTGCGCTCTCGTTGCCGTCGGCCAGGATGATGCTGGAGCCCGGCGCCAGCGTGCGGATGTCCTTGAAGTCGGCGAGATCGGTGATCTTGAACGGCATCAGCGCGATCTGCTCTTCGGCCGAGACCTGCTTGCGGGTGGTGGCGCTCGCGAACATCTGCCGCACCGCCTCGTCGGTGTAGATCTTGGTCGCATTCTCCGGGATCTGCACCGCGACATAGCCGGAGAAGCCGGCGCCGGGCACGATCATCGAATAGCGCTTCACCGGGGTATCGCCGGCCTTGCCGCTCTCGGTGGTGAAGTAGGCAAGGCCCGCGGGGGTCTCGACCTTGTCCTGCTTGACGCCATTGGCGCCGCCGGGGGTGGCATTGAAGGCGCTCACGACCTCGCCATAGGCCGCCGGCGGCAGCTCGGTGATCAGCACCTTGACGTTGCCGTCCTCGCTCTCGAAGCCAGGGAAGGTCTTGGCCGTGCTGAGGCCGACCAACGGCACCATGCCGAGGCGAAGTCCGGGCGGGAAAACGGCGTCGGCGGCGAGGGCCGGAAGCCCGGAGGCAATGAGCAGGGCGAGCGCGGCGAGGGGGCGGATCAGCTTCATGGGCACTCTGATTGGTTCACATTGAGGCCGTTCGATGGTCGGCCACCGGGCCGCATTGTCGCGCGAAGCAGCCTGGTGCGGCGCTCCGGCCGGTCCGCCTTTTAGCGGGTTTGGCCTTGCCGCAACAGGGAGGGGCGGATTGCGGTAACGGGAGCTTGCCGAAGCCCGAACCTGTTAATAATTCCTCACCCGCAAGGGCGGTTGAGCCCGGATATGATCTTCCAAAACCCAATGTTTTCACGGCCGAAACGTAGTTTCGGTCCTTGCGGGCCCCTCCCACCCTCCTATATGAGCGTCAACCATCGCAATATCGCGAATGTTTGATCTTAGGGGGTTTCGGTTCGGGTGCCTTCTGGGCCCAACCAACCTGCCGCAAAAAGAAGGATATCAGGACCATGGGAAAGGTCATTGGGATCGACCTCGGCACCACGAATTCGTGCGTCGCCGTAATGGATGGCAAAAACGCCAAAGTCATCGAGAATTCCGAGGGCATGCGCACGACGCCTTCGATCGTCGCCGTCACTGACGACGGTGAGCGCCTCGTCGGCCAGCCGGCCAAGCGCCAGGCCGTCACCAATCCCGAGCGTACCTTCTTCGCAGTGAAGCGCCTGATCGGCCGCCGCTACGACGACCCGATGGTCGAGAAGGACAAGAAGCTCGTTCCCTACAAGATCGTGAAGGCTTCCAACGGCGACGCCTGGGTCGAGGCCGACGGCCAGACCTATTCGCCCTCGCAGGTCTCGGCGTTCATCTTGCAGAAGATGAAGGAGACCGCGGAAGCCCATCTCGGCCAGAAGGTCGACCAGGCCGTCATCACCGTTCCCGCCTACTTCAACGACGCCCAGCGCCAGGCGACCAAGGACGCCGGCAAGATCGCGGGCCTTGAAGTTCTCCGCATCATCAACGAGCCGACCGCGGCTGCGCTCGCCTATGGCCTGGACAAGACCAAGACCGGCACGATCGCCGTGTACGATCTCGGCGGCGGCACGTTCGATATCTCCATTCTCGAAATCGGCGACGGCGTGTTCGAGGTGAAGTCGACCAACGGCGACACCTTCCTCGGCGGCGAAGACTTCGACATGCGCCTCGTGGGCTATCTGGCCGACGAGTTCCAGAAGGAGCAGGGCATCAACCTGCGCAACGACAAGCTCGCGTTGCAGCGCCTGAAGGAAGCCGCTGAAAAGGCCAAGATCGAGCTGTCGTCGACGACGCAGACCGAAATCAACCTGCCCTTCATCACCGCGGACCAGACCGGCCCGAAGCATCTGACGATGAAGCTCACCCGCGCCAAGTTCGAAGCGCTGGTCGACGACCTCGTCCAGAAGACCGTCGAGCCCTGCCGCAAGGCGCTGAAGGACGCCGGCGTCACCGCCGGTGAGATCGGCGAAGTGGTGCTGGTCGGCGGCATGTCGCGCATGCCGAAGGTCCAGGAAGTCGTGAAGCAGCTGTTCGGCAAGGAGCCGCACAAGGGCGTCAACCCGGACGAAGTCGTGGCGATCGGCGCCGCGATCCAGGCCGGTGTGCTCCAGGGCGACGTCAAGGACGTGCTGCTGCTCGACGTGACCCCGCTGTCGCTGGGCATCGAGACGCTGGGCGGCGTGTTCACCCGTATCATCGACCGCAACACCACGATCCCGACCAAGAAGAGCCAGGTGTTCTCGACCGCCGAGGACAACCAGAACGCGGTCACCATCCGCGTCTTCCAGGGCGAGCGTGAAATGGCGGCCGACAACAAGATGCTCGGCCAGTTCGACCTGATGGGCATTCCGCCGGCCCCGCGCGGCATGCCGCAGATCGAGGTGACCTTCGACATCGACGCCAACGGCATCGTCAACGTCTCGGCCAAGGACAAGGCCACCGGCAAGGAGCAGCAGATCCGCATCCAGGCCTCCGGCGGCCTGTCGGAAGCCGACATCGAGAAGATGGTGAAGGACGCCGAGGCCAACGCCGAGGCTGACAAGAAGCGCCGCGAGGCCGTCACCGCCAAGAACGAGGCGGATGGTCTGGTGCATTCGACCGAGAAGGCCCTGGCCGAACACGGTTCGAAGGTTGCCGAGACCGAGCGCCGCGCCATCGAGGATGCCGTCAGCGACCTCAAGGAAGCGCTGAAGGGCGACGATGCCGAGGCGATCAAGGCCAAGACCCAGACGCTGGCGCAGGCTTCGATGAAGCTCGGCGAGGCCATGTACAAGCAGCAGGCCGAGGCCGACGCCAAGAAGGATGCGGCCAAGGACGACGTTGTCGACGCGGAGTTCACCGAGGTCGACGACGACAAGAACAACAAGAAGTCCGCCTGATCCCCAAGAGGGTGATGATGCGGACGGCTTGGACCCCACACGCTTCTTCGGCCTCCCCCTTCGCGGGGGAGGCCTTCGTGCCGGGCCGGGCGGGGCAAGGTTCTGTTACGATCGCCCCCGTTACGATCGATCAATTTCCAGCCGTTATCCTGAACCACGCCGCGCTGCCCTCTGCCGCAAGGCGGAGGGGTGCCTATATCGTCGCGTGGCGGCGTTGTTTCGCTCCGACTTGAATCGCGATTGGATAGACCGAGTTGAACATGTCCACGTCCACCAAGCGCTGCTATTACGAAACCCTCGAAGTCGAACGCACCGCTGACGATTCCGCATTGAAATCGTCCTTTCGCAAGCTTGCGATGAAATTTCACCCCGACCGCAATCCCGGGGACGACACCAGCGAAGTCAAGTTCAAGGAAATCAACGAGGCCTACGAGGTCCTCAAGGACAAGGACAAGCGCGCCGCCTATGACCGCTTCGGTCATGCGGCCTTCGAGCAGGGCGGTCCTGGCGGCGGCGCCGGTTTCGGCGCGGGCTTCGCCTCCTCCTTCTCCGACATTTTCGAAGACCTGTTCGGCATGGCCGGACAGCGCGGCCGCGGCGGCCGCGAGCGCGGCGCCGACCTGCGCTACAACATGGAAATCACGCTCGAGGAAGCCTTTGGCGGCAAGACCGCGCAGATCGAGATTCCGGTCTCGGTCACCTGCGAGGCCTGCTCGGGTATCGGCGCCAAGGCCGGCACAAAGCCGAAGACCTGCTCGAGCTGCGGCGGCGCCGGCCGCGTGCGGCAGTCGCAGGGCTTCTTCACGCTGGAACGGACCTGCCCGGGCTGCCAGGGCCGCGGCCAGATGATCGAGGACGCCTGTCCGTCCTGCTCGGGCCAGGGCCGGGTGACCCGTGAGCGGAATCTGTCGGTCAACATTCCCCCGGGAGTCGAGGACGGCACACGGATCAGGCTCGCCGGTGAAGGCGAGGCCGGTGTTCGCGGCGGTCCGCCCGGCGACCTCTACATCTTCCTGTCGCTGGCCCAGCACCAGTTCTTCCAGCGCGACGGCGCCGATCTGCATTGCCGGGTGCCGATCTCGATGGTGACGGCCGCCCTTGGCGGCGAATTCGAGGTGCCGACCATCGAGAAGGGCAAGGCCAAGGTGAAGGTGCCAGCCGGGACCCAGTCCAACCGTCGATTCCGCATTGCATCAAAAGGCATGCCGGTGCTGCGCTCGCGCCAGACGGGTGACATGTACGTTCAGGTCGTGGTCGAAACCCCGCAGAATCTCACCAAAAAGCAGCAGGAATTGCTGGCCGAGTTCGAAAAGCTCTCCTCCGGCAATACCCAGCCGGAGTCCGAGGGTTTCTTCGCCAAGGTCAAGGATTTCTTCGGTAATCGGGCGAATTGACCCGTCTTGACCGTATCGGTTTCGGCCTATACGTCTTTATGACCATTTTCTGACACGCCGCGGTCCCGCGGTCCCGTCCGGTCCCGACATGCCATTGCCATCGTCCGCGCGTGCGTTGAAGAAGCCTCGTCTCGACGATGAGGTGCGCTTTCTCAGATCGTGGATCGAAAAGCCCCTCCACATGGGCGCGGTGATGCCGTCGGGCAAGCTCCTGGCCCGGACCATGGCTCATTACGTCGACGTCAATTCAGACGCTCCGGTGGTCGAGCTCGGACCCGGCACCGGTGCGATCACGTCGGCCCTGGTCGAGCGCGGCGTCGATCAGAAGCGTCTCGTTCTCGTCGAATACAATCCCGGCTTCTGCGCTCTGCTGCGCGACCGTTATCCGCAGGCCAAGGTCGTGCAGGGCGATGCCTATCGCCTGCGCGACACGCTCTGGAACGTGCTGAGTGCGCCGGCCTCTGCGGTCGTCTCGGGCCTGCCGCTCGTCACAAAACCGATGCTGACGCGGCTGCGGCTCATTCGCGATGCTTTCACGGCGCTTGCGCCCGGCGCACCTTTCGTCCAGTTCACCTATGCGGTGATCCCGCCGATCCCGAAATCGCTGCCCGGCGTGTCCACAGAGGCCTCGGAACGGATCTGGATGAACCTTCCGCCGGCCCGCGTCTGGGTGTATCGCAAGGACTAATTCCGCTGCCGTCCTTTCTTTGCGCGGCGGGCTCGTTTCGCCGAACGCATTGGATCGGATGTCCGCACCCAGAATCCTGATCATTCCCGGCTCGCTGCGCACCGGCTCGCACAATGCGAAGCTGGCGGCGGTCGCCGCCCATGAATTCGCCAAGGCGGGCGTCGACATCACCCGCATCTCGCTCGCCGATTTTCCGTTGCCGATCTACGACGGCGATCTCCAGGCCAAATCAGGCGTGCCCAAGCACGCAATCAACCTCAAGCGCATGATCGGCGCGCATCACGGCGTGCTGATCGTCTCGCCCGAATACAATGCCTCGGTGCCGCCGCTGCTGAAGAACGCGATCGACTGGGTCAGCCGCGTGCACGAGCTGCACGAGGCGCGCGGCGAGGTGTTTCGCAACCGCCCCTTCGCGCTCGCCGGCGCCTCGCAGAGCCGGCTCGGCACGGCCCGCGCGCTCCAGGCGTTGCGGCTGATCCTGACCTCCTGCCACGCCAATGTGATTGCCAGTCAGCTCACGCTCGCCTTTGCCGATCAGGCCTATGACGATATGGACAGGCTGAAGAACGAGGGCGATGTCGCCGCGTTGAAGGAGTTGGTAGCGCAGTTGATCGACATTTCCCAACGCATGATGTGAGGTGACATGACGCCAGCCGAGATCGCCCCGAAAGACCGCCTGATCGTTCCGCTCGATCTGTCCAGCGTTGATGCCGCGGAGGCGATGGTCGCAAGGCTCGGCGACAGCGTCACGTTCTACAAGATCGGCTATCAGCTGGCCTATGCCGGCGGCCTGCCGCTGATCGGCAAGCTCGCCGACAAGGGCAAGAAGGTGTTCGCCGATCTCAAGATGCACGACATCGGCAACACCGTGACGCGCGGTGTGGAGAGCGTGGCCAGGCTGGGCGCGACCTTCCTCACCGTGCACGCCTATCCGCAGACCATGAAGGCAGCCGTCGAAGGGCGCGGCGGATCGGGCCTGAAGATTCTCGCGGTCACCGTGCTGACCTCCTACAATGACGATGACCTGCACGCGGCCGGCTACCGGCTCGGCGTCTCCGAGCTGGTCGAAGCACGCGCGCAGCAGGCGCAGGTGCTCGGTGTCGACGGGCTCGTCTCCTCGCCCGAGGAGGTGGGCGCCTTGCGCAAGATCGTCGGCCATCAGATGAGTCTCGTCACGCCCGGCATCCGGCCGGCGGGTACGCCGAGTGGCGACCAGAAGCGCATCATGACGCCGGGCCGCGCGATCGCCGCGGGTGCCGATTATCTCGTCGTCGGGCGGCCGGTGCTCGAAGCCGCCGACCCCAGGGCCGCGGCTGACGCCATCCAGGCCGAGATCGCGCAAGCACTCGGCTGATCGACTTAGTCAACAAGGGAGAAGAACAATGGCAAAAGCCTACTGGATTGGACGCGTCGACGTGAACAATGACGAGGGCTACAAGCCCTATGTCGTCGCCAATGGTGCGATCTTCAAGAAATGGGGCGGCCGCTTCGTCGTCCGCGGCGGCAAGTTCACCACCGTCGAAGGCGCCAGCCGCACCCGCAACGTCGTGATCGAATTCCCGGACTACGAGACCGCGATCGCCTGCTACAACTCGCCGGAATACCAGGCCAACATCAAGGTGCGCCAGCCGCACTCGGTCGCCGACCTCATCATCATCGAGGGCTATGACGGCCCGCAGCCCTCGGACGGCTGAGGCGATCTCCCTCCCCTGGAGGGGGAGGGTCGCTGGGCATGCAGCGAAGCGGAATGCGCAGCGGGGTGGGGTGATCTCTCCACTCGGGCACTGTTGGTTGCGGAGAGACCGTCACCCCACCCCGCTCGCGCTGCGCGCGATCGACCCTCCCCCTCCAGGGGAGGGTAAGAGTACGCCTGCGCGACTTACGCCCCCTCGGTTGCCGGAACTGCCTCCCCCCGCTACAACGCACCTGAGAGGATCACACCATGTCCGACATGCGCTTGATTGTTGCTGGAGCCGGCGGCCGGATGGGCCGGGCGCTGACGCGGGCGATTGCCGAGAGCAAAGGCGCGGTGCTGGCCGGCGCGCTGGAGGCGCCGGGCTCGGAGCTGCTCGGCAAGGACGCCGGCGTGCTCGCAGGGCTGCCGGCCAACGGCATCAAGCTCTCGGCCGATCTCTGGGCGATGTCGAAGGAGGCCGACGGCATCCTCGATTTCACCGTGCCGGCCGCGACCATCGCCAACGTCGCAATCGCCGCCGAGCGCGGCATCGTGCATGTCGTCGGCACCACCGGGTTGTCGGGCTCCGACAACGCCGTGATCAAGAGCGTCACCAACCGCGCGGTCGTGGTGCAATCGGGCAATATGAGCCTGGGCGTCAATCTGCTTGCCGCGGTGGTCAAGCGCGTCGCCAAGGCGCTCGATGCGAGCTTCGACATCGAGATCGTCGAAACCCATCACCGCATGAAGATCGATGCGCCCTCGGGCACGGCGCTGATGCTGGGCCAGGCCGCGGCCAGCGGCCGCGGCATCTCGCTCGAGGAGCATGCGGATCGTGGCCGTGACGGCATCACCGGGGCGCGCAAGCCCGGCGACATCGGTTTTGCCTCCTTGCGCGGCGGCACCGCGGCCGGCGACCACAGCGTCAGCTTCCTCGGCCCGTTCGAGCGCCTGACGCTGTCGCATCAGGCCGAGGACCGCATGCTGTTCGCGCACGGCGCGCTGAAGGCCGCGCTGTGGGCGCACGGCAAGAAGCCGGGGCACTACTCCATGGCCGACGTGCTCGGCCTCGCCGATATCTGAACGAATGAAAGCAACGGAAAGCAGTCAATGAGCGAACGTCTTCTCGTGCTCGTCCGCCACGGCCAGAGCGAATGGAATCTGAAGAACCTGTTCACGGGGTGGAAGGATCCCGATCTTACCGAGCTTGGCGTCAAGGAAGCCACGGAGGCCGGCCGCAAGCTGAAGGCGCAGGGCCTCGTGTTCGACGTCGCCTACACCTCGGTGCTGACCCGCGCGCAGCACACGCTCGACCTCATCCTCGGCGAACTCGGCCAGAAGGGTCTGCCCACGGAGAAGAACCTCGCGCTGAACGAGCGCGACTATGGCGATCTCTCCGGCCTCAACAAGGACGACGCCCGCAAGAAATGGGGTGAGGACCAGGTGCTGATCTGGCGCCGTTCCTACGACGTGCCGCCGCCCGGCGGCGAAAGCCTGAAGGACACGCTGGCGCGCGCTTTGCCCTATTACGTGCAGGAGATTCTGCCCGGCGTTCTCAACGGCAAGCGCACGCTGGTCGCCGCCCACGGCAATTCGCTGCGCGCGCTGATCATGGTGCTGGAAAAGCTCTCGCCCGAAGGCATCCTGAAGCGCGAGCTTGCCACCGGCGTGCCGATCATCTACCGGCTGAATGCGGATTCGACGGTGGCCTCGAAGCTGGATCTGGCCTCGTAAGCCGAATCCAAATCTCGGTGTCGTCCCGGCGAAGGCCGGGACCCATACCGCGTGATCTATCGGTGGCATGCGGTATTAATCCCGAGCGAAGGCAGGATAACTGCAAGTCTTCGCCAAACCTCTCCCTGTGGTTATGGGTCCCGGCCTTCGCCCTAGGGCATGCACATATCTGGTGCGACGGATTGACTCGGGTCGAGGGTAAGGGGTTCCAGAA